>JABHCC010000185.1 GCA_018669475.1 Bacteroidota bacterium | reverse complement strand
GGGTATTACCACCTATTTGCTAGAGCCTAAGCGTGATGCGGAATTTGTAACTCCACATCTGCCCACTCAAGAATTTACGATTGCAGAAGCTCTTAAAGAGCAGGGCTATGCAACTGGATATTTTGGGAAATGGCATCTTGGCTATTCAAAAGAGCACTGGGCTGCTAATCAGGGATTTGATGTGGCGATTGGGGGAATGGATTTACCATGGGATTAGATACCCTTAAAGAAGCCAACCCTGGAGAGAAACGGTATCAGAATAATCCTAATTATGCTGCCATGGTTCAACACATGGATGAAAATGTAGGCCGGGTAATTGATTGTTTGACAGAGTTAAACTTGGATGAGAAAACGGTTCTGATCTTCACTTCAGATAACGGAGGCAAGGGAAGTGTTACTTCTAATTATCCTTTAAAAGGGATGAAACATAATTTAGATGAAGGAGGAATAAGGGTTCCTTTGATTGTTCGCTGGGCAGGGCAGACAAAACCAGGTAGCATCAGCGATATTCCTTTGATATCCAATGATTTTTATCCGAGTTTCCTTGAGTTTGCCGGAGCCCCACTGAGACCGGAGCAACACATGGATGGACTGAGTTTTAAAGATCTTTTACTTGCCAAAACAAGTCAACTCGACCGTGAAGCCATTTTCTGGCATTATCCGCATAGTAGGATGGAAGGAGCCGTAAGAAAAGGTGATTTTAAATTACTCCTTAACTACAAAACCGGAGAATCACAATTGTATAATCTCAGAGAGGACATCAGCGAAACAAAAGACCTGAGTTCTCAATATCCAGAGAAGATAATTGACATGGAGAAGCTTCTCAAAGGCTGGTTGAAGCAGGTCGATGCGAAATTTCCCAAAGAGCTTTGTGTAGAGATAAAAGTAAGTGTCAATTAAGTCAATATCAACACGTTTACAGTTTCAAACAACTCTTATATTAAACCAAAACAAAAAAAGCTCACCATTTGGCAAGCTTTTTTTATTATCCTTTACAGCGTATTTCTAGTTTATTACCATTCTCTTGGTTTGAATAAACTGTCCTGCTTTAAGTGTATAGAAATATACACCTGATTCAAGATTCTCAGCATTAATAGTTAGAGTATGTGATCCTGCAGGTTGATTACCTTCATCAAGATTCATTACAATTCTGCCAGTTATATCAGTTACTTTAACACTTACATCAGATGCTTGTCCCAACTCATAGCTGATTGTTGTATTTCCGACAAATGGATTAGGATAGTTTTGATCTAGAGTGCTCAGAGAGTTACTTAAGTCAACACCATCAATGAGGTTTGAATGATCGTTAAGAATCATTCTAACCATCAACTTTCTGCCTTGTGTGATTCCCTGTCCAAAATTATTTTCAGGAGCAGTCCTGACAATAGAAACAGGATCATTGATATCTATTCCTGTGTCTGCACCAATGGCAAAATTCTGGTATCTTTTATATGGAATATTTTCGGTATGCCAGTTCCAGTATTCTACACCAGCATAACAAATATCTCCTTCCAGAAGAAATTCAGATTCACCATCTTTATCCAAAGGCAAAGTTACCCAGGTATTATGCATGGCTGAATCAAGTACTACAAGCTCCGATGTTAACCATTCAATTGGTGTTTGATCTTCATCTTCAAGAGGAGGTAAAATATACAAGGCCATCCTGAATTCAATCTCCCCATCGGCTAATCCTCCGCTAACGTATGCTGAGATTGCATCTATCTCCGTATCTCCATAGATCGGGAATATAGCTCCAACAAAATGCTGCTCATTTGGTTCTCCTTCAGTTCCATAACCATCAAGTCCCCAAACGAATGATTCATCTGCTGTATCATCACAACGTGAATATAGCGAGTCTGTTATATTAAAGAATGCTTCGGCTATATCATTTTCTGGCGTCTGTTCAGTCTCTTCCGACCCAAAATCATAAGTGATTTTGTAATGCCCAAATTCCGTCGGTGTAAACGATTCAGCTACAATGGCTGTATCTATCGATAGAACATCTAAAGCCATAGGTTCAGTTGAATTGTTCCAAATACTCTGGTTATTTTTACTGATATCAACATTAAGGTTAGTACCCCATTGATCAATTTCACCAAAATTAACTACTGCTGATTCAAAATTAGTTAGGGCTCCTCCTAGTTGAGAAATTGGTAAATTATGGGTATAACTTTCAACAGTTCCATCATCACCATCGTCCCATTCTACGGTAAAATATTTTATCTGCAAGTCATGATCCCAGGCTTCAAGCAATTGGAAATCATCAATTAGCCAAAAATACAGACTGGTAGCTGACCAATTGATTTTAATAATAACCTCAGACATTCCTGCTGCAACATCAGAGATATTGGCCTCAAAAATAGCCACATCACCTGCAGCAACACCATTTGGACGTGCTTTATGTCCGCCACCAAAACCAACATTATATGTTGCCCAGTGAACTCCAGCATCATTTGAGATTAGCATTTCCATACCTGATGTTGTAGAGTAAGACATGAATTGCGTTTCATATCTCACGATAACTGAGCTGTGCTCACTACAATCCATTATAGGAAATACAACCGCATTATTCACATTAGTTCTTGGATCAAGGAAATTATTGTAGAGGTTTAGCTGTAAAGCAAGGTGCCCGTCTTCAGGTGAACTTGATCCCATGGGGGGTTCATTAACAAACTGAGCATGCAAACTATCATTGGGATACCATTGCCAATTGTATCCAGTGTCATCAGGATCTTCAAAATAAAATCCCTCTGGAGCTGTCCATCCCTTTTCATCTGCAGGATTTTCCCAGTCAAATGTTGTATGATAAAACACCTCGCCATTGCCCTTAAGGGTGTTGGACTGAGAGTAACTATCAGAATAACTGAGCATTCCGATAGCAAATAGAAGAAGTAGAAGTCTTTTCATATAATAATAATTAAGAGTTATGTATCTGTAAATGTAATTTACAATTGAACTAAAACAAATAATTATCAAAATAATATGTGTTAAAGACAAATTAAGACCTATAAAAAGCTCATCTCTGAACATTTTATCAGATAGATCGCAAAATGAGAGGCTACACAACTTTTTTTAACTTAAGAATTTAGTGAGCCAAATAATATTGAGTTATTTTTACATCAAAGCAAAACAGATGAATAGTAAACAAGCTTCTAATATCAAAGGCTTTAAAAGCTTTATTAGTTTTTTTCTTACCCTACTTGTATGTATAACATTCAGCAATCTTCAAGCGAATCAAGGGGCACAAGACAATTATAAAACTATTAAGGCAAAGAAGATAAATGCGACTACGGTAGAGGTTTCTTTTTCCAATGACCAGAAGTTACTCGTTGACTTTTATGGGGATAATATTTTCCGACTTTTTCAGGATAATTCCGGAGAAGGGATACGTGCGCCACAAGCAGAACCGGAAGCCCATATCTTGGTGACTAATCCAAGGAATAAGCTTGCGAATATAACTGTATCTGATACTGAGAATGAGTTGCATATTTCCACCGAAAAAATCAAAATTGTTTTTGATCATAGCACGTCCTTGTTTAGCGTAATTAACCGCCAAACAAATTCAGTGGTTTTGCAGGAGGCAGCCTTGCCAGTTTTCGAAGAAGATCAAGTTACTTTAAGTTTTAAAGAGTATCGCAACGAATACTTTTATGGTGGAGGAGTGCAAAATGGCCGTTTTTCCCATAAAGGAAAATCGATTGCTATAGAGAACCTTAGTACCTGGACGGATGGGGGAGTAGCTTCTCCAAGCCCATACTATTGGTCATCAAAGGGCTATGGATTTATGTGGTATACCTTCAAAAAAGGGAAATATGATTTTGGATCAGAAATTATGGGTAGTGTTAAGTTGAGGCATAACACAGACTATCTGGATGTCTTTTTCATGATTAACGAATCGCCGGCAGCATTGCTAGACGATTTTTATCAACTAACAGGGAATCCAATTCTATTGCCAAAATTTGGCTTCTATGAAGGTCATTTGAATGCGTATAATCGTGACTTTTGGAAGGAAGATTCAGCGGGCATTTTATTTGAGGATGGAAAGCAGTATAAAGAAAGTCAGAGAGATACAGCAGGAATAAAAGAGTCTTTAAATGGTGAATTAAATAATTACCAGTTTTCTGCAAGAGCAGTGATAGACCGCTATAAAAAAGCAGACATGCCTTTTGGCTGGATCCTGCCAAATGATGGATATGGAGCTGGCTATGGACAAACAGAAACGCTTGATGGTAATATTCAGAACCTAAAAGAATTTGGTGACTATGCCAGAGAGAAAGGGGTAGAAATTGGATTATGGACCCAATCAGACCTGTATCCCATTGATAGTGTAAGCGCCCTATTGCAAAGAGATATAGTCAAAGAAGTTCATGATGCCGGTGTGAGAGTGTTAAAAACTGATGTAGCCTGGGTGGGCCCCGGTTATTCATTCGGGCTCAATGGAGTAGGGTATGCTTCTGGAATTATGGCTAAACACGGTGAAAACGCGAGGTCCTTTATTATTTCTATCGATGGCTGGGCGGGTACACAGAGGTATGCATCAATTTGGTCTGGTGACCAGGTGGGTGGTTTTTGGGAGTATATTCGTTTTCATATACCGACCTATATTGGCGCAGGTTTATCTGGGCAGCCCAATATTACATCTGATATGGATGGTATTTTTGGAGGAAAGAATTCTATAGTGAATATAAGAGATTTTCAGTGGAAAACATTTACACCCATGCAGTTAAATATGGATGGCTGGGGCTCGAACCCTAAATACCCAGATGCTTTGGGTGAGCCTGCAATCTCAATAAACAGAAGCTACCTAAAACTAAAATCGGAACTGATGCCTTATGCATACAGTATCGCAAAAGAAGCTGTGGATGGCTTGCCAATGATAAGAGCTATGTTCCTGGAATCTAAGAATTCGTATACCCAGGGAAAAGCTACACAATATCAATTTATGTATGGTCCATACTTTTTAGTTGCACCCATATATAAGGAGACAGCCAGTGATATGGATGGAAACGATATCAGGAACGGAGTATATTTACCTGAGGGTACCTGGATAGATTATTTTTCAGGGGATGCATACGAGGGGAATCGCGTCATCAATCATGTTGAAAGCCCAATCTGGAAATTGCCTGTTTTTGTAAAAAGTGGGGCAATTATTCCGATGATCAATCCAAATAATAATGTTTCTGAGATCAATGAAAGACTAAGGATCTATGAGATTTATCCGGGAGAAAAATCGTCGTTCATAGAATATAATGATGATGGAGTTTCAAATGCCTATAAATCAGGAAAGGCTGTCACTACCTTAATCGAATCAGAAGTTAAAAAAGGGAATATAGCAAGAGTGATTGTTCATGCTTCAAAAGGTGATTTCGAAGGTTTTGTAAAAGAAAAATCTACGGAATTTAGAATTAATGTCACAGAGGAACCTAAGAAGATTATAGCAAAAGTTGGCAATAGGAAGCTAAAACTTGCTGAGGTATTATCTCTTGTAGAGTTCGAAAGTAGAGAGAATGTATATTTCTATAGTCCCGCTCCGGATTTGAATAAGTTTGCCACAAAAGGGAGCGAATTTGAAAATATACTAATTGTGAAAAATCCACAGCTTTTAGTTAAAGTGAATGCTATGGATATCACGATGAACTTAATATCTCTAGAAATAAAAGGATACCGTTTTGCACCTGAGGATATGGATTGTAGTAGCACTGGTGAATTATCTGCACCAAAAAATGCTGGGGTATTGGAGGCTAATGCAGAAGCCTTTAGTCTGGAACCAACATGGGACGAAGTACAGAATTCCGATTATTATGAGATAGCCTTTAATGATATGCTCTATTCTACCATTAAAGGTACAAGCTTTGTGTTCGAAGATCTAAGTCCGGAAACAGAGTACGATTATAAGCTGCGGGCCGTAAATAAAAGTGGAGCATCTGACTGGCTTACCTTTACAGCAAAAACAAAAATTGATCCTCTCACATTCGCCATTAAAGACATAAAAGCTGAAGCTACAGCTAAGCATCAAGGTGGGCAGCAGGTTTCAAAACTATTTGATTTTGATGAAAGCCGCATGTGGCATACAAAATGGGGCCAAAAGGCAACTCCATTTGAAATGACTATTGACCTGAATTCGACTAATCAGTTGGACAAACTGGAATATTTGCCAAGATCTGGTGGCGGAAATGGAACTCTTCTAAAAGGGAAGGTTTATTACAGCAATGATAAGCAAGAATGGACTGAAGCCGGCGCATTTATCTGGGAAAAAAATGACAAAGTAAAAATCTTTAATTTCGACACTCATCCAACCGTTCGTTATCTGAAAATCTCAGTAAGCGAAAGTGTTGGAAATTTTGGTTCTGGTCGACAATTGTATATTTTTAAGATACCTGGATAGATGTGAGAAAAGGCACCCACTTGCGGTGGAATGCCTTTTCAAAGCTATGCCATTCCCTATTTAAGTACAAGGCTCTCAATAAAGAACTCCATCATTCTGCTACCATTCAAACCTGTATGTCCTCTGTCTGGACCAACCTGAACCTGGAAATATTTTCCAGCTTTTTGTAGTGCCTGAATTAGTTGCAGTGAATTGGAGGGATGAACATTATTATCCTGTGTACCGTAATAAATCATAAGATCTCCTTTGAGATTCTCAGCATAATTCATTAGTGAACCGGCTTCATAACCTGCTAAGTTGGTTTTTAATAGCCCACAATAACGTTCAGCGTATATATCATCATAATGTCGGAAATCTGTAACAGCTGAATTTGCACATGCTGCCTGATAAACATCCGGATGCTGTAAAATTGCTGCAGCCGATGAAGTACCTCCATAAGATGTTCCAGAAATACCAACTTTGTTCTTATTAAAATATGGTCTATCGTATAAAGATTTTACTCCTTCAGCCATGTCGGCTATTTCAAGCTTGATAAGGTTACCGTATGTTGGATCCATATACTCTTTTCCCCGGCCAGCAGCAGTTCGTGAATCAAAACCACCATAAAGGAAACCATATTCAGTCCGTGCACTTGGTAAAGTGAAATTCTCTCTTGCTGCATTGGTTTCAGGACCACCATAAACACCAATCAGCATAGGATATTTTTTATCTGGATCAAAATTGGAGGGGAAGTGTAGCATTCCATATAAAATTGTTTCTCCATCAGTTGCTTTGTATGTAATCATTTCAACTGTTTTAAGTCCAAGTTCATTGAACTTTGTCATATCACTTTGTGCCAGTTCAGCCAGTACTTTACCATTTTTAGTCTTAACAAGTGTTGATACCGGTGGAATATTGTGTGTTTGAGCTACATCGATGAAATACTTTGAATTAGGAGATAATTGTACTCTATGGTTATAAGCCGGATCGGTTAATTGTTGGTCATCTTTTCCGTCAAGTCTAACCTTATGGAATTGCATTTTCATATGGTTATCACCACTACGAGCCATGTAATATAGTACACCAGCTTCTTCATCAATCTTAACAATATTGGAAACTTCAAAATTATGATTTGTAAGAGTGACAAGTAATTCACCACTTAAATTGTATAAGTAAAAGTTTTTATAACCCGTTCTTTCAGAAGTCCAGATAAAACGATTATTGTCGGAGAGGTATCTGATCGAAGGAGAGTTAGATGTGTAGCTTGCTAACCATTCTTCATGAATAATGACACGGCATTCTCCGGTAACAGGGTCTCCTGCACACCATTCCATAATATCCTGCTTACGATTTGTGCGGTGAAAAAGAAGTTCCATCCCAACAGGTGCCCAGTTAATGCCATATATGTATTCTCCTACAAGGTAATTTCCAAAAGGCTTGCCATTTCTTACATCAAATTTGGTCTCCTTTTTTGTCTCTAAATCATAAACAAATAGGTCAACAGGTGGATTCTCTGATCCAACTTTCACATATGATTCAACATCAACAGAGTCCTGAATTTTAGTCTGATTGTGTAATACATAATAATCTTTCGCATCTGTTTCATCAAAACGATAATACGCAATTTTTTTACTGTCTGGTGACCACCACATTGCATGCCTTTGACCCAGCTCTTCTCCATAGGTCCAGCTTGCTGTTCCATACTTAATTTTGCCCTTACCCTTTGTTGTAATTGCCTTGACATCAGTTCCATCAGGATTGCTTACCCACATGTTATTATCCTTAAAAAAGGCTTTCAATTTCCCGTCTGGGGAAATTGCTGATGTATATTGCCTACCTCTCTGTGGTCTCTCACCCGTACCTCTTCCTCTGGCAAATCGTGATTGTCCTCGAGTTTGTTCTCCTGCTCCTTCAACTTCGGTTTTTTTATTAGTGGCTAAATTATATTTGTAATTTTTCCCGTTAAAACTGTATGTAAAAGATTTCATATCTTCCGCCCAACTAACATTAACGGTTCCCATAATTACAGAACCCCTGATCTTTGGACTCATCTCGGTATATCTGTCATAGCCTGGCATATTTGGAAGTCTGTCCTGTGCCACAATTACAGTATTAGATCCTATAAATGAGAGTATCAGAAGAAGAATAATTGATAAAGTGTTTTTGGTTTTTAGATTTTTCATGATAGATCTTGTTGTTCAATTCTAAAATTGGCATAAAAATTCATGTGAATACATGAAATAAGTAATTCTTAACATCTTTTAACAGATATCTTTATAGTATTTAGATAGTTGAATTTACTATTGACTCAATCAATTGCATCGGATTGTCTAAAATAGGTGCCTATATCAATTGGCCGGATAACCTGATAAACAGGGGATATTCGGAATTTTGTGCCTTTACCTATTCCTGTTATTGAAAGATAATATGCGGAAATGAGCTTAGTCAGAAGGCGCTAAAATGTTGCGTAACTCAACGGTAAAGCCACACCATCAAAAACTTCTTTGGATGAGCAAGCACTGGAATCCTCAATGAAATCAATAATCTTTTGTTCTCTATAATCTAACATCTTTCAAGCTTCTAGCTCATCAACTTACTATCTTTAGCTCATATTCTCGCATTTTCGAGCTATAATCCATTTTTTCATGAGCCATAACCGTCAAAAAAACTGCATACAGTAATAATTATAACATTTACTGTATGATCCTTCCCTGTTTTAGTATTTACCGTCAAACTACACCCCAAACGGTAATATTGCGATAATTTACCGCATGTTGTCAAAGTTTAGTATATTTGACCAAAAGAATATTATGTCTGAAGTTTTGTATCAGATTAACCCTGACAGAACTGTTCCCTGGAATGAACTCCCGAATCTGCCGATTAAGGAAGAACTCCATGAAACCATAGAAATTCTGAAGAAACTTGGAGATGCAAAAGCCGCATTAGCAAAACTTCAGGGTAGAAGTGTGGTTATCCCAAATCAAGGATTACTGATAAACACGATCAGTCTTCAGGAAGCAAAGATATCGAGTGAAATTGAGAATATCTTCACTACTGATGATGAACTATACAAAGAGTACAGTGACCGAAACTCTCAATCCAGAGGTGCTTCAAAAGAAGTTCTCCGCTATAGAGAGGCTTTATGGTCAGGATTTAATTACTTGAAAGATGGAGGGTCCTTTAGTCAAGAATATTTCACCAAAGTATTTCAAGAAATCAAACAGACCTCAGATAAAGTACGCCCGCCATTTATTGAAACAACAATTAAACAAGGAGGCACTGGATCCACTTCAGGAAAAGTAATCTATACACCTCCCAGAGGTAAAGGTATCATTGAGGAAAAATTAGAAAATCTATATAATTTCATTAACAACGATGAGCAATATAGAATTGACTATTTATTAAAAATGTCAATTGCACATTATCAATTTGAAGCAATTCACCCCTTTCGGGATGGGAATGGTAGGACAGGAAGAGTATTTAATATTCATTACTTAACAGCAAAAAACTTATTAGACTATCCTGTTTTGTTTTTGAGTCGATACATTTTAGATCATAAGAATGATTACTATTCGTGTCTGCAAGGAGTCTCCCAGAGGGGAAGATGGAAGGAATGGATATTGTTTATGTTAAGGGCAGTAGAGCAAACCTCAACCTTAACTTTCAATAAAATAAATGAAATTGTCTCTGCAAAAGATTCCATTTTAAATCATGTGAAATCAGAAGGAAGATTTCTAAATCCAGAAAATCTAATAGAATTTATCTTCACTGAGCCATTTACAAAAGTGAATCATTTGGTTAACTCCGGGATTTATGCAGAGAAGACAGCTAGAAAATATCTGAACGATTTATGTGAAATGCAGGTATTGGAGAAAAAGGTTCTGGAAGGCAAGCACTATTATTTAAACATAGAATTATACCGAATTCTGTCTGATTAGTGCTCTTGCAAGAATGATATTTCGCCCATTCCCATTCGGGCACAGGACTTTTTTAATACCAACTTCCGTAAAATGACGGGAAGTTTATAGTATGATAATTCCAAGCAGCTCTTTTTCAACTTTTGCATACTATTCGTCTCTTTGGTTGAGGCATGGATAGGCTTTTGTTCTCAATGACCTCAAGCTCACTGTCTGCTAAAAACGGCCAGTCAGTTTTCTCGTAATGGAACTTGATACCGGTAAATGGATCTTTAGATATCCAATCATTTGCTAGAACAAAATTGATAATCTTTCTGATTTTTTTTAGGTATTTAACAGTGGAATTGTTGTTGCAGTTCCTGTCAACCCGAAAGTACAATTCAAAATCTCGGATGAAAGCATTGTTGATCGATTTCACTGGCAAATCATTAGCTCTATATTTTTTTTCAATGAGCCTAGCCAAATGATCTCGGGCTGTACAATGTCTTTTATACGTGTTCAGGCTATTTGTGATCCCAAAGTCTAAGAAGCTTCAAAGTGTTTTTCAGGTTTTATTGACAAATTTAAATAAGTTCAAGCTTTTACAATTTCCGGTAAAACTACAAAAGTTTCAATAACCCAATGAGGCAAAGATTTGACTGTCTTAATTAAGCAGAATATCTATCTACTCCAACCTGGCAAAAATCTGGATGCCCATAAAGAAACACTTACCCAGTTATATTGGTTAAGTGTTTGATTGTTTGGAGAGGGCTCACCAGGTCGTGAGCCGAGACTCTTCTTAAACAAAATCAGAGATGGTAGTGTGTCTGTATAAATATATACAAACCCTCTTCTACCATCCCAAACCATTGCATAATAATGGCAGACACGAAAAAACCACCTACCGAACAAAATCGATAAGTGGTTGATCTTCATCTGTGGAGACGACCGGAGAATTGTCGAACCATTTTTGGGAGGATCTGGCGAAAATATCAGCAATGATGGGTCGTGAAGTCTAGAGTGAAATTAACTATAGGGGCGACAATATAACATCTTATATGCTCCGTGAAACTTTGAATCTCTCTTCCAGCGTTTCCCTCCCAACAAGAGAAACAGCCATGCTTCCATTCGGAATCGTGTTTATTATGTTACCCGTGTAGTTTGGAAGCCACAGAGTTGGCTGAAGTCTGTTAATTGGTTTACGTAATCACCATAAAAGAATAGTTGATGGAAACCTGGGTAGGCGAGTATGTTATGATTACCATCCATTTTGGCTTTGACTGACACCACGCAACCGCCACTGGGAGGAACATTCATATTTCCGACCACCGTTCCGGCTGATACAAGGATTTTTGATGATTCTTGTGAATTTAATGGTGCAGGCATGAAATCGAAGCAAGTGATTCGCTGGCCCTTTTTCCAGATCGTACGTGGTACAGCATCCCGATTCCCATGGTGATGTGTCAGGTCAAATGGTTCAGGGTCCTGGTCAAAGCCATTTAAACGCGTTGGACTTGAACAATGCGCACCGATAAGGGTGTTATCTGATGTGTCTGCTACTGGATCTTGTTGAAAACCAGGACGATCAAACAAATAGTGCACAATGATTTGTGAAGCGATTGCTCCGGTATCAGCTTCACAGGCAGCTGGAATACCATCGTCGTTCATCCTTGACCAGGAGATACAGGGCAAGCTGATTGGTTCGTTAGCAAGGGCTCCCAGGCAGTCCATAGAAATGGCGTCGCCCTGATACTCTTCCAGTAAGGATCCTGCCACTTTATAGCTCTTAATCCCATTGATTACATCCTCGCGTGTAGCTCCCACCTGTTTTCTCGATTGCCGAATGTAATCATCTGCCATATTCTCCAGCTCATCATCCACTTTTAATGAATTATATGTTTCCAGAAATCGATCAGCTGGAATATACTGCAAAGTAATCCCTGTATCGGCAAGTTGTTGAACACGTTCCTGCTTCCCGGCAATTACAAGACATCTGGACCGGCGCATTCGTGCTGCGGCTTTAAGCATTTGAAGCCCATATTGTGCCTGAGAAAAATCGTTGGTAGAATAGATAATACTCCCGGGTTTTTCTGCTAAACCAACCGTATTTGTGGTGAATGAGGTTCCCAGAGGCGAGAAGATTACCGATGGGATACCGGAATCTGTTGCTTTTTGCACGGTGGGCCAGGTATGCTGCTGTCTGTCGAGCAGCAGAAGTACCAGTCCGTCAATTTCTTGCTTCTGAGCTTCAGCGATCCACTGATCGGCTTCGGCATGGCTGAATATTGGTTCAGCTCGTAAAGAGAGATCGATACCCTTTTCATCTGCCGTTTCTCTGATGAGTTTTGTATACTTCTCTCTGGCTGCTTCTCCATCATAAACAGCCCCAGGCCACCACATACCATAATCCTCTTTTCGACGAATAAATGCCGCTTTAATGCGAGGGGTATATTGACTGCCCGGTCCGGCTGGGCGGATACGTGCAAATGCAGGTGTGAAAGTAGAAGTACAGCCACTTATTCCATAACTTCCAAGTATTGCTGTTCCTGCTAAAGCAATGGTGCTGCCTTTCAGAAAAGAGCGGCGATCAAAATGACTGTTACAGCCACAATGAGCGGGACATCGATTTTTACTCATGCCGTTTAGTTTAGGTGGGAGTAAGTTAGCAATTATGTAAGAACATTACAATTGAGAGTTGCATTCTGCTCCCTGGCTAGCTAGGTTGGTGACTTTTTAGTTATCTTAGATTATTACTTTACAGACGCGACAGATCCTATAATCTTGCCTGTAATGAATACTGATTCCAGACAATTCCCAGGCATCCTGTACCACGTAATTGGGCGCTCTTACTCTCAGTGGAGGGTTACTATTGGTAACCTGAGATAGTCCCTGATTTGTCGAAATGGTGTAGTGATACAGGGATTTTCTTGTCTCAATCTTAACAAATCTTGTTGAAGTCTTCATTGTCACAGTTCTGATAATGAATGCTTTTATTGGTCAGTATTTCAATATGTCGTAACTTTTTGGCTACAAAACCTTACAAGTCATGAAGAAATCAATCATCCTATGTATTTTGCTATGCTGGATAATGACAATTAAAGGCCAGGAAATACACCTCACATTCACTGGAATAGGTGAATCAACGATAGTTGACCAGGTAACTGCCACAAATTTAGCAACTGGCCAATCAGTCAACTTTCGAGGAAATGAAACACTTTTATTAGAACCCAGCACTGGGAAACAGAATCTTGATGAACTAGCTTTTAATATCAGTCTTTTTCCAAATCCTTTTCAGGGTTCTTCATCATTTGCAATCAAACTGCCAGAAACTGGAAATGTATATTTCGCTTTGAGGAATATTATTGGTCAGCAATTATTTCAAACAAACTTCTATTTGGAACCGGGAAACCACGTTTTTACGATGTCAGTATCTGCTCCAGGGGCTTATTATTTAGATATTAGAGGAGAATCTAAAAAAGGAAGCATAAGAGCTATTTGTTTAGAGGCAAATAATTACCTGACAAGTATTGTTCATTCAGGAGGAAATGCCTCCACAAATGGGATGATTGTTTCAAATAATTATAAAGGTGAGGAAGGCATAAACAGCCTTGCTTTTACAATGGGAGATGTATTGTCATTTGAATGTACAAGAGGTTGGTATTACACAACAATAACTGATTCCCCAACGGATTCAAAGAATTATGAAATTGAGTTTGTTGGTTGCACTGACCAGGACGATAAGACATACAAAACTGCTAAAATAGGAGAGCAAATGTGGATGGCAGAGAACTTAGCTTATCTACCATATGTGAGTCCTTACTCACAAGGATCAGATACCATTGAGTATTTCTATGTTTATAATTATAGAGGAACCAATGTTGCTGAAGCAAAGGAAACATACAATTACAAAAAATACGGAGTTGTATATAATTGGGAGGCTGCTAAAATGGCCTGTCCTGATGGTTGGTATTTGCCCAGTGACCAAGACTGGAAGACTCTTGAGAAATTCCTTGGAATGAGTTCAGCAGATGCGAATAGAAGAGGTATGAGATACAGCGGAGAAGTTGGAAAAAAACTCAAATCAACATCTGATTGGAATAGTAATGGCATTGGTGACAATAGCAGCGGTTTTACGGCCCTTCCAGGAGGAGCTTACGAAATCAATCCCGGTTTCTTTGACATGGGGAGCATGACCGTCTTCTGGTCTTCGTCGCCAAATGGATCCTCAAATGCCTGGTATCGGTTCCTAGGTAGCTACGATCATAGTGTGACCCGACGCGACGTCCCTCGTAGCGGAGGAATGTCGGTTCGGTGTATCAGAACAAATCCCGAAGTATTAACCTCAGCGGTTGCACATGTTACTGAGTCTTCTGCGACACTTTACGGCAATGTAATATACCCGGAGCGGGAAGATGAATTGGTCGAAAGAGGCTTTTGCTGGAATACTTCTGGAGATCCTTTACTATCTGATAATAAAATCATAGGCGGAGATGGAATAGGCAAATTTACTTGCCAGTTACATGATCTTGAAACCAATGCAAAATACTTTGTCCGTGCATACCTTATTACAGCATTAAATGTTAAATATTATGGCAATCTGGTATCATTTATAACAGCTGATGGATCCTTCAAAGATCCCAGGGATAGCACAAGATATGGTTACATTGAGATTGGAAGTCAAACCTGGATGACCAAGAATCTGGCTTATCTTCCTTCCGTTATTAACTCAAATGTTAGAGCAGATATTGAACCGTGCTACTATGTATATGGATATGAAGGCAGTAGCATATCAGAAGCTACTGAAACAGAAAATTATACAGTTTTTGGAACACTCTATAATTGGGCTGCTGCTATATCAGCCTGCCCGGCCGGTTGGCACCTACCTTCAGATGAAGAATGGAAAGTACTGGAGAGCTATTTAGGCATGAGTGAATCAGATCTTGAAAAATCCGGATCACGGACATCAGGCGGTGCAGGAAAAAAAATAAAATCGAATGCCGGATGGGGGGAAAGGGGTAATGGTACTGATGAAAAAGGTTTCAATGCCACACCAGGAGGCCGACGTAATGACGGGCAGGGTTTTGAAGGTCTTGGCAGATCCGCACGATTTTGGACTTCCTCTCCAATAGAATTATCCAACGCTTGGTATCGAAAACTGTCTGACATAAATGATGGTGTTGATAGGTACCAATACCTCCGAGGAGATGGCTTCTCAGTCCGCTGCATCAAAGACTGAGTGTGCACAGAAGCTGGATCGGGATACAAAGGCACATTGCATTAAACAACAAGGTGAGCAACTTTGTGGAAGGGCTGCTGAAGAATCATATAAATCAGCTAATAGCAATATGATCTCCACAGTTTCAAGAATTGATGATTTGCAATGGAAGCAATCCTGAACATGGATTAAAACACTTTCATCTGGTTTGGGCTGATCAGATCCAGCAAAATACTCAGCACATTGAGCTGTTTCGTTTTCATCTAGCGTGAGTTTATTACGACTCGAATGATAAACCGCCATAACAAGCAGATACACATAATGATACGGCTCATTTATTTGTATACACCAACATTCTTTATTTTCGGTCTTTCATTATGGGCGTTTTCTATGCCTAATGCTG
>JABHCC010000184.1 GCA_018669475.1 Bacteroidota bacterium | reverse complement strand
CATCTCATTCATGGCAAACAGGGACGGCTGCCTGGATGTTTCGCATTAACTTTGATTATATTCTGGGGATCCGCCCTCACTATTCAGGATTGCTGATCGATCCTGTTATTCCAACGCACTGGAAATCATTTAAAGCACAAAGGATATTCAGAGGAACACGCTATGATATTGAAGTACTGAATCCTGAAGCTGTTGAATGAGGAGTAAAAACTATTCTTGTCAATGGCAAATCCATAACAGGAAATATTATCAAACTTGAAACTAAACAAAGCATATCAGTCCAGGTAATCCTAGGGGACAGACCAACGACCAACGACTAACGACCAAGGACTATTGACTAACGACTAAGGACTATTGACTAACGACCAAGGACTATTGACTAACGACCAAGGACTATTGACTAACGACCAAAAACCATGCATAGAAATAAAAAAAATCCAATTTTAACCCGGGCTGATGTTCCCAATATTCAGCCTAATCTTGTTGATGCCACATCTGTTTTTAATCCTGGAGCGATAAAGTTCGGAGACAAATATCTCCTGATGCTGAGGACACAAGCCAGGTCGAGAGAGACTTATCTGGTATTGGCTGAAAGCGATAATGGAGTTGACTTTTCAGTTAGGAAAGAAATCGTTCATTTCAAAGGAATTGAAAATGTAAGCGACAGGGTTTATCACATTTATGATGCCCGGATTTCTAAGATTGATCAAATGTACTACATAATGTTCGCCATGGATATGGAAGGCGGATGTCAGTTAGGGGTAGGGAGCACAAAAGATTTTAATGAGTTTGAATTTCTTGGCATTGCTTCGAATGAAGATATTCGGAATGGTGTACTTTTTCCCGAAAAAGTAAATGGGAAGTATATGAGGATGGATCGCCCAAATAAATCACAGCATGATTCAGGACCTACTTCAGGCACAACAATATGGCTATCTGAATCGGATGATTTGATAAACTGGAAGCAGCTTGCTCCTTTAATCTCGGGAAGATTCCATTATTGGGATGAGTTTATTGGTTCAGGACCTCCTCCTGTCAAGACGCGCAAGGGTTGGCTACACGTTTATCATGGTGTAGCGGGGCATTTTGGATCTGCAAACATATATCAGGGTGGTGTAATGCTACTCGATTTACAGGATCCTTCTAAAGTAATTGGTCGTTGCAGACATAATATACTTGAACCAAGAGAAATTTGGGAGCTTGCCGGTCAGGTGCCTAACGTTTGTTTCCCTTCGGGCTGGGTAGTTGAAGATTTTGATGATGAGGGATTTGCCCTGTCGGATAGTGATGTAAAAATATATTATGGGGCAGCTGATACGGTGGTTGGATTATATCATTCAAGCATTCAGGAACTGTTAGATGCTGCTATGGAGCCTGAAATCAAATAAAGCCCCTTGAAATAGTATCTCAAGGGGCTTTACCCGACAAAGATGTCTTTTTAGTGGAAAGAGATATTAAATATATTATGCATCCATTCCTGAATTTCAGGCATGTAGTATGTTGCAATCAAACCAGTTATTGTCAATACAATTGTATAAGGCAAAGCCATAATTACCATTCTTACATAAGAAAGACGTAGTAGTGGTGCCAATGCTGAAGTAAGCAGGAATAGGAATGCTGCCTGTCCGTTTGGTGTAGCTATACTAGGAATGTTGGTTCCGGTGTTAATAGCAACCGCAAGGTTATTGAATTGATCCTGAGAAAGACCATAAGCTCCTGATTCAAAAGCTGCTTTCGTTTCAGAGATATATACGGTAGCAACAAAAACGTTGTCACTGAGCATAGAAAGAAAGCCATTGGCAAGATAGTAGGCAACAAGCTGCTCCCTCCCTTCCTGTGATAAAACGAAATTAATAACCGGCTTGAATAAATGCTGGTCATGTATTACAGCAACAATAGCAAAAAAGACCACAAGCAATGCGGTAAAGGGAAGTGCTTCTTCAAAAGCGTGTCCAATCTGGTGCTCTTCAGTAACTCCGGTGAACGCAGTAAGAATCACAATTATTGATAAACCAATAATTCCAACTTCAGCCAGGTGAAGAGCCAGTGCGATAATCAGCCAAACCGCTGCAACAGCCTGAATAATAAGCTTTGCACGGAATTGATTTGTCATTGCGGCTTCTTGCTTGTCAGAGTTTTCTTTGAGTATATTAAGAACATTTGTTGGAATGTCTACTCCATATCCAAATATTTTAAACTTCTCGAGCAATACAGCAGTTGTTAAACCAACGATTAATACAGGTAGGGTAATCGGCATCACACGGAGAAAGAAATCGGCAAAATGCCAGCCCATCTCATGACCAATAAGTAGATTCTG
>JABHCC010000183.1 GCA_018669475.1 Bacteroidota bacterium | reverse complement strand
ACGCCTATTGGTTAATTGATGATTTCTGTATTGGTGATGAATCTCTTTCTTTTGACCAGGAATTCCTTGAGATTTCAGGAACCATCCCAGGAGTTTGTAGCACAAGCCACGCTTATATTATCAATAGTGGAATAATTAGCACAAGTATTACATCAATTGAAATCACTCCGGAATCTTCATCTGATTATTCCGTTTCCAATTTACCGGAATTACCATATCAGCTTTCACCTGGCGAAACATTGGATATTTTTGTTGGTTTTTGTCCAACAAACGAAGATCGACAGGCAGGTGTGATAATGGTAAATTATGGTAATGACCAGGAGATTGAATGCACTCTTTCTGGCACCACCAGTCCCATTATTGGAATGAATTTGATTGAAACATTTAATTTGGGACTTACTGGAGAAATTGTGCCAGAAGGATGGAGTGGAACTGTTTCCTGGAATTCATCAATATTTGTTGGTAATGCTGATGTTTGGTTTCAAAGTCCTGACATTTCTCTTATGATGTACATGCGCAACCGAATGGTAGTTGATGGTGTAAGGGCTCCCTCCAGTTTTGTTTCACCACGGATTTTAGTGACAGGAGAGAACCCTGTGGTAAGCTGGCAGGAAAACTCATATTCAGAATTCAATTACATGGGTACAAGTTCGAGTCCCAGGAAATTATTAGTTTCCACAAATGGTGTTGATTTTGTGGAAATATTAGGATATACCTCAGATCAAATACCTGATGCCTTTCAAGGTGATCCATGGCGTTATCAAAGTGTTTCTTTAAATGCCTATGTCAACCAAACCATTTGGTGTAAGTGGGAAATGGAATCTAACAATGATGAATACATATATTGGGGAATCGATAATATTTGTTTTCAATCAGAGCCAGGTCCTGAAATCTCTGTTGTTTCGGTGAAAGGCGATTTTGACTACTCTCTGACAAATACTTCTAAACCTCTTGATGTTCGTATTTGGAACGCAAGCATAGGTGATTTGGAGGTCAAAAGTATTGAAGTTGTTAGTGGCATGAATTTCACAATTGGAGCGGAAGCTCTACAAGAATTTTCAGTAGCTGGATATGAACCATTGAATCCTCAAGTGTATGAGGATTATAAAGTACCTATTAGTTTCAGGCCAGATACTCCGGGAGAAAAGATTGAAATTCTGCGTATCACGTATGGTCCCAATGGAGAATTCACGAAAGAAGTAGAAGTTGAAGGTTTTGGTGTTGATTGTATAGTCACTGATATAGCCCATATTGGCGAGAATGTAGCACCCAGCCAGAATACTATTTATCAGTATACAGCTGAATTTGATCAGTATGTGACCGTTAGTACTTGCCATCCTGGGAATACTACAGATCCTTATGTGTACTCATATGACACGTATATGGAACTGTATACAGAATGCGGAGGAGAATTTATTGTTGGACATGATGACGATGAATGGGAGATTTGTCCATATAATCGAGCTTCTTCCTCTCTTTCTGTTGCACTCAAAAAAGATGAATCAATGTTGATTTTCTGGCCTAAGTACTTTACCTCAGTCAATGATGAAATGCCTTTTGTATTTACTGTAGAGACCACAGGTACACAAGTCTATCCGGATTTTGAGGTGGCTAATCCAAATATCTTCCAAGGGCGGAGTGTATCCTTTCAAGACAAATCAGCCGGCATAATTGAATCATGGCTTTGGGAGTTTGAAGGTGGCAACCCTGCCACTTCAACCCAAAAGAATCCTGGTTATATTCGTTACAATTCCCATGGTTATTATAACGTGGCATTAACTGTAGGCAATGAATTCACTCAGAAAACAATAATTAGAGACAATGCAGTTTTTGTTCTGGGAATGGTAGCTCCCATAATACCAGTATTGCAGGCAAGTTTCACATTGTTTGGAATGAAATCTAATGAGGGTTGGACATTTGTTGATCTTGGCGGGCAAGGATTTGATTGGATAATTCGAAATGACCATATTGGAGGTAATCATACGAATCAACCACCCTTAGCATCAACTACTGGCTCAACAGGATTTCTAGTACTACCAGCAGATGAATACAATTCACCTGCACCTAATATTAACACCTATTATCCAATTAATGCCTATGCACAAAGCCCGGTCTTTGATTGTTCAGCTTTGGACATCGTGGTCATAAAATTTGAGCAAAGCTTCAGGCATTGCTGTGATGAAAGCGCAAGCATGTTATTGCAAGTGTCAAATAATGGTGGTCAATCATGGATGGATTATGATGTTAAAAATGATAGAATAGCCAGTGAGATTCACGGTGATCCAGTTGAGATTGTTGAGATGAATGTAACAGATATTGCCCATAACCAATCAGAGGTCATGTTCAGGTTTTATTGGAACGGTTCTGTGAGGGATTTCTGGATGATTGATGATGTTGAGGTCTATGGCTATAACCGATGTTCAGCACTGCAATTAGCCGATCCAGATACCTATGAGATTTTCCTGGGTTATCAACCAACAGAGACTGCAACAATATTCTGTCCAGAAATATTGTCTGGAGCAGAACCATTTAGCTACCTGTGGTCGACGGGTGAAACTACTTCTTCAATCACAGTTAATCCTACAGAATCAGCCAGCTATCAACTAATAATCCATGATGCAGAGGGCTGTGAAATATCGACTGAGTTTTGGGTAGAAGTCACCGACGTACACTGCGGCAAAAAGAATGATAAAGTTCTTCTATGTGTAAACGACAAGAATCCACACACAATCTGTGTCAGTCCAAATGCGGTTCCCGCACATCTGGCTAAAGGTGCTATACTGGGTGACTGTGGTGACGGCAAACCAGTTGGATTTGGCTATGAAGAGTTTGACATTAAGGTTTACCCTAATCCAAATACAGGTGCATTTACAGTACAAGGTTGCCTGATGGAAGATGATCATTCCGTATTGGTGATCAAAAATGTACTTGGGCAAACAGTATACTATGAAGAATTGAATTTACCAGCTGGTTCTTTTATTCATGAATTGAAACTGCCGGATCCAAAACCAGGAATGTACTTTTTATCGGTACTTAATGGGGCTGAGCTAAGGCGACAAACCTTGGTTATTAGGTAATAAAAAAGGGCTGGATGAGAATCCAGCCTTTTTGTATACCTTCGGTTAATATACTTTACTCGCCTATGCCATTGCCTGAAAAACTACAGAAGGTATTTCTAAATAGCTGGTTTATTGCCATTATTTTGGGTTCTGTTGTATTTTTCATGATTCCTTTTAAACCTGATCCTTATGTGGCTGAGCTGATTTTTAATGCCAGATCCCCAGAAGAGAATGCTCATATCCAATTTTATGACCTGGATGGTGATGGCTTAGATGAGATGATCAAATCTTTTTATAATGAGGAATCACAACGTCTTTCTCACTTAGTTCTGTTGTCAAACGGGAATATTAAAGACCAATATAATATAGACGGTGAGCTTAATTATTTGCAAACGAAATGTTTCATAGGTGATTATAATCAAGATGGGAAGGCAGAATTGTTTTCTCTAATTGTGGAAGGGAGAAATGTGTATCTGAATATTATCATCCCTTTTTGTGAGGATTGTCAATCTCACAATGCAAAAATCAAGGTATATGAAATTCCAGATGAATATCTTTTAAATTTTGAGCTGGAAAGGAACGATATGAAACTTGTTGACTGGTCTGGTAATGGAAACCTGGAATTGGTTTGCTCACTGTTTGGTAGATATAAGTTCATTGATCCAAGAGGATTGTATGCTATAGATATCGACAATAAAACTGTGAGGCGCTCACCCTCTTATGGGAACTCACCGAGTTCCCTTGTATTATTTGACCACGATCAAGATGGCAGACTTGAAATAAGCGGAAAAATTGGTTCAGGTAAGAATATTCACGATGAGGCAATGTGGGAATACCCGGATCATACGGCCTGGTTAATGGTTTTTAATGACAAACTTGAGCTAATCAATGATGTGAAGGGTTTTCCAGGGCCTTTTACAACATTGTGTGTATATCCTGTAGAAAGAGATGGGAAAACTGAATTAGCTGGATTGATGGCACACAGTGGCCCTGAGGACTACGAAAGCTATTTGTTTGAGACAAAGAATTTGAATGAGATCATAATACGCGACAAGATTGGCGAAAGGGTTCAAAATCCTGGTACAAGAATGAACATTTTGAAATCCAAAGAAGAATCGAAAATCGTTATACCTTCCCATGAAGGCGATTTAGTGTTTTATGATCTTGATTTAAATTTTTTATCAAAGGAAACATTTAACAAACAGAAGTCTGGAATTATTTATATTTTGGATTTGGATGATGATGGAACAGATGAAATTATTATGAGAGATTTTGTTAGCCATGAGTGGGTAATTGTCGATTCAGCTGGTAAATTGATGACAACAATACCTACAGGCTATGGAGAGAGTCAAATTGAAAGCATTGGAGTCACTAATGGGAATAGAGGTTTTGTTGGATACTATCATCATGGGGATATAATCACCTATTTCACTATCCATAAAAACTATTTCCACTATTTAAAATGGTTACTGCTATTGGGCCTGGTTGGGGCTTTTTATGCTTTGGCATACGTTTTTAAATGGATCCAGCGAAAACAAAGTGGTGAAAAAGAGATATTGCGTCACCAGATTAATACGCTTCAATTACAATCTATCAAAAATCAACTCGATCCACATTTTACATTTAATGCTCTGAATGTCCTTAATTATTTATCGATCAATAATGATAATGAGGGAGTTGAGTCTTTTACTCATCATTTTTCAAAATTGATCCGCAGCCAATTGGAGATGTCTGATCAGCCAGCTGTCAAATTATATGATGAATTGGGCTTTGTGCACCACTATATTGAGCTGCAGAAACTACGATTTGATGTACCAATTATTTACGATGAAGAAGTATCTGGTGAAGTGGATATGAACCTGAGGATCCCCAAAATGATGATTCATACCCATGTGGAGAATGCAATTAAGCATGGCCTTCTGCCAACTGAAAGGGGTGGATATGTGAAGGTGATTATCATCGCAGATAAGAATTGTAGCAAAATAACTATTTGGGATAATGGAGTTGGACGATCAATAGTAAACAATGGCTCAAAAGAAGTACTGAAAAACAACACTGGCAAGGGTTTGGCAATTCTAAATCAACAATATGACCTCTTTGACCAACTTTTCAAAAGAAGAATCCGGCAGGAAATAGAAGATTTGATAGATGAAAATAAAAATCCTGCGGGAACAAAAATTGTAATCAGGGTCCCTGAATAGTGAATGGTGAAATCTGAGATGTGAGTGGTGAAGAGTGGGTTGAGAAAGTTTACTGTTGCTTCCTTCTATTTTGTAACATACAGGGTGTTGAATCGTCATACTTATAAAATCTTTTTATTATGAAAAAATATGTCTTAATACTCCTGTGTGTTGCTATTCCTGCATTGTCAGTCGCTCAGCCAGCATCGGTGAGAAAAGCTTTCTGTAAATATGGTCATAAAGAGGGCGTTACCCGCATTACAATACCAGGTATTGTGATGGATTTTGCCTCCTGGTTTGTTGATGATAAAGAAACCGCTAAAATGCTCCGAAGCGTTAACAAAATTAAAGTTCTGGCATTTGAAGATAGTGAGAGATTCCATGATGTTAATCTTGTGGATGAGATTATGGGAAAATTCAAGGCAAATTCTTTCGAGGAAATGTTGGCAGTACGGAGTGACAATGAGGATGTTGCAATCTATATAAGAGAAAGATCCAGAAATAGAAAGGAATTGTTGGTTATTGCTGGCGGATCAGATGATAATGCCATTGTATATCTGAAAGGTAAAATCACGCCTGAAATGCTGGGAATGATTGGCAACGAGATGAAGGTGGATGCATTAAAATCCCTTTAGTCGACTGTAGAAGTAAATTTTTTGGCCTGATACACAGGCATGTAAGTGGGGTGGGGTAAAAAAACATGCTTATTTGTTTGCATTTTTAAAAAATCCTCGACTATCTTTGTGGCGACACAAACGAATAAAATGAATTACGGTATCAACATTATTTCTTTCTTGTTTATGCACCTCCTCATTACGTGGAGAAGCTGAGAGGGGAACGTTGCTGCGCAATAAAAATACAGGCCCTTCTCAGAGTGAGAGGGGCTTTTTTTTGGGTTAATTTTTTACCATGATGATGAGCAAGCTGTATTTCCTGAACATCGACATTATTCTGATCAATGTGATTATTCTCCTTGTGGTGAATAAGTTGAACCGGGAAGGTCATACAGTGCCTGCGTAAGAACAGGCAAAACACTGAAAAGCCTTCCCAGAGCAGGGGAGGCTTTTTTTTGACTGAAAATGAAGAATCAAGAATATAAAATCGAACTGCGATCTCAAACCTCAACCGGGGGGAGACGAATGGCTGGTGCCAGAAGCCTTTGGAGGGCAAACGGCATGCAGGATAATCATTTTGGCAAACCAGTGATTGCTGTTGTGAACTCATTTACACAGTTTGTACCCGGACACACCCATCTGCATTCGGTGGGGCAATTGGTGAAGAAGGAGATTGAACAACTGGGTTGTTTCGCTGCAGAATTTAATACCATTGCGATTGATGATGGTATCGCCATGGGACATGATGGAATGTTGTATTCCCTGCCTTCCCGGGATCTGATCGCTGATAGTGTTGAGTATATGTGCAATTCCCATTGTGTAGATGCCATGGTATGTATCTCCAATTGCGATAAAATCACTCCGGGTATGATGATGGCTGCAATGCGCCTGAATATCCCAACAATATTTGTGTCTGGTGGACCAATGGAAGCCGGACATATTGCCGGAGTTGATTATGACCTGGTGGATGTAATGGTTGCGGCAGGTGATCCCAATGTTGATGATGAAACCCTCGAAAAGTTAGAGCAGCACGCTTGTCCAAGTTGTGGATCTTGCAGCGGTCTTTTTACAGCTAATTCGATGAACTCCCTGGCTGAAGCTCTGGGTTTGGCACTGCCGGGAAACGGAACAGTAGTGGCAACTCACCAAAGGAGAAAGGAATTGTTTACAAGAGCGGCCAAAATCATTGTTGATAGTACGTATGACTATTATCAGAAAGGCAATGAGAATGTTCTTCCACGAAAAATAGCCGATCGGGATTCATTCAGGAATGCAATGAAAGTGGATATCGCTATGGGCGGATCAACTAATACGATTCTCCACCTCCTGGCAATAGCGCATGAAGGCAAGATAGATTTTACTCTGGATGATATTGACAAACTTTCTAAACAAACCCCTAATCTCTGCAAAGTGGCGCCAAGCTCAAAATATCATATGCAGGATGTAAATCGGGCGGGTGGCATAATGGCTCTTATGGTTGAGCTGAATAAGGCCGGGTTGCTTGAAGTGAATGTGCCAAGACTGGACTATAAAACACTGGGTGAGGCCTTGAAAGAATATGATATCTGCTCACCTGATTGTTCAGATGAGATCAGGGACTTATACCTCTCAGCTCCCGGATTTGGCTCAAGAAATCTACAGTTTGCTTCTCAAAATAATCAGTTCAAAGCATTAGATGATGATCGGGAGAATGGCTGTATCAGATCAGTTCAATATGCCTATTCCCTGGATGGGGGTCTGGCCGTTTTATTTGGTAATCTGGCCGAAAAGGGATGCGTGGTAAAAACTGCTGGCGTACCTGAAGATATGCGGGTGTTTAAAGGAAAAGCCAGAGTATTTGTCTCTCAGGATGAAGCCGTCGATGGCATTTTAAATGATGAGGTGAAATCAGGTGAGGTAGTTTTTATTGTATATGAAGGACCCAAAGGTGGTCCTGGTATGCAGGAAATGCTGTATCCCACATCTTATCTCAAATCAAAAGGATTAGCAGATAGTTGTGCTTTGGTAACTGATGGAAGATTCTCTGGTGGAACTGCCGGATTATCTGTTGGACATGTTTCGCCGGAGGCAGCTGCAAAAGGTGTCATAGCCCTGGTTGAAACAGGTGATATTATAGAAATAGATATTCCGAACAGAAGGATTCAATTAATCATTGATGATGAAGAATTAGATGATAGAAGAATTGCAAAGGATAATTCTCCTGCCGGATATAGCCCGGATAGAGATCGCAAAGTAAGTAAGGCGCTTAAAGCATACGCCTATTTTGTTAGCTCAGCCGATCAGGGTGCAGTTAGAATGATATAAACGAATTCAAAATCTCAAATAATCGAAGAAATGTCTGATTACAAAGATTCAGCAACAAAAAAACTGAGAAACACGAAAAATGTGACAGGTTCAGAAGCCATTTTGTTGAGCTTCCTTGAAGAAGGTGTCAGTACTCTTTTTGGTTATCCGGGAGGTGCTATTATGCCTTTTTATGATACTCTGCATCAATATGATGGATGTTTCAGGCATATACTAACACGCCACGAACAGGGAGCTATTCATGCTGCCCAGGGTTATGCTCGTGTGACAAGGAAAACAGGAGTCTGCCTGACGACCTCCGGACCAGGGGCAACCAATATTTTAACTGGTTTGGCAGATGCTTATATGGATTCTACTCCTTTGGTCTGCATTACAGGTCAGGTTATTAGTAGTCTGGTCGGTACTGATGCTTTCCAGGAAACCGATATTCTGACCATGAGTATGGCCGTCACAAAATGGAATACACAGGTGACAAAAGCAGAAGATATTCCTGAAATAATGGCTAAAGCTTTTTATATCGCCAATTCAGGCCGTCCAGGTCCTGTTCTGATTGATTTCACCAAAGATGTTTTTAGTTCAAAAATGTCTTTTAACTATGAATCGTGTACTTCATTACGAACGTATATACCGAAATTTCAGGCGCTTCCTGAGCAGGTTGACAAGGCAGCCAGATGGATCAATACGGCTGCCAGACCAATGTTGCTTTTTGGTCAGGGAATAATTTTGTCAAAAGCCGAAGAAGAACTTAAGTTGTTTGTGGAGAGATCAGGTATGCCGGCAGCCTCAACATTGCTTGGACTGTCAGCATTACCTGTGTCTCATCCTCTTTACATGGGGATGTTAGGGATGCATGGCAATTATGCTCCAAACATTATGACAGGAGAAACAGATTTGGTCATAGCTATTGGTATGCGCTTTGACGACCGGGTTACTTCAACAGTATCAACATATTTGCGACAGGCAAGGATTATTCATGTAGATATTGATCCGACTGAACTGGGAAAGAATATGGATACTGATCTTGAAGTGGAGGCTGATGCAAAATCGTTCATACATAGCATATTGCCACTATTAGAGAATAATGACCATTCTGATTGGATAGCCGGGTTTATGCTGAAACTGCAGGAGGAACAAAAGGAGGTTTTTCAGAAGGACCTCCATCCTGTTGATGGAAAAATTCAAATGGGTGAAGCCATCACAAAGGTGGCTCATTCGGCAGGTGACCAGGCAATTGTTATTACTGATGTAGGACAGCATCAAATGAAAGCAGCCAGGTATTTCCCATTTGCCTCTCCTCGCACATTTGTTACTTCAGGTGGTCTGGGTACTATGGGATTTGGCTTACCTGCAGCTATTGGGGCCCAGTTGGGATGCCCTGATAAAAAGGTTGTAGCATTTACCGGTGATGGGGGGCTACAGATGACTATGCAAGAGCTTGTAACCATTGCCCAGGAAGAATTGCCGGTGAAAATAATTGTCCTTAACAATGGATACCTAGGTATGGTGAGGCAATGGCAGGAGTTGTTTTTTGATTCCAGGTACGCTTCCACTAAACTTAAGAACCCCGACTTTGTTAAACTGGCGGAGGCTTGTGGAATTAAGGCCGATCGGGTAAATGAAAGAGAGGATCTCGATACTAAAGTTGAGGCAGCTTTTGCTTATCCCGGAGCCTTCCTTCTGGAGGTTGTTGTGGAAAATGAAGAAAATGTGTTTCCAATGGTACCCCCGGGGGCCGCGGTAACTGATATGATACTTAAATAGTAGAATAGGTGTAATTCAGAGCACTACTAAAAACCTGATAATATGAAAAGAGAATTTTTAGTGACAACACTTGCACAAGACCGTGTTGGCTTGCTAAGCCGCGTGGCAATGGTGTTTTCCCGCAGAGGAATTAATATCGAGAGCCTGAAAGTGGCTGAATCAGCTATGAAAGGAATTGCCGCTATCTCAATGGTGGTTTTAACAGATGCCCGAACAATTAAGCAAATTGTTAAGCAACTCGAGAAGCAGGTCGAAGTGCTTCAGGCATTTTCAGCTGAGCAACCTGACATTAGTAAACAGATTGAAAATCATATACAATACGCATCATAGATAGTTTAAAGAATGGCACAAATTGAATTTGGTGGTGTACTTGAAAAAGTTACCACACGGGATGAATTTCCCTTGGCAAAAGCTCGCGAAGTACTAAAAGATGAGACTATTACAGTTCTTGGTTATGGTATCCAGGGACCTGGTCAGGCTTTGACACTCAAAGATAACGGCTTTAAAGTGATTGTTGGTCAGAGAAAAGGTGGCAAATCATGGGATAAGGCCGTCAATGATGGCTGGAAAGAAGGAGAAGATTTATTCGAGATTGAAGAGGCTTGTGAAAAAGGAACAGTGATTCAGTTTCTCCTGTCGGATGCAGGACAAATCGATGCCTGGCCTACAGTTAAGAAGCATCTTAGCCCTGGAAAAGCATTGTATTTTTCTCATGGTTTTGGAATTACTTTCAATGAAAAAACCGGAATCATTCCACCAAAAGATGTAGATGTGATTCTGGTCGCACCAAAAGGATCAGGAACCTCTCTTCGCCGTCTGTTTCTCGAAGGAAAGGGACTAAACAGCTCATTTGCTATTTTTCAGGATGCAACTGGAAAAGCATTTGAAAGAGTAATCGCCCTGGGAATTGGAATCGGCTCAGGATACCTTTTTGAAACTGATTTCAAAAAAGAAGTTTACTCCGATCTTACCGGTGAACGTGGTGTGCTGATGGGTGCGATTGCTGGTGTTTTTGAAGCCCAGTATAATTGCCTGCGGAAGAATGGACATAGTCCTTCTGAGGCCTTTAATGAAACAGTAGAGGAATTGACCCAAAGTCTGATGCCCCTCGTGGCTGAAAATGGAATGGACTGGATGTACGCAAACTGTTCCACGACTGCCCAGAGGGGTGCTCTTGATTGGAGACATAAATTCAGAGAAGCTGTAGAGCCAGTATTTGATGATCTTTATGATAGCGTGGCATCAGGCAGGGAAGCAGAGATCGCCATCAAAAAAGGTCAGGATCCTGATTACCGTAAAAAACTCGACGAAGAACTCAAAGAATTACGCGATTCAGAGATCTGGCAAACAGGAACCCAGGTAAGAAAATTAAGACCGTAATACTATTTCCTTCTTCCTGATAACTGAAAACCGAAAACTGAAAACTGAAAACTGAATCCTGAGTATTAAGTTTTCCCTCATAGTTTATATTAAGATTACCATGTCAGATAAACTCTATATATTCGACACTACTCTCCGTGATGGAGAACAAGTACCAGGTTGCCAGCTGAATACAATCGAAAAAATTGAGGTAGCTAAAGCACTTGAAGTCCTGGGAGTGGATGTTATTGAAGCCGGATTTCCGGTATCCAGTCCGGGTGACTTCGAAGCAGTTCAGGAGATTTGTAAAACAGTAAGCGATACAACTGTTTGCGGCCTGACCCGTGCAGTAGCCAAAGATATTGAAGTGGCGGCCGATGCACTTAAATTTGCCAGGAATGCCCGAATTCATACAGGTATTGGTACTTCACCCTACCATATAAAGCTTAAGCTAAATTCAAACGAAGATGAGATTATTGAGCGGGCTGTTAAGGCAGTAAAACTGGCTCGCAACCTCGTTCCTGAAGTGGAGTTTTATGCCGAAGATGCCGGACGGTCAGATAATGAATATCTGGCCAAGGTGGTAGAGGCTGTAATCGCAGCAGGGGCTACAATTATTAATATACCTGATACAACAGGTTATTGCCTGCCGGATGAATACGGTGCAAAAATCCGCTTTCTTATGGAGAATGTCAGGGGAATTGACAGAGCGATACTTTCAACCCACTGTCATAATGACCTCGGAATGGCCACTGCCAACTCATTGGCAGGGATAGTTAATGGAGCTCGCCAGGTGGAAGTAACAATTAACGGACTTGGAGAGCGAGCGGGAAATACTTCTCTTGAGGAAGTAGTAATGGCAATACATACAAGAAAAGATCTTCCTTTTGATACAGGTATTCAAACCCAAAAGATCATGGAAACCAGCAGACTGGTTTCCTCACTTATGAATATGCCGGTTCAGGCAAACAAAGCCATTGTAGGAAGAAATGCTTTTGCCCATTCGTCGGGAATACACCAGGATGGAGTATTAAAGAACCGGGAGAATTATGAGATTATTGAACCTGCCATGGTGGGAGTGGATGAATCGGCTTTAGTACTGACTGCCAGAAGCGGCAGAGCAGCTTTAAAACACCATCTGAATCGCCTCGGACATGATCCTAATGGAGATGAATTGGTAAAAATTTATGACAGGTTTTTGATCCTTGCCGATAAAAAGAAACAATTGTCAGATGAGGATCTGTTGATGCTTATTGGTAATGGGGCTACAGCAGACCAGTCAGTTAAGTTAAAACTTCTTCAGGTGGTTGCAGGTAAATCCACTATCCCTATGGCAACTGTTCATCTTGATGTTATGGGTGCCGCACGAATGGCAACCGCTGAAGGAAATGGCCCTATTGACGCTTGCATGAATGCGGTGAAGAAAATTATAACAAGTGACTTTGTGTTGGATGAATTTCTGATTCAGGCCATTACCAGGGGAAGTGATGATGTTGGGAAAGTACATGTGAAAATATTTGCTGAGAACAGACCATTGTATGGTTTTGGTGCAGATGTCGATATAATTACTGCTTCAGTCAAAGCTGTGGTTGATGCAGTATCAAAAATGAGTATTAAATGAGTAGTAAAACAATCTTTGATAAAATATGGGATGCTCATGAAGTTTCTACTCTCGAAGACCGATCTTCAGTGTTATATATTGATCGGCATTATATTCATGAGGTAACCAGCCCACAAGCATTTGATGGTTTACGGCAGCGGGAGGTTTCGGTTTTCAGACCTGAACGGACTTTTGGAACTGCAGATCATAATGTTCCTACCCTTAATCAACATCTGCCTATTTCTGAGCCAGCTTCGGCAGCCCAGATATCCACACTGAGTAAGAATTGTGAGGATTTTGGCATTTCCCTGTTTGAATTAGGGCATGAATGGAATGGTATTGTTCATGTTATTGGCCCTGAGTTGGGTCTTACTCTGCCGGGCATGACAGTTGTATGTGGCGACAGCCATACTTCAACTCATGGAGCTTTTGGGGCTGTTGCATTCGGTATTGGAACATCAGAGGTAGAAATGGTTTTGGCATCCCAGTGTGTTCTTCAAAGGAAGCCGAAGAACATGAAAATCGAGATAAATGGCCAGCTGCCCAAAAATGTAACAGCAAAGGATGTGGCGCTTTATGTCATTAGCAAGCTTGGAACAGGTGGTGGCACAGGTCACTTTGTCGAATTCTGTGGATCTGCTATTCGTTCAATGAGTATGGAAGGCCGGATGACCCTGTGTAATATGAGTATCGAAATGGGAGCCCGTGGAGGCCTTATTCAACCCGATGAAACAACTTTTGAATATGTACGTGACCTGAAGTTCGCTCCCAAAGAGGAAGATTATAATAATAGTCTGGAAAAATGGAAAATGCTCACAACTGATCCTGATGCAGAGTTTCATGATGAATACTTCTTTAAAGCTGAAGATATTCCGGTGATGATTACCTGGGGAACCAATCCGGGATTGGCGATTCCTGTCACTGCTAATGTTCCCGAAGTAAAAGATGAAAATGGTGCAGTTGATGTTGAAGTACAAGCCGCTCAGGAGTATATGGGACTGACATCCGGACAAGCGATGGCTGGTCAGAAAATTGATTATGCTTTTCTTGGTAGTTGCACTAATGGAAGGATTGAAGACCTTAGGGAATTTGCAAGGATTGTTGAAGGAAAGCAAAAATCTCCTGATGTTATAGCATGGATTGTACCTGGTTCACAACAGGTATTGAAACAAGCACAAGCTGAAGGTATTGATCAAATTCTTGAGAAAGCCGGATTCGGACTCAGAGAGCCAGGATGTTCAGCTTGTCTGGCTATGAACGAAGATAAAGTACCGGAAGGTAAATACTGTATTTCAACTTCAAACAGGAATTTCGAAGGACGTCAGGGGCCAGGCTCAAGAACCTTTCTTGCAAGCCCGGTAAGCACCGCGTATGCAGCCATAACAGGCAAAATCACAATTCCCGATTCCCTAATCCCGACTCCCGACTCCCGCCTCCCAACTCCCGATCCCGATTCCCTAATCCCTAATCCCGATCCAAGCCATGTCATTTAAACCCATAAATAAATTCAATTCCCCGGCCATCCTTCTTCCGGTAGATAATATCGATACAGATCAAATTATCCCGGCAAGATTTTTAAAAGCCACCACCCGTGAAGGCTTTGGTGAGCATCTGTTTACCGGTTGGAGGTATGATAAGAATGGCAATCCTAATCCTGATTTTATACTGAATAAGGAAATTCCGAAGGCTGAAATCCTTCTTGCCGGACATAATTTTGGGTGCGGATCATCAAGAGAACATGCTGCATGGTCTTTGCATGACTATGGTTTTAAGGTGGTTATGGCACGGGGATTTGCCGATATATTTAGAAATAATGCCATGAATAATGGTATACTGCCGATCGACATCCCGAATCAATACTATTCTAAAATTGTGTCGATGATTCAGGAGAATCCGGATCAAAGAATATTAATCAGCCTTGAGTGTGAGTTGGTTGAAATAGCAAACTCTAATATCGCTTTCCCAATTGTAATAAGCAGTTTTAGAAAGCAATGCCTGATGGAAGGTACTGACCTGGTTGATTACCTGATACAGCAGCATGAGATTATCGCAACATTTGAGAACAAGAGATAAAAAAAACCTATGAAAGCTAAAATTGCCCTCTTATCCGGTGATGGAATTGGACCCGAGATTATGGTCCAGGGAGTGAAAGTATTAAATACAATAGCTGAAAAGTATAATCATGAATTTATTTATCGGGAAGGCCTGATTGGTGGAGCTGCGATCGATGCTACAGGCATACCGTATCCCGATGATACCCATGAACTTTGTCTCAATGCAGATGCAATATTATTTGGAGCAATCGGTGATCCCAAATACGATAATAATCCCTCTGCCACGGTAAGACCTGAGCAAGGCCTCCTTGCAATGCGGAAAAAACTGGGTTTGTATGCAAACCTGCGACCAGTAAGAACATTTCCGTCCCTATTCGATAAGTCACCTTTAAAATCCGACAGGCTTGAAGGAGTAGATTTTATGGTTGTTCGGGAGCTTACGGGAGGAATCTATTTTGGTCAACCCAGTGAGATAGATGAGGAAGGAATGAATTCTGTTGACACTTGTCTCTATTCTAAAGATGAAATTCTTCGTGCAGCCAGGATTGCTTTTGACCTTGCAGGTAATAGCCGTAATAAACTCACTTTGGTTGATAAAGCAAACGTACTGGCAACATCCCGACTGTGGAGAAAAACTGTTCAGGAACTGGCTCCGGAGTATCCTGAAGTGGAAGTGGAGTATTTATTTGTTGATAATGCTGCCATGCAGTTGATTATCAGACCAAATCAGTTTGATGTGATCTTAACTGAAAATATGTTTGGTGATATCCTGACGGATGAAGCCAGTGTTTTACCTGGTTCGATTGGCTTGCAGCCAAGTGCATCAGTTGGTGATAAAACCTCGGTTTTTGAACCAATTCACGGATCATACCCTCAGGCCTCTGGAAAGCATATTGCAAATCCATACGGAATGATTTTGTCGGTTGCAATGATGCTTGACAAACAGTTTTCTCTAAAGAATGAAGCCGGGATAATTGTCAAGGCAGTTGAAGAGGCTCTTGATACAGGCTTTGGCACTGTAGATTTATTCCCAAATCAACCTGTTAGTACAGAATTAGCTGGCCAATTTATTATCGACTATATAAAAAGAATCTGAAAGTCTGGATCGATTTTCGTATTTTCGAATGAGTTTTCGGATCAAAACCAGTCCCGCGATCTTTATCTTAAATATGCAAATGCAAAATCCATTGACTAATCTTTCAGGAAGGCTGAGTGCAACAATGTTTGTCCTCATGTTAATTTTGGTAATCAGTGCTTGTGAAAAAAGCGGTTTTTTAACATTGGCCAGGAAACAAAAGACAGAATATCAGATTATTATCCCGGTTGAAGCTACCCGAGCTGATCTTAAAGCTGCGTCTTATCTGCAGCGTTATTTTGAGAAAACAACGGAGACTCATTTGCCGATAATAAGAGACAGGGCTCCTGATAGTGAGTATGAAATATCCATCGGGAAAACAAATCGACTGGCTGATCTCTCCAATCGTGACATCCCCGAATTCACTTCAGATGGCTTTTATATATTCACCGAAGAGAAGAAAGTCTTTTTTACCTCCAACTCAGAAAAAGGTGTCCTCTATGGTGCTGTCAGCTTTATAGAGAAGTATCTGGGTGTAAGGCTATTAAGCTCTGAAGTTGACTACTGGGAGTCAATGAAAAAGCTCAGAATTCCGGATGATATTGATTGGTGTGAAGAGCCGGTGATCAGCTTCCGGTCTACTCATTATCGGGATACCTGGGATCCTATGTATGCCGATTGGCATAAGCTCCATCACCTGCCCGGAGGTGGGCATCCTGATTGGGGATACTGGTGTCACAGTTTTAATCAGCTGGTTTCTCCTGATGAGTATTATGAAGAGCATCCTGAATATTTTGCCGAAGTAAATGGTAATCGGGTGGCTACCCAACTTTGCCTTACCAACCCTGATGTCCTGGCAATCTCTGTGGAAAACCTCCGAAAAGCGATGGAGGAGAAACCAGATTTAACATACTGGTCGGTAAGCCAGAATGATAATGTAAGCTACTGTCAATGTGAAAAGTGCCGTGCCATTGATGAGGAAGAAGGCAGCCCGATGGGATCATTATTGAAATATGTGAATGCAATAGCTGATAGTTTCCCCGACAAAGTGATTTCCACACTTTCTTATCAGTACACTCGTCGTCCACCGAAAACAATCAAGCCCAGAGATAATGTAAATATTATGCTCTGCACCATAGAATTAAACCGTAGCCGGCCCATTGAGACTGATCCGGGTGCAGCATCCTTCAGAGAGGATATTGAACGATGGGCTGAGCTTACAAACGATATTTTACTGTGGGATTATGTGATTCAATTTGAAAATCTGGTATCTCCTTTTCCAAACCTGCGTGTACTCCAGCCAAACCTTCAATACCTCGTTGAGAATCATGCCGACAAACATTTCCAACAGGGTAACCGTGAAGTTGGAGGTGAGTTTGCCGAATTGCGCGGATACCTGATCTCAAAACTACTTTGGAACCCTTATGCTGATGTACAAGAATTAATGGACGAATTCCTGACTGCTTATTATGGGAAAGCTGGAAAATATATCCGGAAGTACATTGATAAGATGCATGATGAACTCGAAGCTTCTGGTTCAGGATTGGGCATATTCGGGCATCCCTGCGATGCTCAGAATACATACCTGAATCCTGAGCTTATGGAGCAATATGATATATGGTTTGATAAGGCAGAGAAGGTCGTAAAGAAAGACTCTGTCATCCTCAAAAGAGTTAAAATTGCACGTCTACCGTTATTATATGCTAAAATTGAACTTGCCACCCGACTGGGAACAGCCGAAGGAGGTATGTATATCAGGGATGATAAGGGGCAATGGATCGTGAATCCAGATATACCCAACATGGCAGAATCTCTGGTGGGTTTAGCTAATGTTCAGGGAGTAACCCGCTTCAAAGAGTGGCATACAACACCTGATGAATATCTTTCAAGCCTCAAAAAATCGTGGTCTACTGACATGCAGGATCACCTGGCTCTCGACAAAAAGATTATTCTTACTTCACCTGCTTCAAAAAAATATGCAGGTGGTAATGAAAGTCTCCTGACGGATGGTCTGCGGGGCCCACTCCTTACCTGGACATACAATTGGCTGGGGTTCGAAGGATTTGAGTGCGAAGCTGTGATAAGCTTTGATGAAATGACTGAAATTGAATACCTGAGCAGCTCCTGGCTCCAGGATCAGAGAAGCTGGATTTTCCTGCCGGATAAAGTGAGTTACTACAGTTCAGAAAATGGGTTAGACTGGACACTGATAAGTGAAATTGAAAATACTGCTGATCAGCAGAAAGGTGGTGTTCATGTACTTGACTTTAGTGCTGTTTTGGAGGAGAGCATGAAAATTAAGCATCTAAAACTTTTAACCCAGAGCAATATCACTTGCCCAAACTGGCATCCGGGAGCTGGTGGACCTGCCTGGATATTTATTGACGAATGGATAATACGCTAAGCTAAATACTACTACTATGAAGAAATTTTTCACTTTGCTTCTTTTAGCTGTCCTTTTTTTGGGCTGTCAGGAGAAATATGAATCCGGAAGTTTTATTAGCATTGATCCTGACGATAGTCCTAAGGAAATTGCTATCAAAGCAGCCCATGTTACGCCATCCGAGAGGCAATTGGCCTGGCAGGATATGGAATACACAGCTTTTTGCCATTTTGGAATAAACACTTTTACCGACCGTGAATGGGGGGATGGGCAAGAAGATCCACAGTGGTTTAATCCTACTGATTTTGATGCCCGTCAATGGGTTTCGACATTTGCGGAGGCTGGAATAAAGATGCTCATAATAACAGCAAAGCACCATGATGGCTTTTGTCTGTGGCCCAGCAAGTATACTGATCACTCAGTGAAAAGCAGCCCCTGGATGAGTGGGAATGGGGATGTTGTTAAAGCCGTAAAAGAGGCCTGTGAGGAATTTGATATGAAATTCGGTGTGTATCTGTCTCCATGGGATCGACACGAGCAAAGCTATGGGACTGAGGAATATAACACCCATTTTGTCAATCAATTAACCGAGCTGCTGACAGAATATGGTGTCGTTGATGAGGTTTGGTTCGACGGAGCTTGCGGTGAAGGCCCCAATGGTAAGCGTCAGGTATATGACTGGATGCGTTACTACAATACAATCAGGGAATTGCAGCCTCAGGCAGTGATTGCCATAATGGGGCCCGATGTGCGTTGGGTGGGAACCGAATCAGGTTATGGCCGTGTAATGGAATGGTCAGTTGTTCCTTATAATGCAATGGATACAGAAGATATTGCTGAAAATTCTCAACAGGATGCAAGTAATGGCGTTTTTGTTCCTTTAGGTGATAAAATGGCCAAAGATCTTGGTAGCAGAAATAAAATTCGTAATGCAAAATCTCTGATCTGGTACCCCTCAGAAGTGGATGTCTCAATTCGTCCGGGTTGGTTCTATCATGAATCACAGGATGATCAGGTAAAGAGTCCTGAGAAACTGCTGGATATCTGGTTTAGTTCAGTTGGCCGAAACTCTTTGTTATTATTAAATATTCCTCCGGATAAGCGGGGGCGAATCCATGAGAATGATGTAAAAGCTCTTTTAGACCTGAAAAATATCCGGGAGGCAATATTTAGTGAGAATTTGGCGGAAGGGGCTGGTGTCAAGGCCACTAATTCGGCCTTTGGACATCAGGCAAATAATATACTGATACCCGGACGAGAAGATTTCTGGATGGCGAAGAAAGGTGAAACAGAAGCTGATATAGAGTTTGATCTTGGTGAAGAGAAAACCTTTGATTGCCTGAGTTTATCTGAGAATATTGAGCTCGGACAACGAGTTGAACAGTTCTCACTCGAAGTATGGATCGGCGATCGCTGGCGTGAAATCACCCGTAGTACAACAATCGGAAATAAGCGATTGCTCCGTTTCTCTCCCCAAACTGGTCAAAAAGTACGACTCCGCATCCTTCAGGCAAGGCATACCCCGGCTCTTGCCCACTTTGGTATACACAAACGTCCACCGCAAATGGAACTAAAACCCATGGGAGGTGCATTCATGGAAGAAATGGAAATTGATCTCCTGACGGATGTTAAAGGCAATAAAATATACTACACATTGAATGGCCAGGATCCCGATGAATATTCCCTGAAATATACCGCTCCGATTAAACTAACGAAGACTACTCAGATAAAAGCTATTGCTTATGATTCGAGAGGTGTTGCCAGCTTTATCCGTGAGGGGAACTACACAAAAGCAACTTTTTCAATTAGTTATAAAAATGCTCCCAGTCCAAAATATCCGGGTAATTCTCAAATTGTTCTGATGGATGGCCGGAAAGGAATTCTTGATTGTGGCTCAGGCGAATGGCTTGGTTGGGAAGGTGACGATATGATTACCACAATTGACTTTGGTGAAGTGAAGGAGTTCAGACGGGTAACAGCCGATTTCTTTGGCAATACCGGTAACTGGATTTTCTTGCCTCTAGAAGTTAAGATTGAGGTTTCAACGAATGGCACTCTGTACCGCTCTATGGGTAGTTTCAAGAATGCTAAAGCCTGGGATTCCTATAATGGAGCCAAACGTCTGGGATTTTCAGCAACTGGATTTGTTAATGCACGCTACGTACGGGTTACTGCTACCAATAGGGGAGTATGCCCAAAAGGGCACACAGGCGAAGGAAGCAAATCCTGGATTTTCTGCGATGAAATTATTGTTGATTAAGATGCTAAAGCTGTCAGGTCAGACAGACCTGACAGCTTAATATTCTCAATCAACTTTCTTAATAATATCTATAAATTCGTTCTTGAATCCGAATGGATCATAGCTAACGGCATCTTCTGCCCATTCTAAGATCATTGGATAGTCGAGCTTGCCTTTGTATTCTGATTCTTTCAGCATTAAGCCCAAAGCGGCAACAGAAACGGCAAAACGCATATTTTCTGATGACTCCGCAAAAGGCTGTGGAGAAAAGGAAATGTTCTCCGACAATAGTCTGCTGCTTGATTCATCTGGTTTTTTATATCTGAATTCCATGCTTGCCAGATTGGTGCCCGGATTACTTGCAGGAATAATCTCATAGAGGGCAGTGATGCATTGTGAGGCTCCAATTTCACCTGCATCAGTTGAGTCATTCTCAAAATCTTCATTTTCGAGCACCCTGTTCTCATATCCAATTAAGCGGTAAGAATCAACCGACTCCAAATCGAATTCAAGCTGAATCTTTGCATCCTTTGCGACAGTGAAAAACTTATCGTATTCGTGAATGAATACTTTGTCAAGTTGTTCTGCTTTATCTATGTATTCATAATTGCCGTTCCCATTATTGGCGATCTGTTCCATCATTCCATCGTTAAGATTTCCTCCTCCAACTCCAATTACCGTGAGGAAGATTCCCGAATCGCGCTTTTCTTCTATTAACTCGACCAACTCATCTGTGGAAGAAGGACCTACATTAAAATCGCCATCTGATCCCAGAATTATTCTGTTGTTTCCTGAAGTAATAAAGTTTTCCTCTGCTATTTCATATGCAGTAATAATACCCTGGGCTCCGGCAGTACTTCCACCAGCACCTAATTCGTCGATGGCATTCTTAATATCCCTTTTTTCTGACCCTGAAGTTGACTGTAATAATACCGCCGCAGCTCCAGCATAAGTTACAATGGCCACACGGTCGTCATCAGTTAATTGGTCAACAAAAGTGGAGAATCCTTTCTTCAGAATCCCAAGTTTATCTGGAGAGTTCATAGATCCTGATACATCCATCAGAAAAACAAAATTGGAGGGAGGTCTCTCGTTGAGTGATTTTCCCTTAAGACCAATTCTCATCAGGAAATTGTCAGAATTCCATGGGCAGACACTTGTTTCAGAGTTTATCGATACATTTTCATCGCTTGGATCGGGATAATCGAAATTAAAATAATTAATGTATTCCTCAATTCTTACTGCAGCAACAGGAGGTTTCTGCCCCAGATGGGCGTAACGCCGCATGTTTGCATAAGCTCCTCCATCAGCATCTATGGCAAAAGTGGAGGTAGGCTCATCAGATACCTTAATAAAAGGATTTTCACCGTATTCTGTGTATTTCTCATTATAGGTGTAATTGTATTCAGAGCCATCCATATGAAGGCCTTGAAAATCTTTGTTGCATCCTGATAAGGCTAGTATAGAAAAAGCCAGAATTATTAGTTTCCTCATGTTTGAATAAGTTGCTTATGATTGGGCAGACATACCACAAACATTATGCCGTATATTAAGATAAAACCTATCAGGTTTAAATCTTTCCAAATGCCTTCAACTGTTCATCACTTAATGACCTTCCGGTGAATATTGATATCCCATTCCCTCCTGCATCACGTACTTCTTTATAAGTTTCAACAAGAAGTTTTGGGTCAAAATTGCGGCCAAACAGCATTCCGGCATAAATTGGTATATCAGGGCCGAGCTCAGCCCTGGCTTCTCCAATTCCCCTGGCAATCCAGTGTGTGTCTTCAAGATAGGCATCATGGTACAGCATGGGCTGGTAAGCATCGAGATTAAAACGGGCCCAATCCTGCCGAACCATTCGGCGCGACATCTCAGGGGTGGGGAAAACTGCCCCTGTTATTATTGAGTTTTTTGCATGCACGGCATCTACTATCCCATGCACTAATTCAACTACCTGATCAAGGCGAAAATTATGCCATGCTTCATCAGCCACCGGATCATCCTTATCCAGTGGGTCATAACCATGGATTCCTTCAAATTTACTCCGACAATTTTCACAATAGCAAAAGTCATACTCCGGCATTTCATGATCTTGCACCAGATCATATTTCGGTTGCAATCCGGTAGGTAAATAAACATCGCAATAACGAACATAATCGAGATGTACACCCGATAACCCTGGTATTGAGGTTAGATTTGCATAATCATCAGCAATCACTTTTCGTACTTCTTCGTTTGAGGGACAAAGCCATTTGTAATATCCCACATATGGGGGCTTATCTATTACTGAATCTCCCTTGCGGCTCACAGAATACCATTCAGGATGCTCTTTGGCATATCCACCCCGGTTAACTGTCCATTGCCAGGCATGTAATTGGATCCCAAATTCTTTACAAAGAGGAGCCAGATCAGTGTAAAACTGGTGGTTGCCATTACTCAGCATTCCGTTAAATCCGGCCCTGCTAAGTCTGTCAAACAAGATTTTCCAATTCTCAACACTTATTCTTGAGGAGCCATGTGACCAAAACCAGTTGTCGGGTAGTTTATAATCAGTTGTTGAGTTTGCTATTAGCCGGGGTGACATGGCCAGACCAGAGAGGGCCAATCCTGTGTTTCGTATGAATTTTCTTCTTTCCATTTTATTAAGCAAAGACTTTCGGAATAAATATTATCAAGCCTATAATGATTGCAATAACAGAGGCCACTAAAACAGCCGCAGCTCCTAAATCCTTGGCTTGTTTGGCCAGAGGGTGAACATCCGGAGATTTTAAATCGGTAAGGCGTTCAATTGCAGTATTGAAAATCTCAGCAATAAAAACCAGCCCTATTGCAAACACAAGCATGATCCATTCCAGTGCATCGAGTTTAACAATAAATCCGATCACCAGTGCAATCATCATTATCGTGGCATGAATCCAGCAATTATGTTCAAATCTGAACAGGTGGCCCAGACCTTGGAAAGCATATTTGAAACTTCTGAACCTCGACCTGAGACTAAAGGTCTTTTTCGCCATTTTATAATTCTTTAATCAAAGTAAGATATTCACAACTCTACCAAATTAACGAAAAAATCAGAACCATGCGTCATTCTGCATCATCCCGCCTTGTCACGTTGGCGTCACCCAGGCCTTTTTCCGGTCGCCTCCGGTTTGGAGTTGTTTTGGAACCGCCAATTTCTTCGAAATCGAGATGTTCCAAAACAACTCCAAACCTCCGTCTGGTTTCCGCAACCTCGTTACCTCGTCATTCTGAGTCACCGTGCACCACCATGCCTCGTTTCGGCGTCACGTTGGGCGTCACGTTGGGCGTCACGATCGGCGTCACGTTTTCCGGCGTCACATTCTCACCGCCTGTTCATGCCTTTTCCCTCCCCTAAAATCCAGTCGAGAACTGAGACGACATTTATTGTGAGACTTTCAATTTCCATTACTTCCTGAGAATTGAGGGTTATTATAGTTAGCTTTTTGGCTTTGAGATTCTTTGAGGCGGTCAATAATGCGCGAATTT
>JABHCC010000019.1 GCA_018669475.1 Bacteroidota bacterium | reverse complement strand
TCGACAATGACCGCTATAATGGGTCGTGAGGCAGCGTATACCGGCCAATTACTAAATTGGGATGCAATGATGAAATCCAATATGCGAATGGGTCCGAAAGAATATGTGATGGGGCCGGTAGAGATGAAGGTTGAAACTCCAGTACCGGGTACCGCACACGGAGTTGATTAAGACTCCCACCTTCCCTTCGTCTCCAGTTCGAAGCCCTTTTAGAACGGCCAATTTTTTCAAAATTGAGATGTTCCAAAAGGGCTTCAAACTTCCGCCTTGTTTTTTTATCCCCCCGTTTCCCTACTCCCGCCTACCCCGAATAAATTCGGGGAATCCCGTTCTTTCCCGATCTTTCCTTTTTCTTAAAAATTGTTAAAACTCGGGGCAATTCGTTTAAACTGTCTATTTTAGTGTTTCTGAATCAAATACAACACTAATAATCCAACTATGAAAAAGCTTTCTCTATTATTACTTGCGTGCTTCATGGGAACTTTTGCCTTCGGCCAGAAGGCTGATTTCCAGGCTGCTGCAAGGTACAGCTCCTCCAACATTTCGAGAACTGTAGGGAGCACTTCGGTCAGGGCCAATTGGCTGAAAGACAGTGACAAATTCTGGTATTCATACAAAACGGGTGACGGAAAACTCTTTTGGCTGGTAGATCCGGCAAAAAAAACAAAGGAACCTCTTTTTGATGTATACTACATGACCTCTGAAATTAATCAGAAGATCAACAAGATTCTGAATCATCTTGATCTGAGTTTAAGTAATCTTAAATTCAAAGATGACAATTCTGCATTTAATTTTGAGGTTGACAGCATCAAGTTTGAGTACGACATGAAAACAAAAGCTGTTACCATTGTTGACACGATAGACTCAAAAGCAAAAGCAAAAGAGCGTAAGGAGAATGCCTGGAAAGGGTATAATAAAGATTCAACTTTTATCGTATATGCCAAGGATTACAACCTGTACATAATGAAGGCTGATGATCCCGATAGCACTGAGTATCAACTCACAACAACTGGTGAGAAAAATTATTCATTTGGCGGTGGATATCGTGATGATGACACAACTAAAAACAAGAAGTCAAGAGCCTATGTTCGCTGGCTCGAAGACGAAAAAACATTTTATGTTACCCGTCGTGATTCACGAAAGGTAAAGGATCTATGGGTTCTTAATGTATTAAAAAAGCCTCGTCCTGAACTGGAAACTTACAAATATGCCATGCCTGGTGATGAGTTTGTTCCTCAGTCAGAATTATGGTTTTTCTCTGCGGATACAAAAGAAGGCTTTGAAGTTGATGTTGACAAGTATAAAGACCAGACAATATCCGTATATCCTATCAAGGAACGTTCAGATGAGGTTTACTTCGTAAGAACTGACCGTACTGTTGCCACCAAAGACGTTTGCCTGATTAACACTGAAACAGGTGAATTGAAAGAACTGTTCTCAGAAACCGATGAGCCATACTGGCACAGTAATTCAACACTGGCTGTAGTAAATAGTGGTAAAGATTTACTGTGGTGGTCAGAACGCACCGGTTGGGGACAATACTACCTGTATGACAGTCAGGGTAATCTTAAAAACCAAATTACAAAAGGTAACTTCATAGCAGGTCGTATTACTCAAATTGACACACTTGGAAGAAGTTTCATCTTCAGCGGTGTTGGACGCGAGAAGGATATACATCCTTATTATGCAATGAATTACAAGGTTGATTTTGATGGTTCAGGCTTTCAGTTATTGACTCCTGAAGATGCTACTCACAGCATACGAGTTTCTAAGTCTGACGACTATCTGGTTGACACATATTCAAGAGCCGATATGGCTCCAAAATCAGTTTTACGTGACACAAAAGGTAATTTACTTCTCGAGCTGGAAGAAACAGATCTTCGTCGTCTGTATGAAACCGGCTGGAAAATGCCAGAGATTTTTAAAGTAAAAGCTGTTGATGGGGTAACCAATTTATACGGGATAATGTGGACTCCTTTGAAAATGGAAGAAGGCCGCAAATATCCAATTATTAACTATGTGTATCCTGGTCCGCAGGTAGAGTCATTCTCTATGCCGTGGAGTTCAACCGGTAGAGGCAGCATGGCTTTGGCGCAGATGGGATTTGTAACAGTAGCCATGGGTCACCGTGGAGGTAGTCCATTACGAAGCAAATATTATCACACATATGGTTACGATAACCTTAGAGATTATGCCTTACCAGATGACAAATATGGTTTAGAGCAGCTTGCTGATCGTTATGATTTTATTGACATAAGCAAAGTTGGTATTCACGGACATTCAGGTGGTGGATTCATGTCAACAGCAGCCATTCTCACATATCCTGATTTCTATGATGTTGCTGTTTCATCCGCAGGAAATCATGATAACAACATTTACAATTTATGGTGGGGTGAAACTCATCACGGAGTAAAAGAGGTTAAGACAACTGTAAAGAAGAAAAAATCAAAGGACAAGGATGGTGAAACTGAAAACGACACCGAAGAGGTAATAAAAGATGGTATCCCCTGGCCTGAAGATGACAGTCTGAAAGAAGAGGAAGAGGTAAAAATTACTTTCAAATCTAAGGTTCCTGCAAATCAGGATCTTGCCAAAAATCTGAAAGGACATTTGCTTCTTATTCACGGTGACATTGACAACAATGTACACCCGGGAAACACCACCAGAGTAGCTGATGCCTTAATCGCAGCAGGAAAACGCTTCGATTATATGGTTATGCCTGGACAGCGTCATGGCTTTGGAAAATACAGCAAGTATAAAGAACAGATGATGTGGTATTATTTCGCCGAGCATCTGCTTGGAGATTACCGAAATAATGTAGAGATTTATAACCCCGATGAATAGTATTGGCTGATCATTGAACAAAATAATTAGTATATGTCTCAAAATCCCGGGCTCCTCGCTTTCCAGGCGACAGGCCCGGGATTATTTTTTGTTGGTACGAGCAAGGCAAAAAAAATCAGCTGATGAGATTATCTAAGGGCAACCAGTGCATTAAGTTTCATTCTATTTCTTTGTACATTGTGATTCAGACAAAACCCAGACTTAATAATGAAGGTTTTTAAAATCGCCTTATTGGCAGCATTGATTCTATGTACAACAGCTTGCCAAGATCCACTGCTTAAATCAGATGACATTATCAATATTGACATTACAGAAGCTTGGAAAACAAGGAAAGTTTTAAAACTGAGTGATCTTGTCAAAGAGGTAGAATACATCCAGGTGGAATCCAACGTGGATTGTTATATGAATCGTGCGCAAATGAGATTCTTTGGGAAAAAGCATATCCTATTTTACGACAGTCGAATAAATCAATACTATTTATTCAATCGTGATGGTAGCTTTAAATGTAAAGTTGGAACTAATGGTAAGGGCCCTGGAGAATACGGTCTGGAGTGTAAAGCAACTATGTCAAAGGATGAAACCAAAATTATTATCTCAGACTGGTCTGCAACGAAAGTGATATTGTACAATACAGAAGGACGAGTATTAAAACAAAAAGATCTTAGTAGTGAAATCAAATCAAGATTTGTAAACAAAATATACTGTGATTATAAAAATCGAATAACGTTTCTTCCTCGAAGGCCTTTTGATTCAAATGACGGATTCGCAAGTCTGGTCTATTTCGATTTTGAGCTGAATAGGATTGGTGAGGTATTGCCAAGAAACAATGATAATCAAGCACCATATGTCAACTTGAGCCGGAATGCCAGCATATCGAATAAGAATGGAACCTATTTCTGGGAGATGTATAATGATACTGTTTATCAGTATAATAAAGAAGGGGATGCGATTCCAAGATTTCATTTCTTAATTACAGAAAACAATCTAACAGAAAAGGCCATGCAAACCAGAATGACGGGAAAAGATATGTCTTTCAAATATACTTTTCCCTCCTTTGTCTATTGGCTACCAGGACACTTATGTATTCACTGTTCTGGTAAAGTTGGAAATGTATTCTATGACCTTAAGAGTAAGGAAGCTTTTGGAGCTAGTATCGAAAATGATATTTATGGGTTTCGTGTAAGCATTGCAAGTTATGGTAGCTATTATCCTGATCAAGATATCTGTGTGAGTAGATATTATTGGGAAGACAATGGTTACTATCGAGAAAGAGATAAAATCAGAAATATGGAGGTAACAAATCCTGAATTAAGGGATGAATTATTTGAGCTTGCAGATAATCCAGCAGAAGATCAGGGCCCAATAATTATGATTCTTCGTATGAAACAAAACCAAATATAGGTTTTTTAATTCCTGGTGCTTAAAAGATACTGTAAAGCAGTGATGCTGTTGCATTCAGGCTCCCCTGATAGTTTTCATTATTAATGAATTGCGAATAACTCACTTTCCCATCTCCTTTCAATTGATTGTTATATGTCCAGCTCTCAGGAATTGGTTCTGTTGGATTAATATATTTCTGGTATGAATTCTGAGAACCCGTAAAATACCCCTCAAAATTCAACAGTCTGGTTTTAATATTCGGTAGCTTATAAGTACTCAAATCATATTTCTGAAATTGCGAAAAGGCAAAAAAAGGCACGCAGAGGCATAAAGCCACAATCAATGGTTTTTTCATAAAAGTTCAGTTAGTGGATCAGTCTATTTTAAGAACGATTGGGGGGCCTCATAAAATACAACTATCATGCCATGTTTTGACTGAATATGTACAAAACTAAAGCGGTACCAAACCCTAAGATCATAAAATTAGAAATAGATAGTATCTTTACTCTTGAAGCCCCCTTTACTATACTTATCTGACTAATGCGAAAACTTCTTATAGTTCTACTGCTGGTATTTGCAAGTAAATCTGCTAAATGCGATATGATCCCCTACTGGCTACACCACTATGCGCTTATTGGTTATTCTTTTGAGGGAATAATTTGTTATGAAAAGGTAGTTTATCCAAGAACCACATGGAATTGCTGGGTTGGAGGTGGAATTGTTGGTTCTGCCATCTACTTGAATGAGCCAGCATTTGGAATCGAAGGGGCAATAGAAAGGAGATTGTACTTTAAACGGGATAAATTCTCAGGGTTGAACTTGTGCTGGTATCTTGGAACTTCGTTAATGTACAATAATCAGGAAAAGCTGAATTTAGCGTTCTTGCCTGGATTAAAGCTTACTCACAAATCATTGATAAACGGCAAAGTCCTTGTTGAACCTTATCTAAGTCATGCATTTCCTATATCTTACAATTTAACCCATACTCATCCCTGGATGCCATTCCCAGTTGCCACAATTGGTCTAAGGGTTGGGATGCACAGGTGGATAGGACAATCAAAGACTTGATTCGGGCTTGGTTGCGTGTCGCTTGTTTTAAGTTCATTTTTATTGTACTGGTTTATATTAGATTCTCATCAGCAAATGACAAATACCTTTCATGAGTTAGAATAAGGTGATCCAGGACTATCTCCTCCAGTGATTCAATTTCTTCAGAGTACCGCCACCAATGATTTACTATCAGTGTCTCACCTGTCTTTTCATCAGTGACTTTGTAAGCTTCACATTCGACTCTCTTGATCGAACCGGGTAGCTCCTGACCAATTAACTCCTTGCATTGATCCTTAGCCATTGTGCAAGAGACGGTAGACTCTTTTCTGGTGGCATAATATCGTCCCGTTGAACGAGATTTGACCATTTCTAAACCTCCTGCCAGAACAAGAACATTAAATTCCTCTCCCTCTGAGTTTAAGCGTTTTTCATAAGCAATGATTTGTACCATAGTGATTCATTTTTGAATTAATAATAGAGATAAAAGTGACGGGGGGTATTGCCCCATTCAGAGGCGTGAGGGGCTTGTATGGAGGAAATGGCTATCTCTATCAGATCCTCAAAAAAATATGGAAAAAAATTTAGCGGGTGGTGACTTCGAAATCAATTTTGTAACTTAGATTGTCCTTACAACAAAAGGATATTGAAAATGGAGCCTAAACATGTAATCCTGGCAGTTGGTATTTTGGTTGCTTGCTTGAGTTGTGAGAAAAACCCAGCCCCAACAATTATCTCTATGAATGCGAATCCTGAATCTGTTTTCCCAAGGGACACACTGATTCTAACGTGTGAGTATACAGATGAGGGGAGCTTGTCAAATCATTTTGAATGGCTTTGCCCATTTGGTGAACTTTACAATCCCAATTATCCAACAGGCACTACATTTAATTGGATCGCTCCAAGCACACCTGGTCAATATTATATAACATTATCATTAGACGACGATGAAAATATTACTAAAGACAGTTTATTAGTTACTGTTCTTGATACCCTAGGTTCTTTTGTTGATCCACGTGACAACCATGAATACAAGTGGGTGAAGATAGGTCAGCAGATTTGGATGGCTGAGAATTTGGCCTATCTCCCAAGTGTTAACCATCCAAGTATGGTTTCCGTAGAGATACCTTTTCTGTATGTTTATAGCTATTCAGGTATTGATCCAAACGAGGCGAAAACGCGTGAAAACTATTTGTTGTTTGGTACCCTCTATAACTGGGCTGCAGCAATGACAGCATGTCCAAGAGATTGGCATCTCCCAAGTGATGAAGAATGGAAAGAATTAGAGCTCCGTTTAGGCATGACACTTGCAGAAATCGGAAATTATACTGAAAAGTATTGGAGAAATACGGGTGAAGTTGGTAAGAAGCTTAAATCAGACAATTTAGAGTTTAATGGAGATAACAGTTCAGGTTTTAATGCTTTGCCAGCTGGAGGACTATCAAATGAAAACAATTTTTGGAATATTAATATGTACGTATTTTTCTGGAGTTCCTCTGTCGGTGATTCAGAAGTTAAAGGAATTAATCGTTACCTTAACAATAAAGGTGATGGTGTTGGAAGGCTGAAATATAGCCGAAGATATGGCTTCTCAGTCCGCTGCATAAAAGACGAATAAACTCTATATACAGAGGATATTACAACAGCTACTACCCCATCTCCTGATAAGGTTCTAAACGTTTGAATTCCAGCTATACGGATATTAGCTTAGTATTCGTAGAAAGAGTTGAAATATAACTCCTTACCAACTAGTACTATTGGTCACGTCCGTCTTATGTCATAACTTAGTGCTAACTAAATCTTATTATCATGAAAAAACTTACAGTAATTCTTGGAGTAATAATTCTATTCTGTGCTTGCCAGCAAACAGAATCGGAGATGACAGATGAGCAAAGACAGGAGATTGCAAGCACAATTACGCAACATTTTAAAGATTTGATGGATCAGCCCTCAACTGATAATTGGGTTGACGAGTTCTTATCTAGTTGGGTTGAAAACGATGATAAGGCATGGTTGGGAAAACCTGCACTTTGGTTAAATCTCATGACTCTTTATCCAGACCAAGACAAAATATATGAGGTTTGGAAACCAATAGGTGAGGTTCGATCTTCTACAGATTTTACTGTCGATGAAGACTATGTCGCTGTGTTATCAGCTGAAAGTGCAGTTTATGTGTTTAAAGGTTCGTTCACAATAACTTATAAAGAAGGGACTACAACTGATCCAACACCCATGAGTGGTTCATATGTTTATGTATTAAGAGACGGGAAATGGAAAACACTTCATCAGCATTTGTCCTGGAAGACAAATTGAGTTTCTCCCATCCTTTCCAGCAAGGACGATAATCAAAAACCGGTCGTGCGATTTTGTAAAAGCTTTTAATTCGATTTCAGGATATTGCTTATTGTGCTTTTGCATGTCGAGTCTGATTTGCTTTGTTGGCTTTGAGGTAACAATAGTTGCTTGTACACCGGATTTGCGTTTGCTTAACATTGACAGTACAGTTTCATCAATATAATTGTCAATCAAGACTATGGATTCTTTTGCTGATTTAATGAGACTCGTTACAAAAACATACGCATCAAAAACCTGCCCATTGAAAAAAATGCCTTCATTTGGAGGTAGAGTGGTTCTAATTTGCAAATCAAATTCATTAACTTTTTCTTTCAAATAATGTACATCATTTTCAATTCTATCCATACGCTGATTAACCGCATAACCTTTTAATAAGTAATCCTTTAGCACCTTATTTGCCCATATACGGAATTGAATACCTCGCTGTGATTTAACTCGATAGCCAATAGATATTATCATGTCTAAATTGTAGTGCTCTATTTGGTAGTCTTTACCGTCTGAAGCAGTTGTCGCAAATTTTGCGACAACTGAAATGCCTTTAAGTTCTTCTTTCAGAACATTTGCAATATGTTTGCCTATTGTCTTAACATCTCTGTTGAACAATAATGATAATTGTTGACGATTTAACCATAAAGTTTCCTTCTCTATTCGAACTTCTAATCTGGTAGAAAGCTCATTTTCCTGATATATAATTATTTCGTTTGTCATTTAACTAAAAGTATTCGATTCGTCAAAAAAAAAGGTGAATGATTCCTTTCAGGTGCCTTTGAAAACTTCTGGGATGACACCTGTACCAGGAGAAGCGACTTGGTGGCGGTGGTTTGTGGATCGATAGGGTAATATCTAGTTAAAAAATATTCGTAATTAAAAAAGGTCAAGGGCTTACTTCAATTTCACCAGCATTATAATCGGATTACCTTCAGGATCAAGACTCTCTATTAGCTCATCAAGCTTGGCCCTGTTTTTCTGGTCAAACTCTGATGCATCAGAGATTGCAGGTTCAAAACTCTTTAGCATTAGGGGATCAAACATGCTTATGAGGTAATCATTCTGATAAGCAGCTGTGGGCCAAAAAGGAATACCACCATCCAGGTCATTGCTTAGTCCCTGAAACCTCCAGACTTGTTCCAGCTTCTCAGTTGTAAAGTCACAGGGCTGAGCAGATAGAGTTAATTTATCCACCAGTATTTTCTTCATTCTTTGCTTGTGGACTCCGTCAATAAAGAAATGGTCTGGTGTTTCCAATATGTTTGATATGAAGGAGTAAGGATGAAATACGTCATTGAAAGTTCTTTCAGAATATGCCTCAAATGGAATTCTTTTCGAACCTGGATGTAGAGACCAGATTGCCTTCCATCTTCCATTTTCATATCGAAAAACTGTATCGTAAGGTGGTTCAAAGTGCTCTACCGCACCATTTACATACCTTAGGTGCGATACCATCCCCCAAAATGAACCTGGGCCAAGTCTTCGATCCTCGTATAAACTGAAACTGTGTTTAACCTTACCATCATTACTATACACAACAATCTTTGAAGAATCCATTATACTCATTTCACGCTCAAGTTCCACAATATGAATATCACCATCAGGATCTATTGTAGCTTGTGAACTTTTTCCATCTATTTTAAACTCATTAATAAACCTTCCACTAAAATCGTATCGGATCATTTTCTTTTGTCTATAATCAAAAATCCATAGCTGATTCTCATTATTTGTCACAAGTATCTTGCCAACCACCAAGTACTCTCCTGGCCCTTTCCCAAGACTTCCAATTGAACATATGAACTCTCCATTTGCAGAGAATACTCGAACAGATGACTGGTGATCGAAAATAATAAAGTAGTCCATAGTCATTTCGATGATCAATTTTTTTGATCCTGGAAGTACAGATAAGGGATCATTAGTCATCTTCAAGGGAATATATTCAATACTTGCAGCAATAGCAGAAAGATTTATTGTGCCTTCTGAATTCCATACATCTTCTAGTTGAATCGCACCATTTTGTTGCATGCTTTCCTCTTTCTGATTCTCGTGAGAAGCTGATTTTGATGAATCGCATGAAACGCTAGAAAAGATAATAGCTAAAAGGGCTAATAATAAATTCGTTCGATTCATGGCTTGCCAGATTGCTGTGAGCGAGTTATGATTTACTTAGGTTCTTAGAAAAAACGGAGCAAGATGATCAATATTGTATTCCACAGATTATCATTCAACTAAATCATTATTATAGCCAAGTCCGCTAATAACCAGGTTCAGATCATTGCCATTGATATTGTCATTTGTACATACCCGACAAAATCTTTATTCCTGCTATAAAGAATTTTGGTCATATGATCACTCTTTCGTAACTTTATGTTAACCAAACCTTTCAACTAATCCTATTATGAACCGAGCATGCAAAAGGAAAATATTTTAACACACACGCGGATGATAGTTTTTGTTGTGCGAGCTCCATCCGGCCTTTAAAAATAAATATAAACGTATGAAAACAATATCAGTATTATTTTTCTGTACTATTCTATTCGTTACGTTGCTCCCACAATCAGCCAATGGTCAATGGTTTAATAAACAGTTTGGCGTTGAAAATATTAACGATTTAACTGAAGATCAAGTTAATGATGCATTACAAAAGGCAAATTTGAATGTAAAAAAAGGTAAAATAGTAACCTTCATTGGCTTAGGATTTATTGCGTCCGGCAGTGGGCTTTTCATACATGCAGCTAATCAGTTTAATGGCCCTGCCGGGAGATCGCCTTCATCACCATTATCTTTCGTAAGTGGTTTACTTGGAGGTGCGCTCCTCGTAGGTTTAGGGGCTGCTGCGATTCCTTTAGGGATTCCAACCTGGATAATTGGCAAAAACCGAATATCTGATGTAAACAAAGCATTTGGAAATAATCTTTCTAGTGTTAAAATATCCCCAAGTATTAGTTGGCAACAAAAGAATTGCTTTGTTGGTGCGCAGATTACATTATCATTATCTCAATAATATAGCCTCCGAATTGCCAGCAAGTACTCAAACACTTTTGCATGACAGATATGGGGTTGACAAGATGGCAAAAGCTTGGAATCGGATATATTCAATCGTTTGTTTCAAATTAAGAGGTTTTTATTGCGTAAAGTTGTTCAATCCTTTATAATTTCATCCGTTTATCAATTCCATTAAGATGTCAATAAACTATCGTGTTATTTCAGCAATTATTATTTTATTGAGCCTGGCATTAGTTTCATGTGTGTCGAAGGAAAAGAAAGAGCAGGGAAATGAATCTGCAGTATTATCGGGAGATAAGTTTACAATTCCTGATATCCCCTTGCTTCTTAACACTCAGGAACAACAAGCTATGTTTTTAGTAGAGCACTATTGGGATAACTTTAATTTCGAGGATTCATCAGCTCTTAAATCTCATGAGAATGTCGAAAGGATCTTTGTTGACTACCTGTTCATTTTAGATCAAGTTAATGCCGAAAAATCAAGTAAGGGCATTAGCAGTTTGATATCTAAGGCATCAGTTAATTCATCAATCTCATCGTATTTCTTTGAGATGGCTGAGAAATATTTGTACAATCCAAACTCGCCGGTTCGAAATGAATTCTTGTATGAAGAATTCCTTAAAGGAGCTCTCACTTCCAAGCAGATAGATCCTGTTATTAAAATTCGCTATCAGTATCAGTTTGATACGGCTCAAAAGAATAAGCCTGGAAATATTGCTACTGATTTTTATTACACCTTGAAAGATGGTACAGTGTCAAGTTTGTATAAAATCCAGGCTAAAAAATTGATTCTTTATTTCCATAATCCTGATTGTCCAGAGTGTAAGATAAGCAGAGGGAAAATGGTTGATTCGCAAATCATTCAACAACTCACAGGAAACAATGAGCTAAAGATTCTTGCAATATACCCTGATAAAGAACTAGAGCTTTGGCATAGCCATTACGATGAATTTCCTGTTTCATGGATAAATTCTTATGACAAGGAAACAGTTATCATGGATGAGGAAATTTATGACCTAAAGGCCATTCCTACACTTTATCTGCTTGATTACGATAAAACTGTTATTTTCAGAGACCCAACAATTGAGCAAATAGAGAACTATCTAATGAGTCTGTATAACTAGTTTTACAAAATTAAGGGCTATACATTTTTATCTGTAACCTTGACTTTCCCTTTTTCCCAAATATATCGTCACCCATCCTTTTTTTAGAATTAAAACAAATAGGGCGGAGCAGGTGATATTTATGAAACTGCTAGCCTGAGGTGCTTTTTTTAAGTCAGGAACTTGGAATTACAACCAACATTGATTTGCCCTTGACGTCGCAGGAATTGGTGCTTGAATCATCTCAAAAGTTGTATAGAATATGGCTTATTTCATCTTTTCTTGATCTGGCAATAGGAACTGATGTTCCATCTAGCATTTTCAAATAACCTCCATCCTGTTTAACATACGAGGCGATTTGTTTGGTATTGACTAAATGAGATTGATGTACTCTCACAAAATTATATTCTGATAAAGCCTGATCAAATTCTTTGAGCGTACGAGAAATAAGCAGGGATCTGTCGGACAACAGATAGAAACGAGTATAATTACTCTCTGCCTGACAACGTATAATTTCCTTTATCGGCACAAAAACAACCTCATTTTCCTGAGGCAAAGCAATTTTCTTTTCGGCATCTTCGAGTTGAAGGTTGGTAACCAGATTCCTGAGGAGCTGGTTTTCTTTTTGTGCAAATATCTTATTCTTAACTTTTTGAACTGAATTTTTACGTTCATCAATGTCAATTGGTTTCAACAAATAATCCAGTGCATTGAATTTGATTGCCTTAATCAGACTTTTCAATCCTGACATTGAAGAGGATTTAAATCTTCGTTTTGCGGGAAATATTTTAAGTCCAAAAGAGGGAGCATCCTTTAGTATTATCGGTACGATTGACAAGAGAAATTGGAATGGACCCTTACGTTTTCTCGGTTGGATTGATAGGAAAATGGAGAAATATTAAAAAATGGAAATTAATGTCCGCTACACAGGAAAGACCCTGATGAATGGTTCAGGATCACTAGAAATACTAGATACTAAGGTGAAGGTGAGGTAGTTTATGAAAACTCATTTATCTCAAATCCTCGAGCATACTTTACCAATACTCATCCATTCTTGTTGAATACTAAATACAGCCATAATAAAGCCTTTAGATAGCTTACTTTTACATAGAACCTAATTTCTCTCGTATCAACGGAACGAAACTTCTAAGTATTAACAAAAAATAATTGTTATGAGCCGAAGGCACCTTAAGCAAAGTCAAATTCTGGTATTTTGGATCTTCTTATTGATAGGCATTTGTATTCCGGAAGAAAATTGCGCACAATATAGTTTGCCTCCAGACTATTGGTCTGTTGAGCTTGAAGGAAAAGAGACTTCTATTGAAGATTTGTTAAGCATATATCTTCAGATTCCATCTGTATCCGGACAAGAGATGGCGGCAGGTGAATTTTTGCTAACTGTGTGCGTGGAAAATGGTCTTTTTATAAAACAATTGGGGAGTGAGCAGGGTAACTACAATTTTGCTGCATCCTTATATCCACTAGAAGAAGGCAAGCCGAATATTATTTTATTAAACCACATGGATGTAGTTCCTGCAGGATCAGGATCAAAGTGGGAACAACCACCATTCCATGGCAAGATTGTGGATGGAGAAATATGGGGTAGAGGGGCCCTAGATATGAAAGGGGTAGCAGTTGCACAGCTAGTTAGTTTGCTGAAATTCAAATCTGATTACCTTAACAATAGCTCGGATTTCAATATAACTTTTTTAGCTGTCTCTGCTGAGGAGATTATTAGCGATAATGGTGCTAGCCATGTTACAGATACCTACATCGATATACTTAACCCTGCTGTGGTCTTCTGCGAAGGGCCATCGGGAATGAAGGGAATTGTACAAACTGACAAGGACCAAGAAGTTTTTGGAATAAGCGTTGTTGACAAAAAGCCGCTATGGATTAAGCTGCAATTAGCTCATAGTTCTTTTGCCCATAGCGCAAGTTGCCCTGAGCACTACCCGGCAAAAGACCTTACGCTGGCACTGAGCCGTTTATTATCCGCAAAACGTGATTTTGTTTATAACGAAACGAATGTCGGTATGTTAAAAGGACTTGGCAAATTGGAAAGGGGAATTACGGGATTTGTAATGAAGTATCCCCGCCTATTCAAACCTTTAATTTCCATGAAGATCAGAAAAGATTCTCGTATGATGATATTCTTTTCTAACTCGATTACACTTGTTGACTACAAAACTGTTTCACATTCATCAAATTCACTACCTCAATGCTTGGAATGTCGTTTGGATTGCCGCTTAATGCCAGAGGAGAATATAGAGGACTTCATTCGGTCAATTGAGAAAACTATTGACAATCCTGATATTAAAGTCATAATAAGTGATTCACTATCGGGAACTATTCCTTCATCCCTCGATAATGTTTATTATTCAACATATCAAGAGGCTATTAAAAAGAGTTTCCCTTCCTGTGAAGTAATCCCTGCATTACTTCCAGGATTCTCTGACTGTATTCACTTCCGTCTCAAAGGAATTCCAGCCTACGGATCAAACCCATTCCCCCTAAGCGAGGATCTGCTTTCCACTATGCATAACTTCAATGAGCGTATCCCCATTACCGCACTGAATGTTGGTGCGGAAATCTATTATAATTTCCTTATTGGAATAACAAAAAACAAAGGACAATGATGATTGTTTTTGTTGTGCGAGCTCCATCCGATAAATAAAATTAAATATAAACGAATGAAAAAAATTATCCTTCTTCAAATGATCTTAATGGCGATTATCCCCAATATTTACGCCCAATATTCTAAGAATTCATCAAATAATCACACTTTAAACTATTCCCAATCTCAATCTCTTATAATTCCGCCTATTCAGATTCAGAACAGTGCATTGGAGTTCTCAAATCATTATGTTAAACCTTCTCTATTATTTATCGAAAATGATCAAAATAAAAACATCCAGATGGATAATACCTTTAAAAAAATTGGTGCTTATGTTGGAGAATATCTTCTTGCGGAAGTATCTTTTATTGGTGGTGCTTTTTTAACAGCCATGCTTGATTGGGGTACGGATGGCAATCCACTTTTCTATTATGGTACTATGCTACCTGTAACCTTCTTTTCCCCATTACTTGTTCATAAAGTGGGCAAGTCATCCCATCCCCAGGGGAAAATCTGGCATGCCCTAATCGGTAGCCTGGTTTCAACCATTATTTGGGAAACGGCAATATACTTTGGATCACCAGAGAGAGCAAGTAACCAGTTTATGGAAATGTCACCATTATATGTTATTCCACTTATGGGAGTTTTACCGGTACTATCTTACAATCTTTTCTCCAAAGCAAAATAAATTTACCTCGTTTAATTTATTTTTTGTTAGATAACAGGTGAATCTATATAGTTTAGTTTCGCAAAATACAATGAGCTGTGTTTTATATCTTCAAGAGGTTTCGTGTCATCTATTTCCATAATTGGATATGTTCACTTAAACAGGAATTTTTACCTTTGATAGTATTATTCTGAGAAGGTGTCAAAATCTATGGTTTCAATTATGAATCAGAAATTTGCACATTTAGTTATTGCAGCCTTTCTGTTAATCTTCACCGCCTGTAGCACCGCCAGGCATGAGATGCCTATTACAACCTCCTCTGAGGAAGCCTTGGGCTTATTCATTACAGGTAGAGATTTGAATGAGAATGGAGAAAGATTTACCGGCGATTCAATTTTGATGCAGGCCATTGATCTTGATCCCGATTTTGCATTGGCACACCTTTATCTCAGTATGGGTGACGGTATCAATAACGCAAAATCTCTGGCATCCAAAGTTACCCCGGGTGAAAAATTGCTAATTCAGGCTTATGGAGCAAGACAGTCAGGTAATACAAACCTGGCTGTTATAACCATCGATAGCCTTATAAACTTGTTTCCCAAGGACAAACATTGTTTGTATTATGCCAACAAAGTTTACTACAGAAATAATGCAGATAAAGCCCTTGAATATTTGTACAAAGCCATTAAAAGTGATCCTTATTATGCCGCAGCTTATAATCTATTGGGCTATGAATTAATTGAGTTACAGAGATATGATGAAGCTAGAGAGGCGTTCTTACGCTATTTAGACATTTATCCGGAATCGGAGAACATTATAGACTCTTATGCAGAAATGCTATTTATAACAGGCGAAGAAAGAGAGGCCTTAAACCAATACAAGAAAGTTAAATTGTATGATCCAACAAATTCATTTGTCAACGTAAAGATTGCATGGCTTAATATATTTTTTGAAAATTACATAGAAGCCGTAAATACATGCACTGATCTTTATAATTCAGATCCTGCTTCAAAAGAAAAAGAATGGGGCGTTTGCATGATGGCCAACATCGAGTTCATCCAGGGAAATTTATCCGGGGCATTGGAAATAATGGATAGTTACATTCAGCAATTGTACGAAGAAAACAATCTTTATGGCTTGCTCTTAGCAATACATCAAAAAGGATGGTATGCTTTAAGGGGGGATGTGCACAATTTGGCCATAGAATTTTTTACTGACGGAATAGAATTAATAAATGATAGCATCAATATTGCAGACGATGAAAATATGCTTGTTATGGGACTCCACGGCGGACTTAGTGTTGCGTATGGTGAAATGCTGATGAAGGAAAAATCAAAATATCATTTGAACATAGCCAGGTCGTTATATGCGGCTTACGGTCCACAATACTACTCAAAGGGTTTACTAAATTCTTATGAAGCTGCCTATGACAATATGAACGGCAATTATGACATGGCAATTTCACACCTTACTTCCCCTGCTACAAGTGTTAGTTCGGCACAAAAATATTATTTAGCAAAAACAAATGACCTGAGTGGTAATAAGGAGCAAGCAATACTATTCTATAATAAACTCATCAAATCACTGGATCAGTATTTTGCCGGCTTCTTTTATAATGAAAGTAGGGAAAGGCTAAGTAAACTCAGCCAATAATTTTTATTACGCAATTAGCAAGCTGAGAGATCATCTGCTTCATTTCCCTATTACATTTCCCTAAAAACGGCTCCCAACTCTCGCCTTTTCTTAACAAATCTTGGCACTTCTTGACATACTCTCCATAATTAGAGCATGGGATTACATTATGTTTATGATTAGTCAAAATTACAAACTTTTTGAATTGAAAATCAGTTGGTTAAATAATATCTGCTCAATATCAGGCTCTAGTATTCAACATCATAAAACAACAACATGAAAACAAAAACTCTACTCTTTTTACTATTTCTCTTCCCTATTGCAATATCCGCACAGGATCTCGTAATAAGTTTTACATGCAGTGATGCTAGCCCTATTGACAGTATAAGTGCTGAGAATTTACGTAGTGGTGAGAGTATTACTTTTCCCGGAAACGAGGAACTTATTTTATCTTCAGGAACAGGTGTTGAACTGTCTGACACTGATCAGCTCAGTGCGATAGTTTTTCCTAATCCCAGCGCCGGACAAGCTACAATAACTATGTGGATTCCTGAACAACAAGATATTGTTATCTCAGTACGGAACCAGCTCGGTCAATTGATATGTCAAAACCAGATACCTGTACAAGGCGGAAACCATAGCTTTGCCCTCTCACTTCGATCGGCAGGCATCTATTCAGTTCAGATCAGTTACCACAAAAACAATGAAGTTTTTCAGGTAGTATCTACAAGTAACACTTCCTCTGGGAACAATATCCATTACCTTGGTCACTCATTACATGGCAACCTTCAATCATCACGAAAATCGGGATCCAATACAAATACTCTTCCCTATGTCCTCGGTGATATGATACGCTATACTTGCTATTCAGGATTCCATACCACAGTCTTTCAGGAGATGCCGCGGGAGATTAAAGACTACAATTACACTGTTGAATTTTATCCATGCATTGATAATGCAGGAAAGGGCTATTCTGTGGTTAAGATTGGAGAGCAATTGTGGATGGCAGAAAACCTTGCCTGGCTGCCTTCTGTAAGCAACTCAAACGATGAATCAACCGTGGATCCATATTACTATGTTTATGCTTATGAGGGATCTAATGTATCTGAAGCCAAACAAACTGATAATTATAGCACTTATGGAGTCCTTTATAATTACCCTGCCTCAATAATTGCGTGTCCTGAGGGTTGGCATTTACCATCTGATGATGAATTTAAGGTGCTGGAAGAATTTTTAGGGATGAGTATGGATGATATTGCACGAATTGAATTCCGCTTGTCAGGTAATGTTGGCAGAAAATTAAAATCTACATCAGGATGGATTAATGATGGTAACGGAACTAACAACTATGGTTTCAATCTCCTGCCAGGAGGATTAAGGTGGCATGAGGGGTACTTCGAATATATTGGAGACTGGGTCGGCCTTTGGACCTCCTCTGTAAATATAAATCTGAATACCATGTTTTGGTGTCGAGGAGCCGATGCTGCGAATGATGGATTTTTAAGGGATGATGCTTTAAGAGATTTTGGATATTCAGTCAGATGCATTAAGGATGATTAAATCTGGGCATAACGATATACTTGCTCGACAAATTAAACCTCGAATTTTAACCTCAGCTCTTCGAGGCTTTCATCTGAACCTATTACTGTGATTATGTCACCTATTCTGAGTCGGGTGTAGCCGTGGGTAACAACCATATGGCCTTTGCGTTGAACAGAAAGAATGAGGATATCTGTGGGTAATCTTAAATCCCGCAATGCCATACCATGGATGCTTCTATCAAGTACCTCGATGTCTTCTGTGTCATGATCCTCATCCATACCCAAAAGCATGGTGGTGGCCATTGGTGCGCGCACAAGATGGTCGAGCAAACCCACCATGGCTGTAGAGGGTTCCATTATCAGGGCGCCCAGTTCATGAAAACGATTAAAGTTGGCACGGTCATTTAATCTTACAATAATCTCCCGTGTTCCTATATGCTCATATACCAATTCACAAATAATGGCATTTTCTTTGTCTGAAAGCATAAGAACAATAGCCTCAGCCTTCATGGCATCAATATTTTTTAATGTGTTGAGGGTCAGGCTGTCAATGAACTCAATGTAAACATCTGATGCTTCAGTTACCTCATCCATAGTCTTCAGAGAGGCAATCTTAACTCCCCAATTATGCTTTTGCAGTTGACGGGCTAAAGCCAGAGATTGATCTTCAAAACCAAAAATAATGGCGTCACGTGTCCCATCAAATTTTGGTGTTTCTGCTCTTACATGTGCTTCTCCAATACGGCTGATTGCCCATTTAAATAGTGGCGGACCAACAAATTGATTCAGTACAACCACAGCAATAATTATTGTTGCAAATTCAGCCCCCCAGCCATCAAACTCTCCCGCAATCTCAGTAACCAGCCCGAGGCTTACCCCAGCTTGCGTAACATATGGCATCCATCCAAAGCGTTTAAAAATTGCCGGATCTCCTGCCATTACAGTTCCTGTATATGCTCCAATTATCATGGCTAATAGCCTCACCACAAACAAAATCAAGGCAATGAACCATACTTCAACTAAAATGTCAATTGACAACATAGCCCCAATCAAAGTAAAGAAGGCAACATAGATCAGAGGTCCGGTGTCATGTAAAATCTTACGAAATTCAGCCCGGTATTTACTGTAGTTTGTAACTGAAAAGCTAGCTACAATGCAAATAAGTAGAGGTTCAAGATGTAGTTTAAATTGAAGACTTTCTACGTTCACCTCCCGGATGAAATGCGAAAGAACAAATGTTCCATAGCCAAGTGCCAGGATAATCAATGTCTTCAGCAATATTCTTATTGGAAGAGCCAGGATTCCGGAGATTACCTTACCCAGCAAGTATCCCAAGCCTATAGCAAGTGCCAAATCGAGCAAGAGTATGAAGAATGAACTCAAATTAAAAGCAACACCCGAAACAATAGTCACTGCAATGGAGAAACAAATAGTGAACAGAACAATAACGAGTACATCGATAATCACAGTTACCCCCATGGCTGTTTGGGTGAATGGCCCCTTTGCCCTCATTTCACTAATAACAGCAATCGCGGATGAAGGCGATCGTGCAATAAAAATCGTGGCTACAAGGATGGCAACAGCTAATTTTACACCAGTTGTCATATTTTGCATAAATGGGATATAGGAAGCTAAAAAATATACCGCCACAGTAGAGACTACAAAAGTTGCTACCAACTGTCCGATAGTATTCCAAATTATGCTCCTTATCCTGCTTCTTATATCCTTGAGGTACAACTCCGATCCAGCTGCAAAAGCTATAAAAGCAAGTGAAATATCGTTAATGAAGCCAAGCTTTTCAAGAGCCTCTGTCTCAATTAAATTCAAGACATGAGGTCCGCAAACTATCCCTGTTACCAGGAATCCAGTTATCAGAGGAAACTTGATTTTTTGAAAAAAGTTAGCAAAATACTTTGATGAGAAGAGTATCCAGATAAAACCTAATACATAAATCAATATTTGTTTATAATCATCCATATCCTTTTATCACGTAAGGTGCAGGGTGGTTGAAAGCTCTAATTCCTAAACATACAAAATAATAATTAGTTCAGCCCCTGAAACCATTTACCAGATGGCTTCCGTCACAAAAAGGTTGATTTTTAGATCCAGCGCAGCGGCAGAGTGCTACCTGATTGGCTGTGTCGATTATTTTGCCCTTATTATCTTCCACTCTGAAATTTCCTTTTACAATTGCCGGACCATTACTCACAACCATAATCTTTGTCTCTTCGGATTTGTGCTCAGGCTCTTTTGGTTTTAAATACCTGGCCAATTGAGCTTTCTCTTCCTCAGTGAGTTCTGTGTTGTATTTCCAGCTGATTGCCTTGCTGGTACAAAGGTTCACAACATTGATTATTTCTTCTGTTGGGGCAGCATCCATATTGATCCAGGGTCTTTGGGAGGGGTCAAATACTTTCCTGAGTTTTTGCATGCATACAGTAGTGTGGACACAATCATCGGGTTTCCAAACGACTGTGATCTCTCCGTTGGTATATTGGCGTACTTTTCCTTTAGTCATGACATTCAGTTTACTTTAAAAACAACATATCAATCAAGCAATAGTTTTAGTGATTCCAATTCATCTACATGAATGATCCGATAATGGGGATCATAAGTTTCAATATATTGCTCAGAATGATGAATTACGTATTTTCCTGAATTGAGAACAGAATCAATCATTTGGCGCTCCTCTTTAAAATCCGGCAGGTTAAGGTTCATATCCATAATATGCGACATGATTTCATCCCAATCTGTTTTCCAAATATTTACATCAGGTATTTTAAATTTCTCGGCACTGCGGTAAAAGGCATCCAGCAATTGTTCCTGGCTTATTTTTCCATTCACGAGGGTTGAGAGATTCACTCTGCTGAATTGCTTCTTATACAGCAAAGGCTGATGGTCAAAGTCTTCAAATGACTTTGCGTTTTCAAGTTCATAGTCGATATAACGGCGCGATTTAGCCGTATCTCCGAGGAGGTGTCCGGGACCAAAATAATCCTGAAAAAAATATTTATACAAATCAACAAGATGGCTTTCAGGATGCAGTTTCATCTCTGACTCTATTGATATCCTGATGTTTGATTTGGGACCTGAGCAAGAAAAAAGGCTTGCACTGCAAATGAGCAGTACAAGCCAGTTCTGAATTCTCATTTAAAGCTTTTTTATCTTGATATTTCTGAACATCGAAATTCCACCATGATCCTGCAGGGCAATATGACCTTCTTTGTACTTGGCATAGCCAGCTGCATTTTTCCATTTGGAATTGTTCTTCAATTCGGTCCACTCATCGGTCCACATATCGTATTCAACAACTTTTCTACCGTTCAGATAGTGCTCAACATGGGCTCCTTTGACAATAATTTTTGCAGTATTCCACTCATCCAGGGTTTTTACCTGTCCGAATATCGGAGGGTGAACATCGTAATTTGCTCCTGAATCATGCAGAGGGCCAGACTGTGGAACACCCACATCGTCCAATAACTGATACTCAGGGCCTGTGTGGTAAACAGCACCGTACTCATCGGCTTCTACCACATGAAAGAATATACCCGAATTTGCTCTTTCGCCGAGCTTCCACTCGAGATACAGTTCAAAATCACCATATATTTCTTTCGAAATAATATCGCCACCTTGCCCATGTGGTAATCCCTGAGCTTTCATCGCATGTTCCTCAATAACCCATCCCTGAACTTTGTCTTTTTTGTAGCAACGCCATTTCTCCATCGATTTTCCGTCAAAGAGCAATTCCCAGCCTTCATCGATTTCTTGTTGGGTTAATTTATTCAAGTGCTGAGCATTCACATTCCAGGCTACCATAAGAAGCCCCAGAAGCAGAAGAGTAGTAAATTTTTTCATGTTTTAGATCTTGTTTTGCAGTAAAGATAGTGATTGTACTATATTTATTGAATAATTTACCAGATATGAAGTTTGATCCGGTTTATATTATTCCAAAAAGAACATCTCGTCGTTCGTATATCAGCAATGCATTAACTGAGAAAAATCTACTTGAGATTCAAAGCTTACTTGGTAAGTATTCACAAGGCCCGTTGGGCACTGAGGTAGAGTTTCAGCTTGTATCAAAACATGCTCCCTCTAATAGAAAACTCAAATTAGGGACATATGGTTTCATCCAGGGTGCCGGGCAGTTTATTGTTGGTCAGGTCAAACCAACGAAAGACGCTATGCTAGACTACGGTTTTCTCCTGGAAAAAATAGTGCTTGAATTGACGCATCTCAATATGGCAACTTGCTGGTTAGGAGGCACTTTTGACCGTTCTGGTTTTGGCAAAGCAATAAATCAAAAAGAAGGTTGGGTTATTCCGGCCATCACTCCGGTAGGATATTCAACTAAAAACAGGTCTATTGGTGATACTGTGATAAGAGCGGGAGCAGGATCGAAAAGAAGAAAAAGCTGGGAGGAACTGTTTTTCTCGGGTGAAACTAAAAAGCCTGCACTGGCTGATGAAATGGGTAATAAAAGTCTTTGGCTCGAGATGCTCAGAATTGGCCCCTCTGCTTCAAACAATCAGCCATGGAGAATCATGGTTTTTCCTGATAAATTCCAATTATATTTAAACCGTAAGCCTGGCTATCAGAAAATGTTTGGAGTAGTCGATATTCAAATGATTGATATGGGAATCGCTATGAGCCACCTCGATATTATGATGAGATCTGAGCAGCTCGAAGCAAAATGGCGGTTTGAAAATGCCCCTGAAGAATTACATGATTGGGAATATGTAATTTCCTTAGATCTGTGCTGAATAATATTGTACTTTCGTGATTAAATTATTGAGACATGTCAATATTGCGCGTCCTTCTGGCGATTTTTTTTCCACCCCTTGCTGTAATCGACCAAGGATGTGGATCGGTGGTGATTGTTTTTTTATTAACACTTGCCGGATGGGTGCCAGGAGTGATAGCGGCATTAGTGATTTTAAATAGGGCGAGGTGAATTCAATCGGGAGTCCCCGATCGAATTCCGGGATTCGGGATTCGGGAATCGCGGCAGGCGGGGACTGGGGACGTGGGGACTGGGGACAAGTCTTTTGCTGATGACTGATGACTGATGACTTTTTTCTTGCTGATAACTGAAAACTGAAAACTTTTTTCTCTATGCGTCTTCTAATTCAACGTGTTAAATCTGCTTCTGTTTCTGTTGATGAAAAAATTGTTTCATCTATTGAACAGGGTATGCTTGTTTTAGTTGGTATTGAAGCTGAGGACAATCAGGAGGATATTATTTGGTTGAGCAACAAAATTTGTGGCTTGAGAATTTTTGATGATGAGAATGGAGTAATGAATCTTTCGGTAAAAGATATTGATGGTGAAATTCTTACCGTGAGTCAGTTTACTCTCCACGCCAGAGTTAGAAAAGGTTTTCGTCCCTCATATATTGACGCTGCACCCCCTGATATTTCGATACCCTTGTACGAAGGTTTTATCAAACAGTTGGAAAAGGATACTACAAAAAAAATTGGATCAGGAATTTTTGGTGCAGAGATGGATGTTGCTCTGATTAACGATGGGCCGGTTACTTTGTTTATTGATTCGAAGAATCGAAAATGAATTCGGGGCAGGCGGGAATCCCCGATTGAAATCGGGGCAGGCGGGAATCGGGAGTAGGGAATCGGGGACGTGGGGACTGGGGACGTTTTTTTGCTGAAAACTGATAACTGATAACTTTTTTCTTTACTGATGACTGAAAACTGAAAACTGATAACTTTTTTCTTTACTGATGACTGATGACTTTTTTTTTTAATTTTGATTAAAAAAAATGGACGAAGTAAATAAGTACCATGAGAATTATGGGCCGGGGGAAGATGATCGTTTTGTTAGGCTACGTACTGCTGAAATACAGAAAGACAGAGCTCAGAATCCTGATATTGAGGTTCAGAAATTACTTTTTTCATGCATTGATCTTACTACTTTAAACACAGATGATAATGGTGCAACTGCGCGCAGGTTTTGTCGCAACCTGAGCCTGTTTCAAGAACGTTTTCCATCCATTCCATCAGTCGCTGCGGTATGTGTTTACCCAACACTTGTGGAGGAAATTCGAAAATCATTAACGGTTTCGAATATAAATATTGCCGCCGTCGGGGCTGGCTTCCCTTCGTCACAAACATTCATTTCAATAAAACTGGCTGAATGCGAACTATTAGTATCTAAAGGTGCTGATGAGATTGATATCGTTATTTCGGTGGGTCGTTTTCTCGGGGGTGATTATCAAAGGGTTTTTGACGAGATCTACCTGATAAAGAACATGATAGGTGATATCCATTTGAAAGTTATTTTGGAAACCGGCCTACTTAAAACCGCTCAGAATATTCGTTTGGCCAGCCTAATTGCTATGGAAGCCGGAGCTGATTTCATAAAAACATCAACCGGAAAACTGAGTCCCGCTGCTACTCCTGAAGCTGTTTATGTCATGGCTAAAGCAATCAGGGATTATCATTCGCATACAGATAAAATGGTTGGACTTAAACCAGCCGGAGGAATTTCAAACCTTGATGATGCTATGATTTATTATACGCTTATTGAAAATCTGCTTGGTGAGGAATGGTTAACACCCGGACTTTTCAGAATTGGTGCCAGTCGTTTGGCCAACCATTTATTAAGCTCAATTAAGGGTCAGGAAGTAAATCATTTCTAGCCTCTAACCTGACAAAAATCATTATTATTGTTTGCTCAATAACACTACAGACTAGTTAAATATTTATATATTTGCATCTATACCGATGAAGATAAATAATATGAAAGTTCAGGGATTACAACCGGAACAATTGGAGAAAGCAGCCATTATGCTTAAAGCCATTGCTCATCCGACGAGAATAAGCATAATTTCCTTCCTGGAAGATGGCAAGAAACTCACTGTAACAGAAATACATGAGAAGTTAAATCTTAAACAATCCACTACTTCACACCATCTTGGAATTCTCAAAGACAAGGGTGTTCTTGCCAGTAAGCGAGATGGCAAAAACACCTATTACTTTTTGCGTCACGAACAGCTGAGCAATATCGTGGAATGCATTTCAAAATGCGCCTGTTAAACACTTCTTCTTTCTGATTGTATGCTTTGATACGATCAATATATATATATAATGCCAAAAATCAGGGTGACAAAAATCTTCCGTTTTGAAATGGCGCATGCGCTGTTGGGATACGATGGTTTATGTAAAAACATGCACGGACACTCTTATATAATGAATGTTACGGTATCAGGTGAACCTATTACTGATCAGGAGGATATTAAAGAAGGGATGGTTATTGATTTTGGGGATCTGAAAAGGGTAGTCAAGGAGTATATTGTAGATGTGTACGACCACTCTGTTGTCCTGAACAAAAAGGCTCCTGTTGAACAACTTCTTCTGCTCGATGAGATGTTTGACCGTCATCATTTCACAAGCTTTCAACCTACAGCTGAGAACATGGTAATTTATTTTGCTGAGCTTCTCAACCGGGAATTGCCAAATACTGTAAAGCTCGAATCCATTGTTCTCTATGAAACAGCAAACTCTTATGCAGAGTGGCTGGCTGCTGATAATCAGTAATTCTCATCACGAAATTTGCTGTTTATCTTAATTCTCACAGGTTGTCCATTATCTCCTATCTTTGAAACATGGATAAAAAACTGTTTCTCCTTGATGCATATGCTCTGATTTATCGATCATATTATGCATTTATAAAAAACCCACGAATCAATTCAAAAGGATTAAATACTTCGGCTGTTTTTGGATTTGTACTTACTCTTGAAGAATTACTCAGAAAAGAGAAACCCAGTCATATTGCCATCGTTTTTGACCCCCCTACCCCTACATTCAGACATGTTCATTTTCCAGAATATAAAGCGCAACGGCCACCAATGCCAGATGATCTTCGTACATCCATCCCTTACATCCGGGAGGTGATTAAAGCATTTAACATTTCTCAACTTGAAAAAGATGGATTTGAGGCAGATGATGTGATAGGAACTCTGTCAAAAAAGGCAGAAAAAGAAGGGTTTGATGTGTTTATGATGACTCCGGATAAGGATTTTGCCCAGCTGGTTTCGGATAAGGTAAGGATGTATAAACCAAGGCGTTCGGGACAGGATGTTGAAATTCTTGGAAAAGAGGAAATATGTGAGAAATTCAAGATTACTGATCCTGAACAGGTGATTGACATTCTGGCCCTTTGGGGTGATTCGGCTGATAATATTCCGGGTGCTCCGGGAATTGGTGAAAAAGGAGCTAAGGAAATTATTGGCAATTATGGAAGCATCTCAGGTATTTACGATCATATTGAGGAATTTAAAGGAAAACGCAAAGAGAACCTGATCAATTTCCGTGAACAGATTGAGCAGGCGCGTTATTTAGTTACAATTGACACTGCTGTAGATATTGATTTTGATTCGGCACAGTTAGAAACTGTGGATCCTGATTTTGAGAAGCTAAAAGAGTTGTTTGATGAACTTGAATTTGCCACAATGGCAAACAGGATTATTGCAGGTTATGGTAAACCTGCTACTCCCCAGGCAGTCAGCAAACCTGCAAGTACTGCAATTCAGGGTGATCTTTTTGGTTCGGCTTCAGTTGTTATTGAGGAGCAGGATTCTTTACCCGGAATTGATAGTGTCGATCATCAATATCATCTGCTTGATGATGATAATGAGATAATTAAACTGACAAAGAAATTGCTTCAGCAGAAAGAGTATTGCTTCGACACTGAAACAACTGGTCTGGATGCTTTGGATGCTGAACTGGTTGGACTCGCTATCTCTTTCACCGAACATGAAGCATATTACATTCCTTTCTCAAGCGATCCGGCTGCTTTACAATCGAGACTTGAATTGCTAAGGCCGGCTCTTGAAGATGCAAGCATTCTGAAAATTGCTCAGAACCTGAAATATGACATTCAGATTTTAGCCAACTATTCTGTAAAAGTTTCGGGGCCATTTTTCGATACTATGCTTGCCCATTATTTGCTTGAGGCAGACAGCAGACACAATCTTGATTTATTGGCCAGGAAATATCTTTCATACTCGATGGTGCCTATTTCTAAATTGATTGGGGAGAAAGGTAAAAATCAGAAAAGTATGCGGGATATCCCTTTGAACGAGATCAAAGAATATGCCGGGGAGGATGCAGATATTACTTTGCAGCTTAAAAATCTTTTTGATCCACTGCTTGAAGAAAAAGAATTATACCCACTATTCAATGATATTGAGATGCCTCTCGTTCAAGTTCTTGCAGACATGGAACGTGAGGGCATGCTTATGAATACGGGATCCCTGGAACAGTTTTCTATCGATCTGAAAAACGACCTCATTAAAATCGAAGAGGAGATTCTTTCACTGGCCGGGGTTCAGTTCAATGTAGGATCTCCAAAGCAACTCGGAGAGGTATTATTCGATCATCTGAAAATAGATCCCAACGCTAAAAGGACTAAAAGCAAACAGTATTCAACATCTGAAGATACTCTTTCTCGTTTATCCGGCAGGCACCCTATCATTGCCATGATACTGGAATTCAGGGGCTTGAGGAAATTATTGAATACTTATGTTGACACCTTACCGGGTTTAGTACGACCCAAAACCGGTAAGATACACTCATCTTTCAACCAAGCTGTAGCTGCTACAGGCAGATTGAGTAGTATCAATCCCAACCTGCAGAATATTCCTATCAGGGAAGAGCGTGGTCGTGAAATCAGAAAAGCCTTTGTACCCAGTTCGGAGGAGTATATTTTTCTGTCGGCTGACTACTCCCAGGTAGAACTCAGACTGATGGCTCATATGAGCAGTGATAAAAATATGATTGCTGCCTTTAATAGAAATGAGGATATTCATACGGCGACGGCAGCTCTAATCAACAATATCTCACCTGATGATGTGAGCAAAGAGATGCGTAGCCGCGCTAAAACGGCCAATTTTGGCATTATCTATGGCATTTCGTCCTTTGGGTTGGCTCAGCGCCTAAACATCTCCAGACGGGAAGCAAAGTCGTTAATTGACGGTTATTTCAAATCTTATCCCGGAGTCAAAACCTACATGGACATGAGTATTCAGTCGGCCAGAGACAATGGATATGTGAAAACCCTTATGGGAAGACGGCGTTACCTGCCGGATATTCAATCGCAAAATCCGATGGTAAGAGGAAATGCCGAAAGGAATGCAATTAATGCGCCAGTCCAGGGCTCAGCAGCTGATCTGATCAAACTTGCCATGATAAGAATACATCAGGAATTATTATCCTCCGGATTAAAAAGCAGAATGATCCTTCAGGTTCATGATGAATTGAACTTCGATGTTTATAAACCTGAAATCTCTAAGGTAAGAGATATTGTTCGACATGAAATGGAACATGTTATTCAACTTCAGGTTCCTCTTATTGTCGATATCGGAACTGGTACTTCCTGGTTTGAAGCTCATTAATAAGTGACTTTTTGTATGAGAGAAAAAACGCTTAGCGGGGTCATATTAGCCGGAGGTGAAAGCAAACGTATGGGTCAGGACAAAGCATTTATGCTATGGCGCGGTAAGGCATTGTATGAATGGGCCCTGGCAGCCCTGAAACCTTTATGCAATGAAGTATTTATTTCATCGAATTCTGATCCTGAATTGTTTGGCGGACAAAATGTAATTGCAGATCGCTTTCCGGGAATTGGTCCGATTGCCGGACTGGAATCCGGATTGTTCCATGCGGCAAATTCTTCTGTTATTTTTGTCAGTTGTGATACTCCTTTGATTTCCAGTGACTTATTCGCATATCTACTTGAAAAGCATACTGGTTATGACATCAGTCTCGCAGCCCATAATGGGATTAATGAACCTATGATTGGTATTTACAACAAGTCAGTTCATGAGGTTTTTCTAAAGGCTATCAGGAGCGGCCTGCATAAACCACCGGCAGTTATCCGGTCGGCTCACTGGCAGGATGTGAATATATTTTCAAATCTGAACTTTTTTTCTCCCGATCTGTTTTTAAATTTGAACCGTCCTGAAGATTTGACAAAATAATTATGGAAACAATCAACATCATTTATTTCGGAGTCCTTTCAGAAATTTGTGCAAAAAGCACTGAGGAGCTTGATTTTACAGGCACTTTGGACGAATTACAGAATCTACTGATTCAAAAGTATCCGGATTTAGCTTCGCAACATTTTCAGTATTCTTTAAACCAGGAAATCTCATCTTTATCCGATTCTGTCAAGCCGGGTGATGAAGTGGCATTATTACCACCATTCACAGGAGGTTGAGTATGGAAGCATCAGAATACCTGATTCAAGGTCCACTGTCCTCAGCTTTTATTAGCGGGATTCTGGATAAGGCTGACAAAAAGCAAGTGGGTGCACACGCCTTTTTTCTTGGTAAAATCAGAGCAGATAAAGTCTCAGATAAAAGGGTTGTAGGAATTGAATATTCAGCATATGATAATCTGGTTACCAAGGCTGTACAAATAATAACCAGCTCTTTATTAAGAAAATATGATGACTTGACAGATGTGCAAATTTACCATAGTAAAGGCCTCGTAAAAGTTGGTGAAATCTCTCTGATTGTATCGGTTTCATGCGGCCATCGTAAACAGGCATTTGCTGCCATGGAAGATTGTGTTGAACAAATAAAAGCTAATCTTCCGGTTTGGAAAAAGGAGTTATACGATGACCAGTCTCACAAATGGCTGGAGAAATAATCAGTCTTTCTTTTTACTCAGAATGCTTGTGTAGTTATTATTCTCATTCGACAGTATCTCTCTGGCCTTATGAACAAGCGGATCTTCTTTGAGCATAAACTGGATTCTACCTTTCTGATAATAATACCTGCCCAGAATTTCATCTGATAAGATATTCTTTATTTCTTGTGCGAATATCTCAGTATCCTTTTCCAGGTCGGTTTCCAGCAGAGATTTCAGTTCCTCAATTTCATTACTGGCCTTATCATAATACTTTTCACGTTTGGCCACATCAATAAGTTCATTCAATTTTCTTGAGCTGGCTGTTTCATAATGAAAGCTATCTTTTACCAGCTGATGAACAAAGTCAGTATAGTATTTATCGTCTAAATGAAAATTTTCAGGTGAATCAATTTCATCCATACTATTTCTGAAGTCGGTGGCAAAATCAAAAAACTTATCCTTGTAAATCAGGGCTGTTGATAGCCTGCTAAGCATACGAACAGGCATTTCTACATCCGGTAGGATACCTCCCCCATCATATACTACCCTTCCATTTTTTGTAGCAAATTCGGATATCAGTGAATCGGGAATATGTCCGACACTGCCATCCTCTCTTCTGTGCGAATAATCCAGTGCCTGAATACATCTTCCACTGGGAATATAATACTTGGCGGTAGTAAGTTTTAGTTTTGAATTATAGCTGAGGTCCCGGGTCGTTTGCACCAGACCCTTACCGAATGAACGCTGGCCAATTACTACACCACGGTCAAGATCCTGCACAGCTCCGGCGACAATTTCAGCTGCTGAGGCTGACTGCGAGTTAACCAAAACAACAAGAGGCATTGTGGTATCGGCAGGTTCTCGTCGGCAATAGTAAGTTTTATTCCATTGTTTGACTTTACCAATTGTGCTGACAATTTCCTGATTGTTGGGTACAAAAATATTCATCACATCAACTGCTTCAATAAGTAGACCTCCCGGATTGCTTCTCAGATCAAGTATCAACTTCTCCATTCCATTGTCTTTCAGCTCATTAAAGGCAGCAAGGACTTCTTTTGCTGCACCTTGTGTGAATCCCGAAAGTCGGATATAACCGTATGAATCATTGAGTAGCTGATAATATGGAACATTTGAAATTCGAATTTTTTCTCTAACTATATCGATCTCTACAGGGGTTTTCTCTTCAGACCTTTCAACAGTCATTTTTAGTTTTGTACCTACCTGACCTTTCATTAGTTCACCAATCTGTGAAGAGTTCAGATCAGCGATTTTGCGTCCGTCAATTTTCCTTATTATATCACCTGCTCTCAATCCTGCTTTTTGAGCGGGAAAACCTTCATAAGGATCAGTGACAATAACATATCCTTCTCTTTGTCTGATTAATGCACCAATTCCACCGTATTCCCCGGTAGTCATTAATTGCAGATCTTCCATTCGTGACTCAGGAATATAGGAGGTGTAGGGATCGAGAGTTCTCAGCATCTGGTCCACACTCGCTTTAACCAGTTCACCCGGATCGGTTTCATCTACATAAAATAAATTTAGCTCACGCATGAGGGTATAGTAGATGTCGAGGTTTTTAGAGAGTTCAAAATCTCTATCCTGAAAACCTGAAAATGCAATAGGTAAAAAAAGAAGAGAGATAAGAACGATGGAATATCTGGCGGATTTTTTCATTGTTGTCTTTGTTACTATAAGTTAGTCAGGGAACAGGATCATATCCACTTCCTCCCCATGGATTGCATGATCCTACTCGTTTAAGGCACAACAGCAATCCTTTGAAGGGACCATGTTTACGTAATGCCTCAACACAATAAGTCGAACAAGTAGGTGTATATCTGCAACTTGCAGGTAATACCGGAGAAATTGCCTTTTGATAAAACTTTACCAATACAACAAAGAATCCCTCCAATAGTTTACTGAGAAATTTGAGAATGATTCTGAGATACTTCATTTATCTTGACTATATCCTTCAAAAAACGTTGAAAGAGTTGAATTATTTTCTGATTAATCAGAGTATAGGGAGGTATCTCTTTTCCGGTATACACTACAACGAATGCGACTTCCTTTTCTGACTCTTTAAGTGTATATAAAAACCCTTCTTTATTCAGTCGGTATGCCTCTTTTATTCTCCTCCGGATAAGATTTCTTGTAACGGCTTTTTTGAATTGTCTCTTTGGAACACTTACCACAATCTTAGCTGGTATAGTTTCGGGGGGTTCAGAAAATGCCCACTGAACCCTAAAAGGATAGAGGTAAAATGAATAACCCTCTTCAAATAGCCTTTGGATTTCCTTTCGACTGCACAGTCTTTCGGATTTCCGGAATTTATATGATGCCTTCATTCCGGATATATTATTGATTATTAAATGCCGTTACGCTTCCCTTGTTCTGTTATGAAATGATCAAGTGCCATCGTCATTGATGGAAAATCCGGACTAGGAACTTTCAGATCAACCTTCAGTCCGGCATCTTTTGCCGCTTTAGCTGTATTTGGTCCGAAAGTTGCAATCTTTGTTGCGTTTTGTGCAAAATCAGGGAAGTTATTATAAAGAGATACTATACCTGATGGGCTGTAGAATACGAGCACATCGAAGTTATCAATTTCTATATCAGCTAAGTCTGAACTAACCGTACGGTAAAACACAGCCTTAGTATGATTGATCTTGTTACTATTCAATAATTTAGAAATTTCCTCTTTGTGTATATCCGCAACAGGAATAAGGAATTTTTCTGTTTTATGCTTGCAAAGCACATCCATAAGATCAATAAAACGCTTTTGGCCGAAAAAGATCTTCCTTTTTCTATAAACTATATACTTCTGTAAATAAACAGCGATACTTTCTGAGGTACAGAAATACTTCATATCGTCAGGAACCTGAACTCTCATTTGTTCAGCAATATGAAAGAAATGATCAATAGATGTTCTGCTTGTAAATATAATAGCAGAGTGCTCTAAAATCCCTACCTTACTGGTTCTGAACTCCTTGGTCGAAACTCCCTCAATTTGAATGAACTGCTTAAAATAGAGTTTGACTTTATGTTTTTCCTCAATCTCAAAATACGGAGATTTTTCTGTGGAAGGTTTGGGCTGCGAAATCAGTATACTTTTTATTTTCAACTCTGAAGGATTTATGGTTCGTATTAATCTCAACAATACGATCGTGTCCTAAAAAAGGAGCAAACTAACGATCACAACGACAGGTAAAATTTCGAGAGTACAAAGGTACAAAATCCCATAATATAAAGAAACCCGATTTTGCCTTAGAATTTGTATACTCCTCAAGACACTTATAATTATCAATATGAATATAACGACTAAGCCTCCAATAGTGGCTATAGTATTCAATTCATTAGGTGAATACTCGATCATAAAACTGCACAAGAGAAGTAAAAAACCAGCTGCTTTAATATGTAATAGCCAAACATGATTGATTTGCAGGGATACATCTTTTCGTTTAAAGAATTGTCCGAGAATCTCCACACTGACATACCTGAACAAAATAACTCCAACAGTCAGCAATGAAAAAAGGATCAAATCTCCAAATTCCATTTCCGGCCAAGCCCAATCGGTAAAATGTTGAATACTCAGGAAAAAGAAACATGCAATAGATAGTCCTGACACAAAATTCAGAATAACAGCCAGCCTCACAAAATCAATATTTTTTTCTTTCAGCAGCTTTGAAGATTCAAGTGGAAGAATCAGTGCCATTCTATATCTTTTCCAATACCTTCTATGAAAACTTCGGATAATCAGGTAGGTAATAATCAGACCAAACATCCACAATAACAACCAATTATGGTGCAAAATATTATGTGATATTTCCTTGAGCATACCAGTAATCTCTGTTTTAAAATGCTCAAAATTACTGCATTTATGCTGGCAAAGGAATATTATTCTCTTTTTTGCTTAAAATAATCACAAATTACCCTGGCTTTTGCTGGTCCGATCTTTTCTGCCAATTCCTTCTGGGTGGACTTTGCTATTCGTTCAACAGATCCAAATTCAGTAAGCAAATAGTCTCTTGTTTTCTCCCCAATTCCCTCAATTTTAGTTAGTTCAGACAGTATTGTTCCTTTGGTTCTTCTATTTCGGTGATGAGCAATTCCAAACCTATGTGCCTCATTTCTAAGCTGTTGTATAAGCTTTAGGCTTTCTGAATTCTTATCCAGATACAGAGGAATTTTATCATTCGGAAAATAGATTTCCTCCAGTCGCTTAGCAATTCCAATCAAGGTCATTTTTCCTCTGAGATTCAATTGCTCAAGACTTTTCATGGCTGCACTAAGTTGTCCTTTTCCCCCATCAACAATAACCAATTGGGGCAGATCCTGGTTTTCATCCAGCAGTCTTTTATATCTTCGAAATATTACTTCAGCCATTGAAGCAAAATCATCAGCACCTGTAACTGTTTTTATATTGAAGTGGCGGTAATCTGATTTACTTGGTCTCGCATTTTTAAAGACCACGCAGGCGGCGACAGGTTCTGATCCCTGGGTGTTAGAATTATCGAAACACTCAATATGACTTGGAAGCTCCTGCATGCGTAAATCCTTTCTCAAAACTTCAAGTTTTCTTGAAACTCTTGTAGCTGGCAAATGTTTTATTTTTTGTTTTTGCCTCTCCAATCTGAAGTATTTTGCGTTCCTGGTTGACAAATCCACAAGGGTTTTTTTGTCGCCTTTTTGCGGCACTGATAGTTTCAGGCCATCAGAAAAGGGCTGCAAATGGTGAGAAACCAAAATTTCCTTTGCGTCACTTTGAATACGGGTTCTGATTTCAACAATACTTAGCATCAGTAATTCTTCATCAGTTTCGTCGAGGCGCTTCTTTAGCTCCATCGAGTGAGTTTGGATTATTGCACCATTTACCACTTTAAGAAAATTCACATATCCTGCTTTACCGTCAGAAACAACTGAGAAAACATCGACATCCTTAATCTTCGTATTTACGATAGTAGATTTTGCCTGGAACTGCTTCAATATTTCTATTCTCTCTTTCATCCCTTCAGCTTGTTCAAACTGATAGTTCGCAGCAAGATCTTGCATTTGCCTCTTTATAATACCTATTACTTCTACAGTATTACCTTTCAATATTTTCTCGATTTGTCCTAATTGCTCCTGATAATCCTCCTCTGTCTGCTTATTAATACACGGCCCCAAACAGTTACCTATATGATATTCCAGGCACACTTTAAGCTTACCGGTTTGTATTGATTCTTTACTCAAATTTAGCTTGCATGTTCTGATTTTATATGTGCTTCTTATCACATCTATCAAACTCTTCCATATCCTCCCGGATGTATATGGTCCATAATATTTTGATCCATCCCTGATCATTTTCCTGGTCGCAAATATTCTTGGAAAGGCTTCATTTTTGACACAAATCCACGGGAATGTTTTATCATCTTTAAGCAATACATTGTATCTCGGCAGATGCTTTTTGATAAGGTTATTTTCCAGTAAAAGAGCATCACTTTCAGTTTCAACAATCAGGTGTCTGATGTCATATATTTTTCTTACCAGGACAGCAAGTTTTGCACTATCCGGATTTTTATTAAAGTATGAACTCACTCTTTTCTTTAGGTTTTTTGCCTTACCTATATAGATAATTTTATCATCGGTATTTACGAATTGATACACACCGGGCAGATCTGGCAAGAGCTTTATTTGCTCATACAATTTATCCGGAGGAGAATATTTTTCATACAAAACTGCCATGCTTTTCTCTAGCTTTTAGGCTCAACAAAATTGAAATCATCCACATCAAACAATCCTTTGTCGCCAAGTTTTAGTTCTGGAATAACAAGCAAGGCCATAAAAGAAAGGGTCATAAAAGGAGCCTCAAGTTGACAGCCAAGTTCCTGAACTTTTTGATTCAAATTTTCATATCCTCGCCCAACCTCTTCAGCTTTTTCTGTGCTCATAAGACCTGCAACGGGTAAAGGAAGTACTGATTCAGACACAGAATTTACCATTATTATACCACCTCTATGTCTGATTAATGAGTTTACTGCTTTGCTTATACTCTCATCATCTACTCCAACAACAACAATATTATGGCTATCATGTGCGACCGTACTTGCAATTGCTCCTTCTTTAAGCCCAAAATTTTTTATCCAGGCCACTGCGGGTTTTGATTTCCTGTACCGGTTTACCACCGCAATTTTAAGAATATCTCTATCCGGATCAGAGGAAATAATACCATTTTCATCCCTCATTTCCTGTCTTTCCTGCTTGGTAATTAAGCTCCCATCCTGTGGAATAATAATCCTGTATTTTCCTTTGGTGCCATAGAATCTAAAATCATCAGCTATGGTTTCAGAATCAATCATCTTATTCGGAATCCGAGATTCTTTTGACTCGAAGGATAGAATACCCTCATTATATACCGGAATTCCGTCAATAAATGTTTGCAAAACTTTGAGTTCTTTAAGGTCTTTGACCACAATAAAGTCGGCTGGATCACCCTCTTTCAATTGCCCCACTTTCAAATTATAGTGACCAACAGGATTAATTGAAGCCACTTTCATAAGATCAAAAATGTTAATTCCCTTATTCAAAGCCCTCTTAAGTAAGCTATTTATATGTCCTTTTTGCAGGTCATCAGGATGTAAATCATCACTACAAAGCATAAGCTGGTCGGGATATTTTGATATTAATTCAGCCAAATCATCAAAGTTTTTTGCCGCACTTCCTTCTCTGATCAGTATTTTCATTCCCAGCTGAATCTTCTCTTCAGCCTCTTCAATGCTAACTGCTTCATGATCGCTTGTGATACCGGCATCAATGTACTTCTTCAGATCCTCTCCTTTCAATCCAGGAGCATGTCCATCAACAGGCAATCCTCTTTCTTTGCTTAGTTCAATCTTTCTGTATACTTCAGGATCATCATAGATCACTCCAGGAAAATTCATCATTTCCCCCAGTCCGACTAAGTCTTCACTATCAAAAAGGCTTGCAATATTGTCTGCATTTAAAGTCGCACCAGACTCTTCAAATGCTGTTGCAGGCACACAAGATGGTGCAACAAAATTAAATTTCAGAGGAACAGTTTTGCCATTTTCTATCATGAAACTTACTCCTTTTTCACCCAAAACATTAGCAATTTCATGCGGGTCTGATACGGTTGCAACAGTACCGTGTTTCACTGCAATTTCAGCAAAACGTGATGGAACCAACATTGAACTTTCTATGTGTATATGGGCATCTACTAAAGGTGGAAGAACGAATTTCATTGAATCAATATCCAATCTATCAATAACTGATTGTTCAATCCTTTTAATCGCCTTAATAGCATGACCCTCTATCCTGATTATGCCAGGATAAAAAGAGCGATTCTTAAAATCAGGCAAAAGTGCGATTACTTCTAGCTTATTCATGGTCTATAAGTATCTGATTAGTTAATCATTAAATCCACGGCTTATTAACAATAGCTTTAAGGTTCCACGTGGAACACATTATCTTCCCAACTTTATCAACAACACATTAACATCCGCAGGAGATACTCCCGGGATTCTGGATGCTTGTGCAATATTAGAGGGTTTAACCTTCGAAAGTTTTTCTCGAGCTTCATAGGTTAAACTCTTTAATTCATGGTAGTTTATCCACTCCGGAATCTTCAATTCCTCAAGGCGTGTTATCTTTTCTGCCATAGCTTTCTCCCTTTCAATATAACCATGGTACTTCATCTCTATCTCTGCGGCCTCAACAATCTCACTCTCTCTAATTTCAATATCACTTAATAGTATTTCCAGATCTTCTAAGACAGGCACCAGACTTCTTAGCTTAACCTGGGGTCGAGCAATTATATCTTTTAGCTTAATTGTTTGTTTGATCGGGCTCGTTCCCCATGTACTCAAAGAATCATTTATCTCTTGTGGTTTAACTGAGCGTTTGGCAAAATACTCAACAAGCTTCCCCTTTTTTCCAGTCTTATAATCAAGAATTTTCATTCTATCATCTCCTGCCAAACCCAGATTATTGCTCAGTGCACTTAGTCTTTCATCAGCATTATCCTGCCGTAGCAATATTCTATATTCGGCTCTGGAGGTAAACATTCTGTATGGTTCATCTACACCTTTTGTTACAAGGTCATCGATCAAAACACCTATATATGCCTGGTCTCTATTAAGAACAAATTCTTCTTTTTCATTAATCTTTAAATGCGCATTTATTCCTGCAATTATTCCCTGGGCTCCTGCTTCCTCATAACCTGTAGTACCATTTATTTGTCCGGCGAAATACAGGTTCTTCACTAACTTTGTTTCCATCGAATGATATAATTGCATTGGATCAAAATAATCATACTCTATGGCGTAGCCAGGTCTGAAGGCAATAACCTTTTCAAATCCCACAATTTTTCTCAGTGCTTCCAGCTGTACCTCCCATGCCAAACTTGATGAAAAGCCATTCAGATAATATTCAACAGTATCCCATCCTTCTGGCTCGGCAAATAATTGATGCTGCGTTTTATCTGCAAATGTGATAAGCTTTGATTCAATACTCGGGCAATATCTTGGTCCAACACTTTTTATTGTACCATCAAACATTGGAGAATCATCAAAGCCAGTTTTTAGAATGTCGTGAACTTCCTGTGATGTATGGGCGATATAACAAGAAAGCCCCTTCTTCATATCAACACTTTCATTGAGGTAAGAAAAAGGAACCACATCCTCATCTCCTTTTTGCTCCTGCAATTTTTCAAAGTCTATTGACCTTCCATCCAACCTCGGGGGTGTACCTGTTTTCATTCGGCCCGTGGTAAAACCGAGACCAAATAATTGCTGGCTTAATCCAGATACTCCCGGTTCGGAGGCCCGGCCGCCCTTGATCTGAACTTTACCAATATGCATCAATCCATTTAAAAAAGTTCCATTTGTGAGAATAACAGTTTTTGATTTTATAATTATTCCCAGTTTCGTTTTAACACCAATGACCTTATCATTTTCAACAATTATTTCCTTAACTGTGTCTTGCCAAAAATCGAGATTCGGAGTTTTCTCTAATCTCTCTCTCCAATTCAAACTGAAAATAGTTCTGTCGCATTGCGCTCTCGGACTCCACATCGCTGGGCCTTTAGATTTATTGAGCATTCTAAATTGCAACATACTTCTATCGGTAACCAATCCGCTGTATCCACCCAGAGCATCAATTTCTCTTACAATTTGTCCTTTCGCTATTCCACCCATTGCAGGATTGCACGACATCTGGGCAATCTTGTTCATGTCCATTGTTATCAATAAAACCCTGGATCCCAAATTTGCTGCACTTGCGGCAGCTTCACATCCAGCGTGACCTGCTCCTACAACGATAACGTCATAATCCTTGTTCATCCGTTTTTAATCATTTAGTTTTATCGGATCGAGTTCGCATAATAAAAAAATATCACCGTCATGTATGTCATAATGATTTTGATTTTATTCATGCTCGCTTCAACAGTTTACATCAATTTATTTATTTCCCTAAATAATCAGGAAGTCTCACATAAGCAAAAATAATCTTATCTGTGTTTTTAAGATCGTTTTGCTGGTTGTCATGTCTGAAAAATTGTAAAATAATCGTCGAAAATTACATTTTCTTTCCTACAAGATCACTATTTGTCCTTAATGCTTGATTAACTGAACATTATGGCTTTTTTAGAATAAGCACCTTTCTAATAACTTTCGATATACTATGCCATGCAAAAAAAAAAGCCCTTAAAAGGGCTAAAACATGTCTTACATTAGTCTCAATTCTCAATTTTTCCAGTTTTCAAGAAATTCATTCTCCTTTCTTGTCATTTCTTCTTTTTCATCAGAATTTCCATCTGAATAAGATAAGAGGTGCAATAAACCATGAACACAGATTCTATAAATCTCTTCTGAACAAGCAATTTTCATTTTTTGTGCATTTTCAATAATTCTATCAATGCTCATATAAATTTCACCTTCTACAATTCCATCGTGAGAATAATCAAAGCTTATTACATCAGTATAAAAATCATGATCAAGAAATTTCTTATTAATTTCAAGTAAGTCCTCATCACTCACAAAAATATAATTTATGCCACCTAATTTTTTTCCCTCCTTCTCAACGAGCTCCTTCATGCATACCTTCATCTTTCGTCTTTCAAAAACAGGAACTTTTATTTCATTATTATAAATTCGTATTGCCATCTACTTTATTTCCTCTCTTTCCAGTATTTCCAAATACTTCAAATATTTCTTTTTATAGTATTCTTTTAATTTTATCTCCTGATACTTCATAATATCCTGTTGTCTCTTAACAACTCTATTGTACTCCTTCCACATCTCAGGGTCATCAGCCTTTAACTCTCCCTTAAATTCTGTTGCCTTTCGTATGTTATCTTCCTCTCGCTCTTTCTCAGCTTTTTCAGCCTCTAACAATCTTGTTTGAATCCACTCATCCTTGGCAAGAGTATTATCACTAAGTCTTTTGTAGATAATATCTTTTTCAACTTCATCCATCATATTCAAAACATCATTCAACTTCTCTTTAGTCTTTTGTCCTAAAGTACCTCCGTTCTTTAGATCTTCCAAAGCCTTCCTCATCATTTCACGCTCGGCTAACATTTTAGCTAATTCTTTATTTCCGTCTTTTCCTCCCTGGCCACTTTTCATTTTCTGTATCATTCCTTTGAGCTGCTCCTTAAGAGATTCTTGCTTACTTCTCATCTCTCCAACTTCCTCTCCTCCATCTTTTGGTTTACTATCAGTAAATGCATTACTCCCCTGACCTTCTCCTGACATTGCCTGCAAACTATTGATCAACTCATCCAAACGAACAGCTAACTCATTAACTCCTTCCATAACTTTTTGCTGCTCATATCTCACCTGAGAAACTCTTCCCTCCTGAAGATTTCTAAATAAATTGCTGAATGATGTTTCCACGTGAAACAATTCCTGATTCAGAAGTTGGGCAATCATTGCTTGTCTATACCCTAAACTTTTTAGTGAATCGCTTATCGTTCTGAACTTTGTATCTAAATCTTTCTGCTTCTTACCAATTTCGTGAAAAACCGAACTTCTGGCATTAGCTCCCTGTATACTACTTAACAATTCTTCCTGCTCAAAACTGAAATCATTCAACTCTCGTGATAACTGTCTTAGAATTTCAATGTCTATACTATTTTGTCCTGAACCTCCATCTGACATCATATTTTGTAGCTTGGCAGCCATATCCTTCATCTTTTTTCCGGCATCCTTCATCTCCGAACTACTCTTTTCTTTCTTTGTCTTCTTTTCGGCCTCATCCAATTTATCCTTTATGCTTTCCCTTTCTTCCTTAAGTTTATCCAGATCATGAGGCTTTTCAAGCTCTTCATTATCCTTTAGCTGCTCATCCAATTTCCTTTCAATTTTCTCAAACTCCTTTTTAATTTCCCCAGCATTTTCATCCTTAGCTTCTTTTTCAGTCTTCTCTCCTAACTTCTTAATCTGATTAGCTAAATCATATATCTTTTTCTCAAGTTCCAGTTTTTTCAATAACTCAAGATTTACTTCAAGCTGACGTTCCAGATTTTCCAGATTCATCTTCAGTTCCTCTGATTTCTCCAGTCTGTCCTTTTTATTCATTTCCTCAGCTAGTGCCTTGAATTCTTCAAACAATTTGCGCAATTCATCATCCAGCATATTCTCAAATAACTCTTCAATTTCCTCCTGCTTTCTAATAATCTCTTCTCTTCTCTCTCCATCAATATTCTCACTAATATTGATCATCTTATTCTCCTCCCGGATATTGTCTATCATCTCTTCCAGAACATTCTTCATATCAGAGATTTCTTCTACTTTATTCTTTATCTCCCAATCGTCTTTTTCATCAGTTATTTGACTATTAATCAGTTTATTGAGTCTATCCTGCATATCCTCAACCAACTCCTTTGAATCGCTTAGTTTCTCCTCAACTTCTGCTCCTCTTTCTCTATTGTCGTTAAACCTGTCATCAGCTGTGCTACGCCTTTTAGTAAATAATCTACTATCAGATCTTTTAGCTCCATTAATTCCATCGTTATCCCATATGCTAAGATAATAGCTAAAAGACATACCCTCGAGTCCAATCTTCTCGAAATCAATAGCATAATACACCCTTTGATACCGTACATCCCGGTTGATTCTTATACTATCCTCGAAAACAATACTGCCATCTTCAGCATTCTTAACTGTAAAAGATGCTTTAGAAAAACCATAGTCATCCTGTATATTAGCCTGAAAATAAACCTGTTCTGTAAATATTGTGTCAATCACCTGACTTGCCTCAATACCTGGATATTCATCCTTATTCACAATAAGCTCATAAGCAAGTTCGTAATTAGTTTCTATTTTGTCTGATTTCAGATTAAACACATATTCCCCACTTTTTACAGCTCTGTATCTGAAAATTTCTTTCTTTTTAATGTTATTTCTAAAAACAGTATCTGTTGGTAGCAATAAGCTAATATTGTTTGTAAAACTACTCTCTAAACTCCATTGAATAATTGATCCTTCAGCCACATTTAAATCAACACCCCCACTCTCCACAATACTTTTTAGTTTTGTATAAGCAGGTGCATCAACTTTAATCTGCAATTCAATTAACTCAGGTGTTGGTATTACTTCAACAAAGTAAATCTCACTTTGAAAATCATCCATTACAATACTAAATGAGAAAGATCCATTTACAGCTTCAAAAAGATAAGTGATAATTCCCTTATCATTTTCGCATGAATAATAACTCTCCCCCACTTTCAGATAAATGTTCTCACTTAAAAGCTTGAATATTGGCTCGAACGTAACTTTTAAATCCTCACCCATTCCAATTTTTAAATCTGAATTCAATAATCTGAACCCTATTAAATTATTCTCCTCAAAATCTTGGTTATAGTGTATTGTCTTTGCATAACCCTGACTAACAAACTCAGGCCAGATTATTCTACCAAGAGAAAAAATTAACATCAGAGACACAATCATAACTCCAGGTAAAACCAGTCTTTTGAAAGGAACAGCTTTATCAAACCTATACCATTTCAGGCGATTGCACTTCTCATCAATACTTGCTTCCAGCAAAGCAATATTTTCTTTCTCATCGACCAACTCCCTAAGCTCAATGACATTTAGTAATAGATCTTCAATTTCAGGAAATTTTACTCGTATAATCTTCTCTCTTTTCCTAAGACTCAAGCCCTTGAATACTCCAATTCCCTTAAGAAAAGGCAAAACAGCAAATGCCAGAAATTGAACGAGAGCTATACCAATTATAAGCATGAAGGCAATAGTCCTAAAATCACTACCTGTAGAAAAGAATTGGTTAATTACAACCATAAAGGCGATAGGCAAGCCAATGCTCAACAAGCCAATCAATATCCCCTGAAACATCTGATTGAAATAGTATTTCCTTCGGAATCTCGACAGTCTTATCTCGAGCTGATTGAATCTTTTTTGATTATTCATACCTTTCTATCTGGCCAACCACAACTCCGGATCAACACTATCTGTTCCTTTCCAGATTTGAAACTGCATCTGAGATCTATTACTATTATCCGCTTTGAACGCCTTTCCTATAGGTTCCAATCTGCTCACAATATCCCCTTTTTTAACAAGGACATCCACTAAACCATGATACACAGTAAAATATTCACCATGTTGGATAACCACAGTCAAATTAGCACCTTTAAAAGACATAATACTATTGACTTTTCCTTCAAAAACAGACCTTATAGATTGACCTGAATCTGTAGTAATATCAATTCCACTATTTTCAATCACAATATTTTTAAGCACTTCATGCTGATGTCTCCCATATTTCGAAGTAATTACACCTCTCTCAACAGGCCAGGCATGCCTCCCCTTATTCTGTCCGAACTCATTTGAAATAATCTTCATCTCCGGAGTCATACCAAAGTCTCCTCCTTCACTACTTTCCCCAATAGCTTCGGCAAGAATTCTTCTTATCTCATTTTCTATCTGATTGTATATCTGTCTCTTATCCCTCAACTCCTTTCTCAATTCCTTTTCCTTTCTACTTAACTGCTTAACAAACTGATCCTTATTACTCTTTTGATTATTCAAGCTCGCAATTTCTTTTTGCCTCTGGTTAAGCAATCTTCCCTGCACAGTTTTTTCGTTTTCCAGCTTTGACACCTGGATTTCTAATTCACTGGCTTTCTCTTTAATTTCTTCAGCCTGTTGTATACGAAACCGACTGTACTGCTGCAGATACTTAATCCTTTTATACGCTTGATTAAAATCACTTGCAGCCAAAATATACTGTGCTTTATCATAGGACCTTCTCGTCATATAAGCCGTTACGATCATACGACCATATTCTTCCTTAAGTTCCTTAACTTCAACCTGTAACAACTCAACCGTATCCTCCTTGCTGCTAATACTTTTTTCAAAATATTCCAGCTCTTGCCTGATGCTGCGTATAACAGATTCCCGATTACTAATCTGTCTATTCATCAATTTAACCTGATTCACCTGGTTTTTCTTATTATCGGCAGTTTCTGACAATAGCTTCTCTGTATACTGAATCTCGTCAAGTTTATTCCTTCTATCTTCTCTTAATTCTGTTAAATCCTGGGCAAACAAATGACATGAACTGATCAGTAAAATTACTGCAGCTGTAAAAACAATTCTCCAATTACTTTTTCCTCCTTCTAGAACCATGGAAAGGCAAACTTTAATTCAGTATTCAAATTTACCTGCATTATTTTTAAATCTATCGTCAAATTCTGATCCTGATCCATAGCAGATACAGCAATTCTCTCAGGCAAACCATAAAACTGTTCGACCGCATTTTCACCGTATAAAAAATCCATCATCCAATTTCCGTCCTCTGGCATAATTCGTGTCCTTTCAAGTCTCATTTGCCCCTCTGCCAGAAGAAATTGAGGCATAAAACCACTTTTTACTAAACAATCCCTTTGTTCTTCAATCGTGTAATCAGGAGTAAGTAACACGCCCTTTCCTTTTCCATTAATCACATAATTCTCTAGCAAATTTTTCCCGCATTCACCAGGAATAAAAATCCTTCTTGTAAACAGAGCTTGCAGAGTATTAAAATCTAAAGGATAGCCAACTAAATCTGTCATTGTGCTCCAATCTCCCTTTTCCTCAATTCGGGCTAATCTTGATATCATCCAAACACTATCAGGAGTACAAATAATTCGAGCTGCTTCAATACCCAACATCACTCTTGCAGATATCCATATAATGCTATCCCTCCTATTTCTATAAGTAATGTTGAATGAATACTTTTTGCCTAAAGCATCAGTTTTCGTACTTGCTTTTATTTCAATACTTGTATAATCAATTTCGCTTTCCCTTATTTTCTTAATAAGCTCAGTATTTATTCCTTCCAGCTTCTTGCCTTTTGTAATACGCTTCTTAATCTTACAAGAATTAAACCCAATACTTACACTGAGTGACAAAATAAGAATCGAAACAATTTTAACTCTGTTTTTGGCCATTTTCCTGTAGAATTTTGCTGCTTATATTTTCTGAAGCCTCACCAGTTTCCTCTGCTTTTTTCCATTGCTTAACTGCTTCTTCAGTTTGTCCATTCTCAAAAAGAATATCTCCGTAATGTTCAAATACTTCACCTGTCACTACATCCTTCTCGTTAAGGATTGCAGCCTCAATTGCAATCAAAGCTTCATCAAATCTTTCAAGCTTGTAAAGAACCCAGGCATAAGTATCGAGGTAAGTAGAATTTTCACTTTCCAATTTTATACATTTTTCTATCATCACCAAAGCCTTTTCCAGCTTCTCATCCAGTACTGCCAGGTAATAGCTGTAATTGTTTAATACAACCACATTATCAGGCTCCAAAACTAATAGCATATCGAAATTAATAAAAGCTTCTTTGAAGTTCTCGAGTTTATAATACGCATCTCCCATGCTTATATAAAACTGCTTTGTAAGCTCAGAATTACCGACATTTAATCTTGAACCTCTTTTCAATGCGTCTATTGCAACAGGATAGTTTTCAACTCCTGATGCACCAATTCCTTTAAAAAGAAGAAAAATGGCCTGGTTCGGAAAAGCTTTTGAAGCTTCACCACCATACTCAAACATTTCAGCAAAATCAAGTTGAGTATTCTGTATAAACAAAAGGTTTTGCCACGCAATAAAATTTGCTGGATTAGTCTCAATAACTCGTTTGTAAATTTCTTCTGCACCGACCAGATTTCCTTTATTATAGATGTAATCCGCATACATTGCATCCACACCAGGATGCCCCATATCACTTTCATACAAAACGCTAAGCAATTGTTCCAATTCCGCACTTAGGTTTTCAGTTTTCTCATTTCTCAGAAGTTCAATAAACACAGAAGTTTTGATATCAGGGTTTACCTGTTTAGATTTAAAACCTACTTCAAACTCTTTGATTGCCTTCTCTTTATCCCCCTTTTGCATATAATACTGACCAAGCGAAAAATAGACTATCGGATTACCTGAATTTGCGTCTTTTATTTTTTGGTATTCCTCAAAGGCGTCATCCTCTTTTCCTAATTCTATTAGAAATTCCGCATAAATTCCGCGATACTCGATGTCATCAGGGAACTCCTTAACCAACTTTTTTATCTCCTTTAAGGCTCTTTTATCATCACCTTCAGCCCTCAAAATATCTCTCATTCTCAAGGCTATGTGAGCTCCATAACCTATCTCTTTTTCTAAAACTCCCAGCCTTTTTTTGGCAGTTTTAAAATCTTTAGAAATAATCCTGGCATCCACCTCAGCACTCAAATACTCTTTCTTTTCCTTATTCAACTCATACAGAGACCTATAAATTTCGGCTGCCTCCAAATGACGTTTATCGGCTATTGCGACCTGAACCTCCAAAAGGCCATACCATTCATTCTCTTTCTCAATAAGTCTGGCTTTTTCGGCGTACTCCCTGGCTGCAACAAAATCTTTCATTACAAAAGCAATATTACCAAGCTCGAAATATGAAGCTGATCGTTCAGGAAACAATTCAGTGCATTTTATAAATAACCTGCTTGCCTCCACAGGGTTACCAAGCATCTTATGTTTTAATCCCTCAGCAAAAGAGAAATCATACTCCATACGAGTAGTTTCTTTCACCTTATCGAGTATTACACCTTCCTGTGCAAAAACTACTCCAACAAACATAAAAACTAAGAAGCAAAAAACATTCTTCATTATTTTATCCTCTATTCTGTTCCGGTATGGCCAAAACCCCCACTACCTCTTTCAGTTACTTCCAGACTATCAACTTTATTCCACTCTATGCTTTCATGCCGCGAAATTATCATCTGGCATACTCTCTCTCCATCTTCAATAATAACTTCTTCATTAGAAAGATTAATAAGAATAACTCCTATCTCTCCTCTATAATCAGCATCAATAGTACCCGGAGTGTTTAAAACAGTAAGCCCTTTCTTCAGTGCTAAACCACTTCTCGGACGAATTTGTGCTTCATAACCAACTGGCAGCTCAATATATAATCCGGTAGGGATTAAAACTCTTTCAAGAGCTTTTAAGCTAACTGCTTCTTTAATATTTGCACGTAAATCCATACCTGCACTCGAGGTGGTACTATAGGCTGGTAGCTGATGCTTTGACTCACTAACAATTCTTATCTTCATCCGCGTATTTGTTAAAATATTTTCCTTTTGTCATGCTCGGTTCATATAACGAAAACTTTTTTCCAAAATTACATGTTTTAATCTTTCCTAAAATTATCTGACAAAGAAGATTTTCATCAATCCTGTTCTCCAATTAACCAAAACAAGGAAGCTTAACAACATAACTGTATTAATACTGTATTTAATCAGATCTGTGCCCGGGTCTATCCATTTATGAACGGCAAACATTACAAGGGCAACAAGTAACATCATCAGGAAATCCCATATTTTATATGGAATAGGCATAACCTTTCGACCCCACAAATAACTTCCCAGCATCATAGAAAAATAACACAATATTGTAGCCCATGCTGAACCCATATATCCAATTCTTGGTATCAGTATGAAATTCGCAGCAATAGTTACGAATGATCCACCAATAGCCAATAAAGCTCCATACCTTGTTAGATCACTTAGTTTATACCATACTGACAAGTTGTAAAATACGCCAACAAAGAGATTAGCCAGAAGAATAAGTGGTACAACCTCAAGGCCCTCATGATAGTTGGGTCCTAAAAAAACCTTAAAAATATCAAGATAGAAAACAGTGAAAAGGAACAGAGCCAAACCCATACCAACAAATAAATTCATAATCTGAGAATATATTTCTGTTCCGTCCTTCTTCTTCCTGGCAAACAAAAATGGTTCAAAAGCGTACCTGAACATTTGAACAAAAAGGGTCATAATAACCGCAATTCTGTAACTGGCACCGTATTGCCCTACTTCCTTCATTGCCGAATCTGATTCTGGCAATAAGAATTTCAAAAATATTTTGTCGGCCACTTCATTAATAGCTCCGGCTATTCCAACAATAACGAGGGGTGCTGAGTATTTAAGTAAATCACGCAAAATACTCTTCTTTAAGGGGCCTCCCAAAAACCTCAATTCCCCTGAAATCAGTACTAATACACTTATACTTGTTATCAGGTTAGCCAGAAAAACATAGCCTACTTTCAGTTCAGGATCGTACCATTTTGTAAACCAGGCATCAGGATGTGATTCATATAAGGCAGGCCATAGCTTCAGAAAAAAGATAATTAATAACAAATTAACAGAGATGTTAGCCAATTTCAGTATAGTAAACCTCTTTGCCCTCTCCTCTCTCCTAAGCTTCGCAAATGGTATAGCAGCCAAACAATCGACTGCCACTATGATACTAAACCAACTCAGGTATTGCCAGTTTTCCTCATACCTTATCAATTCTGACAATGGCTTAATGAAAAGGTTAACACCTGAAACTAAAATTGTTGCAAGCACCAGAACAACTAAAAACGCTGTGGTATAAACTGATCTGAAACTATTGTTTTGCTGACTGAACCTGAAAAAACCAGTCTCCATACCAAAAGTCACAATCACATTCAGAATCACAACATAAGCATACAATTCTGTAATGGATCCATAATCAGCCTGATCCACAAATATCCTGGTATAAAACGGAGTTAAAATTATCCAGTTTAGAAACTTCGGCAGAATTGTTCCAGCCCCATAAATCGCAGTTTGTCCTGCAAGCTGTCTAATTTGCTTCATTACATGGGTTCAGTATGTATGGTTGCATGAATATTCATTTCATCCTCAATTATCTCTTCTATCCGGTTTGCAATTTTGTGTGCCTCCTCCAGGCTCATTGCATCAGGCAACTTTATATGGCCAGTCATTTCCATATAGTATCCATAATAGTGAATTCTGACTGAATGCAAATTAAGGTCTTTCTGACAATTTACTTCAATAATATTATAGATTTTATCAATGGTTTCCTGACTGGGCTTTCTTCCCAGAATATTACTGATACTATCCTTCAGAATCTCATATGCAGCAACAAAAATCATTAATGAAACAACAATACCTAAAACACTATCAATCCACCATATACCGTCTCCAATAATAAGACCAATCAGTATAATAACTGACGATAATGCATCTGTTCTGTGATGCCATGCATCTGCTTTTAAAGATTGTAAACCTGTTTTCTTTGCTGCCCGAAAAGCAAACTGTGCCATTATTTCCTTTACTACAATTGAAGTGATAACAGCTATCCATGTTAAAATACCATATTCGAAGCCTTCACGCGAACTTAAACGGTCAATAGATTCCTGAAAAAAACTTACTCCAATTCCAGTGAGAAAAATACCAATCAACATCGAGCTTATCCATTCTGCACGACCATGACCGAAGGGATGTTCTTCATCCGGCGGCTTTCTTGAAACCCGTAAGCCAATAATAAGGATGATTGAACTAATTGAATCTCCTAAAGTATGCCAGGCATCAGCAATTAATGCAACTGATCCACTTGTAACTCCGGCAATATATTTCAGAACAAATAGTAATACATTTGCGATAATAGAAATCAATCCAAGAAGAATTCCATATTTGCTATTAGCTCCTGAATGATCTTCCTTCATAATTCTAGCCAAAAGGTTTATCTATTGAAACGGAGGCCATATCTCCAAAATTTTTATATCCATTCTCTGTAACCACAAAACTATCTTCAATTCTTACACCGAATTCTCCGTAAAGATATATTCCCGGCTCATTTGTAAAGGTCATACCTGTTTCCATTTCCAGTCCATTACTACTTACCAGATATGGATATTCATGTCCCTCCATCCCGATTCCATGACCCAGACGATGAGCAAAGTTTTTATACCCCTTTCCATACCCAGCCTTTTCAACAACCCTACGGGCTGCCTTATCCGCTTCAGAACAAGGAAGGCCCGCCTTAATTATATCAAATGCACCGTCCTGCGCTTCTTTTACAACGTTCCACACTTCTCTTTGTTTTGCATTAGGCTCGCCATACACAATTGTACGGGTAACATCTGATCGATAACCTTTTACAGAACACCCTCCATCAACTAAAATAATATCTCCTTCAGCTAAGGTCTTTCTTTCTCGTGTACCATGTGGAAAAGCAGATGTGTGGCCAAATAATGGACCTCCTCCTCCTGATGCTCCATATTTACTGTGAGCTGACCTGATAATCTGTCCCAAATCACCAGTATCCATACCCTCCCTGAGGTTTGCAAACCCTTCACGATAAGCTAACTTAGTAATTCTGTTAGCCACATCCATATATTGAATTTCCTTATCTGTTTTCACAGCCCGGCTCCTTTCAGTAACCGGTGCTCCATTAACCAGTTCAAACTTAGCTACCTTTCTTATGCCTTCGCTCATGAAATTCCTGACATTAGGTCCAATACCCAGCTTCCCCCCAGGTACACCCAAATCTTTCATCACCCCGTTAAACAATGCATAAGGACTTTCATGCTCTTCCCAAATTCTTATATCAGTTCCATACTTTATCACCTCTTTTGCCCGCTTCAATTCAAAGGCCGGACATATCCAAACAGGCTCATTATCCGGAGATAAAATAAAGCCAAATAATCTCTCACTTGACCACCATGAAGTATCAGTAAAATAACTCAGATTAGTACCACCCTCCACAAATATTGCATCAATATTGAATTTACGCATCCAATATCTTGCCTTATCCTGCCGGATTTTATAGTCTGCTTCAGACAACTCAGGTAAATCTGCGGTGAGATCTTCTGGTACTGCCATTTCATGAAAAGAATTAGCGATCAATGGTTGTTGTATGGCCCCAAATCCAACAGCAAGACCTGCTGTACCCGCCGATTTTAAGAATGCTCTCCTATTACTCATTGTTTATCAGTTTAATGCTGTCCAAATTAACCAATATTGCCGGTTTATATGAACCATCGTGCTCAAAAACATAGAACACAGCAATTAAAAATAAGTACTTTTGATCAAATGAGGAATCTGCTTATAATCATAATATTTTCCTTTGCATCAACCGTCAATGCTCAGCAATCCTTTATCCTTAAAGGACATGTCAAAGATAAGGAAACATCAGAGCCACTTTCCAAGGTTAATATCTACCTGAACGAAACAATGCGAGGCTCAACATCGAATGATGATGGATATTTTGAAATCACTATAGACAAATTACCAGCACTCATCGTTTTTTCAAGGGTGGGGCATACCCGAAGGTTTTTCAATCTTACAAAACGTCCGGGTGCAGACTTCAATGTGCCTCTTCAAAAATCCATTCATGAAATTCCAGAAGTTGAAATAACTGCGAAACGAAGGGCTGTTAACATCAGCTCTCAACACGATATGTATGTGGTTGATTATGATTTCTATGATGATCATGTTTTGCTTTTAGGACATCCGGGCAAAAGAAGTAGAGACGTTCACCTGATGTTAATGGACAGAATGGGTAAACTTCTTATCCGAAAGGAAATCAGGGCCGGAGTTAATATTTACCGTGACCCATTTAATAATCTTCATATTCTGGCACCCGATTCAGCCTATCAATTATACTTCGATGAAAATGATATTCAACTGCTTTATCCTACTGACCGTGCCTCATTTATAAAAGCTTTTCCCGAATTCCTGAAAGTCTATAATGACAAAATAATATTGCGACAGTTTGCTTTCGAAGATCAGGCTCTCATGTACTATTTCTATCAACCATCAGATTCTACAGTAAACCGTATCTGGGCCCAGGCAACTGCAGAGATTTATCGCAAAGTTGAAGGCTGGATGAGTCGCATTCGCATCTCTTCAACCGGAAAAAGCACTACAAATTTTGACCTTTTCAATGCCGATGAACGCTTCATTAAAATGGCATTTTATGCACCTATTTTCTGCCCTTTGGAGATTATTAAAGATACCTTGTATGTTTTCAATTTCAACAATGGCTTAATAGAAACTATTGGTCCTGAAGGCTATCCCGTTAAAACACCTACCCTGATGAATTTCTATACCGATCCGGGATGGCAAAAAAAACTCTATAACGATGTGGTAACAGATAAGGTATATACTCAATACCTCGATAAGGGAATAACCATTCTGCGAGAAGTAAATGTGAATACAGGATTACTGGAGAATGAGGAGATTCGAATTCCGGATTTTCCCTACATCAATAAAATTCTTATCCATGGTGGCAATTTATATTTTCTGTACCAGGAGAAACAGTATCCACGCTTTCAACGATTGTATCGTATGCAACTATAAGCCTTCAAGCCTGAATAGTGAAGCAATAATACCATCAGCCCTAAACCACGATTTTTCTTCAATTCTCAGGCACTGATCATTCTGAATCATATCACCCTTTGCTATAAAAGGCCTCACCTCAAGCACAAAATCATCCCAGCTTTGTAAATGTTGCCTTTCTTCCCATTCTCCTTTGGTAATACCCCATTTAGTTCTTAAACTTGTCATAATCAACTCATTCCTTTTATCAAAAGGGGAGAGTATTTCCTCCCGGATGACAGAAGATGATTTCTTGTTATCCGATTTAAAATCCGACAGGTAATTCATTAAATCAGATTGATTCCAATGTCTGGCTTCACCATTAAAAGAATGAGCTGAAGGTCCCAATCCAATATATTTTTCAGCTTTCCAGTATTTACAATTGTGCTTGCTGTACTGTTCATCTTTGGCAAAGTTCGATATCTCATATTGATCAAAACCCTGTTCCCTGGTATATTTTTGGAGGAGCTGAAACTGTTTCAAACTATTCTCATCCTCTGCCTCTTTTATTTTTCCCTCCTGTAACCATCTTGAAAAAACCGTACCTTTTTCAATCGTAAGATGATAAGCAGACAAGTGGTTTACCTCAAAATATTCGATTTGACGAAGATTAAATAACCATTGATCAACACTTAAATCCGGGAGGCCGTAAATAAGATCAATACTCAAATCGTTAAATCCGGCCTTATCCGCATCTTCCAGACATTTTACAGCCTGTTTTGCGTTATGTCTGCGCTTCATTTTCAGGAGATCACTATCTCTGAAAGATTGTATACCAATACTCAATCTATTAACTCCAACACTTTTAAGCTCCTTCAGATAAGCAGGATTCAAATCATCGGGATTAGCTTCAAAACTAATCTCAGTATCCTTACTTACTCCAATATGTTTGACAATGATATTCAGAAGTTTATCTATATCCTCCGGATGGAGTACTGACGGGGTTCCTCCGCCAAAGTATATTGTATCTGCTACACTATCAGCAAGATAATCTTTTCTCGATTTAATCTCATTCCCACAGGCTTTTATAAACTTGTCTTTCAATTCCAGACTTGTGCTGGAGTAAAAATCACAGTAAGAACATCGCTGAACACAAAAAGGTATATGTAAATAAATTCCTGCCATGTTTGAATCACAATTTATATATTTGGACTCATAATTCAAGATTCACATTAATGCTTCGTAAATTACTATTAATATCTATTATCTGGGCTGCTATTATACTGGTCCTTTGTGCTTTACCTGGTGATAATTTGCCCAAATCCAAAATATCTATTATCCCTCATTTTGACAAATTAGTACATATGGGGTTGTATTTTCCACTTTCTTTTCTCTTTATAGCAGTATTTGATTTGTCCCGTCTTTCTGTATTAAGAAGCCTGGGACCAATACTCACATTGGGCTTGGTAGGAATTTATGGTGGATTTATTGAACTTGCTCAGGAAAACCTATTTGTTCATCGATCAGCAGAGCTGCTTGATTTCATTTTTGATCTTATTGGAGGCTTATTGGGCATTCTTACTTATTACATACTATTCCGTAAATTATTCCATCGCATATCTATGCAAAAGAAAGTAGTTTGATTCTACTAAGAATCTTTTCTGTTATTCATATATCTCTTTGAAAACGATTCTTTAGGGAATCTAAGAGGAGCACGTCTCTTACCCCAGGCTTTCTTACCAAAGCTCTTCATCGCTCTGTTTTTCCATTTAGATTTTATTTTTTCTAGCTTCCGGCGACTACCCATATATTTGGCAAAATACTTATATCCTTTCGTTTCAATAAAACCAGCGTTTCCTTGCTCCACTAGTTTTTTACGATTGAGTAATAGTAGTTTATGCAGTGGAATTTCAACCGGACAAACATCTGTACATTTTCCACAAAGACTGCTGGCAAAATTCAAATGTCCAGTATCCTCTGATCCATCAAGATACATTGATAATACCGAACCAATTGGTCCGCTGTAAACGGTATCGTATGTAAACCCTCCTATGTTTTGATACACCGGACAATAATTCAAACATGCTCCGCAACGAATACATTTCAATGCGAGATTATGATCCTTTTCAGCAAAAACATTACTTCTTCCTCCATCAAAAAGAATTACATATACTTTTGTAGGACCATCATTTTCATCATCTGCTCTGGGGCCCGATAAAATGCTGTTATATGCTGTCAATTTCTGTCCTGTGCCCATTACTGATAACAAAGGCCAAAATAAGTCAAGATCAGTTAATTCAGGAATTATTTTTTCGAATCCTGCAATTACAATTTGAGTTTCAGGCCATGAAACAGTCATCAGGCCATTCCCTTCATTCTCAGTGAGTGCAATACTACCGCTATCTGCAATAAGAAAATTTGCTCCGGTGATACCCATATCAGCCTGAACGAATTGCTCACGCAGTAATTTTCTAACATATTTTGTTAATTCTTCAACGCTGGCATCAGCTGCAGTTCCAAATTTCTCAGAGAATAGTTTAGCAATATCCTCTTTTGATTTATGCATTGCCGGTGTTAGAATATGATATGGTCTTTCACCAGCCAATTGAACAATAAACTCTCCAAGGTCAGTTTCCAGACTTTTTATATTATTCTCTTCTAGTATCTTATTCAATTCGAGCTCTTCGCTCACCATTGACTTTGTTTTAACAACTGCTTTTACCTTATGTCTTTCTGTAATAGCTAATACCTGTTTAATAACATCTTCAGCAGTTTTCGCCCATAACACCTCCATGTTATTAGCCTTGGCATTCTTCTCGAATTTAAGCAGCAAGTGATCCAGATTATTAACAACATAATCTTTTATTGAGCTAGCAGTATTCTTAGCTGCATCCAAATCAGAAAAGTAGTTTACACCCTTTTCTACAGATCTGAAATATTTACCAATATTATGTTTAATAGTTTGCCTGTGTTTCAGATCAAATCCTATTTTTTCAGATTCTATTTTAAATGCCTTTTCTCTCGGCTCCATAGGGTACTATTTAATAGCTATTTTATCAATTCTTCTTTTATGCCGACCACCTTCAAATTCTGTAGAAAGGAAAACATTAACAGTTTTAAGTGCTGTATCTGTATTAATAAATCTGGCAGGTAAAGCACATACATTGGCATCATTATGGGATCTTGCCAATTCTGCTAATTCTTCATTCCAACAAAGAGCTGAACGAATGCTGCTATACTTATTTACCACCATGTTAATTCCATTTCCCGAACCACAAATAGATAATCCATAATTCACCTCGCCATTCTCAAGTGATCTGGCAAGTGGATGTGCATAATCAGGATAATCACAAGACTCATCCGTATCACATCCAAAATCAACAATTTGATATCCCTCCAAACTTAATTTATTCTTTATTATTTCCTTAAGAATATAGCCTGCATGATCACATGCCAATCCTATTTTTTTCACTTTCATTTTTTTTCACAGTTAAGCTCAAGTTATTAACAAAGCCTGTAATTACTTATAAATAAGATATTACCGCTCTTGCACACATAATATTTATCAGACAAATTTACTCATTAATCAATACAATGTATTCAGTTTAAATGAATTGTCATTACTCACAAGATTTCAACAATTACGAGCTTAAACAATCATACTTTAAAATAAAAAAACCTTGCCTATTAAATTGAAAATATCCCTAATAAAACTATATCAAAATTGCAAAACTGTTTTTTCACTTTAGGCATACATTCTATCACCAGTTTTTCAACCATTGAAATGAAGCTTTCAAAGAACATTTTATTCACATTGTGACTATCAACATATTGTTAATAGCTATTTTTCATACTTCATTTTCAATACTAAAGAACAATAATTCATTGTTAATTTCAGGCTTAAAATTTGGTATAAAATGTGTACACTAAAGGTGTGAATTTTTTACCAACAGTTTCAACAGGATATTATCATCATCATAATAGTTATTTAAATATATATAATGATAATAATGCAGAGTGATCACAATTGCCCGATAAGTCTTACCTTTAACTTCCATCAAATAAAAACTGATAGAATGAGAAGGTGTTTATACACAATTTTGCTTAGCCTGGTCATATTTTATGGCAGCCAGGCTCAGAATGATTTAGATGATGGACCAACCAAGTTTTACTATGGTAACGGACAGGTATCCAGTGAGGGTTTTATAAAAGAAGGCAAGCCTGATGGTTTATGGAAAACCTATTATGTTGGGGGTCAACTCAAATCTATTGGTAAACGAAATAATTTTGAACTTGACAGTATCTGGTTGTTCTACAATGAGCAAGGATATATTTCGGAAGAAGTAAGTTATTTGAGAGGAAAAAAATCAGGTTATACTACTAAATATCAATTGCTTATTAAAAATGATTCTCTTGTAAACAGCTTATTATCAAAAGATTTATTTCTTGATAATCTGAGAGAAGGACAGGGAAAGTATTACAATGGTTCAGGTCTTCTTAACAGAATAGTTTCATACAAGAATGGTAAGAAACATGGTTTGACTTTCGACTTTAATTCTGACAGCTTAATTCAGATTGTATACAAATATCATAATGATTTTCTTATCGATCGGGAGTTTATTAATCAAAGCGATGACAATGGTCTCAGGCAGGGTTTGTGGAAAAGCTTTTACTCTTATAAAAATATCCGGAAGGAAGAAAATTATAAAGATAATGTTCTACATGGTTATTATCGTGAATATGATGAACGAGGGCGTTTACTGGAAGCTAAATTTTACGATAATGGTTTAGTAATTCAACGTGAAGAAGCGGCAGATATACAGGTTGAGATTATAAATCAATATGATGATAATGGGAAAGTTATTGCGAGTGGGGGTTTTATAAATGATGTTGCGGTTGGTTTACATAGGGAATATACAGCTGATAAATCTGTTATTAAAATAAAGGAGTTTAATAATTCGGGTCAGATTATTGCCGATGGAATTAGTGATGATAAAGGGCAAAAAGATGAGTATTGGAAGTTTTATTTTTCAGGTGGTAATATTAGATCAGAGGGTAATTTCAGGGATAACAAAAGAATAGGATTATGGAAGTTTTACTTTCCGAATAAGCTATTAGAACAAGAGGGAAATTATAAGAATGGACTTGAGGATGGTTTATGGACATGGTATTATCCTGACGGATCTCTGCGTCGGGAGGAGAGTTATTATCGTGGAGAGGAAGATGGTATGTCTGTTGAATATGATAATAAAGGCGTAATAATTGCTCAGGGAGAATTTATAGAAGGTTTTGAAGAAGGAGAATGGATTTATAAGATTGGAGATCAAATAGAAAAAGGGGTGTATAAGGCAGGAGAAAGGGATGGCCTTTGGCAGCATTTTTTCTCTGATGAGACAATAAAATTCAGTGGTAGTTTTGTGCAGGGATACAAAAATGGACGTCATAAATACTATTTTGAAAGTGGTAAATTAAAAGAAGAGAGATTTTATGAGATGGGTGTTAATCAGAAGATTTGGCGCAAATATGATGATGAGGGAAATATTCTTCTGGCGCTGTCTTATTCAAATGGTATTCTAATAAAAATTGATGGTGTACGGGTAAATATTGAAAACTAAAAGAAGAAATTCTTTGACCAAAAAAATGTAAGCATACTGGGAAGTGTTGAGATAATAACTAATTTTACCCAAACAGGAGCTTTTTGTGAAAATTTCAGATATGAAAGAAATATCTATTCTGTTGGTTGAAGATAACAAGTTAAATCAGAGATTGATGGAATCAAGTTTACGTCGATTTGGGTTTAAAATCGAGGTGGCTAATAATGGATTGGAAGCTGTGGAAGCATATCAGGCCAAACCAGAGAATTTTGATCTTATAATTATGGATATCATGATGCCTGTGATGGACGGTTTGGAAGCCACCAGGCAGATCAGAATTTTCGAACAAAAAGATAAGTTACACGTTCCTATTATAGCGCTTACGGCAAATACATTTAACGCCGACAGAGAGCGCTGTTTATCATATGGGATGGATGAATATTTTGCTAAACCACTCAATATGGAAAAATTGACCGGAGCGTTTAAAGATCTGGGAATAATTGAGTGATTATGGAGGAAGATTTTGATGTAAGAGATGAGCAAAATTCGAAGGAGGAGCAAGAAATTGAAGGAAAATTACGCCCTCTTCATTTCAGTGATTTTTCCGGCCAGGAAAAAATCATGTCAAATCTTAAGGTATTCGTTCAGGCTGCCAAAATGAGATCTGAAGCTCTTGATCATGTGTTATTCCATGGTCCTCCCGGTCTCGGAAAAACTACCCTTTCACATATCATAGCTAATGAATTACAGGTAGGACTTAAAATTACCAGTGGTCCGGTTCTGGATAAGCCAGGAGATTTGGCAGGTTTGCTCACCGGGCTTGATGAAGGAGATGTTCTTTTTATTGATGAAATTCATCGTTTGAGTCCAATTGTAGAGGAGTATCTATACAGTGCAATGGAGGATTATCGAATTGATATAATGATCGATAAAGGTCCGGGTGCACGATCGGTTCAGATTGATCTGAATCCATTTACCATGGTGGGTGCCACAACCAGATCCGGATTATTAACCAGTCCGCTGAGAGCACGATTTGGAATTACCTGTCATCTGGAATATTATGACAAACATGTACTTCAAAAGATAATCAAACGATCAGCCCGCATTCTTAAAACAACAATTGATGATAATGCATCAATTGAAATTGCCAGTCGAAGTCGTGGAACTCCAAGAATTGCGAATGCACTATTGCGTCGTGTAAGAGATTTTGCTCAGGTGAAGGGTAGTGGAGAAATCGATATTGAAATTACCAGGTATGCGCTTGAAGCACTGAATATAGATGCCCATGGTTTGGATGATATGGACAACAGAATTTTATTTACTCTGGTTGAAAAATTCAACGGTGGACCGGTGGGAATATCAACTATCGCAGTTTCAGTAGGGGAGGAGGCCGATACAATTGAGGAGGTTTACGAGCCATTTTTAATTCAGGAAGGCTATTTGCGGAGAACAGCAAGGGGTAGGGAAGCTACAGATCGTGCTTTTAAACATTTAGGTAAAATTCCTGGCTCAAATCAGAGCCTATTGTTCTAACTTTGCAGTAATGATTCGTCATTAGTAAAGTGTGACAATAATATATACATTTGGACATATACTGGATGATTATTTTTTGTTATATGAGCTCCATCGGATCATTTTAAATCTAAACATCAACGGATGAAACGAGTTGTCATTATCTCTAGTATGCTTGCCCTTGCAATCACTATAAGTATGCTTTGTAATCGTTCTGCGGATTTGATCCATCCTGAACCGACTGATATTGTAAAGCACGAAAATGAAGAAGAAAAGCATAAAGCCCGTGCAGAATGGATTGAACAAATGCATCTTACAGCCCCAGGAGTTGATTGGAGAGCAATGGACGAGCAAATCCGGCAGGAATTACAAGTGCAAAGGAACGAAAACCGAAGACTGAAAAACAGTGGTGATCTTGAAGTGCTTGCTGATGGAAATCTGAGTGGAAAATGGGTGGAGAAGGGGAGTAATAATCTGGCAGGGCGTGTTCATAATATTGATTTGGATATCGAAAACAACAAACTTTATGCAGCATCAGATGGTGGCCAGATTTGGAAAGGAGGATTGAATGGGGAAAACTGGGTCTCTTTGACAGATCATTACCAGGTGAAAGGTGTTCATTATTTTCGCGTTTTTAAGAATACTGATGGAAGCAACAGAATTGTACAAACCAATAACACTGCTCTCTTCAGATATTCTGATGATGAAGGCCAAAACTGGATCAATGGGGATGGTTTAAATTCAATGTCGGGGAACAGACTTTCACGTGGTGTAAACACTATGGATCAGAAGGTATTCTTGCTTTTTCATAAATCCGGCAGTATGAATTATTTATACGAATCAAGCGATTCAGGAAATTCATTCAGCTTGCTTGATACACATAATGGAACGAATGTGTCAGATATATGGACTTCACGTTATGAACCCAGTCGTGTATTTTTTCTCGACAAAAAAGATCTGTTCATTGTTAATGATGGTGAGAAATTGGAGTCACTATCAAGCGTGGGTATAAATTTCTCTGACAGTGAAATCAGGAGTGTGCAATTAAATGGTATGGTGAAAAATGATACAGTTCATTTGCATGTAATGTATCGCCTTGAGAATTCATCCAGATTTTTTAGTTCGGCAGATGGAGGAATAAGCTGGCTAGTTAAAGGTGAGGTCAGCGAGGGTCCGTTTATGAGAAATAGTTTTGGCGTTTCAAGTATTAATCCTAAAATAATGGGATACGGAGGAGTGAATGCATACCGATCTGAAAATGGTGGAGCTACCTGGACGATGATTAATGGATGGGGTGAGTACTATGGTGATATGCTGAGCAAGTTGCATGCAGATATACCTGAAATAGAGTTTATAAGAACATCGGAGGATACAGAATTGGCATATATAAGTACTGATGGGGGTAGTTATGTATCAACTGATAATCTGAGAACGGTTTCTAATCTTTCTCTCAAGGGATTAAATATTTCGCAATACTATACCACGTACACACACAGGGAAAAAACGCAGATTATATATGTTGGATCTCAGGATCAGGGCTTTCAAAGATCAACTGAAATTACTGATGGAGTGGCCAATTTTGAGCAAACAATAAGCGGAGACTATGGGCATATTGTTTCAAGTGACGGAGGACAGAGTCTTTGGACAGTTTATCCGGGTTTCGCCATGCGTTATCCTAATGCTATATCCAGTCTTCAGACTGTCAGGTGGACATTTACTGGTGAGGATCACTATTGGATGCCACCATTAATGGCTGATCCATACTATCCCGAGCGTGTGTATCTGGCAGGAGGTACTTCAACAACAGGAAATCATTTGTGGTACCTTAACGATAATGGGGGAAGCATATCAGTTACAGAATTACCTAATGATTTCAGCGGGGGAAATGGCGGACGGATATCAGCAATGGCTTTCTCTCCAATAAACAAGGATTATCGATATGTACTAAATTCAAAAGGAAAACTTTTTACTTCTTCAGACCGTGGAACCACTTGGTCAAAATCGGTAAGTTCAGGCCCCGGATCGCATTATTTTTATGGAAATGCAATTATTCCCGATCCGAACGATATCAACACTATTTATTTGGGCGGAAGTGGATATTCGGGATATTCTTTTTGGGTGAGTCATGACGGAGGAAGAATTTTCAGAGGAAAAACAAAAGGCTTACCCAAAACCCTCATATTTGAAATGGCTCGCAACGAAGATGCCAGTCTGATCTTCGCAGCCACAGAAGTTGGTCCCTTCGTTTATATAAACGAAGAAGAACAATGGTATGATCTGGCGGGAGCAGGTGCACCTGAGCAGACATATTGGTCGGTTGATTATGTGCCGGCGCTGAAAACGGCACGATTCGGTACTTACGGCCGGGGTATATGGGATTTCCAGATTGCTCATTTCACCGGAATAGATGAGAATAAATTATGGCACAATTCCATTGGAATAAATATCTACCCAAATCCGGTTGAACATACTGTATTTGTTGACTATAATTTAACTACCGGAGGAAAGGTAAGAATTAGCTTACTGGATACTAATGGGCGATTAATCAGAATGATACAAGATTCAGAAGAAATTCCTGGTCAACATAAGCTTGAAATCAACATGAACCAGCTGGCATCGGGTTTATATTATGTCAGAATTGTATCTGGCAAGAAAAATACCATCAGAAAATTGCTTAAGAAATAAGACTGTCTAAATCTGAAATCAATTCTTTACGGGTCTTTACAAGAGAAATAATTTTAGGGTTTTTTCGCAATGACATGTACCAGAATTTTAATCTGGCCCGGGTTTTTTTAAACCAGAATGAATAGTGTATCGCAAATAAGCCCAATGGGATTATGCTAATAAGATATGCCAGAGTTATCCACCAGGTTTTAAATACGACAGCTATTATAAGTGTTTGAATGGCTAAGAATAAGGGTAGTAAGATAACAAAAGCCAAAACATAAGCCACCGAACTTCTGAACTGTTTATCTTTAATCTTTGTACGGGTTAGTACATGAGGAACTGTAAAAACTACAAAATTATTCACCAATCCGTATAGAAAGAGGGGCGACATTAAAACCAGCCACATAGATTCCCCTAATAATCTGAACAAAGAAAATGACCCGGCCTCCAGAATGTGATTTCTGAGATTCATACGGTCGAGGCTTTTCAGATATCGAACCAGCTTATTACTGATTTCTTCTGTTTGCTCAGGTTTTTCTTCATAAACCTCCCGGATGTCGTCAATCAGTTTCTTATCTGCATCAAAGCGGTTAAAAATCGTTTTTCCGGGCAGATTATTCTTTTCACGGTATATTTTGCCATAAACAGATCTCATGCCCATTACACCTTCGTAAATTGCTTGCCAGGGGACGTCGATCATATGAGGAAAAAGTCGTTTTCTTATTTCATCATTTAAGGCCCGGTATCCTTTTTGCACATCCTCTTTATACAGATCAGAAAAATCATTTACAATAATAGGATCGCCGATACTGATTGAAACCCTTGCTCTGAATTTCTCGAAATGCGAATAATCGAGGCCTATTGGTACTATCTGTACTCCTAATTCATAGTTTCGTACTTTCTCTGCACCAAAGGCAACACGGGCAAGACCTTTTTTAAGCATTCTCAGTGTTCGGTAATCGCCATGATTACCTTCAGGAAAAATCGCCAGACTTCTGCCTTTACTTAATATTTTAGCACATTTTTCAAAGACTTCATCGTTTTTCTGTAAACTGTCGAAACCATCACGGATACGGTAAACCGGTATGATTTTCATCCAGTTCAGTATAATGGCCATGGTTTTTTTCTTAAAGATATCAGCTCTTGCCAGGAAGATAGGCTGGGCTTTAAGAATGCTCAGAATATTCAAAGCATCGATTAAAGCATTCTGATGATTTCCGGCAATTATTATAGGTTTTTTTGGATCAATTTTCTCCAAACCCCTGATTACTACTTTACGATAGAAGAGCCCTCTGAGTGTCCATCGTACCCAGGAACGGGCTATTTCATAACCATATGAATATTTTTCAACAGCTTTCATCCGTTTATATTTGTTTTTCCACAGGTATCTTACGACGTGCCCAGAGGCTTGAAATAGTTAATCCTGAAAGTATATGCCATACTCCCCACCAGGCTGCAATAAAGGCCATTCCGCCCAATTCCAGTTCGGGAGGAAAGATTTTAGGATTGAAGATTAAAATAAGTCCCAGACCAGAATTCTGGATTCCGGTTTCTATAGTAATTGCTCTTCGGTCAGCTGCCGGACGTTTAAAAATGGAAGCAAAACTAAATCCGGTAAGCAATGCCAGTGCATTATGTATCAAAACAATCAGAAAGATTGGAGGAATATAATTCAGAAAATGGTCAAAATTACTTGCAAAGGCAGCAGCAACAAATCCTAAAAAGGCTACGAAAGAAAAAATCCGGAAGGGTTTAACAATTTTTGAAGTAATTTTTGGAAAGTAATTGGAAAAAAGAATTCCCAGAATCAGAGGTATACCTAATAGGATAAATACTGTTATAAACATCTGGCCTGCATCTATTTCGATTGCCCTGCCCATTGGAGAGGATTTGATGTACAAATTTCCCCATATTTTAAAATTGAGTGGCGTCATGAAGAGTGCTGCAGTGGTTGCAATAGCTGTTAGAGAAATTGACAGGGCAGTATTTGCTTTTGCATTATGCGACATGAAGTTGCTGATATTACCTCCCGGACAAGAGGCAACCAGAATCATACCGAAGGCAACAGCAGGGGATGGTTGGATAAGCAGCACCAGTAAGAAAGTCAGGGCAGGGAGTAATAAGAATTGTGAAATTACCCCAACTATGAGGGATTTGGGTTTAGTAAAAACATGTTTGAACTGCTTAAATTTTAAATCGAGGGCAATACCAAACATGATGATTGCCAGTGTAATATTCATGAATGTTAATCCGGCCGGACTGAAATTCAGACGTACGGAGTCCAGAATGGCTAAGTCATAAAACATAGTTCCAGTTTTTGGGTTAAAAAACACAAGTTATGAACCGAGCATGACAAAAGGAAAAACCTTTTAACACACACGCGGATGATTGTTTTTGTTGTGAGAGCTCCATCCGACAAATAAAATTAAATATAAACGGATAAAAACCAAAGGATAAAGCAAGAATTAGAAATTGGCAATTTTTTTCAGGCCAGGCAGGTTGAGTATTTTTATTTTTCTTCCCTGTAGTTCTATTAGTTTATCTTGCTTGAATTCGCTCAGCAAGCGAATTACTGATTCTGTGGCTGTTCCAACCATATTTGCCAGCTCTTCCCGGGTTAGGGATATTTGCAAAACCTGGTTTTCATCAAGATCAAAAGTATCTTTTAGCAAAAGTAGAATTTCAGCTAAGCGCTCCCGTACGGTTTTCTGCGCGATATCAGTGATATAATTGTTTGCTTCGCCCAACTCCTTACAGGTTAACTGCATCAGCTGCATTGCAAAAGCCGGATTCTCTTTGATAAGAGTAATCAATGTATCACCCTGGATATAACACAATGTAGCATCTTCAATAACTCTGGATGTAGTGCATGCTAACTCATTACTCAGTACTGATCGATATCCGATAATATCGCCTTTTTTGGCAAAACGGATAATCTGTTCCTTACCATCAATTCCGGTCTTGTACATCTTAACAATCCCTGAATGCACACAGTAAAAGCCATTAATTCTATGGCCTTCCTGAAAAATAATATTACCACGCTTATAGAAACTGCAGCCCTTGTCATAATTCACATTATCCAGTTGTTCAGGTGTCAGGTCCTTAAAAATCATATGATCAGTAGCATGACACTCTTCGCACGAAGGGATACTCTGATTGTTTTTTATTCCTACCATTATCTAAAGCAGCTAATAAAACACACTAAAAACTGACATTTATCAGTTTATGATCGACAAATATAAAGATTTTAAGATATGGATTATATACTTTAGAGCGGTTTTCCATTAATAGAATACTTCTTTTAACAAACGGAATAAAAGTAATACCAGATAAATATTTATAACATGAAAAAAACTATTAGCATAAGCTGGATGAAGAATATGGCTTTTGAGGCTGATATTGAGGGGCATAAAATCACTATGGATGCTTCAACAAAGGTAGGTGGAGAGAATAAAGGGCCTACTCCAAAGCCATTATTGATGGCTTCTCTAGGGGGTTGTACAGCTATGGATGTAATCTCGCTTGCCCGCAAAATGCGACAGGATGTTGAAAGTTTCGATATTGAGATGGAGGCTGATCTTACAGAAACTCATCCTATGCACTATACTCACATCAAGCTAATTTACAAATTCAAAGGCACGAATCTTGATCCTGAAAAGCTTAAAAAAGCTGTGACTTTATCCCAGGACAAGTACTGCGGAGTGAGTGAGACCCTTAGAAAAACGGTAGATATTTCTTATGAAATTGTGATACTCTAGTTAGAGTGCATTTTGGAATTGCTCCAGAAAGCGCATATCATTTTCGAAGAGAAGACGGATATCTTTAATTCCATATTTCAGGAGTCCGATTCGTTCAATACCCATACCGAAAGCAAATCCGGTAAATTCCTGGCTATCGATCCCAACACTTTCGAGAACGTTGGGGTCGACCATTCCGCAGCCCAGAATTTCAAGCCAACCGGTATATTTACATACATTACAACCTTTACCGTTGCATAAGGTACACGAAACATCCATTTCTGCTGAAGGCTCGGTGAACGGAAAATAAGAAGGTCGTAATCGTATTTTGGTATCCTGTCCGTACATTTCCTTGGCGAAAAACAGCAAGGTTTGTTTCAGGTCGGCAAAGCTCACATTACGATCGATATACAGGCCTTCTACCTGATGAAATATACAGTGTGAACGTGCAGAGATTGCTTCATTTCTGAAAACCCTGCCTGGGGATATGGTACGTATGGGTGGTTTTTCATTCTCCATTACCCGCACCTGCACTGAGGAGGTATGTGTTCTGAGGAGAATATCAGGATCTTGTTCAATAAAAAAGGTATCCTGCATATCTCTTGCCGGATGTTCAGGAGGAAAATTCAGTGCTGAAAACACATGCCAGTCATCTTCAATTTCAGGACCTTTTGACACATTGAATCCCAAGCGTTTAAATATATCAATTATCTGATTTCGGATAAGAGAAACGGGATGACGGCTACCAAGTAAAACAGGCTCACCAGGTGCACTTAAATCCAAACCCGACGGACCTTCATCTTTATGCTTTAGCTCAGAGAGCAAGGTCTTTATTTTGTCCTGGATAGTATTTTTAAGCACATTAATAGCCTGGCCAAGATCTTTCTTTTGTTCTGGCGGAACAAGTTTAAAGTCGCCAAACAATAGTGTTACTGCTCCTTTTTTCCCCAGCATTCTGATTCTGAACTCATCAAGCTCCTGCAAGCTGGTGGTACTGAATTTTTCAACTTCAGCCTGTAGGGATTTAATGTTATCGAGCATTGTATCTACTTTATTATTCTTGCTGAGATGATGGTCACATCTTTATCGGGTACTGTTCTTGTGCATGCCACCTTTGAAATTGCGTCAACTACTTCAATACCTTTAGTTACTTCTCCAAAAACGGTATAATTAAAATCCAGGTGCGGAGTGCCACCAATTTCCGTATATATTTTTCTTTCATCATTGGTAAAAGGTGATTTACGTCTGGAATTAAACTGGTCAAGTTCTGCGTCACTCAGAGTTTTTCCCTGAACAATATAGAATTGTGAGCCGGATGATTCTTTTTGAGGATTGACCTGATCGCCCATTCGAGCTGCACTCAGAGCACCTTTTTTATGAAAATGATTGATTTTGAATTCAGCTGGAATTGTTTGCAGTTGTTTTGCTGGTTCGGTATTTTCCTTTTTTGTACGAGGATCTCCGGCCTGTATCATAAATTCAGGAATAACCCTATGGAATGAAATCCCATCAAAAAATTTCGTCTTCACCAGATCGATAAAATTCTCTTTGTGGAGTGGGGTATCGTCATACAGCATAAGCGTAATATCGCCCATTGAAGTTTTCATCAAAACTTTAGTGCTCTGGCCGTTTGCCGCAATACCAGCAAGCAGAGAAATTAACAAAACAATAGCTATTCTTTTCATCCGAATTATTTTAGCGACGCAAGTTACAAAAATTGAAATGAAATTCTTATTTTCGCAAGTCGCACACCCACACCCACACCCACACCCACTTGGGGTATTAGCTCAGTTGGTTTAGAGCGCTTGCTTGACAGGCAAGAGGTCACAGGTTCGAATCCCGTATGTCCCACAAGCTGAAAATGAAAGAGTTAGCAAAACGCTAACTCTTCTTTATTTGGTGTCGGTTTAAACATGGTGTAAACTACCGAGTCTCTTCTCATCTCATATTTCCTGCAAGAATTATTCGTTTAATTCGCATTTCCGCATAGGGCGGGATGGGCTAACTGACGTAACCAAGCATGGCTTGGTGGCTCTAATTCGTTCTATAGGCCT
>JABHCC010000182.1 GCA_018669475.1 Bacteroidota bacterium | reverse complement strand
CTCCTTGAGTTTTTTGATAGCATTCATAATGACTTTTCTCTGGCTGCCTTTGTCAGCTGTTCGCTAGTTTCATTGGTGGATTTTGATCCAGGCACTATCTGCAATTCAATCCATGCCAACAATTCTTTTCTGGAAAAGATAAGCCTGGAACCAAATTTTGAAAATGGGATTCGCTTATTCATGGTTTCCTTGTAAAGCCAACTAGGGGTTCTGTTGAGTAGTTTGCAAGCCTCTTTCAGGCTCATGAGGTCGATTGATTCTTTTGATTCAACCGTGGAGGCTCCAGCGAGTGCCTTCCTGACCGATGTCTGAATCATTTGATCCAGCTCATTGATTTCAATAGGAGATAGAAAAACTTTATTCATAGTAACTTATATTTATACCTGTTTGTACAAATATAGGAACTATAAGTAATTGAAAATCAATGAAATGCTTACAATATTTACAATCTGTAACTTTTGTAAATATTAACTTGTTGGAGCAGCTGTTTTTTTGAATGTCTGAAAATCCTTCTCAGGCTTTGCATGTTCAATTGTAGAAAGAGATATCTTGGTGTCGAATGAGTTTATCAATACTTCGTGAATATCTTTGTTACTGAGTCTCGTGTGTGCATAACCCCAGTTAAATAATGACTTCATTAAGATAGCAGCATATTTCGCAGAGCCTCCAATCCATTTGTATGAAGAGTTAATATAGCCGGAGTTTTCCAGTTCATTCCTTAGAGCTGCAAGCTGTTCCAATTCAATAAAATTTTCAATTGTTAAGGAGGCTGTTGTTAGATTACCATGTATGAGATTATTTAACTCCATAGATAGTCTGTCGAAGAAGTCTTGGTCAACGTGTGTTCTTATCTGATAATTCTGATATTCTTGTGGTAATAGTTTATTGGGGTAAATTCTGTATTTCTCGCCATTTTCATGGATTCCCCAGGCCGGCAAACTTGTGACTTCATGGAACCAATTTATCCAATAATCTATACCGGATTGAAGCCCGACTAGAATTTCGGGATTTGCTTGTTTATGTTCTTCCAGAATGTTTGTATAAAAGTCGAAAAAATCCTTTTGTGGCAACTTGAAACATTCAGCGGTTATATTTATGTAATCGTTACTTAACAGCTTCATCATTTTTAAGTATTAGATTTTGTGCATTTTTGGCACGTTGCTCACTTTCAAAATAGGCCAGGTAATTCTCGGTTGTGTTCAGATTCCTGTGTCCCAGACTTTCAGAAATGTATTCAATTGAGGATCCACTTCGCTTTAGAATGGTCGCAAAAGAATGCCTGGCTGTATAGGTTGAAATAGCCCCATATCCCAAGGCTTTGCCAATCTTGTGCATTTGTTGATTAATTGATCTGGTGATGTTTGATATAACTCGTTTTTCCTCTGTTGGTGTCATCGTATCATTCAAAAGTGGGAAAATGTAGTTACCCTTCTTTTGATCTGTATTGCCCCACTTATTAATTATTTGGTTCATCTCTGGTAATATGGTTGCAATTATTTCCTTCTTTTTGTGATTCGTGTTTAATGTTTTCCTGCGAAGGAATCGGATTTCACCATTTATCAAATTCTTGTACTTCAGCCTAAATAGGTCATTCATGTTTATTCCGTTACATAAGTAGGAAAAGAACCATAAATCCCGATATCTATTTCCGCTTACTGAAAGTATTGGATATTTTAATAACTCACTGATTTGTAGAAGGCTTAGAGCGGTTTTGCCCCCAGATCCTTCTTTGATCTCATACTTGTTTTTGCCAAACGGATATTGTGATTGGATAATAACCTGCTTCCTAAGCGCTTCATTCAAAATAGCCCGCAAGGCACGCATATACATTGCGATGGTGGTGCTGCTTTTATTGTTTTTTAGGAGGTGTTTTTCATATCGATCCAACCATCCAGGACTAATGTCCGAGAGTTTTGGGTCTTCTGAGGAGGAGAATGTGCTGATACTTTTTGAAGTATATTTATACCAATCTGCGGTACCTATTTTGCCGTTTTCGGTTAACAGCTTAACCCGTTGGTTAAAGGCATCTAATAGGCTGGTTTTTGTTCCCTGGCTTAATCTTGTGTTGACAGCAACAAATGTAAATCCTTCCCTTTCGCTGATATCAGAAATGATTCTTTTGATACGATCAAATTCCTCATTGATATGATTATTAGCAGCTTTGAGCGTCTTCATTTTTATTGTTTTCCCTGCAGTCAATTTGTCCCATTCATTTTTTGTAAGGTACATTGAAGGGTAGTAAACACGCTTTCTTTTGAACGTAATGCAAAATTTCACAGGAAACAGATCGGTATTCTTTTTTGCACGTCTTGTGTCATGAATAACTGATAATGTTACACCTGATTCGCTCCAACTTCTTAGTCTTCTGCTCTTTTTGTCTTCTTTCATATTATCAATAGTAAACACAATATTTGCACACACAAATATAATAAAAATGAAAATGAATGCAAAGAAGTAAAAAACATAAAACTATATTTACACCTGATAAACAATAAGTTAGAATACTGTTGAAAAACTGGAAAACTTAATGAAAATGTCAATCCTATGCTTGACAGGCAAGAGGTCACAGGTTCGAATCCCGTATGTCCCACAGAAAAGCCATCCTATCGAGTGGCTTTTTTAATGACCTATGACCCAAGACCTAAGACCGAAATCAGAACGATGACTTAAGATGTAAGACCTAAGTGGGGAGTGTGGTGGTTTTTTGTTTCTGCCCTTTTTCTGCCCTGTTTATGGCGGGAGAGATAGTTTGTTTAGATTTAAACAATAGGCGCAACACAAACCACCATTCACTCAATCAATATATCTACACACTCGTTCACACCATCATTTGGTTAATAGAAAAGTTGTTATTAGTATCTTTATAAGACTAAACCTACTTCTATGAAGTACTTTTTTGTATGCATTTCTGTTATTTGCATCCTTCTCATTGCTTGTCAAAGTGAGATTGAAACCTCAACGGATTATGAAAGAATAGTAATTGATCCCAATGAGTTGGTTGAGTCAGATACTATTAGTGACTTCTTTGAAAAGATGAGCTTTGTTCCATTGGAAACCAGCAAAGACATACTTGTAGGAGGACACACATATTCTGACTATTACCAGGATAAGATTTATATTCAACATGCTGAAAGCGATGAAATCTATATTTTTTCAAAGGAAGGAAAGCATATTCGTACGATTAGTTCAAAAGGGAAAGGCCCACAAGAATATATTGGAATTGCAAACTTCACCATTGACCCCTTCAACAACAAATTAATCCTGGTTGATATTTCTAGTAAAAAGCTCATGCAGTATTCCTTAGAAGGAGTATATGAAGATGAAGTACAGTTAGATTTCTTTCCAAGGGGGGTTTATGTTATTGATTCAAAACATTACGCTGTTAAAAAACAAAACCGTGGAGAAGGGATGGAATTGGTTACAATCAATCATGCTGGACAAATCCACAAAACTACCTACCGAGCAAACCCAAGATTAGTAGTGGTACATAAAGGGGTAGAACTACAAAGAAATAATCAAATCGGATTGTATACAGAATTTTTAAATGACACCGTATATAAAATAACCATGGATACGGTTACCCCCTATGTATATTTTGATTTTATGGATAAAAAGTTAACGCCGCAAAAACTCAACGAATTAACAGAACTAGCCTGGAAGAGAAAGTGGCCAAGTAGATTACCTAAAGACTTGTTTGGGGAGATTATAAGATTGATTCAAACCGATGAAAGAAACTTTCTCAGTTTCTTTTCTTTAGGGCACTTATCATTCATTCAAACCAACAGAAATACAAAAGAGATCAAATACTATTCATGTAGAGATTATCAGAATATCAATGATCGTATTATGAGGTCAATCGATGTAGCTACTCCAGAGGGAGAATTCATTGGTATTATGGATGCTATTGATGTTATGGAGATTACCGATGAACTTAATATTGTAGAAACATCTAATCCGGTTTTACTTTTCTTTAAAATCAGAAAGTAGTATTACTAACCTCAATATTAAGAAAGCAATTTATAATTTTCAGTATCTTTGACTTATGACCGATAAGATGAAAATAGCACTCATCCTAAAAGAAAATAAGATTCGTCTGGCCAAAAAGTACAACCTTACTTCCATTGGGATTTTTGGTTCTTTTGCAAGAGAGGATTTCAATGAGAACAGTGATATCGATATCCTTGTCGATTATGAAAAACCTATGGGAATTGAATTCATTGATCTGGCCAATGAGCTTGAAATCCTTTTGAAACGGTCGGTTGATTTAGTATCCCGTAATGGAGTTAAACCAAAGTATTTTATAGAAATCCAAAAAGATTTGTTCTATGTCTAAAAGAACACCCAACTTACTTCTTGAGGATATTATAGATGCCGCAAACAAAATTCTGGATTACACCCAAGAGCTTTCTTTTGAAGATTTTAGTGAGGATAATAAGTCGATAGACGCAGTATGTAGAAATTTTGAAATTATCGGTGAAGCAGCGAATAGACTTCCTGATGAATTCCGAGTTCAAAATGATGGTATCGATTGGCATAGAATCCGGGGTTTCAGGAATAGGATTGTTCATGAGTACTTTGGTGTAGATTTGCAGATTTTATGGAATATTAAAGAACATCATATTCTCCAATTGATCGAGGAAATTACCCGGCTTCAAGAGAGAATTTAGTTTTGAAGACAATCGGATAATTCTGCCCTTTTTTCTGCCCTTAAATAGTAAAACAGGTACAAAATATAAACTATTGAGATTAATATAGTTTTCTAAGTAAAAGAGGTACAGACAGGTATCAATTCCTAGAAAATGGGTTCCAGTCCTTGACAGGCAAGAGGTCACAGGTTCGAATCCCGTATGTCCCACTTCTGAAAATCAACCACTTATCGATTTTGTTCGGTAGGTGGTTTTTTGATTCTGCCCACTACAACCTCAGAGAACAGGAATCAAATGATCCAGATCAATCTTGACTACATAGGTGTTTTGGTCAAGCGAAAATGGGATATTCTGCTGTCTGCAAATTTCCATCCAGGTATCCTTTTCATACATATGGTCAGGTATGATTGTCAAATACAGGAGGTTTGACTGATCCAATCTAAAAGCACGCTCAAAGTAATCTTTATCATTTCTGTGACCCGGTAAACGGTAAACTACATTGTCTTTCCTGCGAATAATATAATGGCTAAAATCTCTTCCCAGGGGATCTTTTGGATCTGATGTCCTGAAAAATAAATATAACCAATCTTTGTTTTCAAGAATTCCCCTTAATGACCATTCAGGAATGCGATGATTGGTGAAAAAATGGTATTTCTGAGGATCGTCGCTCCGGTAACGACGCAGTTTCATCTTAGTTTCTATATGGTACCTGGGCTCAAGTGTATCTGTGATCTCGAAAATGAAAAGTCTGGGATCTAAACGATCCTGAAAAAACAACCTTCCTCCACCAAGAGGATAAAAGGAATTGCCCTTTATTTGTCTTTGGGTCGCCTCCACATTGTTCGGTATAAATGAATCTACTGCGGCCATAGAATACCTGTTTAAGCGGTAAATCAAATGATCTCCATAGGCGTTACTCAAATAAACATCCTTCTTGGAGGGGTGTACGGTTGCTGCAGTTATTGCCCAGTCTTCAAGATCATTCTTCCCTATAAAACTGCCATCTCTCAGGTAGTAGGAAATCCTCTTGCGGTTATCATAAATCGCAATAGTATCCCCCAAGACAATCAAATTATTGCAGCTTGGAAATTCACCCGGACCCTTTCCGACTTTCCCTATGTTGTTTTCAAAACCACCCGAATCATTAAAAAAGAACACTTCCCTTACGTTGGGTGTTTGTCCATTGAAAAAGAATCCATTCTCAGAAGGCCAAATTCTTCCTTCAGTTGGTAAAATCGATTCGGGTGTATTTTCTAGAGGAACGAGATCGGTTGAGCTGATAAGGTCTTCAAAACTGATGTCAATATGGCTTGTAACATCAATGTTAAGACAATCTAGGGGGAGATTTTTATCACTTTTGCAGGAAGACAGCAGGATAAGAACACAAAGAAACAATATTCTTACTAACATGATAATATATGATTTATTATCAAAGGTATGGATTCTTTGTAAATT
>JABHCC010000181.1 GCA_018669475.1 Bacteroidota bacterium | reverse complement strand
CTATTCACCACATTGACGGAGTCGGGGGGATTATGATTCAAAACGATGGAAAACAGGACGTTTTCCAACAGCTCCATGGATGGATTCATGCGTGTTTTGAATTATCATCCCCTCGATGGAGGGGTGCTGAATAGATACAATTTCAGCACCATTATTTACTCAATTCGGTTAATAATCTTAAACCTGATCTCGCTCTTTCCAGGTATTCGTTACCTGGAAAAACAGAAACAATTCCAACAGAACTCAAGCCGAAAATGTTAGTTTGGTTCCGGACATGTTTAAAATGAATTTTTCTGGGAAGGCTTTCTCAATTTCCATAACGGCTTTCCTACCAGTACAATGGGTTGGGACTATGAAATCAGGGTCTATTTTTTTAAAGCCCTTGATTGTATTTTCGATGACAGGATCAGCTTCAGGTCCGGTAAGATGGAAGCCACCTATAACCGCATGGACCTGCTCTATTCCGCTTACTTTTTGTGCATATTTGACGGTATTGATAATCCCGGAATGTGCGCAACCAGACAGTACAACGAGTCCCTTTCCTTTCAGATTGGCAATCACAGCAGTATCGTCATCAATGGCATCCTGTTTTTCAATCCCATCCTTTATGCAGCACAAATTGGCGGCTCCTTTTTCAAAGTCAGTCTCCCTGGGAATCTCGCCCAGGAAGATAAAACTGTCATCAAGCAGACCATATGGTTTCCGGGTGGTAACCAGATCTATTCCGGCAGATTCAGCCTTTTCACGTGTAAAAGCAGGCATAGTGAGCTTGAACTCATCTGTTATCTTTACAAACCGTGGACTGGTAAACGCAGCTGGATGCAACACCAGTTTGATCCCTTCTTTCCCAATCTGCTCACTGATCCTGGATAGACCGCCAACGTGATCCAGATGACCATGTGACAGCGCCATTATTTGCACAGATTTCAAATCCACTCCCAAAGCGTCCGCATTGTAAGCTGCGCCATGCTCGGAAAAACCAAAATCCAATAGCATCGATTGAGATTGACTTCCTTCCGTTGAAGTTACAAAAGAGGAGAATCCATGTTCAGCCAAAATGCTGTTCTTGATCTCCATGTCTTTCAGGGGCATCGCCCTTTGTACAATTTCAGAATTATCCTGTGAGACAAGGTCAATATAATTATCCATCAACGTTAAAATCTCAATCTTATCCAGCTGTTTCAAATGGTGAGCCATTTAACCTCCTTTAATTTGCGATTCAATGTGTAAAGGAACTGTGAGTTGATCTGATCGGCGTTTAATTGCGATCATTAATTTGGAAGTCCAACAAGGCAGTTCTGTTTCAGTTCATCAATTTGCAGCTCTATAAAGGCCGACAGTTCCAATAAATCCTCTTCAGAAACGGTCCCGATATTTTCTGACAATTGCATGTACTGTTCTTCGTCCCCGCCGATGGTTTTTTGAATCAAAAACGTGTCCACTTCACCATCCGGCAGCAGTAATCCACATCCGCCTACGACTCCAATCATTTCACAGTTTATGAAGATCGGTACTACAAATTTGACTAGTCCGGCATCACACTCTTCAATCAGGGTTTTATTACTTCTCTCAGTTAAATTGACGATATTTTGATGGGCCAGAGAGCAAATAAAGGCTTGCCCTTTTTCGTTTGCTTTTATTACCGGACACAACTGATTAACCCAGTTATCACGGCCGGTGATGCGCGTACCGTTCATGTCAAACACTGAAACATTGAGACCGGAGCGTTTACAAACAACATCTTCCAGCTCCTGCCATTTTTCAAATGGAGCAATATCCATCAAATTCATTTAATTTCCTTATCAGATTGAAAGGGGTTAATTGCAGATGCCCTTTCCGGTTAATAAATCCCTTTTATAACCATGCTTCTACGCTTGAGCATAAAACAATGAATAGGTGAAAAAACCATAATAATCGGGAAGGTGTAAAATAAAATCGGGGGACTGGGGATGGCAAAGCCGCTCGTATTCCTCCCAGTCTTTTTGAGATGTTTCCGGTTGTCGTTCTCCCCATAACATCTCGAAAAGTGACACCAGGGCGATTTTCATTTCAGTGCCTGTGTCATAATTTAATGGTAACATGGGCGGAATTTGTATTATCCTCAGCAGATTTTTCCGGAATTTGAGCTAACGGTTCGGCACAATTTCCTGCATCAGGCCTGCTTTCCAATTCCGGGACTGTTTTCACTCTGTTATCCCCCAGCAACCGTTCGATTTTGGCAGCTGCCAGGGGCAATAATGCTGCCGCCAAACCAAGCAGGGTCATACCAATGCTCCTGGCATTGCCACCCATAGTCAGAAGGGAGGAATCTTGAGCCTTATCCGGTCCCCGTTTTCCACCCTCCAGCTGACAACCTGGCATTCGCTTACCCCTGTAATTGCCTTTAACACTCCGTTTTTGTCTTTTTCCCTGACATCCGGGACCTGTTCCATCTCTATTTGGCATAGTATTCCCCGCTACTCGGAGTTATCTACATACAACTTGTGAATTGTCGGCTTTACGAGGATCTGATCAATCAGGTAATGAAATTCTCTGGACTCCTCAAGTTTGTTAAACCTTTCCCAGTCAGCAATTGATTTCCATGAACAAATAATCAGATGTTCTTCCGTATCATCATACCGGGTCAGCAGTTTGCCGGATAGATAACCGGGTTGTTTTTTTGCCAGTATTGTCAATTTGCGCAAATAAGGCTGTGTTGCTGATTGCTGTTCTTTAGACATTTTTCTGCTGATTAAGACACTGATTGCCATTTTAAATCCCAGCTTTGAGTTACATAAATCTATTCAGACTCTGCACCCTGTAAAAACATCTTCAGGTTTTACCAAACCATGAGAAAGATTTACTAACAACCGATTCAGCACAAACTATACCAGCAATTTTACCTTTACCCACAAGCTCGTAGAACGTGCATTCATGAATATTTAGATCTCGTTCTCAGAAATTCCAATGTCTTATAATCGCATAAATGAATCTCTAATTGAGCTAAAGAGTCGCATTTCTGCAATTATGTAACCTGACGTGTTTCTTTTGACGCCAATGAGAAACACTTGAGTAATGAACGAAATCACACGCATTTGATGAGCACATTCAGGACAGACCAACGGATCATCTTTCCAGATCTTTTTGCTCAATATCAAAGAGAACGGGTTTTAGACAATGCTGCAAGCCCTTCTCCAATCCGGTAGTTCCATGACAACCTGTTTTTTTACTGCAAGACATGGATTTTCAGCATCCTTTGTTTCGACTTTTATGAAAAATCTGGGGGAAGATTTGATTTCCAAAACTCACTGTCTACAAAATTGTGAGCTTTTATTGAGGCTTCAAGCCAAATTTTGATAACCGGATCAATATCTGGTTTATCGAATTTTCTTATCATTTGTGTTTTGTGCTCATAGCAGTCAATTAGACAGAAACATCAATTATTCGTTGGGGCAGTATCAGCCTAGTATTCTGCTTAAGGATCTCATCCTAAAGTCGGATTGATGAGTTCGGACAATTTAATTTTAAAAAATTCGTATTTTATATTCATTGACGCACTCCGAAAACAGGCTACAATGAAAGGCCAACCAAAATTATCGTGGGGATTAATAAGGGAGATTATCATGGGCAAGAATTGGTTCAAGGCGTCATTCTCGGTGCCATCATTTTTAGCTCTCATTAAAACAATGGAGGTATGAAAACTTATGGATAGCACCATGAGTGTTGAAGATAACGAAATGTTAGATGAATGGCTTGAATCAGAAGAACCGATAGACCAAGGCAATGCGATCAAGGCTCTAAAAGAGGTTAAACATATATTGGAATCATTTTACTCCACTTATGCCAGGAGATATGCTGAAGTGTCGCATCAGTTCCTGCAGTCAGTTTACAAAGAATCGTCACACCCGGATCTAAAAGGAGATGTCTATTTGCATGGTCGCCTTAAGGAACTTACCAAAGGAAATGGGCTAAAGTGGGCTGACGAAATGGGCTGAATGATTTTACTAAAGAAACAAAAAGTCTTTGTGATGTTTGTATTATTTTGGTAATCTGCAGACCAGCAATGAAATTAACAGCAATCATCATTTATTTAGAATACGATATCTTATCAGAATATTAGGACACACCCAAAAAGCATTTTGGAAAAACTATGTCTAATAAACCAACCTATGAAGAATTGGAACAAAGAGTTACGGGACCTCTTCGATTGTAGATACTGGTGAAAAAGCAAAACAGAATGGGGACTAAATTAACGAAATTTATTTTGATGGATATCCAATTTACCATTAGGGATAAACAACATGAAAAAAAATGAATCTTCATTCGTAAAAGTTTATAAAAGAATCATTTTAACTTTTATCCTGTCGAGTGTTGGTGCCATTTTGCTTGTTGGTACAGCTTTGAATTTTATTATCGAAAAAACAACGTTGGATAATTGGAAAAAGAGACAGGAATTTGTCACGGCTGAATTTGCCCCTCAGTGTAATTTTGAAATTGAAGAGGCCCAGCGAACCCTGGAATTATTATCAAAAATGGCCGTGTTTTCAAAGCTTCCATATGTTGATCAGATTAATCTCTCTCTTAATGGTGTTCCGGAAAATGTCGACTTAGAGAAACGAAGAATTCTCCAGAATCTATTGGAAATTCAAGCCAGGTTCACTTCAATTTTTGTTTTAAGAGCGAATGCTGATCTCTACCTTACTCAGCCATATCAGAACCAACTCAAAGCAAGAAAGTACAATTTTTCTGACAGACCCTATATTAAGGAAATCAATAGAACAAAAAAGCCAATTATCTCTAACAGTTTTATTGGAGCGTCCAACATCCCGGTCGTAGTTATAGTTGTCCCTGTGCTAGACAAAAGTGACGATATTACTGCCTATATAGGTGGAGCTTTTTATTTAGATAATCTTTCACGTCTTGTAAATAAAGACCGTATAGGTATCTTTGATGCAGGTTTTATCGTTGACCAAAATGGGCACATAATCGCTCATACCAATATCGAGTTGGTTAAAGAAGAATTCCGTAAAAACTATGTTAATCACCCACTTGTTATAAACTTTCTCGATAAAAGCCAAACTAATGATCAAGAAATAATAGTTAAAGATTCTATAGATCCAATAAATGGGGAAATATACCTTACCAGTTTTGTTAAACTGAAATCGGGATGGGGGCTAGGATTAGCGATAAGGAAAGAGACTGTTATTTCAGAGATACGCATGGACGTATGGAGAATTACGTCTATCGTGTCAATCATTATTTTAATTATCAGTTGTATCGGTATAATTTTTTCCTATTGGATCGGTAAACACTGGGTCTCCACCGAGAAGGATCTCTGGAAACGGACCCATGATCTTGATGAAAGGGTCAAAGAACTTAACTGCCTTTATGGGATTTCTAAGCTTGTAGAAAGCTCAAATGCTTCATTAGATGAGATATTTCAGAATGTAATAAATCTAATTCCGCCTTCCTACCAATATCCAGACATTACATGTTCACGGTTAATTATTGATGGCAGTGAGTTTAAAACAAAAAACTTCAACGAAACCATTTGGAAACAAACTGCGAATATCAAAGTTTACGGTGAACAACGAGGTATACTAGAAGTATGCTATTTGGAAGAAAAGCAATCCATTAAAGAGGGACCTTTTTTAAAGGAGGAAAGAGATCTGATCGAGGAAATCGTTGAAAGATTGGGTAAAATTATTGAGCGTGAACAATCAGAAGAGCGTTTGCGGGAGAGTGAAGAAAAATATCGTTCCATGGCAGAGGCAATGGCAGATTCGGTATATATTTGTTCGCCCGAATTTAAAATTGAATATATGAACAAAGCTTTAATCAAAAGAACAGGGTATGAGGCGGTAGGAGAATTCTGTTACAAAATTATTAATGATCTAAATGAAATATGTCCCTGGTGTGTGCATGAAAAAGTACAAAAAGGCCAGCACGTTGAAATCGAGTTTACCAGTCCAAAGGATAATCTTATTTATAAAGCTACTCACGCCCCTGTATTTCACGAAGATGGATCTATCTCACAAATGACGATCTTTAATGATATTACCAACATGAAACAAATTCAAAACCAACTCATCCGCTCGGAGCGCCTGACAGCCACTGGCCAGCTAGCTGCTTCAATCGCTCATGAGATCAACTCCCCTTTGCAGGCAATTTCAATTTTGCTTGATTCAATGAACGAGAAACATAAACAGACTAAAGAATTAACCAGCAATATTAATTTACTGACCGGGGCTTTTGATAGTATTCGCGATACTGTTAGAAATCTCAGCGATCTGAACCGACCAGGGCAGGCTGAAATAAAAAAAATCAACATCAATGATATCATTGAAAAGACTGTGGCGTTGTTTCGTAACAACCTAAAGAAAAACAGGATTACAACCAATTTGGAATTATCATCCAGACTTCCAAATATAAATGCATCACCGCAACTACTGAGTCAGGTTTTTTTAAATCTGATGAATAATGCTATAGAGGCAATGATTGGAAAATTGATGATTGGTGGAGAGAGTACGAAACCAGTTCGGGAAATAAACATTCAAAGTAAACAGAGAAAAGGAAAAGTCATTATCAAGTTCTCAGATAGTGGACCCGGAATTGTTCAGGAGGATTTAAACAAAGTATTTGACCCATTTTATACCAAGAAAAAATTAATGGGCTTGGGGATAGGTCTCTCAAACTGTCATGAAATTATCAAAGATCATAGTGGAACCATCACTGTGGAAAATTCTTCTGAAGGTGGCGCTTCTTTTACCATCAGACTGCCAATAGATCAGATAAAAGGATAACCAAAGATTTCCTATGAAAAAATACAAAATTCTCTTAGTAGACGATGATCCATTCATACTACAAACAATCGGCCCTGCTCTTGAGGATAAGGGGTATGAAATTACAACAATAGGCAATGGTGCGGATGCAATCAGCCTTATAAATAAGTCTCCTTATGACCTCGTACTCACAGACCTGATGATGGAAAATATTGATGGTTTCCAGGTATTGAAGGCAGTTAAAAAGCTGGAAACGGAGACTATGGTTATTGTTTTAACAGGTTATGGTGATGTGAATCTGGCAATAGATTGTCTAAGGCTGGGAGCAGATGATTTTGTATTAAAACCCTGCAAACTTGAAGAACTGTTGTTTAGATTGAAGAATTGTTTTGGGAATCTGGAGACTAAAGAGAAAATAAAAAGGACGGAAGAAAAACTGGTAGAAAAAACCCTTTATCTGGATAGCATCTTAAGGAGTGCTTCCGAATCAGCTATTACCACAACCGATTTGGATTTGTGTATTACTTATTGTAATCCACTGGCGGAAACGTTTTTTGGGCGCACCGCTGATGAGGTTATCGGGAAGACTGTTCAAGAAATACATATCATGGAGGGTGTAAGCCAGGAGCGTCTGTATAAGGCCATTGAACAAGTGCATAATAAAGGAGAATATCTTTATGAAGTCACTCAGGAACTTGATTCCGGCGTTCGGCATCTTAAGTCGCGAATATCAGGTATAACAAATACTAAAGAAGAATTGGTTGGATTTGCACTATTTAGTCATGATATTACAAAAAGTAAGCGGGCGGAAGAAATAATCAAAGCCAACCTCAAAGAAAAAGAAACTCTACTCCACGAGATTCATCATCGGGTTAAAAACAATATGACAGTCATTTCAAGTTTACTTGGCCTCCAAATCATAAATGTATCCGATGAAAAAGCTAAAGAAGCACTACAAGACAGTCAAAACCGAGTTCAAACGATGTCTAGGATCCACGAAACACTCTATCGTTCTGATAATCTGTCTGCGATTGATATGAAAACATATTTATCGGAGCTTGGTGCAACAATACTCCAAGGGTATACAAACAGCGGAAACGTAAACTTGAAAGTTAAAGCTGAAAATATCATGATTGAAGTTAGGCAAGCATCCTCTCTTGGCTTGATCGCAAATGAGCTGATTACAAATTCTATAAAATACGCCTTTCCTGATGACAGAAAGGGTGAGATTGTTCTCGATCTTAAATCCAATGAAGAAAACGAAGTTGAATTAATTGTATCCGATAACGGGATTGGAATACCAGAAGGGCTAGATTTGGAAAAGACTGATAGTCTTGGATTGAAGTTAGTGAAAAACATCACTGAAAATCAGCTCAATGGGTCAATAGAAATGGAAAGTAAGAACGGTACAAAATTCACAATCAAATTCAATATCGAAACTTAATTATGGAAAAAGCCAGAATACTTATAGTAGAAGACGAAACCATTATCGCAATGGAAGTCGAAAGCCAGTTGCAGAGGCTGGGGTATGAAGTGACTTCGGTTGTCGACACAGGAGAAAAAGCGATTTCAAAAGCTGAGAGCGACAAGCCGGATCTCATTTTGATGGATATTCGGATCAAAGGAGAAATGGATGGAATTGACACTGCTGAAGAAATTCGAAACAAGTTTGGTATTCCTGTCATTTTCTCTACTGCCTACCTAGATGAGGAAAGGATTGAACGGGCAAAGATCACGATGCCATTTGGATATGTTTTAAAGCCGATCCAGGAAAGAGAGTTCAAAGTGACGCTTGAGATGGCCTTGTATGTTGCGAAGGTTCATTCAGAAAGAAAGAAAACGAATGAGGAATTAACAAATAATCAGGAATTGCTCAAAGCGACCCTTGAATCAACAGCTGATGGAATCCTTGTTGTTAATATAAAAGGGAAAGTACTCCATCATAATGCGCGCTTTGCTGAGATGTGGAGGATTCCGGAATCGATTTTGAGTTCGGAAGACGATAATACACTTCTCGAACTCATCTTGAGCCAACTTAAAGATCCAAATTCTTTTTTAACAAAGGTCAAGCATCTATATCAGATTTCTGATGAAGATTTCGATACCCTGGAGTTCATTGATGGTCGATGTTTTGAACGGTTTTCCCGTCCATTAATTCAAAATAGTGTGGTTGCTGGACGAGTTTGGTCTTTTAGAGACATTACCGAACGTAAACAGGCTAAAAAAGCACTACGTGAAAGAGAATCATTATTAACAGCTTTTACGAATGCGCTACCGGATATTTCATTCATATTCGATGAAGATGGAAAATATATTGAAATTCTTGCTTCACAAAAACATTTACTAATTGCACAGCCGAATAGAATGTTAGGAAAGTCTATATATGATACTTTGCCAGAAGGAGTTGCGAGTGAAATTCATAGCGTAATCAGAGATACCATCAGAACAAACGTACCTCAAATCTATGAATATAAACTTGTAGTGCAAGCAGGAGAAACCTGGTTCCAAGGAAGAACATCGCCAATGAAAGAACAGATTGACGGAAAGAACACTATTGTATGGCTTACTCATGATATCACCAAACGCAAGCAGGTAGAGGAAAAACTCCAAAAGAACGAGGAAAGATTCAAGTTTCTGGCTGAAAATATGGCTGACATCGTCTGGACACTTGATAATAACTTCAAGACCATTTATGTGAGTCCTTCGATAAAGAAAGTTCTTGGGTTCACCCCTGAAGAGAGGAAACTGCAGACACTGGAAGAAGTCATGACACCGGAATCTACACAAAAGGCGATGGTGCTGTTTCAACAGGTACTACAACGTGATGTGGAGCAGGGGACTGATCCGGATAGATCTGTCAATATTGAAGTAGAATACTATCATGCTAAGGGGCATACCATCTGGATGGAAAATATCCTGAAAGCGATCAGGGACGAGGATGGTGCGATTATTGGGGTATATGGATGTTCTCGTGATATCTCTGAAAGGAAACAGATATCTAACGAAAATGACAGAATCAATAAAGAGCTAAAGGAGTATAGTACAGGCCTCGAACAAGAGGTTAGTAAACGAACCAAAGAGTTACAGCTGTCTCTTGAGAGTGCCGAAGAGCTAAAAAAAATAGCCGAATTGGCAAATAAATCAAAATCCATTTTTCTTTCTAATATCAGCCATGAATTAAGAACACCTATGCAGGGAATAATCGGGTTTTCCAAGTTTGGTGTCAGTAAGGGAGAAAAGTTAGAAATAAAAAAAGCGATAGAGTATTTCAATAATATTCATATTAGCGCCAAACGGTTAATGAACCTACTAAACGACATTTTAGATTTATCAAAACTTGAATCAGAAAAAGCTGATTATCATTTTGAGGTAGAAGGTTTATCTCTAGTTATAATGAACATTATAAGTGAGTTCTCGGCTGTTGTAGCGGAAAAAGATATTTCAATTAATTTTAAAGAACTTGAATTTGACGATGGGACTTTGATGGACTCTGATAAGATTATGCAAGTGGTAAGAAATCTCATTTCAAACGCAATTAAATTTTCAGAACCAGGTAGTAATTTAAAATTACAAATTGATGAAAAAGCAAGTAATCTTCATTTTTCTATAGCTGATAATGGAATAGGAATCCCAGAAAATGAGTTGGAATCAGTTTTCGATAAATTTGTTCAAAGTAGTAAAACCAGAACTAAAACTGGAGGAACAGGCTTAGGTCTCGCTATTTGCAAAGAAATAATCCTTGGTCATGAAGGTGAAATCTGGGCAGAGGTTAACCCAAATGGCGGCAGTATATTTAGATTTCAAATTCCGATTCACACGAAGTAAAAGCAGAAAAACTGAAATACTTCCGTTTTTTTTAAAATCTTTCCTCCAAAATGGTCTGACCACCGATCATCTAGTCTTTGAACAGCTCTTCAAGCTCTTCTGTAATCAGTTTCATCATTCCTCCAAAATAAGATTAGCAACCAGCGGAGAGGATCTCCACTGGTTGACCCGCCATACCGATCTCCAAAATATTCAAGCTGTTTATTGTTAGCGGCGTTTCGAATTCGGGGAAAACCGGTGGAGAATATCTTACACTGACTGCATCCCCTTTTATCTATTGCAAGCCCCTGATCCGATTGCCCAATGTCGATCACGGCTTTGGGAAGTCGATCCCTCTCTTCTTGACACGAAGAAATCAAATTTATATCATCTCATCTCGTCTTATAAAAAATTAAGGATTATTATCCGAAATAAGGACATTTCATCCCATATAAAGGAGTTTTTCAAATGGCGGATACCATCTCGTCCAGGCAGGCAGACTCAGTCGAATCAACAGGCCAACGGAATAATGGCTCCAACTCATTTCCTGAAGGCGCGGCCAAAGCCCGTGCCGGGGGTGTCAAGAAAATCGACGGATTTGACGCCGTACGGCCCAATATCGTGCTCATCAACTGCGACGACTTGGGACAGGGTGATCCCGGATGTTACGGCAACCCCACCCTGCGCACCCCCAACATAGATCGTCTGGCAGAGCAAGGTGTGCGCTTCACTGATTTCTACGCATCTTCCCCGCTGTGCACCCCATCGCGCGCGGCAATGCTGACCGGGCGGCATTCAATCCGAACCGGATTGATCTTCCCCCTGCCCGCTGAAGGCATGAAACCGGCCGGCAAGGCCTTAATGTCCCTGGGCCGCTTTTTTAGCGGGCTGGGCATCAGTGACACGATCCGCAAGAACTTGGTTGACGGTCTTCCTGATAAAGAGATAACCATGGCTGACGCCTTGAAAGTGGCCGGATACCGCACCGGGATGGTGGGCAAGTGGCACCTGGGTGATTACAGCTACAAACCCCAGTATCATCCCATGCGCCGGGGCTTTGACGAACTGTTCGGGACCCCCATGTCCAACGATGAATTGCCCAATGCATTATACCGCAATGAAACCATGCTCGAAAAAGACATCGGCCTGGACCAGGCCCGGCTGACCGGAATGTCCACCCGGGAGGCGGTCGGGTTCATTGAACGCAATGCTGGCAGCGAGCCCTTTTTTCTGTATCTGGCGCCACATGCGCCGCACCTCCCATTTTATGCCTCGGAAAACTTTAAGGACAAGTCTGCGGGCGGCATTTACGGGGACGTCGTGGAAGAGCTGGATTGGGGCGTGGGCCAGGTCATGCAGTGTCTGGAAGAGAAGGGTCTGACGGAAAACACCATCGTGATTTTTAAAAGCGACAACGGCCCCTGGTTCGAGGGGCACCCGGGCCAAAAACGACGCGGTCGCAAAGGCCAGAGTTATGAAGGCGGGTTTCAGATTCCCATGATTGTGCGTTGGCCTGCGAAAATCCCGGCAGGCAGTGTCTGCAATGTCCCCGCCATGAATTTCGACATCTTCCCCACCCTGCTGGCTGCAGCCGGTCTGGAGCTGCCAAATGATCGCATTATCGACGGCAAGAACATCATGGGGCTCTTCACCGGAGAAGAGAGTCAGGTGCCTCACGATATTTTCTACTTCTATCACTGTGATGACCTGGAAGGTGCACGCATGGGTAAATGGAAATACTACCGCAGGATCAGTCACTATGTCTGGCCCGTACCGGTCGATAAGCCCGATACCTTTTTTGGCAAAGCCTGGCGCAACGAGTTTTTGGGCTCCTGGCCCAATCTCTACAACCTTGAGACTGACCCTGGCGAAAACTATGACCTGGCTTCACGCTATCCTGAAAAATGCGAGGAGATTGAAAAAATTATTCTGGGTTTCGAACAGGAGATGGACAGCAATCGAGGCGGGTGGCTTTGATCCCTGTTTCATATGAGGGCACCTTGGATTATCCATTTCAATACCTGAAGAAGGCCTTTCGAATGTTTTTCGACTCTATTGTCGCTGAAAAAGGCATTTGATTGTGTGGTGCATCCTGTTGGCCAGTGAGACGTTGAAGAGAAACACAAGGTCGACTTGCTAAATCCAGTTCGTGATAAGGCAGTAGCTACGCTACTCGCCAAATGTCAAAGGGCCTTAACCAATCAGGGTGTCTTTACAGAAAAGAAGGAGGCAGCAACAGCTGATATTAGGCAAAAGCTAATTGCAACATGTGATGACGGAAGCCTGAAGTCAGTCCGCGATGCTGCATTACTATCAGTAGCATTTTCAAGTGGAGGACGTCGCAGGTCTGAGATTGTCAGGATGCGATATGAAGATCTCAAACAGGTGCCGGGTGGTTACACCATCAAGCTCTATTTCAGTAAAGGCAATTACCAAGGTGTTCCACGCGAATTCCCGGTGAAAGGTGTCAGCGCAAATTTGCTGACTAAGTGGCTGGAAATGTCAGGCATTAATCCGGGACCATTGTTTCGTTCTGTTGGGAGATATCAAACAATAGGCGATATTTTGAACGCTAAAGCTGTGAACACGATTTTTATCAGGCTCAGATCTTTACTATGACTCCGGCAATGTCGGCATCGGCACGACGACTCCGGGTTATCAATTAGAACTATCAACAGACTCAGCCGCTAAACCCACAAGTAATACCTGGACTATTCCTTCAGACAAATGTTTAAAAGAAGACATCAAACCGTTTGTCGACGGATTGGTTTAGAATTTCCACCATTTTACCCCCCAAACCATTCCACATCAATCATCCTGTTTACTGTAGCCCCATAAAATCATAGCTAATCCTTTATCGAAAAACATTCAGATGCTTATCAAGATTTTTACTTGAAGATTCGTATGTCCTGGAAGTTCACTCTATTGCGCTGCGATTTGGGCTCATTATTTTTGGAGGCAACAGAAAATCTTTGAGATATTCCCATGATTCTTGTACACTACCAATTAGCAAGTATATTTGTGGTAATCCGCAGCCTTTTGGAATTAGATAAAATATCAGAGTATTGAGGCACCCCTAACCGTATTTTTAAGTACATTGTTATGTCAAATAAACCAACATACGAAGAGCTGGAACAGAGAGTTAAGGAGTTGGAGCAGGATTCCCTTCAACGCAAACAGATGGAAGAGACGTTGCAGGAGTATAACATATGGCACTCCACGATGATATCCAATATTGGTGACGTTATTGGTATCATGGGAATTGATGGCATCATGAAATATAAAAGTCCAAATATTGAGAGATGGTTTGGATGGAAGCCGGAGGATCTTGTCGGTTCGAGTGGTTGGCATACTGTTCATCCGGAAGATATTGAAAGAATACAAAAAGAATTTATAAAAGTGCTCGAAAGGGACAACACGCAGGCTAAGGTTGAATACAGGTATAAATGTAAAGATGGAACCTACACCCCTCCTTGGTTAACTTGGTGGGCGATAACGATATATCTTTTATCAGGTTTCATTACTGTTTTTCTGTTAATTCAATATCGAACACGCAACTTGATTCAGAGGAAATTGGAACTAGAAGGACTAGTGATGAATCAATGTCATTAACTTAAGAACATAACCGACAAAGTGTCTGTTATGAAGCCGTTGAAATTGCTTAGAGGAGTTTCTTAGATGATCTTAACGAAATTGAGCGGCCGAAATCCCTCTGTTTGAGCGAAGCGAGTTTGGGATTT
>JABHCC010000180.1 GCA_018669475.1 Bacteroidota bacterium | reverse complement strand
TGATTTTATTTCTCTTTAAAAATTACATTGATAACAACATCCCCTACTACTTTCAGGGTGCTTTTATCAATGACTGAGAGATCATCTTTGTGAGTATGCCAGTAATCTCCAAAATGACTTTCTGTAGTCGCATCATATTGAATAATATCTATGCTGGGAATTCCAAGTATCTCATTAACATATCTGTGGTCATCTACAATTTGAGGTGTTTTCTCGTATGAGAAAAACTGCGAATATCCCAGCTCACGGGCAGTTTTCCAAACTTTATCGACTACAGATCCGGCATAATAAACACTCACTTCTTCCTGAGTAAAAACTGCATTTTTAGCGCCAACCATATCTAAAAGGATACCATAACGTGCGTAGTAATTCTTTTTGTGCGGTTTATTGGCCCAATATTGTGATCCCAGGCACCAGGTATCGGCTTCCCATTCTAATTCCAGATGGTCGGGTACTCCATAATCTTCAGCATCAAAAAGAATTATATCAATTCCCAGTAATGGTTGATTTCTTTGCAGGTGCCTGGCAATTTCCAATAACACACCCACGCCACTGGCCCCATCATTAGCTCCGGGAATAGGCTGGTTGCGCATATCTGTATTCGGATCATGATCTGCATAGGGACGTGAGTCCCAATGAGCCATGAGTAGAATCCGGTTGGCCTTTTCAACCTGAAATTGCGCTATGATATTAAAGAGATTGAGTTTTCTTTTATCGTATGCCTCAACATGATCTTCCTGTACAATTACATCAGCACCAAATGATTGAAGTTTGCTTACTAACCACTGTCCGCATTCAATATGCGCCTCAGTATTGGGTACCCTGGGACCAAATGAGAGTTGTTTTTCAATAAACTGGTACGCTGAATCAGAAGAGAAAACAGGTAATTCAGTTGTTCGGTGCTCAGTTTTTGACTTAGACTTTGTCGATTGATCAGTTTTTGAGTTCTTACATGCAAATACAAATATCAATGCGATCAGCAGGGGTAGCTTTATTATATTTATTCTCAAATCAGTCATTGATTTATCTCCCAGGTACTACCTTCTTTCCCATCCTTAATTACAATGCCCATGTCACTAAGTTGATTTCGTATCTGGTCGGCCATAGCAAAGTCTTTGTTCTTTTTCGCCTCTTGCCGCAAAGACAATAGCAAGTCAATTAGTGCCGGAGTGTGAGTGTCTGATAAGTTTCCTTCAGACTCAGATAGTAGCCCTAATACTCTGAAAATATACTTGTCAAAAAGATTCTTAAGAGTTTCCAGATCCTTTTCTGTCAGAAATTCTTTCTCTGTTGACATTAGGTTAATCCATATCACTCCTTCGAATAGATGAGCGATCAGAATGGGTGTATTCAGATCGTCATTCATAGCTGATTCACAGCTCTGTTCTAAATCATCTACCTGAATAGTGGAATGGCTGGAAGCCTTTATTCCCTGGAGAGTTTCCCATGCCTTTAGTAGTTTATTTAAGCCTTTTTCAGCAGCCTTTAATGCATCATTTGAAAAATCCAAAGTGCTCCGATAATGAGCCTGCAAAATAAAGAAACGTATGGTCATTGGGCTGTATGACTGATCGAGCAATTCATGATCACCTTCAAATAACTGGTCGAGAGTAATGAAATTACCCAACGATTTCCCCATTTTCTGGCCATTTATTGTGATCATATTGTTATGCACCCAATACTTCACTGCTTCTCTGCCATTTGCAATTTGAGACTGGGCAATCTCACATTCATGATGGGGAAAAAGCAAGTCCATTCCACCACCATGTATGTCAAATTCCTCTCCCAGGTATTTCGCACTCATGGCTGAGCATTCGAGATGCCAACCTGGAAAACCCTCGCTCCATTCTGATGGCCAGTGCATAAGATGTTCAGGACTGGCTTTCTTCCACAAGGCAAAGTCAAAGGGATTTTTCTTTTCCTTCTGCCCTTCTAATTCCCGTGTTGTGCTTAGCAAATCTTCCAGTTTTCTGCCTGAAAGCTTACCATATGCAAAGCTTTGATTGTATTTATCGACATCGAAATATACTGATCCATTACTCTCATAAGCATATCCGGCCTCCAGAATCTGTCTCACCATATTCTGCTGTTCGATAATATGTCCTGAAGCCCGTGGTTCAATGCTTGGTTTACGAACATTGAGCTGATCCATGTTTTTATGATAGCGGTCGGTATACCTCTGAACTATTTCCATCGGTTCTACCTGATCTAGCACTGCTTTTTTAGCAATCTTATCTTCTCCTTCATCAGCATCAGATTCAAGATGCCCGACATCAGTGATATTACGTACGTATCGTACCTTATATCCTGATTCTTCGAGATATCTGAATAAAACATCAAAGGTGGTAGCAGGTCGCGCATGACCAAGATGAGCATCACCGTATACAGTGGGTCCGCATACATACAATCCTACGCGGTCAGGGTTCAATGGAGTGAAAACTTGCTTACTCCTGCTGAGTGTATTAAAAAGGCTTAATGTTGACATGATTAATTGTTGCGAAACAAATTTATAGGTGCAAAAGTAAATAAAAAAATTAGCCAGAAGGAAGGGATGGTGATCTGGCTAATTTCTTTTTGTTGACAGGTAAATTGTCGTGGCTAGCAATCCCAGTGGTTCAAAGTGGGTTTTTTTTGACAGGTCGTGCAGGAATCCTCTTCCTGAATATTGTAATATTTTGACTTATCTTTCATATTAATGAATGCTAACACCCAAAAGTATCGACAATATTAGTATGGTAAAAATGAAATGAGTATTTGACCACTTTGGGTGAGTAAGCAGGTAATATTTCCGTTTAACCGTGTTATTTTATTCTGACGGAGACCTGATTGAGCTGATAAAGGAAATCTTTCTTACGTGAAGCCGATACTCCAATTTGTGAACCGTCTTTTAGAATAATAGAGCCACCACGACCTTTGTTGTATTTTTTTACATACATCAGGTTAATCATGTGGGTGTTATGAACACGTATTATATTCAGTTCTTCGAGGATTTTCTCAAAATGGCTAAGCGGTTTTGAAACAACTAATGTACTGCCATCGTTCAAAAAAAACTGGCAATAGTTACTTGAAGCCTCAATTCTCACAATAGTTTCGATTTCAAGAATGGTGAGGCCTTCGTTTGTTGGGAGGCTTATTTTGGCAAAATTGTTTTGCAAACTTTCGTTTAATATTTGTATCCTCTCATCAATCTGCAAATCTCCGCGAATTTTCTGGTAACGGCTTACCGTTTCTATAAGATCATTTTGGTTAACTGGTTTGAGCAGATAATGAAGGGCCGA
>JABHCC010000179.1 GCA_018669475.1 Bacteroidota bacterium | reverse complement strand
AATCATGCTCAAGATGGATAAAGAGTTTCTCGAGCACCCCACGAAGGGAGTTGAGGGCATGGTTGACTTTTTGTTTGCCCTTGGGATCCTTGTTGGTCCCAAACGAGTAAGAAGGCTTCTTAGAAAGATGAATATTATGGCGATTTATCCAAAACGCAATCTGAGCAAGTTGGGAAAAGCCAAGTACGTACAATCCTATAAGCTTCGAAAGCTTGAGTTTACTCATTCTAATCATGTTTGGAGTATTGACATCACCTATCTTCCTATGGAACACGGGTTTATGTATTTGACCGCGATTATTGATGTTTATAGTCGCTATATCATCGGCTGGGGTTTGTCTAATTCTTTGGATGGCGGACACAGCCTTAAAGTTCTTCAGGATGCGATTGCTAATTTTGGGAAACCAGATATTGTTAACTCTGATCAGGGATCTCAGTTTACCTGCAAAGCATGGATTGAGTTTCTTCAGGATCAAGATATTACTATAAGTATGGATGGAAGAGGACGTTGTTTGGATAATGTGTGGATTGAAAGATTCTGGAGAACGATTAAACAGGAGTACGTATATTTGAATCCTGAAGACAATGGTACGGTTTTGTTCAAGGGAATAAAAAAGTACATGGATTACTATAATAATGAGCGAACACATCGAAGTCTGGATAGATTAACTCCATTTGCATGGTACGAATATGCAGCATAGAGAGTATGTTAAAAAAGAAAAAAAGGTGTTTAAGGTAAAAAACAAATACACTTAATAATCTACCCCAGTGGTTGAAAAAAGGGGAGTACTATACTTTCAGGAATCTGTTGATCTTTATTAACTTTAACAGACCTCAACGAAACTATATGTCTAAACAGAAGAATTTAAGGATTCTACTAATTGCAGCTTTTACTTCAATATTTGGAGTACAAACTGGTTTCAGTCAAACCAACTTAGACTCCCTGTTTAATGTATGGAATGATCAATCTCTGCATGATACCATTCGTGTATCAGCTATGCATAAAATAGCCAATGATGGTTACCTTTTTTCCCAGCCTGATAGTGCCTTTTATTTTGCTCAATTACAATATGACTTTGCAAAAAGCAAAGGATTAAAAAAACAAATGGCGGAAGCCCTAAACACTCAGGGAATAAGTTTTTATATAAAAAGTAACTACGCTAGTGCAATTGACTATTATACAAGAAGTTTAGCTATTGGCAAAGAAACTGGGAATAAGATGAGAATTGCTGGTTGCTATACCAACATTGGGATTATTTATTATGTGCAAGGGAATTACGCCAGTGCGATTGATTATTATACACGAAGTCTAACCATCTACGAAGAAATTGGGGATAAAAAGGGAATTGCTGTTTGCTTTTCAAACATTGGGAGTATTTATTCTATGCAGGGGAATAACGCCAAAGCGATTGACTATTTTATTCGAAGTATTGCCATAAAGGAAGAAATTGGGAATAAGAAAGGGATTGCTAATACTTTAATCAACTTAGGGAATATTCAATATAAACAAGCGGAATACGACGCTGCCAAGGACTCCTATTCTCGTGGTTTATCGATCTTCAAAGAATTTGGAGATAAAATGGGAATTTCCAATTCGTTAAACGAACTAGGTGATATTTATAAAAGACTAGAAAATTACACTACTGCATTTGATCATTACACTCGTAGTTTAACCATTAGGGAACAATTAGGGGATAAAGAAGGAATTGCCTCTTCTTTAAACAGCATCGGGCTTATCTATCAAAAACAAGGCAACAATGTAAAAGCAATATCATATGCCACCCGTGCTCTTACCATAGCACAAGAGATTGGAAATGCATTTGAAATACGGAATGCTACAATCACACTGTATGATGTTTACAAATCCATTGGTAGGGACAAGCTAGCTTTGGAAATGTATGAACTATACATAGCAACAAAAGACAGCATTGATAGTGAAAAGAACCAGCAAGAAGTTATTCGACAGCAATATAAATATGAGTATACAAAAAAGGCAATGGCCGATAGTCTCAACTCTGCTCAGGTACAATATCAACTAGAAGCAGACAAGAAAGATATTGAGTTAATTTCAATATTTGCTGCCACAGTACTTTTAATACTAATTTTTTTCTTTTCGATGAGATCTCGTGCCTTAAAAAAACTGAATATAAAATTTCATGAAAAGAATCTAACAATTGAGGCACAGAAAGAAATCCTTGCCTCACAAAACGCAGCTTTAAATGAGAGTGCAATTGTCTCAAGTTCGGATGTAAAAGGAATAATAATTTCTGCAAATGATGAATTTTGCAAAGTATCACAATATTCGCGCGATGAATTAATTGGACAAAACCACCGTATTGTAAATTCAGGCTTTCACAGTAAAGAATTTTGGGGTGAAATGTATAAAACTGTTGCAAATGGGAAAATCTGGCGAAAGGAAGTGTTAAATCATGCTAAAGATGGTTCTGATTATTGGGTTGATCAGGTTATCGCTCCTGTTTTAAATGCAGATGGAAAACCTGTTGAATATTTTTCTATTCGATTTGATATAACTGAAAGGAAAAAGATTGATGATGAGCTAAAACAAGCAAAAAAAGGTGCCGAATTAATCAATAAAGTTACAGAGAGCGTCTCTGAATCGGAAACTTTCGAGAGTGCCCTTAAAATGTGCCTTAGTGCAATATGCAATTCCAATCAATGGCCAATCGGGCATGTGTATTTACCTTCATTGGAAGGTGAAGAAGTTTTGATACCTACGAAAATCTGGCATCTTGATGATGAAAATGCATTTAGTTTATTTAGAAACGCAACTGATAAATCCCGCTTCAAAAAAGGGGAAGGATTACCAGGAAGAATTTGGGAATCACCACAATTGATTTGGATTAAAAATGTTCATTCTGATAAAAATTTTCCGCGTAATGAACTAGTGAAAGATCTTGGCGTTAAAGGAGCAATCGGTTTTCCAATTATGATGAAAGATGAACTGGTAGCTGTCTGTGAGTTTTTTACAACATCTGAGATGGAATTAAATGATAACTGGCTAAAGATTTTGAAAAGTGTTGCATTTCAGATGGAACGAGTCTTTAAGCGTAAAAGAAATGCAGATGAATTACAGATTGCAAAAATGTCCGCAGAAGAGGCCACCCAGGCAAAAAGTCAGTTCCTGGCAACCATGTCGCATGAGATACGCACTCCAATGAATGCAGTGATCGGACTGACAAACCTTGCTTTGAAAACCGATCTGAGTCCAAAACAACTTGACTATCTGATTAAAGTTGAACGATCCGCACAGGCATTGCTTGGCATAATCAATGATATTCTTGACTTCTCCAAGATTGAAGCTGGTAAACTTCATATCGAAGATACTGAAGTTGATATGGAGATAGTGATGGATACGGTTTCAAATCTGACCTCTCAGAAAGCTCAGGAAAAAGGTCTTGAGTTTGCCATCAGAATTGACAAGAATCTACCTCTCAACCTTATTGGAGACCCACTTAGAATTGGACAAATACTTACCAATTATTGTAGCAATGCTGTAAAGTTCACACATGAAGGTGAAATCGTTGTTAGTGCAGAATTGGAAAAGAGGATTGATAATAAAGTTATGGTCAAATTTTCCGTTCGGGATAGTGGAATTGGACTAACTCCAGAGCAGCTGGGAAAATTATTCAAAGCTTTTAGTCAGGCGGATGCCAGTACCTCTCGAAAATATGGGGGAACTGGACTTGGATTGACTATTAGTAAGAAGCTCGCCGAAATGATGGGAGGTAGAACTTGGGCAGAAAGTGAGAAGGGAAAGGGAAGCACATTCTACTTTACTGCTCTGATGGGAGTTAGTGATCATCAATCTCGTGCTGAATACGTACCCACCTCAGACATGCAAAGTTTAAAAGTCTTGGTGTGTGATGACAATGATACAAGCTTGGAAATATTCAAAGAAACGTTGGAATCATTTACTTTTAAACCTACGTTGATATCTTCAGGAAAAGAGGCTCTTGAGGAATTAGCCCGATCAAAGGACAAGCCCTATGAGTTAGTAATCATGGATTGGCAAATGCCGGAGATGGACGGCATGGAGGCTACACGGCTGATCTTACGTGATAAGCGGTTTAAAACCCCTGTTGTAATCATGGCCACAGCCTACGGTCGTGATGAAGTTGCTTTGCAAGCTAAGGAATTAGGAATAAAAGGTTTTTTAACAAAACCTATTGGGTATTCTGAGTTATTCGATACGATTATTACTGCCTTTGGTAAGAAATCCACTCGAAAGATCAAGCGGAAGGAAAAGGGAGCAAAGTTTCTTGAAGATCTTGAGAAAAGACAAGGAGCCAGGATACTTTTGGCAGAGGATAATGAAACCAATCAACAAGTAGCTCAGGAACTACTGGAGGGTCAAGGATTGATTGTTGATATCGCCAATGATGGAAAGGAAGCGCTTGATATGGTGTCAGGCAAGGAAAAAGGATACTATGACATTGTACTTATGGACCTACAGATGCCTGTTATGGACGGCTACGATTCAACTGTAGCAATTAGGAAAATAAAAATGGCAGAAGAATTACCAATTCTTGCTATGACTGCTGATGTTATGCAGGGGATTAGGGAGAAGTGTACGAGTATAGGTATGCAGGGGTTTGTGATGAAACCTATTGATCTTGATGAGTTATTTGGAACTCTTGTATCTTGGATACCTGAAATGGAAGTTTCTAGTTCTCAGTCGGCAGTTGGCAGTCGGCAGTCTGACGAAAGAAAGAAGGTAGATGTATTGGTTCCGGAATTTGAGTTGATTGATGTGGAGGCTGGGTTGGCTCGGGTTGGAGGGAATGCTTCACTTTTGCTTAAACTACTTACCAAGTTCAAGGCATTTGGGACAGCTCATTATGACGAGATTATATCCGAACACTCTGAAGGCACGCAGGAGGTTGCTATTCGATTAGCACATACTTTAAAGGGGGTAGCAGGAAATCTGGGGATCAATGAGGTTTTTGAGGCGTCTAAGCTTGTTGAGTCAGATTTGAACAATGGAAGCCTGAAAGATGAATCAATAACCAGATTAAGAGAATCTGTTGATGCAGTGTTGGAAGATTTGAAGAATCTTTCTGATTCCGCAGTCCACAATACGCAGTCTACTTCAACAGCAAGTGTCAAGCTGGATGATGTATTGGAAAAGTTAAGTAGGTTGAAAGAGTTGTTGGAAGATGATGATGCTGAAGCCAAACTTGTTTTAGAGGAGATTGGAATAGTTGAAGGCTATGAAGATCACCTAATAGCGATTCGGGCAAATATTGAGAGTTATGATTTTGAAGAAGCAGCAAATATTTTAATCCAAAAAATCCTAAAAAAGAACCAATAATGCCCATTTCAGAGTATCACTGATCTGAATAGATAACGCCAACTTAGTCTGATAGATAGACATTCCGGCACAAATGAATGTCTACCTGAACAAACAAACCCAATAAACGATTCATTTCTCATATTTGACCTCCTTGACCGCACCCCTCACCGCACCCAGCAACAAACAAAAGAGCCCTACTCATTATGAATAAGGCTCTTAGTATTGCTTTCAGGTACCCAGAGCCGGAGTCGAACCTTTCCTCACTATCAATCAGAGAGGTTATCTTTTATCAGAATTTATGCTTTATTGTAATTAGACAATCCGGTTATTGTGATGTTCACATTAAAGTAGATGAAAGGTTGAATATAGCAGTTATACAATTTTTATATGTATTTCAGTAATGGCACACATGAACTCCAAGTAATTATTATTTAAGGTCACTAGTGGGATTTGTCCTTTAGATGTAGATCTAAAGTGTCTTTACAACTGTTTAGACAGATTTCTAAACGGGTTTCGTCCAAGTCCAAGTCCAAGTCCGGTGTTTATAGCTCACAATTTAAGGCTGCACATCAAACTAGCATAATTTATCCAGAATTATCACAACTTGCAATTTCACACATTTAATGTGTATTTCCAACCTTCTGATTGCAAATATGAACCAAAATTAGCCAACAAGTTTAAATCTCTAAAAAAATGGTTCGACATTATTCCCGTCGTCTCCACGAATTAAAAATCAGCCACCTATTGATTTTATCCGGTAGGTGGTTTTTTATTTGCCACCATTTTCAGTTCCTCTTTAGGATTTTTTGTATCAACATTTTGACCGCCTTGTCATAATCATATTTGTTAACACTTGCTCGAATTACCTTCCAGTCATCCTCAAAGCCCTCAACCATTCCAATATCCTCTACAAAAGGTTTGGCTTCAGCATCATAGTCTTCTAACAGTCCTATCAATCTGTAAACCTTGTCTATCGCATCCTCTAGAATAACTGTTTTCTCTTTATTAGATTCATTCTTCGCCAACTTACCCAAATCAGCAATTGCCTCATTAACCGCTCCTTGCAACTCAACAAGAGCCACAGTGGCGGATTGCTCTGCCTTCATTAGCGTGTCCACAACTTTAGCCGCTTCAAACACCCCATAGATTCCTAAATTCCCTGCTACTCCTTTCAAAGTGTGTACGAACCTCCTGGCGATTTCCAATTCCCCACTTTCCATCTCAGTCACAATTTCTTGATAATGGTTAATCCCTTTATCTCGAAACTCAGATAACAACTTAAAATACAACTCCTTATTTCCACCTACTCTAGATAAGCCTTCTTCACTATTAATAAGGTCAAATTCAGGTATTACGAAATCCTTATTTCTTTCTTCCTTTTCAGTCGTATCAATCTTTATCATCTGTCTTTTACCTACGGGCTTCTCCTCAGGTATCCAAGCAACCAAAGCTCCAAAAAGCTCATCCAGATCAATTGGCTTCGTCACGAATCCTTGCATCCCAAGACTTTCGCATCTTTCCTTGGTCCCCTGCATAACGTCTGCAGTCATAGCGAGAATTGGTAAGTCTTCCTTGCTCATGGTCTGCCTTATATTTTCAGTAGCATCATAGCCATCCATAACTGGCATCTGCAGGTCCATCAAGACTATTTCATAATATCCTTTGTCAGCTTTGGAGATTTTTTCAACAGCCTCCTTACCATCATTGGCCACGTCAACAAATAAACCAACGCCTTCAATAAGCTCAATCGCAACTTGTTGATTGGTCTCATTATCATCGGCTAATAAAACCCGAGCTCCTTGCCTTTTTTCAAGATCCTCAATAAACTTAAGCCCTTTTTCTTTGCGTTTGATTTTTCGTGTAGTTTCTTCGCCAAAAGCTGCTATAATAGTATCAAACAGCTCGGAGTAACCAATAGGTTTGTTAATAAAACCTTTGATTCCAAGTTCTTTCGATTGTAGGGCAATCTCATCTCCACCATAAGCAGTGGCCATGACTATCACTGGTGTTTTGATCCGCTTATCAGTCATGATCAATCGGGTGGTCTCCAAACCGTCCATTTCAGGCATTTTCCAATCAATGACTAACAATTCATAAGGATTACGGTGGCTTCGAGCCAGTTCTTCAATTGCTTCTTTCCCAGAGAAAACCAGCGTAGGTCGAAAAGTAAATGATTCCAGGATCTCATTTACAATATCCAAACTGGTAGCATTATCGTCACAGACCAGGACTTTTAATCCTTGCAGATCTTTGGATGGTATATATTCGGCTCTGGCCTGATCTTCACTAACACCCAAGAGGGTTGTAAAGTAGAATGTGCTTCCCTTTCCAGACTCACTCACTGCCCATGCTTTTCCACCCATCATATCGGCCAGCTTTTTACTGATTGTTAGTCCCAATCCTGTTCCTCCATACTTCCTGGTAGTACTGGTATCAGCCTGACTAAAAGCCTTGAATAATTTCCCTAATTGCTCTTTTGTCAAACCAATTCCGCTATCCCTTACTGAGAATTTGACAAGAATTTTATCCTTGACCTTCTTCTCCAGTTCAGCCCCTACAATAATTTCCCCTTCGTGTGTAAACTTCACCGCATTGCTGCAATAATTTGTTAGTATTTGACCAATTCTAAGTGGATCACCAATCAAGTTTAGCGGTAGGTTCTTATCAATACGAAAGGCAAACTCAAGTCCTTTCTCTTGCGCTTTCTGAGAAGTCAGATTCGAGACCGTAGCCATTAGAATCTCCATATCCACATCCGTTTCCTCAATATGAAGTTTGCCAGCATCAATCTTTGAGAAGTCAAGAATATCATTGATGATTCCAAGAAGTGCCTGTGCTGATCGTTCAACCTTTACCAAATAATCAAGCTGCTTTGCATTGAGTTCAGTTCTCAAAGCCAAATTGGTTAATCCAATAACCGCATTCATGGGAGTGCGTATCTCATGAGACATAGTTGCCAAAAACTCACTTTTTGCCTGTGCACCTGCATCGGCTTCTATACGTAATCTATCGGATTCTATGCTTTTTTCTTTTAACTCAATAGTCCTGTTCTCAACTTCCCCTTCTAATTCCTCTTTTCGTTTTCTTAAAGAACGGGTTCTCCAGTAGAACAATGCAACAATGCAGCCAATAGAAAGAAAGGCAATTATTATGCGAAACCAGACTGTTTTAGACCATGGAGGCTTAATTGTAAATGTATATTCAAAAGTATCACTCCACTTTTGTGCTGCTCCAATAGCCCGTACCTCAAAAGTATAGGTGCCAAATCGGAGATCGCGGTAATCCGCATTAGCTTCCGATGATGGTATGCTCCAATTTTCCTTAGATCCTTTTATTCTATAGCTGTACTTCAACTTATGTGGTGCAGACCAGTCTATGGCTGAAAAATGGAAGGTTAGATGATTGCAATTGAAGGGTAATCTAAGGTTTACTGGACGGTTATAGAACTTGGGCACAGCTGTGAATTTAATTTCATTTCTTACTGCATCTTCCAAATTTCGATAGTCCAAGTATTGCCCATTAATTTTAACCTGATCGAGTTGTATTGAAGGGGATTCAACTTGAATCGTTAGACTATTCATATCCATCAGGGTAAGGCCATTAGGGCTACCAACCCAAATTTGATTATTATTATCCAATAACATATTCGCCTTTTTAACACCGATACTTTTGAAACCATCCTGTTTGCCAAAAGAATGTATCGTAGGAGAATAAAATGCCCCTTCCAAGCGATCCTTTTCAATCACAAGCATATCTATCCCAGCGTTTGTTCCTAGCAAAATATTGCCTTCTCCATCCTCCAAGATGCACCAGACAGAATTATCGCTCAAACCTTCTTTTTCGGTGAAATTCGTAAAGGTTTCTCCGTTATACCTACTCACGCCTTCTTTTGTGCCAAACCATAGATTACCGTGACGGTCCTCCAGGATGGAAGTGACTATGTTATTAATCAAGCCCTCATTTTCGGTGAAATGAGTAAAGGTCTCTCCATCATACTTGTTTACCCCCCTTTCAGTGCCAAACCAAAGATTATCATCAATGTCTTCCAAGATGGATAAAACAAAATTGGAACTTAAACCATCGTTTTTAGTGAAATGTGTAAAAGTTTCATATGAATATTTGCTCACCCCTCCTCCATAAGTAGCGAACCATATATTACCAGAATTATCCTCCAGTATGGATTCTATACCACTACTACTCAGGCCCTCTTTCTCTGTAAATTGGGTAAAGATTTTGCCGGAATATTTGCTCACTCCTAATGACGTTCCAAACCATAGATTACCATAGCTGTCCTCCATGATAATGTGGACAATATTATTAATTAAGCCCTCATTTTCAGTAATATGGGTATACGATTCGCCATTAAATTTATTTACTCCTCCGCCCCATGTTCCGAACCAGAGATCACCTTTAACATCCTCCAGGATGGTTGTAACATCAGTGACACTCAGACCATTATTTTTAGTAAAATGGGTAAAAGTTTCACCATAAAAAATACTCAACACTCCCCCCTCAGTGGCAAACCAAAGATTGCCCTGATTATCCTCCAGGATGGATCTGACCCAATTATCATTCAAACCCTCTCTTTCGGTAAAATTCGTAAAGGTTTCTCCATTATACTTGCTCAGGCCTCCTTTCGTGCCAAACCAAAGATTGCCATGACGGTCCTCTTGAATGGACCAAACACTATTATTAATAATGCCTTCTTTTTCGGTAAAAATCGTAAAGGTTTCTCCATTATACTTGCTCAAGCCCCTCTTGGAGGCAAACCAAAGATTTCCATTCCTGTCCTCCTCGATGGATATGACATTATTATCACATAGGCCATCTCTCATAGTAAAATGGGTGAAAGTTTCGCCGCCATACATACTCACTCCTCCACCCTCAGTGGCAAACCAAAGATTGCCGTGACTATCCTCCAGTATGGAATTGACCCAATTATCACTCAAGCCTTCATTTCTAGTATAATGTGTAAAGGATTCGCCATTATACTTGCTCACACCACCCTCTGTGCCAACCCAAATATTGCCATGACTGTCCTCCAGAATGGAAATAACACTGTTATTGCATAAGCCCTCCTTTTCGGTAAAATTCGTAAAGGTTTCTCCGTTATACTTACTAAGCCCTCCCATAGTACAGAACCATATATCTCCATGACTGTCTAGGAGTGTGGCGGTGACCCAATTATTACATAAGCCCTCTTTTTCAGTAAAATTCATAAAAGTTACTCCATTATACTTGGTCGCACCTCCTCCCCAAGTACCGAACCAGAGATTGCCATGGTTATCTTCCAGCATTGAAAGGACATCGTAGAAATTCATCTCTTGACCAACGTCCAGATTTCTGATATTAATGCTCGCATTACTAACGTAGGGTGGCGAGGCATTACTCAATTGCGTTTGTACGCAGGGTCTAATTACTCCTTTACTTGGCAAGGGCACACCCGTTGGGATGGTATCTCCATATGTATTAACCAGGACAAAAGAAGAGCTATCTACTCCGGATGTAAAAGTTTTAAGGGCATCTTTATTTATAGTGATTACCGTGAGTGCATCTGGAATCTTATGTATATTTAGGTTGGTGGGGACCACCTTTGGTGTACCAACGGACACTGCTTTAGGTTGTACTACACTGTCTGGATGGATAATCGTGCCGATGGCAGGAACAGGCACCCCTGTAATTACTGTATCACCAAACGAATTTATGAGGGGTTGAATACTGTCACCTGTTACAGGGTTGATCAAGTACCCTCCTTCTGTATTTAATGGAACGGCCATCGGAGCTAAATACAAAGATGCTGGTTCATCTGATCCTGTTTGCTTTTTTCTATCGCAGGAAGTAAAAAGTAAAAATATGGCTAGACAGATTAGCATTCTCATTCTGAAGGTCAGTAGGGTAAGTTGCAACTAAGTTATAATATAAGACGCAGATAATCAAGAAGCATAGCAGGGCGCATTTCTAATAACTGCATTTCTCAGGCTTTAATGACTGCAACATGATTTATTTATTTTCGTCAAGAAGTTCAATACTTCAAAAGGTCAGAAATATCACATTGTTTTGATGTCAGCAAAAATCGGATATGGTAATGAACAATATGATAGGATACTTTCGTCAATACGAAAGTACTGCACTTTCTATCTGAGATCTCCCCAATAGATCCCCCAAGATTATAGAGGGTGGTATCACAACGACAATAAAGACACTTTTTGCTTCCTCAAAACTTTTGTTGTTAAGTTCAAGAGACACTGCTTCACGAAAGTATCAGTCTTCACATTGTCTATTTCAAACTAAGTTCTTATTAAGGTCGACCGAGATTGAAGAAAGTAGGTATTCTTAGAATTCGGATAGCTCCTTGTTTATTGCATGCACCATTGGAAATTTGAAGCCAGAGGATCTCCTACAGTAAAATGGAGTTTCAGTTAAGCTAGTGTTTTAACTTAAATTCATAAGGCCGTTATATGATATGATTTTTATACCAATGTCCGTGGCTCCTCACTTAAAGACTCGGTTTTTTGACCCAATTAAAAAGACCGTCGAATATCGCCAAAACTCAAGCAACTTACAATCCGAAACAATAAATCCAAATTCCCAACTTCCAGATTACAAATACTAACTAATCTTAGCCAACAGGTTTAAATCCCTAAATAAATAGTTCGACATTATTCCCGTCGTCTCCAGTGCATGCGCTTCTTTCCACCTTTTCCGTTACGGACAATTAAATATGGATAATTTCTGGAGAAGTAAAAATCACAAACCTTTAAATCTGCAATCTCGACAACACGAAGTCCTGAATACATTGCCAGAACAACTAGCATATAACGAACAGGCCAAGTTTGACGTCCATTTAATAAATCTAATTGGTACTTTTCTTGGCAAATCTTTAATATCGTCTGGCGCTCTTCTCGGATAAAATAGTCTTCCGGGGTTAAATCTATCTTTCGAACTGTGGTAAACCACTAGCTTAACTTAATCTCAAATTTAAAGTATCATATCCACTTGGGAGATCTATTGGATAGATCTCAGATGGAAAGTGTAACACTTTCGTAATAACGAAAGTGACATCTGTTATAGGCGAAGGATTGGCCTTAAAGTATTTTGACCCTTCTGAACCAAAATCAGATTCGGAGTTGTCTCAAATGTTATAAATTATTGTCAATCATTAGGTTGGAAAGTGGTCTTTATCTCAATCGACATCAAAAAATGTGAAAAATAGGGTAGATTCAGCAAGAAAGCTGGCAAGTTTTTTAACTACTTACAAATGATTATTTTAGTACCGCGAGACACTAAAACTGACTATGAAAAGGATTAAGGCCTCTCCGTATCTGACATCTGGGATTTTCTTTTTGATTGGGGGTATTGTTATCCTTCTACTGAATCCATTCAATATTCATCGATACAAATTTGTAGAAAGTAGTGCTTGTTTTGATTTGCTGGCCAACGGTCAAAGTTTATATGCATATGATTTGGATTTCGATGGTAATAGTGAGTTCATCAAGTTTAAAACAAATACGGTTGGCGAATCATCATTTGTCATCTATGACCAATTTAAGATAGATCACGGTCAAGAGGATTTCAACGGAAACTATCATGAAGGTTGGGTTAATCGCTTTTTTGGAGATTTCGATAATAATGGTTTAGGAGAGGTGTACTTCTGTCGATTAACTGGAGACTGGCTTTCTCTTACCGTCACAGAATTTGGTGGAGATGGAGTTCAGACTATCCGGGATCGGCCAATAATTCAACTCAAGGACAGTACTAACCTCGGAGATACCCCAATTCATATCCGTGAACTGGTTGATTTGAATAATGATGGATTCAAAGAGCTCATATTATCAGCTAATGCTGGTTATAGTCTTCAACCAAGATCAATCTTTTTATATGATATTCATTTAGACTCAATTGTTCCTTTTACCTGGTACAAAAATAAAGTAGGTTTTACTTTGGCTCAGGCTTCGGAAAGGAATAATTTAGGCAAGATTTTTCTTACTGATCATGGCCCTGAAAACCTGGACCAGGATGATAAGGCATTTATGGCTAATAAAACTATTCCTTTAGTTGTAGATTATTGTGGGCGGCCAATTGGAGATTGGCAAACAGTTCACATCGACACACTTGATTACATGGTATATTTACCAGGTTTTGAAGGTGAGGAGTCAGTTATTGGTATTGGTATGGGCACAAATCACAAGACATCTTGGGCCTATGCTTGGAATCATTTAGGTCACCTTGTTGACTCAATTCAACTTCTGGCTAATGGAGTTGCAATGGGAAAGGTGGGTGTTATTAAAGAATTGACGAATGGGGAAGTAATTGTTAAAGGAGTAGATGGTTCAATTGTTATGCTACTAAAAGGATTAAGAATTAAGGTCCTGAGAAAGGTTTCCCCAAATTGGTCATATAGAGGTGTGATAGATTTGAACGATGATGGAATTAATGAAGTTCTTGGTCGAGAGGGATTATCAAATTTGGTTGTTTATGACATCAATTTTAAACATGAAACTTCAGCAGAATTACTTGCAAACACAGAAGACCCTTCACGATTCAGATTCTCAAAGTTTTATGTTGATGGGAAACCACAACTGATGGTACTTACTGGACCAGAAGCTCAGTTTTTTATTTACAAATCGAATCCTATGACTTGGTTACAATTTCTGATTTTCCTTGCCATCATGGGTTTTGTTTGGTTGCTTATCTACATAATCAGATATCAGCAGAGAGAACAGATTTATCTCAAGCAAAAGGAAAAGGAAGATGTGCTCAGGCTGCAGTATCAGGTTATCATGAATCAGATTAATCCCCATTTTAATTACAACATATTAAATAATGTGGGTTATGCTGTCTTGAATGAAGATCGGAATAAGGCATATAAAATGCTCGCTGATTATTCTCTGATGACCCGAAAATTGCTTGAGGGTTCAAGAAATCTGACTCAATCATTTAGTGAAGAATTAGAATTTGTGGAGTTGTATTTGAAATTTCAGAAAGAGCGGTTTGGTGAGAATTTCGAGTACTCAATTCAAGCTGACAGCCTGGTTGATCTTCACCTGCCTATTCCAAAGATGATGATTCACACATTTGTTGAGAATGCTATTAAGCATGGGTTGGCCGAGAAAGAAGGAATACAAAAGATAGCCATCAATCTAAAAGTTGCAAATGGCTCAACTGTGATTCAAATTATGGACAATGGAATAGGAAGGAAATCCGCCAGTCGGAGGAATGGTGATTCCACTGGGCGTGGCTTGAATATTCTTGACCAGGTGATTGAGATGTTTAATGAGAAAAAGAAGCATACAGTTGTCTACAAAATTATTGACCTTGATCCTGATGATGAGATGACTACGAAAGTTGAGATTAAAATTACATAGATACATCAAGGAAACCATTCATATACCAAAACTTCCCTTTATACAAAGATTTGTGAATGTTAGAATCCCTGATTAGGTTTGAGTGAAGAACTAATTACAAGCCAAGTCTGGTGGTATTAATCTCAAACCTGCTGCAATATGAAATCAAAGTGGTTGTTCCTTTTAATTTTTGGCTCATTTTTTCTTTTATCTGGTTGCCAGAAAGAGGAAAAATTCATTGAACATTACTCTGATAATAATCCACTTATAGGTTTAAAATCTAACTCTCAGGCTGACCTTTATTGGGGCCACCAAAAGATTTTATGTGAAACTGGGCAACCCATAGAGGTAACTTACTCAATTGGAAATGACAAGTTAAAGTACTTTGGTGATTCATTTGTACTTAGGGTAAATAATGGCGCTGATAAAAAAACTCGCGTGGCATCTGCACGAATCGAATTGGATGGTATTAAAGTTTTGGCACCTGATGATTTAAACAAGACTATTGAAACAATTTCATTTGATATCTCAAATATATCAGCTAAAAGTCAGCTGATTATAGAAGTTAGGGGTAAGCCTAATACTTTTATTGAGGTTTGGATAGAAGGGATTGATCTTAGAGAGAGAATAATCAATGAATTCGCTTCGACAATGCCTGAAGATTTAGTTAATGAGTTTAAAGCAGAAGTTTCCTATATATCTCAATTCGATTTTTTCAAGGAGGAAATTGAGGTCATAAAATCAGAGCTTCAAGAGATAAACACCATTTTGGCCGACTACTATCCTGGTTTATCCCTCGAAAATTATTACAATGATTTATATAATTCTCTATCCATTGGAAGCTTAAAAAGTACGGAATCCAATGATTGTGAATTGATGAATCTCGGATCTGGGTATGCAAAAGGTGCAAGTGTAGACATAGGTGCTAGCGCTGGGATTGCTTATGTAGTTGGGGTAAGGGCATCAGGATCATTGGGTACAGGATGTGATCTTGTTTTTGATTTTATTAACAAAACGAGTCAAGTTTATATATATAAACTATGTTCCTCATCCTTAGAGCTTTTGTTAGGTTTCAGTGGAGAAGGTTCTGTCAACTTGGGAATAAATACATATGTCAAGTGGATATTTAATATTCCAAGATCAGTAAATAGTAATAGTCTTTTGGATGGTTTCATGGTAGGTCAAAACTACTCAATAACTGGTAAAGTCGCGACTTCACTTGGGGCAGATTTATCTCCCTCAATCGGCTTTGAAAGAGAACTAGATTGTAATGTGCAAAATCCAAATTTAACGACTGTTTGCAATCAACTAGCCAACTCAAATTACAAAATTGATGGATTAAAGACAATGGTTCTTGCTCTGGGGGCATCTGGAAGTGTTGGCCCTCAAATTTCCCTAACAGCAGGATTAAAATTCGGCGCTGTTTCTACGTATAGTGAAGGGGTAACAGAAAGTTTTAAGGATTACAAAGAAGGATCAAGAAGTAGAATTAAAGCAACATTATCGATGGCAAAAGAAATTTTAATGCCAGAATTATATGCAGGTATTTCTACCGCTTCACCAAATATCAATCCTTATGATCTAATAGCAGCTTCAGCTGCATTGCTAAATTACAAAATAGATGTTCAATCTTGTCCGGTGATTTCACTGCCCACAATTCAGAATGAACAAATAGAAGAAATTGGTTCCAATAATTGCCGAATTAGCTATGAGATTGTGGATGATGGTGGCGGTGATGTTTTTAGCACAGGTGTTGAATACGCAATTAATCAAGAATTTATTGACAACGATATTGTTGAGATTAATCATAATCATGGGAATAATATTGAAATTAGTATTAAAGATTTGTTAAGCGAGACTCATTATTATTCAAGAGCGTTCGCAGAAAATCAACTGGGAAAAGTATATAGTAAGATTGTAGAATTTGACACACAGCCTGTGGATAGTGAAGATTGTATTGATTCAGATGGAAGAGTCTATGAAACAATACAAATCGGTAATCAGTTATGGATGGCTGAGAATTTAGCCTATTTGCCATTGGTTAATAGTCTGAGCGATGGTTCAGTATCCCAACCAAAGTATTATGTTTATGATTATAACGGAACAAGCTTAAGTGTAGCAAAAACCACTGACAATTATGAATCCTATGGAGTATTGTATAACTGGGAAGCTGCTAAAATGGCTTGTCCAGAAGGTTGGCATTTACCTAATGATGAAGAATGGAAAAAATTAGAAAAGTACTTGGGGATGAACAGTTCAGAGGTTGGTCATACGGGGATGAGAGAAACAGGCGATGTTGGCGAAAAGCTAAAATCAATTTCAGGTTGGAGTTTAAGTGGAAATGGTAAGAATTCCAGTGGATTTAACGCCCTACCGGGAGGCTACCGCAGCCTAGGTGCTGGTTCCCTCGATCTTGGAATACGTACTTTTTTCTGGACCTGCTCTGAGAGTGGCTCGTCTTGGGTATGGTTCCGGAATCTGTACTATTATAGCAATGGCGTTTTCCGACATTATGGTAGGCCAAGCGTTGGAGCCTCGGTGCGCTGCCTGAAGACCGTGTAAATGTTGTAATTAGCTGTATAACTACAGGTTGAGGATTGGCGTATCAAAGTAATGATGAAAAAGAGTTTTTAATTGTTTCACATCCAAAGATTTATATTTCTCTATCTAATGGTCAATTATTACTTCTGGTATTTTTCCGTTTCGCAAAGTTAAGCCTATAATAACCAGCCAGTTACTCTATCTCATTAATTTAATCCCTTTTTCAGAATGGATTTGGCATTTTTTTCTTTGTAAACGACATGGTGATATTATGAGTGATCCGAACCGATACTTGTTAGACATTCTTTACACAAGGGAGCTGTCCAGAGTCTGCCCTTTATTTATTTACTCTCCATATT
>JABHCC010000178.1 GCA_018669475.1 Bacteroidota bacterium | reverse complement strand
GAATCCCGAATTCGGGTTTGGCGGAATATTGGCAATCGATTTGAAAACCAAGGAAAATGCAAATAAGCTAATGGTTGCCATGCAAAACCGAGATTTAGGATACCTTGCCGTTAGCCTGGGTTATTACAAAACATTGTTTTCAAATTCTGGTTCATCGACGTCTTCTGAAGTGCCAATTGAATTACAAGAAGAAATGGGTCTTAGTGAAGGCCTTGTCAGGTTTTCAGTAGGATTGGATCAGAATATCGAACATACCTGGGAACAAATTGAAATTTGCCTAAAAGAGATAGAGTAATGACGGAGAAACGTGAGCGTGAACCGGGATTAATTCAGTCAATTATTCCGATTGTAGTTTTAATTATCTTTTTGGCTTTGAATGTGGTATTGTTTGGTGATGAATCTCTTGAAGGGCCTAATCAGATTGTACTTTTATTGGCTGCAGGGATTGCAGCATTAATAGCCAGGAAGCTTGGCTTAAACTGGAAAACCACAAGGGCTGGTATGGTTAAAAGCATTGGATCTGCAATGCCATCCATTCTAATTCTATTACTTATTGGCTCACTTGCAGGCACCTGGTTACTTAGCGGTGTTGTACCGGCCCTGATTTATTACGGACTAAAAATCATTAATCCTACGATTTTTTTATTTGCTGCTGTAATTGTGAGCGCTCTTGTTTCAGTTGCCACTGGAAGTTCATGGTCGACGATTGCCACTTTAGGGGTTGCCTTACTGGGTGTAGGCAAAGCCCTTGGTTTCCATGAAGGAGTAGTTGCGGGAGCTATTATCTCAGGTGCCTATTTCGGGGACAAAATGTCTCCTCTTTCTGACACAACGAATCTTGCTCCGGCAATGGCAGGCACTGATATATTTACCCATATAAAATATATGGCTCTTACTACTGGTCCAACCTTCATCATTACGATGATTATTTTCCTAATTTGGGGATTCGTTTATGATTTCAACGAAACAAATACAGATATAGCAAATGTTCTGTCATCGATTGAGTCTACATTTACTATCACACCCTGGCTGTTTCTTGTTCCTGTATTGCTAATCGCAATTATAATGAAAAAGGTTCCACCTCTTCCCGCACTAATGGCCGGTACCTTACTAGGAGTAATTTTTGCACTGATTTTTCAACCTGATATTGTACAGCAGGTAGCCGGAGATCCTGCCAACAGATTAGTTGGGGCATACATGGGTAGCCTGAAGGCTATGGCCGGTACTATTTCAATAGTAACTTCAGAGCCAGCTATCAACGATCTCTTATCGACCAAAGGAATGGCAGGTATGTTAAACACAATATGGTTAATTTTATCCGCAATGGTATTCGGGGGTGCTATGGAAAGGTCAGGTATGCTAAAGCGCATATCAAAAGCCATTATTTCAAAAGCAAAAAGCACAGCTGGTCTTATTACTGCAACGTCAGGAACATGTCTCTTTTTCAACGTAACTGCTTCAGATCAGTATATGGCTATTGTGGTTCCCGGAAGGATGTTTGCAAATGTTTACAAAGACAGGGGTGTGAAACCTGAAGTTCTGTCGAGAACTCTGGAAGACACAGCCACCGTTACTTCCGTTTTAATACCATGGAATACATGTGGAGCAACTCAGGCAGGTGTTTTAGGGGTTTCAACTTTCGCTTATTTGCCTTATGCTTTTTTTAATATCATCAGTCCATTCATGACTTTGCTCTATGCCTGGTTGAATATTAATATTAGAAAATATAAACCTGACGAAAAACAAGAAGAAATTGCAGAATAGTTCGAACTTTATCTACCTTCGCACTGTCACTATAGTTTAAGTTAAGTAAGACAAGATTTAAAACGATTACACTATGTTTTTACAAATTCTGATATCCTCCCTGATCATCATTAGTTTTGCCGTATTCGGTTTAGGCTTCAATTTGATATTCAGAAAAAATGGCAAATTCCCCGAGACTGGTGTAGGTCATAATCCTGAGATGAGGAAGCGTGGCCTTACTTGCGCCAGAACTGATGAAATCAGACACTTTCAACTGGACAGGAAAATTTTGGCAACAAAAAACGGACAGAAAATTGCTTCTGATCAAATGGGAGGATGCTCTGGTTGTAACTGTGGTGATTAATTCCCTGATAGTTTACTTTTCATTCCGCTTGAAGACCAACTCAATAATTCTCCCTGGTCTCCCGAATAAATGAGATATGCTTCAAGCTCATGATGATTGTTTACCAAAAGTATCGCTTCATCTAAGCCCATAACCATGAAAGCTGTGGCATACGCATCGGCTGTCATGCAATCAGGTGCTAATACAGTTGCGCTCAACAAGCTATGTCTTACAGGAGATCCATCAGAAGGATCAATAGTGTGACTGTATTTAACATTTCCCTGTTCGTAAAATTGCCTGTAATTACCCGAGGTTGCCATTGATTGATTAGACAGACTAACTACAGCTTCTATTTCTCTTTCGATCAGGTTCTCGATTGGCTTATCCACACCTACCCTCCAAGCTGTACCGCGGGGACTATCTCCAGTGCACCTTAATTCACCACCAATCTCAACCAGATAATTTTTAACTCCCTTTGATTCAAGAAAATTGGAAACAACATCAACGCCAAAGCCTTTGGCTATTGCGCTAGCATCTAAAGTGATACGCTGATCATCCTTTATCAGCCTCTTTTTCTCAAGTCTGACCTTATTAAATCCCACAAACTCCAGAAGACTATCGATCAAACCCGGATAAATAGAATCCCTGTCAGTAAAGCCAAATCCATAAGCATTAACTAGTGGGGCAACAGTCATATCAAAAGCCCCGTCAGTTTCCATACTGATTTCCATAGCCCGTTTGAAACAAGCTGTAAAATAACCATCTGCACGCACCTTAGTATCATTTTGATTAAAACGTGAGATTACAGATTCAGGATCATAGTTTGAGAGTGATTTATTGAATTCTTCCATAGTGAGCAAAATCCCTCTGTTGAGGGATTTTTGCGCATTGTATTCATATTTAATTAGAAAACTAGTTCCGAAAATTGGCCCTTCAAAGTAATGATACTTTGTACTTGAAGGAGCACATGAAGCAATAAATGCTATTAGTAATAAACCTATAACTCGCATCACAATACTGAATTATACTCTTTCTCTCCAGAGAAACTATTCTCTAACCACCAAAATCGTCAAATGCGATCATTTCGTCAGGAACTCCGGTATCATACAACAGCTTAAGAACAGCATCATTCATTTGAGGTGGTCCACACAGGTAATACTCAATATCTTCAGGCTCTTCATGCTTACTCAGATATTCATCATGAAGTACCTGGTGAATAAATCCTTTCAGTCCCGTCCAGTTATCTTCCTCTTTTGGCTCTGACATCGCCAGGTTAAAGGTGAAGTTCGGAAATTCCTTTTCGATTTTCCTGAATTCTTCTTCATAAAAGACTTCACGCAGAGACCTTGCACCGTACCAATAGCTAACCTTTCGGCCAGTTTTAAGAGTATGGAAAAGATGGAAAATATGTGACCGCAGAGGTGCCATTCCGGCTCCACCGCCAATATACATCATCTCATTCTCAGTCTCCTTGATATGGAATTCACCATAAGCACCACTAACCACAACTTTATCACCTGGTTTTAGTGAGAAAATATAAGAGGAGCAAATCCCAGGATTAACATTGGCAAAACCAGCACGTGCCGGATCCCATGGTGGGGTAGCAATCCGGATATTGAGCATAACGATATTTCCTTCACCCGGGTGATTAGCCATCGAATAGGCCCGATATGTTGGCTCAGCATTCTTCATCTTCAGACCCCACATATTGAATTTATCCCATTCATCTCTGAATTGATCATCAACATCAAAGTTTTTAAAGTCGACAGATATTTTAGGTACATCGATCTGAACATACCCACCTGATTTGAAATCCATAGATTCACCTTCAGGTAACCTGACTATGAACTCTTTAATAAAGGTGGCCACATTTCTGTTTGACACCACTTCGCACTCCCACTTTTTGATACCCATTATTTCTTTGGGTACTCCAATTTTCATGTCGTTACGAATTTTTACCTGGCAACCAAGACGCCAATAATTCTGGGCCTCTTTACGCGAGAAGAATCCGGTTTCTGTTGGTAGAATGTCTCCGGCACCTTCAAAAACCTGGCATTTACACATGCCACAGGTTCCACCACCTCCACAGGCTGATGGAAGGAAAATATCCTGAGTTGAAAGGGCATTCAGAATAGTACCACCAGGATCCACAACTACTTCACGATCACCATTAATATCAACCTTTACCTCTCCCTGGGGTGTTAGTTTCTTTTGAGCGTACAGGAGCAATGTTACCAGCAATAGAATTACCAGCAGAAAAGCGCCAACACTGATTCCAACAACAACACCGATGCTTATAGATGTATCAAGCAGGATCATATCTTGAGTTTTTTTTATTTACAATTTAATTCCCATGAAACTCATGAAAGCAATTCCCATGAGTCCAACAATAATAAAAGTAATTCCAAGTCCACGAAGTGGAGCAGGAATATTCGAGTAGCGAATCTTTTCGCGAATAGCAGCCAGACCCACCACAGCCAGGAACCAACCAAGGCCAGATCCCAAAGCAAATGAAACAGCTTCACCTATGTTAGTATAAGCCCGCTCCTGCATAAACAATGCTCCACCAAGAATTGCACAGTTAACCGCAATCAATGGAAGGAAAATACCCAGAGAATTGTATAATGTAGGTGAGATTTTTTCTATTATCATTTCGGTCAGCTGTACTATAGAGGCAATTACCGCAATGAATAGTATAAAACTCAGAAAGCCAAGGTCAACGTCAGCAAATTTCGGGCTGATCCAGGTAAGGGCCCCTTCGGTTAGAATATAGTTCTCGATCAGGTAGTTTACAGGAACAGTGATGACTAAAACAAAGATCACTGCAAGGCCCAATCCGGTAGAGGTTTTAACTGTCTTTGATACAGCCAGATATGAACACATACCCAAAAAATAGGCAAGGATCATATTGTCTATAAAAGCACCTCTAATAAATATGTTAATCAAGTTTTCCATGATTCGGCTTTATTTGGATTCAATTAAATCTTTGTTATAACTTCTCTGTATCCAGATAATTATTCCTACTACGATAAGGGCAGCCGGTGAAAGTATCATCAGACCGTTATTTTCATAGCCAATATTATAGAGTCCAATCTTTTCCATCACAGGGTATCCCCATAAAGTTCCAGAACCCAGAAGTTCGCGGAAAAAAGCTACTACAATAAGTATCCAGGCATAACCGAATGAATTACCTACTCCATCCAGAAATGAATCCCAGGGTTTATTAGCCATGGCAAAAGCTTCAAGGCGCCCCATAATGATGCAATTGGTAATAATAAGACCTACGAAAACAGATAACTGCTTGCTCACATCATATACAAAAGCTCGAAGAATCTCATCGACCAGAATCACTAAAGCTGCAATGACTACTAATTGAACGATGATACGTATACGATTTGGAATGGTCTTCCTGAGAAGTGAAATAATTACATTTGAGAGGGTCATTACAGCCATTACTGAAATCGCCATTACAAAAGCAGGTTTTACTTTTGCTGTTACAGCAAGTGCAGAACAGATACCTAGTACCTGAACCGTAATCGGATTACTATCATTTAAAGGATTTGACAGTAACTTCATATTTTTTGAGGAAAACAAACTCATGCTAGCTTATTTTTGTGCGTTAATAAAAGTTTGATAAACACTCAGACAATCAAACAGCATTTGCTCAAGGCCTTTACTGGTAATAGTTCCTCCTGAGATAGCATCAACCGAATGTATTGTCTCAGGAATACCAGCTTTATTTACCATGATAGAAGTAAATGCTCCCGAATCATCAAAGATCTTTTTTCCTTTGAACTGATCCTGAAAAGGTGGGGTGTTTATCTCAGCACCCAAACCAGGTGTCTCAGCTTTATGATCAAAAACTGCTCCTGCGATGGAAATAAAATCGGCATCTAAAGCCACATATCCCCATATGGGTCCCCATAATCCACCTCCCAGAACTGGAAAAATAAAATTCTTATCACCATTTTCCTGGCTGCAAACATACACTGGTAGTGTACGCTCGTCCACATCTTTGGCGTTTTCTTTCTTAAGATCAATGGTAAATGCATCCATTCCATCAACCAGATCTCCATTTGACTTAACAACAAATGATTCTGTAATGTATTTGTCGTACTCTGCCTCAACGTAATCATTCTTGGAATCAGCATCAGCTGCATCCAATCCTTTTTCCACAGAACGAAGAATATCGAGTTTTTTAGCGATTTCTTCATTTTTATCCTGGAAAGGTTTCAATCCTGTTGCTGCTAATGAAAGGACGGCAGCAACAATGATTACCATCACCGAGGCATATGTAAATATATATAGGTTGCTTCTGTTCATCTTTTTGAATTTTGGTCAGTTGAACGCACTTATGCCTTTAATCTTTTTAGTCTCTTCTTGATATTCGCCTCAACTACATAGTGGTCAATTAACGGGGCAAACACATTCATAAACAATATAGCAAGCATTACCCCTTCAGGATAGGCAGGATTCAGTACTCGTATTAGTATCGCCAACAGGCCAACCAGAAAACCATAAATCCATTTTCCAGTTTCTGTTTGAGCAGCAGTAACAGGATCAGTTGCCATGAATATTACTCCGAAGGCAAATCCCCCCATCATCAAATGATGCCAGAAAGGCACTTCCATTAAGGTATTTACTGCAAAAATATTGAGCAAAATACCCATTGCAGCACCACCTACAACTCCGGAAAGCATAATCTTCCAGGATCCAATTCCTGTATAAATCAAAATAACCGCTCCAATCAGAATTGCTAAAGTTGAAGTTTCACCAATTGATCCCGGGATATATCCCATGAACATTTCCATCACACTCGGCAAATTATCCATATTACCTGCAGCAGCCTCTGCCAGAGGAGTAGCACCACTAAAACCATCAATTACTCCGTCTCCCTGTAACATGCCATCTATCCATAT
>JABHCC010000177.1 GCA_018669475.1 Bacteroidota bacterium | reverse complement strand
CAGACTTTGCACCGTATAACCATTCATTATTAAAGCATCACTCTCTCTGCTTGAAGGAATTTCTCTGAAAACATCCAAATCAGGAATATCCGCCCCTTCTATTATCCCCTCCCGGATTCTGCCAACGCGCTGTTCCCAATCTTTCAATTGAGCAACCTGGCTACGGATATTAATAAGAAATTGTGCCCCCTCGTCCTCCGACCAATAGTGCCCTGCACAAAGGTGACTATCTGACTCTTGAGTCCAGCCACTTACTGAGGATAAACAAAAACTCATGATTAATATTATTGCTGGTTTTTGCATAAATCAAATTTTTCTGGGAAAAATAACTATTTCTTTATCACAAAGTAATGGACTTTTTCTTTTTGATTGATTACTTTTCCGCTAGAATTAATCCAAGCTATGAAGAAATCCCTGTCTCTCCTTATTGCTTTGGGCATAATGTCCTGTGCTGTTCAAGCTCAAAAATTTACAATACTTCACACCAACGACATGCATTCCCGATTGCTAGGCTATGCTCCCACTGCTGATTATTCTCCTCTGCAGACAAATAATGATCTGACCCGAGGTGGTTTTGCAAGAATAGCCGGTTATTTTCAGGATGTAGAAAAAGAGATTGGCGCTGATCCTTTAATCCTGGATGCCGGTGATTTTCTAATGGGAACCTTGTTTCATACACTGGAGGAACAGGAAGGTTTTCAGCTCAGATTAATGCAAACAATGGGTTACGATGCGGTTTGTATTGGCAATCATGAATTTGATATGGGTCCAGCCTCACTTGCCAACACTATCAATGCGGCAAAAACTCATGGTAGTATTCCTCCCCTACTCTTGTCAAACATCCAGTTCAATCCTGATGATCCTGATGATGACAGCCTTCAAAAGCTGTTTCAAACTGGTATTGTGAGTAATACATATGTACTGAGACATGCGGGATTAAAAATTGGCCTCTTCGCGCTGATGGGGGATGAAGCTGCATCAGTTGCTCCCTATGTTAAGCCAGCGGCATTTACCGACAAATTCATCGCGGCAGAAGAAATGACCAAATATCTCCGTGAAACAGAGGAGGTAGATCTGGTTATATGTTTAAGTCATGGCGGTATAGTGAAAAATAAAAAGGGGGAATGGGAGGGTGAAGATATAGAGCTGGCGAAACAAGTTGAGGGGATCGATATGATAATCGGTGGTCACAGTCATTCTCACTTATTCGAGGCTCTTGTAATCAATAATACTCCAATTGTACAGGCCGGGTCAGAAGGAACTTTTGTTGGTCGGGTGGATGTAGATTATAAGGACGGCAAATTGATTGTATTGAATTCAGGGTTAACCGTCATAGATGATAAGATCCAGGGGGATCCTGTTATTCAAAAAAGAATTGAATCCTATCAGGATCTTATTGTTGATCAGGTATTCGCCTCTTTGAATCTGGAAGCTGGAAAACCAATTGTGGAAACTGATTTTGATTTGCGATTCAATGAACAAACATATAGGGTTGAATCCAATTTAGGCCCTTTGGTTGCCGATGCCATTCATTGGTATGTCAACCAAACACATCATAATGACTTTACCCTGGCTGTTGCTGGTTTAATCAGAGATGAGATAAAACCAGGCACCAATGGAGAACAATTAGTTAATGATTTGTACAGAGTTGTCCCTCTAGGTTCTGGTGTATTTGACAATTCTGCCGGCTATTCTCTGGCTCAGGTATACCTTACTGCAGCTGAGATTAAGAATGTGTTGGAAGCAATGATGCTGGCTCCGAAACTCAGCACCGGAAATTACCCCTATTGGGCCGGAATTCAGTATAAATATAACCCAAGAAGAATCCTTCTTGACCAGGTGTATGAAGTAAGTCTTGGTGACCCGGTAAATGGGTATAAAAGGATAGACCTTTCGAAGAAAAATGAGAACTTATATTCTCTTACCACTAACAATTATGTTCTTGAATTCTTCGGATTAGTACAGGAAGTAACTTTTGGTTTGTTGAAAGTAAGTCCGAAAGATAGATACGGCAATCCAGTCACTGACCTGAATGACCTGATCATAGATGGTAAGCCTGAGCAGGCAGGTCTGCAGGAAATGAAAGAATGGGAAGGTTTTATCCAATATCTGAGTCAATTCCCCGATGTAAATGGAAATGAAATACCTGATATTCCAGAATATTACAAAAATCCGAAACCAGCAGCTTTGAGTACTCCATCATTGAATCCAGCCTTATTATGGAGTGGAGGAAACGGAATAATGGCTACGGTAAGTATTGTAGCCATAACTGTTCTTGCAGGTACCGGACTCATTTTTCTTTTATAGAGAAAAACAAGGACCTTGCAAGCCAGATAAACTATGGAAGAAATGGCGAATTAATAGCCTGCTCCTTGTCGTTAAGGTTTCCTGAAAATCCATACATCCTGCTCAGCCTGTCCACTAATTACTTGTCCTGGTGTATGGTTTAATACCTCAAATTTTTCGGCCCATTTCTGAATAAAACTCTCCGGATGAAAGGCAATAAACGTACGATGACCTTCTTTCACCTGACCACGGGTTACCAAATTTCCCTGATCAAATAATTGCGTTTCTCTCTTGTCGAGCTTGCTCACAAATATCTGTCCGTGCAAAGTCAAAAATAAAACTCCTTTTGGTCTGAGCACCCGAAACAGCTCGTTCAACCAAAGCTTATGAGCTTCCTCTGATAAATGTGTAAAGATTGATATCCCGTAAACAAGATCGAAACTTGAATCATCAAAATTCAATGGTGGGGCAAGATCATTCGTCTCAAACCGAATTCCTTTGAGATAACTCTTACACCAGGAAATAGATTTCTTATTGTAGTCAGAACCTGAAAAACCGGACTCCCCTGGTAATAGATCCGGCATATGCCTAATGATTCTGGCGGGTCCGCATCCCCAATCCAGTATATCAAGCGAAGGTTCTGCCAGATAAGGTTTAACCAGGTTAATAAGCCACTCTGCAGTTTTTCGTCCGTTCAGATAATATCGGGAATAATCAATCCTGAAGGACTCATACATCAGGTAATCAGGAGGCAAAACTACATCAGGATATTCTTTTTGGAAAGCTCTGTTGCTTTTGCGGTTTCCCCACTTCATCAGATGATACCTTAAACGGTCAGCTACAAGCATAAGGCCTAACAGCCGCAAAACTATTTTGATCAATCTTTTCATCCGTTTATATTTATTTTTATTTGTCGGATGGAGCTCGCACAACAAAAACAATCATCTGCGTGTGTGTTAAATAAATTTTCCTTTTGTCATGCTCGGTTCATCTGTATATGTTACTTTCTTGTTTATTTTAAAATGGAGGTAAAGATAGCAATTCTGTCAGCTGATTAATTCCTTGCGCCTGGCGTATTCTTTTGTCTGGTGCATAAAGGCCTGAAAGCGACTTTCAATTGAAGCATCAGCCTGACCGTCATAAGAAAAATTCTCCCATGGGATATTATCATGATCCTTCTTGAAAAGTCCGGTGATTGAAGTATTCAGAGTTCCGGGCATACATGTGAAAGGCAGAATATTTACCACACCTGATATGTATCCTTTAGCAAGTATAGAGGCCGCACCGATTGAAAGTGGTGGGTCACCATCATAATCATGATGAATGTAACTGTCACAATGAGCAAGCATATCTTTCACATGAACAATCGGTCCAACCGGAATAACCTTATTAACCGCATTAAAGAGGCCTCTTTCTATTTTTGACTGCACAAAAGCCTGTAAGAGTGACTTGTACATAGATTTTCGATCATTCTTCCATCGACTATCACGTGTGTAACGATAGGTGGAATAACTGATCCATTCTGCTATTGGAGCCATAAGGGTTTCTGCGCCCAAGGCCTCCAGCCGATCAACCAGGTATGCTGAACAATAGGCATTGTCACGCATAAAAATCTCTCCAACAACAGCAACAACAGGTTTTTTCGGACCTCTGGTTTTTATTCTTTTGAATTGGACAGCAGCCTTGTTTAACACTTTTTTTAGGTTTTTAGCTCCACTTTCAAGTGAGCTGATTACCTCTTGCAAATTATGTTCATACACCTGATTAGTCTCACCTTTACTAACTTCATATGGCCTTATTTGCTGAAGCATTTTTCTTAGTAAATCAATGGCTACCATACCCTTCCATGTAACAGTTCTCCATGCCAGAGGGTTCCCCGGAGCTATAGTACTGTAATTATCTTCATTGCTGGGATGGATCATGAGCACATCATCAAATCCCAGGCGTTCAAAAATGAGGGAATGTAATTTATAATATCCCCCAAAACGGCACGGTCCGTTGTGAGCGGGCATAAAAAAGGCTGACTTTTGGGCTATAATTCCGGGTTCAAAAAGTTTTTTGAGAAAACTACCTGCTGTACTGATAAACGGGAAACACTCCTGACCATTGGTATACTTACGGCCCAGGGAAATATCTGTATCATCAGGCATGGGCAGCACTTCAGCTTTCATTCCTACGTAGCGGCAGGCTGCAGCAAAAGCATGAATAACATCATTTGCATAAGGGAAATATAAAGTCCGCTCAGTAACAGGGAGGGAAGAAACAGCAACATTGGCAGCCACTTCATCTGGCCTTGACTTTTTTGCCATGTAGCCATCAAGACTATCCATGTATGCCTCCAGGCGTGTAATCATACCAGCGTTGGCACTATGCTCATCAACTTCAAGATGAAGAAAAGGTTTCGAATTCATTTCTTCATGCATGTAATGTCTGAGAAAAGAATCCGGACCACATCTGAAATTGCCAAGAAAAACTGCATTCAAACGCTCATCCTTGCTGATAATCCTGCATGCCCTCAGAATCTTATCTCCATTTGGCCAGTACATCATTGGATAATCATCAAATATATTCTCCTTATCCAGAGGCAAAAAATCAAGAGGTACAGGCATCACATTCAATCCTATCAGCTTTTCGATCAGATTAAGATTAAGTGCAGGGTCAGAAGTATTGTATGGGCGCCCGAGAACTACAAAAACTTTCTTATCAGTGGGGAGATTTGCTAAAACTTCAGTACCCCTCGCTCGAATTTTACTATTAAAAATAAGCTGTGCCTCTTTCGCTTTCTGAATCGCTGAAAGCGATTGTTCCTTTGAAATCCCAAAGCTTGAAGAAGCAAATTCAACAAATTCTTTCTCAAAAGCTCTTTTAAAGTATCGGAAATGGAAAGTCGGGATCAACAATTTCTCGCTCAGTTCTGAATCCCGGTAGGCTGCTCTTATCATAAATGGATGTGATTGTATCCAGGGGCAATTGCAATTGTGAGTAGGATTATCAGCATCAGCTTCCATATTTACAACAAAAGGAAGAAATACATAGTCGACCTCTTTGTTCAGAAGGTCATCCACATGGCCAAAAACCATTTCAATTGGCAAACAGGTTTCGGCTGTCATAAGGTCGATCGATCGGGCCAGCATTTTTTTATTTGCAGAAGCTGATAACACCACCTCAAATCCCAGATCTTCAAACAATGTTCTCCAAAAAGGAAACTGCTGATAGAAAACACTGAGTCCACGTGGTATGCCAATCCGTTTTTTTGACGATGTCTTATCAGGCTTATATCCTTCAAGAAGCATATTAGTGCGCTCCTTGAACAGATTGGGTGTATTTATCCCAATACCCCGCCTTTCTTCGATCTCGTATCTGTCGCAAATCCCGCCATAAAAAAGGGGCTTAAACCCACTTATACTTACCTGCCGGATTTCACACTGGTTCGAACACTCTTCGCATACAAATTTATTAGTGTTATAAGGGATCTCACTCACCTCGAATCCTCTGAATCGGGATTTCTGACCTGAGCGCATTCTATCCCGGGCCAGCATTGCCGCACCAATTGCGCCGGTAATATCAAAATGAGGGGGTATATGAATTTTTTGTCCCGTGAGCTTTTCGAAAGCAGCCACGATCGCCCCATTATTCGTTACACCTCCCTGATAGTAGATCTTTTTACCCACCGGCTTGTCCCTCACTACCCTGTTCAGATAATTCTGCACAGTTGAATATGCAAGGCCGGCTATCAGATTGTTTTTCTCCTCACCTTTTTGGAGTAAAGAATTAAGGTCGCTTTCCATAAAAACCGTACAGCGGTCACCCAGCTTTGATGGTGATTTTGACGTGAATGCAAGTGATTCAAACTCTTTTTTAATGTCAATGTCGAGTTTTTCAGCCTGCTCTTCAAGAAAGGAGCCGGTACCTGCTGCACACACCTTATTCATTTCAAAATCAACAATCACCCCATTCTCGATAGATATATATTTGGAATCCTGACCTCCAATTTCAAAAATGGTATCCACCTCCTGATCCATTGATATCGTTGCTGTTGCCTGGGCAGTTATTTCATTTTGAATAACATCTGCACCAATAAAATCTCCTGTCAGATATCGTCCTGAGCCAGTAGAACCAGCGCCCAATACCTTTACCTGTTCTCCCACTTCTTGTCCGATTTCTCTTAATCCCCTTCGGATGGCTTCGATAGGTTTTGAGGCTGTTGGCAGATACCTACGTGCAACTACCTGATTGTCCTGGCTGAGTAACACCACATTTGTACTTAATGAACCAACATCAACTCCCAAAAAAACATTAAGCACAGAACCATCATCCGGTAGGGGCATAATGTCTTTATTGAATATTGTAGATGCAGGTTTCAGCACATCCAGAGATGAACTTTGCTCTTGCTCATACTTATCGAGGTAATCCTCGAGAGCTTCCAGGCCAGCAAACTCAATCCGCTTCCCTGCTTGTTTTTTATCGGCATATAATACGGCCCCGATGGCTCCCATGGATGCGTGATATTCAGGAATAAACAATTCCTCCTCTGATAGCCCCAAAATTTCCCTGAAGGCTCTTACCATTCCGGCATTCGCTGCCACGCCACCCATGAAAATCACTGGCGGGGTGAAATGTTTCCCCCTTCCAAGTGTGCTTGTAAGATTTCGCGCTACTGCAAAGCACAATCCGGCTATAATATCTTTCACTGGAGTAGCAATTTGCTGGAGATGAATCATGTCACTTTTTGCAAATACACTACACCTGCCTGCAATGCGGGGCGGATGCTCTGATTGTAAGGCCAGCTCACCAAAATCATTAATAATATTAACTCCGATACGCTTTGCCTGTTGATCGAGAAATGAACCTGTTCCGGCAGCGCAAAGATTATTCATCGAAAAATCTGACAAAGCTGATTTGCTTGTAAGATCCTGAGCGTCCAAAAAGATGAGTTTGCTGTCTTCACCTCCCATCTCAATGATGGTTTTAACCTCAGGATAAAGCTCAGAGACAGACTGTGACTGAGCAATAATCTCATTTACATGTACAGCTCCGAGCAATTCAGCAGCATGCTTCCCTCCAACACCGGTAAATGCAAATTGCGACAGCTGATTATCAGCATGATATTGCAAAAGATACTTCAGCCTTTCATGTAGTTTATGAAAAGGCCGTCCAAAGCCATAGTCATAAAATTCCTGAACCACCTGATTATTTTCATCCAATACAACCGTATTGAGAGAAATTGATCCGATGTCAATACCGATTTTGTAAAGCATATGTTAGTTTTCTGAATGGCAGGTTATTAAGGTAATAATATTGTTTGCGTGAAACAAATCACAGTACAGGCATTAATAAACCCAGTATTTCCTTTGTGGCCTCACTGGGAAGAAAATGGACATTTGCTATCTTTGTATAAGCTAAAAGCATTTTTTATGCATGAATTACAAAAGAAATATCGCCGCAGCATTCTAAAACTGGCAAAAGCCAGTCAAAAGATTGCAGAAAAGGGCTTTGTAACCTCTCAAGGAGGTAATCTGAGCTATAGGGTTGACACTGACGTTGTACTGATCACACCAACAAAGGTTCCTAAATCTGAGGTGCAGTTTGAAGATGTTGTTATTATTAACCTGAAAGGAGAGGTGCTGTTTGCATCAGAAGGACGTAAGCCTACGGGTGAAACCCCTTTTCATCTTGACATTCTGAAGAAGCGTCCGGATCTCACAGGTTTAGTTCACGCTCACCCCTTAGCCATAACAGCCCTGGCCATGGCTCATAGTGATTTATTGTCGCGCCCCCTCCTTCCTGAACCCATTATCGAGGTTGGGCCGGTACTTAATGTTAAATACGAGGAACCGCTGTCGCAGGAATTAGCTGATGCCTTCATGCCCGTACTAATGAAATCAAATGCCTTTCTGATGCTCAATCATGGGATTTTAATTGGTAGCACCACCAGTGTATTAAGAGCTACTGAACTACTGGAGATGATTGAAACTACAGCCCATTCTTGTATTTTGGGTTCCCAAATGGGAGAAATAAAAGAATTGACAAAAGCTGACCTTGCTAAACTTGATTATACATTAAAAACCAGAAATCTGAATATGCCTGGTGCTCCGGGTGTAAATGCCTCACTGGTTGATCTGTATTTCTGATACTCGTGCTCTTTTTTTCCGAAAAAAGACGACTCGCTCTTGCAATAAATAAAAATTTACCTACTTTTGCAATCCAAAGTTGCGAACGATAACTATTTGGCCCGTTCGTCTAGGGGTTAGGACGCCAGATTTTCATTCTGGTAACAGGGGTTCGATTCCCCTACGGGCTACAAAGAATTAATAGGAGCTAGAGATAAAATGGCACATCACAAATCAGCATTGAAGCGTATCCGTCAGTCCGAAGTACGGAGACTACATAACAAATACTATGCACGTAGTACACGGAACGCAATTAAGAAACTCAGGAGTACAACTGAAAAACCAGAAGCTGAAGAGCTTTATGCAAAGGTTGCATCCATGCTTGACAAACTGGCAAAACGCAATATTATCCATGATAATAAAGCAGCTAATATAAAGTCAAGCCTTAACAAGCATGTGAACAATCTTTAGAAAGTACAAAAAAGATTTTAGAGGGAACTATCAGTGATAGTTCCCTTTTTTTGTTGAAAAAGTTACCGTATTATTTCCATTGGAGCATTCCCGATGCATCTATATCCATAGATAAGTACAAACTAAATAAATTTACGAATCTATGATCCCCTATTCAACAGTAAAAATGGCTGACATGGCCCTTGAAGACCGTCCGCGTGAAAAATGTGCCCGAACCGGAATTAATTCACTTAGCAATACTGAATTGCTGGCGATTATTATTGGTAATGGCACAAAGAACCAATCAGCTATTGATCTGGCCCGTTTAATCCTGAAGCAGGCTCGTAATGATCTTTATTATCTGGGAAAGATCAATGCTAAAGATCTTCAGGAAATCAAGGGGATAGGTTGGGCAAAAACAGTACGTATCCTCGCCTCCCTCGAGCTTGGAAAAAGAAGAATGGAAAAACCAATTCCTGTTAAAAGAAGCATAGCCTGCTCACGTGATGCATTTAATACTATAAAACCTGAACTTAGCGAGTTAGCCCATGAGGAGTTCTGGCTTATCTTGCTCAGTCGGTCAAACAGGGTTCTCGATAAAATAAAAATTAGCCAGGGGGGTGTATCCGGAACCATTACAGATATAAGAATCATATTGCAGGAAGCTCTTTCACGGCTAGCCAGTGCAATTATCCTGGCACACAATCATCCTTCAGGAAATTTATCACCATCAGAAGCCGACAAAAAAATCAGCATCAAGATAAAAGATGCTGCTGCCCTGATGGATATTTCAGTATTAGACCATCTCATCATTGGTGAAAACGACTATTTTTCATTCGCTGATCAAAACCTCATGTAATCATCGGGTGCATTACTACCGAAATTACTATCTTCACATATCAATACCCTAATTTTATGCTGATTTATAGTCCGGAACTCAGTCCTCGTTTTAATTATATACTGGAATTAATTTTCGGGAAATTGTTGGGAATATCCTACCGAACTACCAATATTAAAGAGGAAATTATTCATCATGAAGGTCCTTGCCTTAATTATTCAATGACCGACATTGAGGGTTTGCCTTTTTTACGGGCATCCGGCCTGCTTTACGAGCGTGAAATCATCGATCAGAAAAAATCTTTAGGCGCCGTTTTTACCTGGAAAAATATGCCCGTTTTTTATCCGGCAGGAGAACCTTCCATTCTTCCATTTGATATTTTCGCAGCAAGCTTTTACATGGTGGCCAGATATGAGGAATACCTTCCCTTTGAGGCTGATGAGCACAATCGCTTTCATTCTGGTGAATCCATTGCTTTTCATAATGGGTTTCTTGATCAGCCCATTATTAATCAATGGGCGCTGCAATTCGGAAAAGAGCTGACCAGGATTTTTTCAGGTAATATCCAGATTAATCCTTTAGAATATCAATTCAAACCCACCATTGACATTGACAATGCCTGGGCTTTTCTGAATAAAGGTTTGTGGCGAAGCATGGGAGCATTATTACGTCCGGGTCAGAGCATGGCAGAGAGAAATTATCGTTTTCAGGTGTGGAGAAAAAAGCAGCCTGATCCATTTGATCAGTACGAATTCATCAGGCAATTAATGCATTCTCATCAGCTTGATCCCATTTTTTTCTTTCTGGTTGGCCCCTACGGCCCTTATGATCGAAATGTTTCACCAGCTAACAGTGGATTTAAACGATTGGTCAGATCTCTTGCCTCAGAATTCAGGCTGGGCATCCACCCTTCATATAACTCCAACTCCTCTGCTGCACAAATTCAGAAAGAAATTGATATTCTGGCCCACCTTAGTGGCAAGGAAATAACAGACAGCCGGCAGCATTTTCTGAAAGTTCATTTACCACACACTTATAGTATTATTGATAACCTGGGAATTAAAAATGATTATTCAATGGGCTATGCTGATCGTGTAGGATTCAGGGCTGGTATTGCTAATCCCTTCAGATTTTTTGATCTTGAAAACAATACTTCAACCGATCTGGTCGTTCATCCTTTCCAGGTCATGGATATTACCTTGCAAGAATATCTCAAAATGGAGCCCAAAGAGGCATTAGACACTATCAGTCAGCTGGTTTCAACAATTAAGGATGTAGGTGGAACATTCAATTGTTTATGGCATAATGAATCATTGGGAGAGTGGAAGCACTGGACAGGCTGGTCTGGGGTGTTTAGAGAAATGCTTGAAATTGCAGGTTAATACAAATGCAGATTTATCACTTAAAACACAAAGATATTGACAAGAGTCGTTGGGATACTACCATCACTCGATCCATTAATGGTAATATTTACGGATATTCGTGGTATCTGGATGCTGTAAGCCCTGACTGGGAAGCTCTGATTAATCTTGATTATTCCATTGTTCTCCCCCTGACTAAAGCCAGAAAATACGGTTTTTCTTATCTCTGCCGACCCGTATTGAGCCAGCAATTGGGAGTGTTTTCAACTGAGATGATTAAAGATTCTGAAGCACTAGAATATTTTAAGGCCCTACCAAAACAGTTTAAACTGATTGAAATCTGTTTAAACAAGTACAATCCTTTATTAGTGCCAGGATTCTCTTGTTCACAACATACGAGTTATGAATTAGACTTAATAGGGGAATATTCGAGCATCAGATCACAATACTCACAAAATAACCGAAGAAACATCAACAAAACCAGAGATCAATTACTAATATTCAAACCCGTTCCTGACCTGGAAGCATTTTCCAATCTGCTTGCGAATGACAGCAGTGATGGCGCTGCAATTCTTCTAAAAGGAAACAATCAAATACGTTTTAACAATCTTCTCAATGAGATGCTAAAACGCAAAACAGGTATTATTTGGGGAGCATACAATACGGATAATACTTTGATCGCAGCCATATTGTTTGGGGTCAGTCACCAGAAATTCTACTATCTGGTACCTGTAAACACACAGTCGGGGCGTGATTCCCGGGCCCTGTTTGGACTTATAGATGCCTTTATTCAGCAGTATTGCGGAAATTCGCTTATTCTTGATTTTGAAGGTTCTGACATCCCTGGCCTGGCGAGGTTTTATGCAGGATTTGGAGCACAAAAAACAAGCTATTCATTCATAAGAAAAAACACTCTGCCCTGGCCTGTTTCGGTACTTAAGAAGAGCTAATGAATTAAGGGTTCACCAATTCCCAGTTTTTTCTTAGTTTTAGAATCTAAACCACTGCCATATGATTCATCACCTTGGGGATCAAAATTCACTGCTGCATTCATTTATTGCAGAAATTCGCGATGAGCAAATTCAAGTCGATCCACTACGATTCAGAAGAAACCTGGAAAGAGTAGGTGAAATTTTTGCTTATGAAATTAGTAAGGAACTGGCTTATGCTGATAAAGAGGTAAAAACTCCATTAGGAACTGCTGAGGTGCAGATGCTAACTGATGAGATTGTGCTCGGAACAATTTTAAGAGCCGGTTTGCCAATTCACCAGGGACTACTTAACTATTTCGACCGTGCTGAAAATGCTTTCATCTCAGCTTATCGTGTCTATGAAAAAGATGGCACCTTTAATATTCGCTTCGAGCATATTTCCGGCCCCCGGATAGATGACAAAGTTGTGATATTGTCTGATCCGATGCTGGCGACCGGAGCCTCTGCTGTTCTGGCATATGAAGCTTTACTTGGCAAAGGTAAACCCAAACATGTGCATCTTGCTTGCATAATAGCATCAAAAGAAGGTATTGAGAATGTCAGACGTAAGCTCCCTATTCATAAAACCAGTATCTGGGTGGGAGCCATTGATGATGAATTAACCTCAAAAGCTTACATAGTACCAGGATTAGGTGATGCCGGTGATCTGGCATTCGGCAGCAAAAGCGATGACTAAGATTAGTCAGGGGAATACCAGTGATAAGTCGTTGAATCTTTGCACTTTGCTAATAACTCAGAAATATTTTTTCTTAATACCGGATGTAAAAAATCAGGCATAAATCTGGCCATCGGTGCCAATACAAACAGACGTTCATGCAATTTCGGGTGAGGAATTATTAAATTCTCCTTCCGGATGATATCATTTCCAAAAAATAGAATATCAATATCAATATTCCTGTCTGTATACACTCCTTCACGAACCCGACCGCTTTCAGTCTCTATTTTATGTATCAGACGAATTATTTCTCCGGCTTTAAATCTTGTTTTGACAAGCAAAACCTGGTTTAAAAACCAGGTTTCTGATACGAATCCCCAGGGCTCACTTTCCACTACCGGAGAAAACTGCTCAATGTTACCTATCAAACGACCAATCTCATCTGCTGTTTTTTTAAGCCAGAAAAGGCGATTTTCCTTGTTTCCACCTATACCCAGAACCAATTCATTCATATTATTGTAAATTCTTTCAAAAATAGTTCAATAAAGCCTTACTTTTGTCGTCTATTACTGTAAAAAATAAAACGGATGAAAAGTTTCTTTAAATATCTCCTCGCCAGTTTTCTTGCCTTCTTTCTGGCTCTCATAATTTTGTTTCTTATTGGTCTGGGCAGTATGAGCGCCCTGATCTCTAACAAAACGGATGAAACAAAGGTAAAACCCAATACAATTCTAACTCTGGATTTGTCGGTCCCGATTACAGATCGCACTATTGATGATCCCTTTTCTTTCGTAAACTATACCACCTACTCCATGACCGGATCACTTGGTATTTATGATATTTTCCAAAATCTTAAAAAGGCCGCTGTTGATCCGAACATCAAAGGTTTACTAATTAAGACATCTATGATTACCCCTGGGATTGCCAGCCTTGAGGAAATCCGGCAGGCTATTATGAAGTTTAAAAAATCAGGGAAATTTGTTATTGCCTATGGTGATTTCCTAACCCAGAGTGGCTATTATCTGGCGTCGGTTGCCGACAAAATATACATTAATCCTGAGGGAATTATTGAGTTTAGGGGTTTACGTTCTGATGTGATGTTTTATACCGATGCTCTTGAGAAACTAGGTATTGAAGTGCAGGTATTGAGGCATGGCAAGTTTAAATCTGCTGTTGAGCCCTTTATGGATACAAAGATGAGTGATGCCAGCAAGAGGCAAACCAAGGCATATCTCGATGCAATTTGGGGCCGAATGATTGAGGATATTGGAGACTCCAGAAATATAAGTACTCCAGAGTTAAACAATCTTGCCGATAAATTTGCCATTCGCACACCTCAATCAGCACTGAAGCATCAATTTGTTGATGGCTTATTTTACACTGATCAGTTAAATGACGAGTTGAAAAAACTTACCGGTATAGCCTCTTCTTCAAAGATCAGATCAGTAAGTATGAATCAATATATACACGCACCTGAAACTGAAAAGAAAGAGTATACATCCGATAGGATTGCCATCATTTATGGAACGGGATCCATTGGCATGCAAGAAACAGGTGCAACGAGTATTGGCGGACACCACCTGGCGAAGGCTTTTAGAAGTGCACGCAATGATAACAGAATCAAAGCTATTGTTTTCAGAATCAACTCACCAGGTGGAAATGTTCTTGCATCTGACATTATTCGTCGTGAAGTAGAATTGGCAGCGGCCAAGAAGCCCCTGATTGTGTCGATGGGAGATTTGGCTGCATCGGGCGGATATTGGGTTTCAACTCCGGCAAAAACCATATTAGCCAGTCCAACAACACTAACAGGCTCAATAGGTGTATTTGGTCTCTGGCCAAATCTTGAAGGATTAGTGAGCGACAAACTGGGATTGCATTTTGATGGCGTACAAACCAATGACATGGCCGGAATGGGAAATATGTTCAGACCATTGGAGCCACAGGAAAGAGCCATCATCCAGGGCCAGGTTGAAAATAGCTATCAGAAGTTTATTCATCTTGTAGCCAAAGACCGGAATATGAAGGTTGAAGAGGTGGATCAGATTGGTCAGGGAAGAGTTTGGAGTGGAAAAGATGCAATTGACATCGGACTCATTGATGGTTTTGGCGGATTAGAAGAAGCCATCAGGCTTGCAGCCGAAGCAGCAAATCTGGAAGAATACAAAATAAGAGAGATGCCTCAGTTGAAAGATCCTCTCAATGAAATACTTGAACAAGTGCTGGGAAGAAGTGTTTCTGCCAGAAGAATGTTAGAAGCTGAACTTCCGGTAATACGCGATATACGTGAATGCCTGGAAGGAGGTTCCACTCAGGCTCGTTTACCTTTCACATACATCATCAAATAAAACTATTTGAATTCATCATCAATCATCCGCTTTCTCCTACTGCCAATATCAGGCCTCTATGGAGGTGTGGTCTGGATCAGAAACCGGATGTTTGACCTTGGTATACTCCGGCAGGATGAATTCCCTGTGCCAACTGTTGTCATTGGGAACATCTCAGTCGGGGGCACTGGAAAAACTCCGCATCTTATTCATCTGGCTAAAAAACTGCAGGCTCACTACAGCATTGCCATTCTGAGCCGTGGTTACCTAAGAAAATCCAAAGGCTTCAGATATGTTCTTGAAGATGACAATCCCCGGCTTTCTGGTGATGAACCTTTAGAGATTAAAAATCACCTGCCGGATGTTATTGTGGCAACTGATGGCAATCGTCGCAGAGGAATCTCAAGGATATTAAAGGAAGTCAAACCTAGGCCCGAGCTGATACTTCTGGATGATGGATTTCAGCATCGCTGGATAAAACCTGCTTTCAGCCTCGTTCTTACCCGAGCTGATCATCTTTTTACCGAGGACACAATCCTGCCATCCGGGAGCTTAAGAGAATCGAAAAAAGAAATCAGGAGAGCTCATGCTGTATGCGTTACAGGATGTACACCAGACATTGATATTGTCAGAATCAAACAGGCGATTCAAAAGTTAGCAAAGCAGAAAATCTTTTTTTCGAAAATTATTTATCATATAGTACTAATCAACAACCGTATTATGTTTTTTCAGCTATTAGTACAACAGATCCTTTAACAGGGGGATTTAATATTTTAAATGTAAATAATACAGTAAATGTGTATACATCATCTACTAATCAAACTATGATTAGAGGAACTCATAATAGTAGTATAATCGACATATCAAATAATAATAATGTATATGGTATTGGACAAACTGGAGCAAATAATCAAACTTTAAATGCAGGATGGTTAAATTATTATTTATTTAATAATTTTTCAATTATTTATACTAAAAATGAAAATTTTAGTCCATTTATAACCATTAATAAT
>JABHCC010000176.1 GCA_018669475.1 Bacteroidota bacterium | reverse complement strand
TAAACTGATAATAGAGCTTAATAGCACCAATTATTCCTAAGGTCTCAATCGGCTTCCTTGGTTTTGTTAAGCGAATGTAGCCAATGTTATAAAATTGGTAATATTAAGCTTGCTTAATTGATTGACTGATAACTGATAACTTTTTTTATTCTATCGGAACCTCCATCCCCAACCATCTACTAAGAGTGGCGAAAATCTTTGCTCTTTGATCTTCAGGGAAAGCCATGATCCGGGATCCATGATATCCTTTGGGCTGTATCATTACAAGAGCATCTGCCGGACCAGTAATTTTTGTTACTCCGGTGGCTGTCCAGGTATCGTACTCACCATAGATATACAGCATATTATCACCCCTGTTCTGAACAAAATCATGTAAAAACTTCAGGGTATTAGGATTAAATGTGGTATCCAATCCATATGGAGTTAGCGTAAAATCCCACGTGATATCTACTGTATCCGGCAGGTATTTCTGATAAGGTTCAATATCATATCCGTAATAACCCATTTCATTCATGGCCTGATAATAATGAGACAGATAACCTACAATACCAGGCTCAGAGAAGAAGAACAGTGCATTAACCTGGTTAAAAGGCTTAAGTAAATCTTCAGCACTTGCCTCCATACCAGGCAAATCCAGCGGCTTCACCTGGCCATACTGCCACATGGCAAAAGGAAATTCCAGCACTCCTAAATCATATCCACGCTCAATACCCATAGTAAAAGTCCATTTCCTTGCCTTAGCCTGTCTTTTCACAAAAGGCATGATCTCATCTTTCTTCTCAAAAAGAGCAATCTGATACTCGAAAACCTTCTTACGCTCAGCTTCCGTACCCACATTTTCGAGAAAATCATATATCCTGGGATCTACTTTGCACAAATTTAGTGGTGCAACATAGGGAATGGCCACATCAATATCATCAGGATAAATCGCCTTAAACTGGATAGCTGTTTGTCCGTCTTTACTATGACCTGTGCTAAGCCATTTGTTCTTATAGAGTGTTTTAAATGCCTGCACTATTTCATGGTGATCAGTAGCTGATTGCCAAACAGTAAGGTTGTCCCAAACAAGAGGATCAGGCACTGATTCGCCAAAATACCGGTGTTCTACTCTTATCAGATTCGCTTTCAAAAGGCTCGCTGGTTCAGCTCCACCTAAGCGGCCAGCGGTATATCCGGAGGTACTTAAAACCATCGGACGATCATATCCGGCATGGCCTATAAACATTCGCTGGGTAAATTGTGCTCCGCCTGGATAGTTATGATCAACAGCCTGAGTAAACCTCAGTTCATATGCCTCAGTGAAATGCTGCGAAACACGCACTTCTTTCACTACTTCAACACCATCAATAGCTTCAAGAGCCTGACGAAATTCAGATTTCTGATCCTGTGCATTTAGCTGAAAACCAGCAATTAATAACAGAATAACTTGAAAGTAAAAACTTTTCATCCGTTTATATTTTTGTTATTTTCCTGATGCCTGAGGACCCATCATCAGTTCCAATTCACCACCAGCAACTATTTCGCTATGGTGCAGATAGAATCTGTTCATGGAAACCCCATTCAATTTGAGCGATTGAATATAAATGTTTTCTTTTGAATTATTAATGACCCTGATCACAAATCGATCACCCTCATAATACTCTGAACTCAGGTCGAGTTCTATGTAATCAAAAATCGGACTACCAATCTGATAAACAGGATCTTTCGTCGTGCCACCATCTAGTTGAAAAAGACCGATTTTCATTAACACAGCCAGAGCACCCATGAAGCCCTGATCTTCATCTCCATTGTAACCAGTGTAAGGTGACAAGCCTGAATATACAGAATCGACCACAGCCCGCGACCATTTTTGAGTCAGCCATGGTGCCTCTATTTCATTGAAAATAAACGCCGTTTGCATCGATGGCTGATTCCCATAATTAATCGGTATGCGACTCCACTCTTTTTCGGTCTCCTTATCGTGTGATTTCCCTGCTGTAAAACCCAGTTTAGCGGCCTCCTTAAACGAATTGTTCAATCGTTCAGCCATCTTATTATTTCCACCCATCAATTCGGCTAATCCCTCATAATCATGAGGCACAAACCATGTCGACTGAGCCGAATTCGACTCCACAAAGCCAACAGCATGAGCATAAGGATCAAACGGACCTACCCATCGACCTGATTTATCTCTTGGATGAAAAAATCCTGATTGCTGATCCCAAAGGTTTCTGTAATTCTGTGATCGCTCCATAAACTCCTCATAATCTGCATCATGCCCAAGCTCTTTCGACAGCTGTGCCAAAGTATAATCCTGATAAGCATACTCAAGTGTTTGTCCGGCCCCCTGCAAATGAAACGCTCTCAATTTCTTCGTATAAGGATAAGGCACATAGCCCAGTTTTATATAATTTTCTATCCCGCCACCTTCAATCGTCCCATGCTCATATCCGGCTTTTGACATTAAGCCTCCCGGATAATGATTTTTCTTCAATCCCTCATATGCCAAATCCACATCCCAATCCCGTATGCCTTTCATATAGGCACTCACAAAAAACGGAGTACTCGATGCACCTGTCATTACATAAGTATAATTTCCTCCGGATGGCCCCCGCGGAATCAAGCCCCCATCCTGATAATATTGTAAAAAAGAATTGCAAAAATCAGATGCTATCTCAGGATAAACCAATGGCCACAGTGTGTTCAGAGTCCATTGTGCCCCCCAGAAAGAATCAGAATTATGGTGATTGAATTTAGGCTCACCAAGCTCATCCAGAGGTATTTGTTTTATTTTTTTCTTGCCAGATGTGTAATCAGCATATTTACCATCCACATCATTCATAATCCTCCGTCCCTGAAGCGAATGCCACAGATCGGTATAAAAGCGCCGCCGGTCATCAGCTTCACCACCCTCAACGCTAACCCTCTCCAATAGCGAATTCCACTCCTCTTGCGATTCACTCACCACAGCATCAAAATCCCAATTCGGGAGCTCGGCCATCATATTTTTTCTGGCCTGCCTGATACTCACATAACTCAACCCCACCTTCATCTTCACCTGAGTACCAGCCTCCTCCGCAAAAATCATTATCACACCAATATTATTACCCTTAACACGCCTGATTCTCTTCATAGCCTTCAGACCCTTCCACCCATCCATACGAATAATCTCACCATCCACCTCAATAGAAAAATACACAGTTATCTCATCCGGACGTCTTATTGTTCTTTCATTAACCAAATATCCTTCAAGTTGATGATCATTTACCTTCCGGATGAGTGCTCCGCCCATTTTTGACGGACCAAGAGTCTCACCCAAATCAATCAGGATTTTTGCCTCTACTCCATCCGGATAGGTATATCGATGAAAACCAACACGTGTGGTAGAAGTAAGTTCGGCCTCTACACCATACTTTTCCAGCAAAACCTTATGGTATCCTGGCGCCATCTCCTCCTCTTCATGACTAAAAGGGGAGTAATAATTATTCTTTATATACTTTATGGATTTGTCTGAAACAACTGGCATCACCAATAATCCGGCCAATTGCCAGGCATGTATATGACTAAAACCCTTGATCTCTTTTGTATCATATACATATCCGCTACCCCATGCCCCTCCAAGCTTTGTATCCGGTGACAAATTCACCATCCCGAACGGACGTGATGCCGAATTAAAGAAGAACCAACGAGAATTCGCTGCATCCAGCTGAGGATAAACCAGATCTACAGGTTTCTGAGAAAACACTGCAGAAGGGAAAATAGCACCAAGACACAAAGTGAAAATTAGAGAAAAGGTAATAGCAGGTAGATGTAATTTTGACCTTGACATATTCCCTGCTGAAAACTGAAAACTGAAAACTGAAAACTCCATACCAATTAAACTTTATCCAAGAGTAGAAATTGCCCGCTGAATTCTCTTTATCGTCTCCTCCTCTCCCAGCACCTCCATAATATCAAACACCCCCGGACCTTTGGGTGCCCCAACCAATGTCATCCGTAGAGGATTCATGACAGCACCCATACCGATTTCATTATCAGTCATCCAGCCCTTAATCACATTCTCCAGAATCCCGGCACTAAAATCTGATCCATGTATTAACTCAAGCATCTTTGTTAAGCGATCAGCTGTCCCCTCTTTCCATCCCTTCTTAAGCATTTTTGCATCATACTCCTCAGGGGCAACAAAGAAGAAATAAGCCTGATCCCAAAAATCCGTCAGGAAATTCATCCTCTCCTTAACCAAACCAAGCACCTTAACAACCTTTTCCATATCCAAAGAACCCCCAAAGTCCCCTCGTCCCCATGTCCCCATGTCCCTGTTTCCCCCAACAAGCATCTCTCCCAAAGCCACATTGTCCTGCATCTGTATATATTGATGATTCAGATTCTTCGATTTCTCCGGATCAAAGCGACTACCCGATTTACCCACTCTTTCAAGGCTGAACAATTCAATCAGCTCATCCATGGAGAAAATCTCCTGTTCAGTTCCAGGGTTCCAGCCCAGAAGAGCCAGCATATTTATAAACGCCTGAGGCAGATAACCGGATTCCCGGTATCCCGAAGCTGTATCATCATTTTCAGGGTTTTTCCAATCGATAGGAAAAACCGGAAATCCCAGCTTATCACCATCCCGTTTGCTCAGCTTACCATTTCCGCTTGGCTTCAAAATCAGGGGTAAATGAGCAAACTCCGGTTGGGTATTGGTCCATCCGAAGGCTCTATAAAGCATCACATGAAGAGGCATGGATGGCAGCCATTCCTCACCCCTGATCACGTGCGATATTTTCATCAGATGATCATCCACCACATTAGCCAGATGATAGGTAGGCATCCCATCAGATTTAAACAAAACTTTATCATCCAGAGTTGAGGTCTGAACCCGAACCTCGCCACGAATCAGATCATTCATGACAATCTCCTCATTCTCAGGAAACTTAAAGCGAATAACGTAAGGCTCTCCCGCTTCGATCAAAGCCTTAACTTCCAACTCAGGCAAGGTCAAAGAATTCCGAAGCCCCTTACGGGTAGCAGCGTCATAACTAAACTTTCCGCCTTCATCCTGAGCCATCTGCCTTGAGGCGTCCAGCTCCTCTGCCGTATCAAAAGCAAAGTATGCCCATCCCGATTCAATAAGTTGATCAGCATATTGCCTGTACATGTCTTTTCTCTCCGACTGCCGGTAGGGACCATACTCACCTCCCTCTCGAACGCCCTCATCGATCTCAATCCCGCACCAGGCCAGTGCCTCCATAATATACTCCTCGGCACCAGGCACATAGCGTTTCTGGTCGGTATCTTCGATACGAAGAATCATGCTACCCTTATTTTTCCGGGTAAACAGGTAGTTAAACAAAGCAGTTCTCACACCGCCCATATGGAGAGGGCCGGTTGGGGATGGGGCGAAACGGACGCGACAAGTCATAGTTATTCTTTTTAGCGATGCAAATTTAGTGATAAAGGTTCAGGAATCAAGTCGGAATGTGCTAGCTGGAGACGTTCGTGACACCAAATCGTGACGCCCAACTTGGCAGGGTAATGTTGGGAGGGTTGGTCGTTGCCTCCGGTGGCTGTGCCAAGTGATGCACCATAGCAACAACAGGCGAGCTCTCTCGAACGGAAACCTAAACCCGAATAAATATCTTCTTCCGATACAAGAAGTACAAAAACAGCCACTCTGCTACAATCACTCCTCCCATGTAGATGGCTTGTCCGTAATCTCCTGATATTTCGCTTAGTCCGCCCAAGAAGAACTTTGATGTGTGTCCGAAATTAATTACCTGAGTTCCAAGATAAATGGTGATTGAATTCAATCCTATTATCTGGAAGAAAAAAGCCCATTTTCTGAACCCCCAAACATCTATTACCAAATAGAACAGCGCCAGTAGCAAGAAACTTATTCCACCAGCCAAAAGGTTGAAGGTGGTAGTCCAAACGGCTTTGATTACAGGGTAAAATGGTTGTATGATCAGGGCAATAATTATTCCCACAGCACCTGCGCCAGATAGAATCATCACCTTTTTATAATCGGTCCAGGTTTTATTTCTGAGCACTTCACCTGCCAGAGCTCCCATCAGTGTAATCCCGGCGGCAGAGATTATACAAAGCAGACCTTCAGGATCGTATACTTTTCCGTATAATCGTCCGGGCAATAGTATTTGGTCAATATAACTGTTTATACTTCCTTCAGGAGTGAGGTCTCCTGCCCCAAAGCCTGGAACAGGAATGAAATTCTGAATTATAGCGTAGCCCAGTAACATGCCACCTACCCATATCAGTCTGAACTTGAAATTTCGTGTATAGATTACTATCAATCCGGCAAAAAAGTACCCCAAGCCGATCTGTGCTAATACGCTGGCAAAACGAAATCCCGGCTCCGCAAAATGCAATCTGAAGATCCCATTGTAAACACAGCCCAGAATAACCAGGATAACAGCTCTTTTAACAATTTTCTTCACCAAACTGGCTTTCGAATGTCCTTTTTTCAGCTTACTAAGAATTGCAAATGGGATTGCTACACCTGAAATAAACATAAACAGAGGAAAAATAAGATCCCATGCTCTGAACCCTTCCCAGCGAACATGTTTAAGTTGTTCAGACATAGATTCCAGCCAACCCCAATGGGTGGCATCTGCCAAAGCCATAAAGAATGCTCCGCCACCGATTATCCAGAACATATCGAAGCCACGGAGAGCGTCGAGAGAAAGGAGACGTTTTGTAGGGGTAGTTTTTGACATGAATCGAGGGTTTTGGTTTATTTCGGGAAATTAGTGAATAATATTCTTTTTTTGAGACCTAAATTAAGACCTAATACCGAAGATCTAGAACTTCTTACTCCAAACTAAAGGTTAAAATTATAATCTTACCACGCATGACCATAAGATCGAACATAATTAAAGCTTTCCTTTTAATATTGTTGGTATCTGCCTGCCAGCCTAAGAATCCAAATAACATAAGCAGCCAGGATATTCAAATAAATCCCGATGAATTCATCAATCCTCAACAAACCGGAGAAAAATGAAATCGTGTTATGCGGAGACCGCAAAATGTCTTTTTACACAATCGAGGGGAAATTTGTTGAGAAACAAAATGTCCCTCTTCGTTCATGGAATATTGCAGCCCTGGGAGATGACTATTTTGGCTTTGTTCCTGATCGTTTTCATAGGGGACGAATGGACTCAGTGGGAAAATATAAACTCATTATCACTAATCGTGAAGGAGCTATAATAGATCGGAAATTCGAGTTTCCATACTACATTATCAGTGGTGGACATCCAGAATTCATTCAAACCAATACCAATTCAGGATATCTTTTCGCTTTTAATTATGATCTGAATATTTATCAGCTCGGACCAGGACCTTCAATAACAGTAAAATATGCAATTGATTTTAACCAGTATAATCCCGACACAAGCATACTGCAGAAAGAACAAGTAGAGAAAATGGATGACCTGTATAAATACAATGATACTAAAATGATTATGCCGTCTGGCATAGCTGAAACCTCAAATACACTTGTCTTGCGCTGTGGCTCAAATAAACATCAGAAACTCGCATTTAGACTTATAAATTTGCATAGCCGTAAGCATAAAACCATTGTTATGAATACTCCTCCAAAACCAGGTTTCTTCCACGGTTGGCCAATTTACTCCTACCATGAGTCAAACGGCGATTATGTGTATCATCCTCTAACATCTCTTGACGTTTTGGAAACTCTGCATTCCTTATCTGAGGAACAAAAAGAAAAAATGGAAAACTGCCAGGGATTTACAGAATTAATTAACCTGAAAGAAGATGACAATCCTGTATTGATCCTGTACAAAATTAAAGATTTCTAAGCACGAATTAATCATAACTGATTGCGAACTTAGAAACAAATAATAATTTATTTTTTTGACCCCGGACTCCGGACCACGGACCCCGGACATAGGAAACTGAAAACTGAAAACTGATAACTGATAACTATTTTTATATCTCCCCTCGCTTAAACTTCTCCCCAATAACCTGAATCATATCGCGTGTCATCCTGTCGAGGTCGTACTCTGGCTTCCAACCCCACTCTTCTCTGGCACAGCTGTCATCCATTTGATTTGGCCATGATTGTGCAATGCACATCTTTACCGGATCGGGTTGGTAATCCATTTTAAAATCCGGGAGGTGCTTTTTAATTTCTGCATATAAAATCTCCGGATCAAAACTCATGGCCGTTACGTTGAAAGCATTGCGGTGCTTAAGTTTATCAGGATCGGCTTCCATCACACTGATGGCCGCATGGATAGCATCGGGCATGTACATCATGTCGAGGAATGTACCAGCCGCTAATGGACAAGTAAAATATTTTGTTTTGATTGCTGCATAGAAAATCTCCACTGCATAATCGGTTGTTCCTCCTCCTGGCAATGTCACATTTGAAATGATTCCCGGATACCTGACACCGCGAGTATCCAAACCATATCGCAAAGCATAATAATCACACAGCATCTCCCCTGTTACCTTGGTCACCCCATACATGGAAACCGGACGCTGAATAGTGTCTTGTGGAGTCAAATCTAATGGCGTGGAAGGTCCGAAAGCTCCGATAGAACTGGGAAAGAAAACTGCACATTTATACTCCCTGGCCACTTCAAGAACATTGTACAATCCGTTTACTCCAATATCCCATGCCAATTGAGGCTTGGCTTCACCAACAGCAGATAAAACAGCGGCAAGATGATAAATAGTATCAATATTATACTTCTTAACCAAAACTGCAAGCTCCTGAGCATCTGTTACATCTGCGACCACAACAGGACCAGTTTCAGCC
>JABHCC010000175.1 GCA_018669475.1 Bacteroidota bacterium | reverse complement strand
GTCAAGAGGTCACCGGTTCGATTCCGGTCGTCTCCACTTACCCACCCCAACCCCAGATCAAGTCTGGGGCAGGCTCCCTCCCTTGAAAGGTGAGGGGCTTTTTTTGCCAAGCAATTACTAAAGTCAGGAACGGATCTCAGGTACATTCATGAGTTACTGGGTCATGGAAGTTCGAAGACCACCGAGATTTACACGCATGTCTCAACCAGACAAATTAGCATAATTAAAAGTCCTTTGGATAGCTTCTAGATGCAAATGTTTCTACCTTTAGCTTGAAGAGCCAGATAAAGCGCTGCATGAAAAAGACGAATTACAGATACCCCCGGCATATGAATGCATATACGGAACTTTCTATCATCAGATATGATATATAAACGTAATACATATACGTTGTATGCAAGTGTGTGCCTTGAACAAAGCTATGGGTTTAAAATTGCAGCTTTGATGCTTTAAATAAGATGGAGGAAGGCCCTCCGCTGGCAATGTATAAGCAGGCCAGCAAACCGCCCCACGGTGCTGACTGGGTGACCATGAGGGATTGAACGGTTAGGGAAAAAGTACAGTTGGATTAGGTAGGAAAAGAAAAGATGAATGAAAATGAACCTCTGATGAAGTACCGAGAAAACGAACAATCAGTCAAAACCCATTGTATACTTGTGACGGGGGATAAGTATGGCGGACACCTGTTTTACTGGCTATGCGACTGGCGTTATAGAGGAGGCACGAGTTCTATTTAGGCTTATTTATGGAACAGGGGAAGTCATATAAAGATGAAAAGGGAAATGTGCAAGCAGGGCAAACACTTGTTAGGCAGAATACCGATGCTTTATATGATGGCGAACTTAGTTGTAGTAGTGATGAAACTCCAGTAATGGGAGTGGAGCACTTGGGGATCCACACGTAAAAAGGACTGTTATCTAAAGAGGAAATATCAAAATTTAGTGCCAAGGCGAGGAGAAAAGAAAGCACTGTTAGCTGTGGCACATAAGATTATTATTGCTTCTTATCATATTATCAAAGACAAGGTGCCTTACAAGGAGCCTGAGTTGAATCCTCATCCCAAAAAAAGAAACAAACAAATTAAAAACTATTTGAATCGATTAAAACAGCTGGGTGTTGATCTTTCAATGGAGGAAATAGAGTAAAAATCAGAAGATCGTTTTTTTACTGAGCAAGCCCAATTGGGGTTATCTCGATTATGAAATTGATCTGGCCTCATAATTGGGCACAAAAGTTTAAGCACCAACCATTGTTACCACTTCCGGCATGACCGGGACGGAGTACGAAGATGAAAATTTTTGGTATTGATGCATCTTAATGGAGACCCCGGATAAAATAAACCCTCATCTGCCGGAGCAATACAAATCACTTTTAGTACATCTATTATTATTGTTTTTTGTAACGATCTGATACCTATTTCGTCTTGAAACTAAAACCAGACAATGAATCTTAAATATACACTTTCCCTTCTAGTACTTGCTATTGCGATAAATGGCAGAGTAAAATCTTTGTTTTAAAAAATTAAAAATATGAAACTAAAAATTGCATTTAGAAATCTATTCAAAAATAAGGTTGATACATTTATCAGCATGAGCGGACTGGCAATTGGGATTGCCGTCTTTTTCTTAATTACCATGTACTCCTCACATGAATTGAGTTATGATAAATTCAACTCTAATTATAAAGATATCTATCAGGTTAATATCAGCGAAGGATTTTACACAGCTGCTCCACTTGCCAATTTAATGAAGGAAAGCATACCGGAATTAAGGTCTGTTACTCGGATTGATTATTTTGCGGGTGGAGGTCAGGCTCCTTTTATTGAGGTTGATGAAAATGGATCATTAAAAAAAGTGAAAGTTAAAAATGTTGTTTTCGCAGACAATAATTTTTTCGACCTGTTTAGTTTTAAAGTAATCCACGGAAATCCTACCACTGCTTTAAATAATCCATATTCAATTGTGTTAACCCGGAATACATCACAGCTTTTGTTTGGAACCGATAATTCAGTCGGCAAATCCATTCATTATATTGGAGACAGGTCTAAAGTGACCGAAATGGACATGATGGTATCTGCAGTTATTGAAAATATTCCAGATAATTCATCGATTACTTTTAATGCCGTAGCATCTTTCGCAACCTTAAATTCCATTAAACCAACTGGAAACGATATGGATTCAGATTGGTCAAACTGGATGTATAGTACCTTTTCTCTGTTGGATAATCAGAATAGTAAAATTGTTGAGGAGAAATTAAGCAAATTATGGAAGGAATGCGAGTCAATAAATTTTCCGGATAGTGAACATCAGGAAATAGGTATAGTTTCGTTGTCGGATATTCCGTTTTATAACAATAATAAGCGACAATTAATTTTTCTTATACAGCTTGTCGGAATCTTTATTTTAATCTTAGCATTGGTTAATTTTATAAACCTTACTATTGCCAGATCCTCATTACGTGCGAAAGAGATTGCAATCAGAAAGGTTACTGGTTCATCACGATTTGAACTTATCAAACAATTTCTTTTTGAATCAATACTTATCAGTATTTTAGTTGCACCGGTTTCATTGCTAATAGTCTGGCTTAGTAAGTCTTATTTTATAAATATTACGAATACACCTATTTCGTTGGAGATTATCCATCAACCATTGCTGATTGTATATTTTGTAATTGGTATCCTTATAATTGGCATTATTGCGGGCATTTATCCTGCATTTTATCTGTCATCTTTTAAAATAACTCCTCTATTGAAAGGCGAGCTTACAAAAGGGAAAAAGAGAAACTCTTTACAATTTGGACTTTTTGTTTTTCAGTTTGTTATTTCAATTTCTCTGATTATTTGTACAGTAATAATATCTAAACAAATTGATTTTGTGAAGGATAAATCACTAGGATTAAATACGGCTAATATTATAGACTTTAATCAGAGTCCACAAGTTGGATCGAAGTATGACATTTTCAAACAAAGGCTTCTCGATGATCCAAATATTATATCAGTAACACGCACGAATACCGGACTTGGGAAAGGTCTTCCTATTACTGGAACGTACGAGGATAATGGAATAAAGAAATCATATTCTGTTACAACAGTTGATCCTGATTTTGTTCCAACGATGGATATTGGGATACTTGATGGAAGGAATTTTTCATGGGAGATACAAAGCGATAAGATAGGGGCACTTATTGTTAATGAAACCTTTGTCGAAGAATTCGGACTAGAGACTGTTTTGGATACTGAAATTACACTCTTTAAACAAAAGGTGAAAATTATTGGTGTAGCCAAAGACTTTTTTTATGATTCTTTCCACCAAAAACTAAAACCATCTGCTTTGTGGTATGTCGATTGGAATTCACATATTAACATCAAAATCAATAATCAAAATACAGTACAGTCTATAAAACATATTGAAGGTTTATGGAATGAGTTTTCGCCACAAATACCTTTTGAATACGAAATTCTGGACGAAACTTATGGTCAGTTATACGAGCCGGAGGAAAATTTACAAAAGATATTTGCCACCTTTTCTTTAATTGCAATTATTATAGCTTGTCTTGGTTTGTTTGGATTGGCTTTAAACAGCACTCAGCGACGTGTGAAAGAAATCAGCATTCGCAAAATAAACGGAGCTAAAGTATCAGATATTTTGATGTTGCTCAACAAAAATTTCACAAAATGGATTGTGATTGCATTTGTAATTGCGTGCCCAATAGCTTGGTATGCTATGCATGAATGGCTTAATAATTATGCCTATAAAACTGAATTAAGCCTGTGGATATTTGCGATAGCTGGTATATTGGCATTAGGAATTGCATTATTAACCGTGAGTTTCCTGAGCTGGAAAGCAGCTTCGAGGAATCCTGTAGAAGGGTTGCGAAATGAATAATTAAACAAATGATTGGCTGAATTAATATGCAAGCATATTGCCAAATACGCACGAGCTAATGCTTATCCAAAGCTTTGTCAAAAAACTTGCAAATGCCAGCCCATGTAGCCCAATGGGCTTTAGGATTCGCCCGCCCATAAAAACAAAATAAATTCGTGCTCCGTAGCAAGGTTAGTGCGGATTGATTAAGATAAAAGATTAGTTTTGTAAGAACTTGAAACAGAATGAATTTGAAGAATGAACACCAGCATACAATAAATAGGACTATGAGCGGTCTGCAAGACCCAGCGATGAGTCGGTGTTGAACTACACCCGCCGGGTCACGAGCTATGTACTTATTGTTTGTTTTTGTTGTTTCCAGAATAGAAACTGGATAGGCGTTCTTTGATTTGTTGTAGGTTTCAGTGCTTGATTGTTCGTTTTGATTAAGTTTTAGTGACAATCAGAGCCAGTTTTGTTTCATTTTACTACCCACTGGGCATAGATCTCCCAAGTGCGATAATGCAGTGAATATGTGGGTGTAACGAGAAGTTTTGCCCCCAGGTATACAGCACTGCTACCGCCCCACTTTCAACACCAAATTGTGAGTAACCCAATGACCTTAAGACGCTCCAAACAGCTGAAAACAGTAGCTTGTAATACATCCTTTGATTGTGCAAGCAAACGGCATTCAAATGATGTGGAACAGTGAATACAATGTGGTAATGCTTGATAGGCAGGGTGCTTTGCATCAGGTCATCTATCCAGAATGCCTGCTTTGCTGCTTGACATTTTGGACAGTGCCTGTCGCCACAACTGTTGTAACTGTACCGCACCGTCCCGCAGTTATCACAGGCCTCTTGATGTACACCAAGTGCGGCGGTGCGACAGATTGCTATCTTACCCAGTACCTTTAATTGAATGGGATTAAGTTTGCCCTTAGTAAGCAGACCAGCACCGAACATATTTACTGCATCAGCAAGTTCAAACCTTGTCCGCATTACGGGAATAGTTATAGAGCGTATCCAGCGGACTGTGGGTTTTAATCAACGGACATTGGGCCACATGGAGGTAAATCATGGTGGTGGTGATAACGGCATGGCCCAGGAGCTCTTTAAGCGTTACAATATTAAGACCTTGTTCCAGCAGATGGGTGGCATAGGAGTGCCGAAGTGCATGTAGGCTCACATCCTTGGTTATGGTGGTCTTTTTTAAGTTCTCTCGCATGACCCATGAAAGCCCTCGAACACTGTATCTTCCGTCAGCTTCCTTGCCATTGAATAGGCATATGTGTGGGTTCTCAGCAGTCAGATATTTTTTGAGTCCCACAGCCATACTGTCCGCCAGAGGAACAATCCGATCCTTCTTGTATTTGCTTTGTCGGATGTGAATGGTCTTTCTCTCGAAATCGATATCAGAGATCTTCAGATTAATGACCTCTTGACCTCGCAGCCCGTAGACCATGTGTTTAAAACTGCTTCTAGATGGTGACTTCGGATCACGTGCCAGAGAAACAAGGTATTCATTGATTTCTTCCGGATCAATATCCTCAGGTAGCTTCTCGAAATGAACCACAAATAGGGCAATGCGCCTGATGTAATTCTTTAGTGTACTCTCGCTTTGACCACGTAAAGTAACCTGTTGCTCAAGTTTGTGAACAACCTTCTCAAATTCAGGAACAAGCACAATGGCCTGCTCAACAATAGTAAAACCCGATTTCTTTCTCATAATCAGAAAATTATTTGGTTAATAATTTCTAATTTTAGGAAGAATCGGGTTCTTTTAAAAAGCTATCCGCGTAGGCGGATTTAGTTCAACAAAAAATAATCAGGAACAGTTTGAAAATTATGCTAAGGCTAGCGCCAAACGCACCATATTCAAACCGTTAGCTGCTAGTTTATTTCAACCTTGATTGTACCCATTATTAAAAAAACATATGAAAACGATAACTTTTTTACTCGTCCTCTTGATTTCTACAACATCTTTAATTGCTCAGAAAAATCATCAGAAGTATGATGTTCTTATCAGAAAAGCAGACTCACTTTATCAGGTAAAAGACAATCAGAACTCTGCTTTTGCATTTTCTGGTGCTTTTAATGCACCTGATGCAAAAATAACAATGAACCATCGTTATAATGCTGCTTGTTCCTGGGCTTTAGCTAACTATCCAGACAGCGCCTTTTATCATTTATATTATGTTGCCACTAAAATGAATTACACGGATTATGGGCATTTAAAAGGAGATCCTGATTTCAAATCACTTTATAGTGATAAGAGATGGCAATCCATTATTGAGTTGGTTAAAGCAAATAAAAACATAGCCTATTCCAATATAGACTTCATAACTATTAATGGATTCAAAGTTGAAGTATTAATTTCCGGAATGCAAAATAATAAAGCAAATAAACCTGTGGTAGTTTTCGAAAATGGAATGGCAAGTAGTTTTGGAAGTTGGGATATAATAGTGGAAGAAATTTCCAAAACAAATACAGTGTTTCAATACAATCGTCCAAGAATAGGAGAATCTGAAAATGATAGCCTTCCTCCAACGACAGTGCATATTGTTAACAATCTGAGAAAAATGCTTTTACAAAAAGGATTAAAACCACCTTACTTATTGGTTTCTCATTCATTTGGCGGAGCTTATATAAGAAGTTTTGCCTCCATGTATCCAGAGGAAATTGCAGGTCTTGTTTTTGTAGACCCCATTGACTTTACTAAAAAAAAGGGAGACGGCGATTTGCCTTATCTCGAAATAGGATTGACCCAACATCAGATTGATTCAATTTTTGGAAAACCATATGATAATTTTATTGAGAAACTTTATGAAGAAATGCCTGGTTTCTATGTTGAAGAAGTAAAAATATCAAGACAACTGACCAAAACAGAATTCGCAGAGTGCGACCGGAATCCTTTGCCAGATGTACCAGTACATTTTATTAAGGCAGGTGGCTTTTCTGATTCTGCACCACCAACAATTTATGACAGGGAAAAGATGTGGAGAATTAATAGTAACATCCAGATGAAACGATGGTTAGAACTTCTATATCCCCTGAAATATGGGAAGTTATTTTATTGTTCAAACTCAAGCCATTTTGTTCAAACGGATGAACCCAACTTGGTAATTTCAAGTATTAAATTGGCTTTGAAGGATTATGATAAAATCAAATAAGATAAAGAAACCAGCCGCAATGCATATAGTTTATGGCGGGTTACATTATGAAGAATCTGTTCTCCTACCTTAAAAATCATATTGACTTAATCCTTTTAAAAAGTTGCGTGTTTCATTATGAAATGGAGTTTATGCTTGAAGTCATAGAAAGAGCTCTTTCTGAACTAATTGCAGTAGGAAAGCAAAAATTATCGGATATGGAGAGGATAGAACAGTTCATTGAATCCTTTGAACAAGAAAGCTTCGCGAGGAAGGATTATCTCAAAAAATATCCGGAATTATCTCCTGCAACCGCAAGTAGAGATTTAAAGAAGGGCTTTGAGATGGGATTGATTTCAAAATCAGGAGACAAAAATACAACAACATATTGAAGTAAATAAGAGAACTTTGCCGAACACTATCCTAACACCTAATCAGTCACCGGGGAGTGTCAGCATCACCTCCTGCCCATTTTGCTGCCCGTTGTAAGTCTTCAAACATTCATGAGAGTTGGTTTTCAAAAATTAAACTACACTATTAAATGTGTAATTTAATCTAACAATATTTAGCCGATGGTAGAAATCCGTTAATCACTATTTAATCAGACCTGTAGCTAAAGCAATATTATATATTTCAGGATCTACAGCCTCTTTCCAATATGATTTTCCAAGTAAATGATCAACGAGGCCACCGGTGATGAATCTAGCTTGTTTTACAAATCTATTGCTGATATCCTCCTCATCCGCTTTGGGAGTCTGAGGTAGATTAGGAATAAACAAGGACCCGTTTTTGATCAATTCCTGCCTTTCAAATCTGGCAATTAAATGATCAAGCACAAGCCTACTCATAGCCCCTTCATAGCTTTGTTCAAATCCATTATCCAGCATTGCCTGATAGAAATCATAAAGTGTTTCGGGTTCGATATGAGGATACAGATCGGAAATAAATCCTTCTACCTGTAAGAATATCAGATTCTTTGGCAGTTTGGGTTTTTCGTTTTTCTTTGGTTTCCAAGCTCCCCCTTCATCTTCTGATCCACAAACAATTTCTATGCAGATCTGAGAAACCTCCGGATCCCTTTTGAGAATTATCCATCCATCTTCAGTCAGTTCGCACAGCTCCCCATTAGCCTTGGCAATTCTTGGTTTTCCTGTTCCGCTTACTGTGATATAAACTTTAGCCTCACCAAAAAGAACAGGATGTTTTTGGACATACCGGGTAATAGTCGAAGGCAAATGTGGCCGGATATTAAGCTGATTTGGCAGGTAGGTGTATTCAAATAAACCACGCAATAACCCTCCAGGTACACCCCAACAATCATAGACCACATTGGATCCCCATCCCCGAACTTTATCCTCCCAAGGACGAAGACCATAGTCCTTCATTGGAGCATCTGCTCGGAACCCTTGCATAAATGCCAGTTGTTTTTCCCAGGAAGTAAAAGGATGTTCAAACTGATCCACTCTTAAGCATGCCATATTCATGCGACCTTGGGTAGTTGCCCAAAACCCTCCATCTACCCAAACCCCTGGTGGCAAATGTTTAGTTACAGTAATGTTATCCAAATCGTCATAGGCAGGGTAATTCGGAATAATGACTCCATTTGGATATAGTTCAGGAATGGAGAGAAGCTTGTCGATCATCGATTTTGCTTCCTGATCATTTACTACTCCTAAAGCAGCAGCATCATGGTTTGGGGTAGCCTCAATGTATCCGTATTGATCGGCCCCAAAAACCCCATGCCTATTCCCCTGGTTATCAAGATAACGGATATAATACCCATCTTCTTCTTGGAGGTCTTTTAGTGCAACTTTAACTTGCTTTAGTACAATACTGTACTCAGAGACCGATTGAATGTCTCCTAAGATTTCGCACAAACGAATCAACCGATCTAATCCGGCTACGTAATTAACCGAGAGCTCTGTGAGGTATGCAGTATCATAGCTTCCATCTGGCTGCTTAACTCCTCCAAATGAGGGAGCAAGAAGATTAGAACTACGACCTCCCTTAATAAGGTTAGTCTCCTTATCACGTCTTTCATCAACAAAAGCTGCAATTCTTTTAAGCTGTGGTAATCGCTTTTTTATTTCGCTTACATCCTGGGATACCAAGAGCCTTTCAGATTCTAAAATAATGCCAGCTAGAGCTCCACCATAATACCAATCGTACTCAACTGTGTTGCCATCTCCCTGACGGAAAATGGGTATTTCTTGTTCCAAACTACCATCAAAAACAGAATCAGGATATTGGCTATGCCTCGAACGGAAACCATCCTCTTTTCTCCCCTTCATATAGAGTTTAACGCAATCCATAAGGGATCCGTCTGGGGCAACATAACCATTCTGCCCTTTGCGTTCATCGTTTCCCATGTTATTAAACCACAAAGTCTGTGAATGTCTGATCCAAGTTTTATAAGGTTCCTCGGCCCAGAAAGGCAAGATCCCAAGGGTGGGGCCAAAACTATTCTGCAGCCACCATCCAGCCCAATAATGTCCTTCTACAAAACCATCCCAATCGCGCTTATACAGCATTGGAACAGAAGCCATTTCAGGGTTTATGTGAAGTGATTGGAAGGCTTGTTCAATAAGTTCAAGCTTTTTTAAGTCACCTTCGCCCTCAATCCAATTGCCTTGAAATTCATGATCAGAATTTCTCGTATTACAGGAGAAAAGTGAAATCCCCAGGACAAATACAACGAGAAATGAAAAACAGGGTTTGCTCATCATAATTTTGGTTTATTCTTTTGATTTTTCCAAAGGTATATTAATATGACTGAATCTAATAAAATGTGAAACCTCTGCCCATTTTGCTGCCCATAAAAAGTAAAACCCAGGCTAAGTATAACTTATTTAATTTTAAATAAACTTCGTAAGTAGAACAGAGACAGACAAGTACAAATCCCTGGAAATTGGTTTCGTCCACTGGCAGTCAAGAAGTCAGGGGTTCGACTCCCCTATTCTCCACCTGAAGATCTAAGAGTTACAAAAACAATTTGTAACTCTTTTTTATTTGGTGCAAACAAAACCACAAACATCATTACTCATTAGGGCTTGTATGCAAAGGTTGACAAGGAGCTGATTGGGAAGTGGCAGAGAAGATGGAGTTGCCATGCTATAATGAGTGTGGTAAATGAACCTTAGTTTAAGACACGTCTGGTATTGGTTCAGAAGAGTCCAGATTCGAGCCCTGATCTGAACAACAAAGAAGTGAGTTAAACCGCTGAGAGTTCTAAGATTGAGGCGGGTTTCTTTTTTGGGGTAACGACCCACATGAGTCAACCACAGTCATATCTTATCAACAGAATTCACTTGTTGACAAATGGGAATCCTGCTTTTATCAAAATCAGGGGATTTCCAATTCAAGATTGTTGTATCTTTAAAACAGAACCAATTCCACTTACCTCTTTTTTCTTTTTTGAGTTTATGTTACATAACATATTCCTGGTGAGTAATTGGCAATATTATCAACCCTAATTGATCAACTCTACGATGGAAAAAAATCTCTCTCTCATGGCATTATGCCTATTGTTCTCGATGTATTCAGTGGGACAAGTGAGGTACCAAACAGTTATCCTGCCAAATGGCAAAAAGACTAAAATGACACTGGAGCAATTGACTCCAAAAAAGGACAATCCACCACCCCAAGGTGAAGGCCAGAAAAACAAAATTGTTGATACAAAAGATGCACTTTCAATAGTCAATAACCAAGTGCCAAAGATTGAATATGGGGTAGCTCCGGCATCATCATTAAAATCAGGATACACTATTGATCCAGTTACCCCGCCAATGATTGAAACTTTTGCAGGAGTTTTTCCTTCAGATGGCTGGACCTGGATAGATAATAACGCCGATTGGACTCACGACCCAATTGCCATCGGAGTTTCACCAGGAACATTTAGAATCAGATATGGTGAAGGAAAATTAATAACTCCTCCCATTGACTATAGCGGCCTGGATCATGGTGGAATATTATCCTTCTGGCAAAGGCAATATTTCAATGTAAATGTGGAAATGGAAGTTCTGATCTCAACAGACAGACAAAATTGGGACCTTTTGTATACTATCCCCAATAATGGCAATAGTTGGACATTTTCAAAAACTAAAATTCTTCTGGATGGTGGTTATTCAGCTCCAGTTTCATTGGCCTTTAGATACCTGAATAACAGTGGTTACTATAAATATCTCGAACTTGATGACATTGCAGTGACTGCTAATATCTTTGAGTTTACCGATGCCGTTTATTCTCCTTTGCAAAAAACAGCTACTCTAAGCTGGGAGGGGATCAGGACATCAGGCAATATTTACAATTATATCGTCAAACGAAATGGAGTGGTGATTGCTTCCCCGGACTTTAATACACATATTGGTTCCTTTATTGACGGAGTCCTTGCAGACGGTATGCAATACTGTTATGAAATTACGCAGGTTCTACCAGGAGGAAACATTACCTCAGAAACAAAATGCATTGTAACGCCCTCTTGTTCTCAGGTTCTTGAAGCTGTACTCGGTGAGAATTACGCTCCCAACCAAAATGTTTGGTATGAATTTACGCCCCAATATAATTTGGACTTAAAAATCTCATCCTGTCACTCAAATAATGCTATTCCAAATGTGTATTCCTATGACACATACTTACAAGTATTTGAGTCATGTAACGGAATTTTAATTGCAGAGAATGACGATATGGAATCGGTTGCCTGTGGATTCAATCGGGCATCATCAATGGTCACCTTTTCAGCTGTTGCCGGACATACTTACAAGATTTTCTGGCCCTATGCGTTTACCAATCTTGAGGATTTTCCGTTTACATTCACGATAAGTTATGCTTGTGATACTGATCCTCCAGTAGTGACTTGTCCTCCAGCCACAGAGCTGATGGTTGGATTTGATTTTGATGCTGAATATACCGGATCTCCGGCAACTGCAGTAGATGTTGCTGATCCCAATCCTGAAATTACGAGTATTCCTGCCATGCCAATTACTTATTCCGATCCAGGAATCTATGAGGTCGGATGGACAGCAACTGATGGTTGTGGCAATTTATCAGATTGTGTTCAAATAATTACTGTTATACCAAGCAGTATATTTAGGATTGCATCAACGCAGCCAATTCTTGAATCTGTGCTCGACAATCTTAATCTTTCTGCCAAAACAAGTAATCGAATAATTAAGGCTATTGCTGAATTGGAAGCAGTTCTGGGTGACAATACATTATGGCTGGAAGACGAGCTGCAACTAAACACAGAAACTGGTGGTGAATTCTTCGATGGACTAGAAGATGCCGCCCAGCTATTGAAACTGATTATTCAAGACAAAAAGGCTGATGATGAGGCTCAGGAAACAGCCATCCTGGTGTCTATTGAGTTAGCACAGATCAGTAAAGACATCGCCAAACTTGCTATTGATTTACTCGAAGAATTGGATTTCACATCAGATTACGCAAAAGAAATAGCACAATCACGTATCCATCTGGATGATGGTGATTTCCAACTTGCCATAGATCATTATCAACAAGCGATCATTAAATACGGTCTTGCCTGGGATAGAATTGCCAGGATTTTAGAAGATATTAATGGTGTCATGCTTCCTGGTAATATCATGAATCAAAGAATTTTTTTTAGTGATAATACTGTGGATTTGAATACTATCAGCATGAACCAGAATTATCCTAATCCATTTGTTTATGGAACAACCATTGAATACTCAATTCCACAGGAGACCAAGGTTATGATATTTGTATTTAATACTCAGGGCCAAACAGTGAAGAGCCTGGTAAATGCAAATCAAAGTTCAGGTAATTATTCTCTCTATTGGGATGGATCTGATGAATCAGGAAGTTCGATTCCCGCTGGTATATATTTTGCAAAAATTATTGTAGGAAATCATGTTAAAACAATAAGAATGATTCTGAATTAATCACTATATCAATTAGCGCTTTTTAAGGGGAGAAGCTTTTGCTTTCTCCCCTTCTTTAAATTTGAGTAAGGTCCTCCCCCAATCTGCGACACCCTATTTCTGATCAGTATTGATAACAATTGAGACAACGAAGAAGTGATTTAACCCGCTGAGAGTTCTATGCTTGAGACCGGTTTCTTTTTTGCCGGATTATCAATTAAAGATTTGGCAAAAGTCAGTTTTATCAGAAGAAAAGCAATCTGCTTTTATATTATTCTGCAATTAATAAATTTCTCCTAATATCATTTTGTTTTATAAATTTATCTTTGCTTTAAAAGCAAGAACCATGCTTAAAAACAATTATATATATTCCTTTATTTATGACAATACTGAAAGTGATTTATGCAAGCTCGAATCGAGATGTATTTTTAATAAGGAAGAAAAGAATAAACTGCTTTTTTCCGATATAAAAGCAGAACCTTCAAATAGTGCTTTTATTAAAAAAAGACTTGATATTATTTTATTTTCTGAAGATTATTCTACGCTAATAGATGAAATCAAAAAAGAAAGAATAGGCATTGAAGGATTCAAAGTTGAATATTTAGTTTTAGATGGTGATACAACTGAGTATGTTGAGAGGCTAAATAAGCTAAGAGATATAGGTTACAGCATTGAAGGTTATCCTGATTATTATAGACCAACAATAACTTATGCTTTAAGCTATTACAAGGGCATTTGGTATTTTGGTGTTTTGGTAAAAAACAATTTAGCTTGGCATAAACACAAGAAAAAACCATGCTCATACAGTAACTCAATAAGCATGAGTATCGCTAAAGTTCTTGTCAATATTGCAGCAAGGGCAAACAAAGAGAAAAAGCTGCTAGATGCATGTTGTGGTGTTGGCACAATAATGTTAGAAGCCTGTTTTGCAGGAAATAACATCGAGGGTTGCGACATCAACGAGAAAATATGTAAGCACGCACGAGAAAATCTTTCTCATTTCAACTATACTGCAAATGTATTTCACTCCGATATAAAAGACATTAGCAAAAGGTATGACGCTGCGATTATTGACCTGCCATACAATTTGTTCAGCGATGCTAATGAAAATGATATATTACACATTATTGAGTCAACAGCAAAAATCACAAATCAACTTGTTATTGTATCTACCTCAGATATTACAACCTTAATCAGCAAAGCAGGATTGAGAATGTCAGATTATTGCAGCGTTAATAAAAGAGGAAAGGCAATTTTTAATAGAAAAATATGGGTTTGTGAAGTGGGAGGAAGAAACAAAGACAGAAAGCAAATAGCCGGACAAAAAGATGCTTATCTGGTAAAAGACCAAATAGAAATTGGGACAGGTAAAAATATTCCACTGTGGTTATTCGGTTTTCTATATTAATCCAGGCTGACATTTTCAACCAAATTTTAACATTATTTCTTCCTGATTTTCTGATACTTACAGCTTTTGCCTAAATAAAGCCAATTTTGAACGTTAAGGTTTTGCCTCTGATTACAATAGTCTCTATACGGGGGAAATATTTTCGCAATATTTTTTTCAATTTACCGGTGAGATTTTGCTACTAGATATTCCGCAGATGGCAAATGTGTAACTGTTCCTTTGTCACATCTTACACAATTATGTAATGAAACATCTAATCGTTCGTAGTAATAGAAAGTAGTTAAAAGTACAAATCAGCACTAAGAGCAAAAAAACATGAAGATATATTTGGTGTTATTAATCCTATGTATTACTGGAGTTTCATGTTCCTCAGAATCAAGCTATACCATTAACGGAACAATTGAGGGAGCTAAAGAAGGTAAGGTTTATCTACGATTTAGAAAAGAACCCGGCAGCAAAATGGAAATAATTGATACAGTTCGTCTGCTTGATGGCAAATTTAACTTTACCGGAACAGTGGAAGATCCAATATTTTGCAACCTGTATTATAAGGGGGATAGCTGTAATAGCTTTGTTTACTTTTTCCTCGAAAACTCTGACATCACCATTAAGGCAAATTCTGATCTTTTTAGTACGAATTTAGGTATGAATCTGACTGCCTGGACAATATCCGGTTCGGGATCAAGAGATGAGTATAAGAAATTTCAAAGCATAAAATTGCCGGATGAGATCATGCAAATCTACAACAAAGCAAATGAAACTGATGATGATGACATTTGGGATAATTATTGGGATGCATATCATTCATGGAGCATCAATCGCTCAATCGATTTTATCAAAGAGGATAATAAATCACATGTCCGGGTTTTTGTATTACTATCTCTGTTAACTAATCTGCGGGATACTCGAATTGATTTATTACAACAGCTTGCAAAGAATTTTGATTCATCTCTGGATGAATACATTTATATGCAGATGCTAAAAGAAAAGATTGATATACTAAGCAAAGTTGCTATTGGCCAACCTGCACCTGATTTTGTAATGAACAATCAGCAAGGCGATCCTTTACAACTTTCTTCAATACAAGCTGAATATTTACTTATTGATTTCTGGGCCTCCTGGTGCGGATCATGTCGGGAGGATAATCCTTTTCTTGTTGAATGTTATAATAAGTATCATAAAAATGGATTTGAAATTCTTAGTGTTTCCTATGACAACTCTAAAGATGAATGGCTGAAAGCAGTTGAAATTGATGGACTTAGATGGAACCAAGTTTCTGATCTTAAAGGCTGGGATAATGCTGTCGGGAAAAAGTACTATGTCAAAACAATTCCTTCCAATGTTTTATTAGATCAGGATGGAATTATTATTGCAAGGAATCTTAACATGGAAGACCTTCAGCATACATTATCAACGATTTTTTAAATCTACTTATGGAAATATTGTTGGTTCAGTAACAAAGATTCTATTCACTCTATTTATTAGTTAGGCATCACTCGAAAATGATTTCGCAAATCAAGGTAGTGACAGAAATACGCCATTCTGGTAAATCTACACTGCTAGAGTTGTTAAGAATCGTTTGATAGCAACTATTTACCTACAGCTTATCACGTATTATTACCGTTTATCATATTATCTTATTTTATGATATAAAAATACACTTGCTTAGCACTATTATTTATCCTTAATAATAGACTATGAAAAGAGCAACTTCGATCCTGGCACATGTCTGATAAAGAAGAATTGAAGAAAATGAAGATCTGAATTATCATGAGCAAGATTAAGATTATCATAATTGACGATGAACGTCTGGCACGCAAAGAACTGGTCTTCTTATTAAAAGATATTCAAGGAGTTGTCGTTCAAGGTGAGGCTGATAATATTAAAGATGCTATAGAACTTATCGCTGCAAAGAATCCAGATTTAATACTACTGGACATTCAGCTTTCAAGAGAAAATGGATTTGATTTACTTAAAATATTACCAGCTAATATTAAAGTAATCTGTGTAACCGCCTACCCTGAATATGCCCAAAAAGCTTTTGAAGAAAATGCAACGGATTTCCTTTTAAAACCAGTCGATCCCAAACGACTCAAATCAGCCCTGAAAAGCATAATGGGAAACGCCTTCGAAAAGTTTCCGGATTATCCCTGAAGTCTTTGCTCCAGGAATAGTGTCTTATACCTCTTGGGAGGAACGCGGTTACAAACAATACAATAACAAATAACATAGACAATTTATATACTAAGATCCCATGAAAAATTACAAGTTTATTCCAATTTCTCTTTTTATCCTTCTCATAAGTTGTAACCCGAATGAGGAACATTCTAAAATAGTTTTAGAAACAACAGGATTTGCTGATAGTACAAAAATCTATTTAGTTAATACAGAAACAGTGTGTACTGATTCCGGATACATCATCAACAATAATCTGGTTTTTAATGCAGATGTAGATGAGCCAACAAAGTTTTTAATCAGACCCATTTTTAAAACAAGAGCTGATTTTCGTGTAAAAACTTTCTGGAAAGAAAACAAGCTATTGACGATTAAGGCAGAGAAAGGAAAGCTGGACAATGCAAAAATTGAAGGTTCTGTAATTCAATTACAAGCAGATGCGGTAGATGCCAGCAAAAACCATTTGAAACAAATAAATGACAGCCTTTTAAAAGCATACAGGTCTTGGGATAAAGAGGATACAGAAGGGAGATTGGCCGTGCGTAGAAAAGGAAAAGAAATAATGCAAGCTATTACAGATGTAGAAACCAACTATGTAAAGAACAATCCTGATGAACTTTATAGTGCTATTACACTAAAACAACTAATGAGCTATACCATACCCAAAGCTGAGACGAAAGCCCTATATGAAAATCTAAGTGTTGAAATGAAAGCTACTAAATATGGAATAACGATTAAAAAATTCTTGGATTTAAGTCGCGATTTAAAAATTGGAGATCAAGCAGTAGATTTTCAACTACCAGATCTTGATGGTAATTTAGTTGGGTTGAAAAAATTCAAGGGTAAGTACATTCTACTTGATTTTTGGGGTTCAGGATGTGGCCCTTGTCGAATGGAAAACCCGAACCTGCTCAGATACTATAAGGCATACAGGGAAAAGGGCTTTGAAATAATAAGTATTTCATTCGATAAAAATAGAGATGATTGGGCAAATGCTGTTGAAAAAGACAGTATGATCTGGACAACTGTGTGTGACCTGCGGGGAAGTGATGGTGATGTAATTATGACCTACAATGCTTACTTGATGCCAACATATTATTTGATTGATCCAAATGGTGTAATTATCGATAAGCATTTGGGAGGAGGGCAATTAGATAATATGCTTAATAAAATATTTCAATAAACTGGTACCATTATAAAATTGCACCCTTTAATTCACTGGTTGAAGCTTTATTACCCCTGGGTGCATTCAATTAAATGGAATGGAAGCAAGGTATACTTTGGCCCCTGCGTGTGGTCGACATATGGTGAGAGCGCTACATAAATGCAACTGGTCGACAATTATGGTTCGTTTGGATTGTGCTGGAGAACACTGGTCTATATATTTCTGCTTGCCATAAGAGATTACATAAATTTGATATCTAATCAATTTTGTACATCATGAAAAAGTTAATACTAATTGCTTTATTACTGCCTGGATATGTTCATTTAGTGGGGCAAACACCCTCCAGGCCTGAGAGCATCATTTATGACTCAGCTCATGAACGATATCTTATTTCGAATTTCTCTGATGGCGCAACTGGGTCCATAATTGCATATGATCCCTTTGAAGATGTTTATAGTTATTTTAACCAGGAGCATACACAAGGGCCCAAAGGATTAGCTATTTATCAAAATACTCTTTATGTTTCCGACAGAGGATTTGTAAACGGATTTAACCTGGAAACCGGACAGCGGGTTTTTAACAAGCAAATTGGAAGTGCATGGATTAATGATCTGGCTGTTGATGCTCAGGGGATACTTTATCTGGGAGAAAGAAACTTGGAGATTATATACAAAATCAATCCTTTAACCGGACAAGTTGAAGAATGGATTACAGGAGATCTTGAAGAAGTTAACGGACTTTGGGTAGACGAGGCTCAGAATCGATTAGTGGTATGTTTCTCGCGGGCCAATTCACCGATTAAGGCCTTTGATCTGGAAACTGCGGAAGCAACTACTCTGGCAGAAACCAACTTTTCTGTGTGCGATGGGATTGCTGTGGACAATTGTGGTACATATTATTTCTCCACTCATGGATCAAGTGCAATATTTTGCTTCGATCAAAATTTCTCAGATCCTCCAAGTATCTTCCTTGAAGACCTTGTAACACCTGCAGATATTTATTTCAATCCGGAGCTGGAGGTTTTATGTATTCCAGAAATTGACAACAACAGGATTCTTTTTATTGATATCTTTCAGACATGTCAAAAACCTCTTCTCACGCTGCCTGAAGATGCCCAGTCTGAGATATATTATGAGAACATCTCTTTTTCCTGGGAACCAATACCCAGAGCCGGATACTATCGTTTTGAATTGGCTGAAGATCCTGGATTTGAGCGTTTACTAATTGCAGAGGGCGTGGGTACGCCAGAATTCATGCTTGAGTCTCTGGACAATAATACTACTTATTACTGGAGAGTTTCAGCATATTCTGAGAATCAACATACTGAATACAGCGATATTCGGAGCTTTGAGACCAGTGGGAGCAGCCTCGTTGGAAATGTCGAATCTCAGGAGCAATACAAATTATTCCCAAATCCGGCAGGCGAATCAGTAACCCTGCACTGGATACATGGAGCACCAAAAAGCTTGAAGCTATTTAATTCAACCGGACAATTGGCATATGAGTTCAAGGCATCCTCCCCTCAGGTTTGTTTGAAGCACGTGATTCCACTCCAGGGCTTGTCGTCCGGATCCTATTATTGTGTTGTTATCCAAAGTGATACTAAGACCTGGGGTACACAGCTGATCGTACAAAAGTGAATTCTTAAGCGGATTGGTTCTATCTAAGCAAGATCTTTGTTGCCAGAATATCGTTTTCCGATTGCATCCTGATAAAATATGTACCCTTAGGCTGAGCGCTTAAATTGAAGCTTCTGTTTATTGATCCGGTCTGGAGATATTCCTCAAGCAGGATTCTGCCATTTGCATCAAAGATTGAAAGGACAGAGTTCTCCAGAATAGTTGTATTGACTTCAAACCATCCATTTGTCGGATTTGGATAGACTTTCAATTCTTCTGAAAGACAAAAATCGACTCTGCTATTTGTTTTGTTCAAATCCCAGGATGTTGAAAACAAACCTCTTCCGTGGGTAGCAGCAAGGACAGTATTATCAGCCTTTCTGATACGGAGCATATCGACTCTTACGTTTGCCATCCCATTGATTTCTGGCTGCAGAGGTTATTTGGAAGCCGGAAATCAATGGGATGGCAAACGTAAGAGTCGATATGCTCCGTATCAGAAAGGCTGATAATACTGTCCTTGCTGCTACCCACGGAAGAG
>JABHCC010000174.1 GCA_018669475.1 Bacteroidota bacterium | reverse complement strand
TTTCTGGATACCATTCATTTACAAGAAGCAAAAACTAGTTCTGAGATTGAGAATATCATAACAACCAACGATGAATTATACAAATCTGTTGTTGCCGATAAGAAACTTGATAATCTTTCCACCAAAGAAGTACTAAGCTATAAAGAGGCTATTTGGTTAGGGCTTCACAGCTTGGTGTCTAAACCCTTCATTACAACAAACCTTTGTATTCAAATCGTTCAATGCATAAAAAGAAACACTTCCGGAATCAGAGTAACTCCAGGCACAACTCTATCTAACACAAAAGGAGAGGTAATCTATACCCCACCTTCCGGGGAGGATATCATCAGGGACAAACTCTCCAATCTTGAAAAATTCATAAACCAGAATGGCTCTTTAGACCCCCTAATAAAGATGGCATTAATGCACTATCAATTCGAAGCAATTCATCCATTTTCAGATGGAAATGGAAGAACCGGTAGGATTCTTTTGCTTTTATATTTAAAAATGGAAAAACTGTTGGATATACCTGCCATATATCTTAGTAAATATATAATAAGAAATAAAGCTGAGTATTATAAGAAACTAAGGAATGTCACTGAAAAAGGTGATTGGGAAAGTTATATTTTGTACATGCTTGACATGGTTGAAACATCTGCAAATAACGGTTTAATTCGGCTAGATGAAGTGATTGTATTAATGGATGAAATGACAAAAAAGATTAAAAAGGAATTACCTAAGGTCTATTCAAAAGATTTGGTCGAGATTATTTTCAGGCTTCCATATACCAAAAGACAGTTTTTGATTGATGCTGGCTTAGGGACACCTAAAACGGTAGGGAATTATCTCAGGTCTATTGAAGAAAAAGGATTTCTGAGATCAATAAAAGTTGGGAAAGAAAAATTGTATCTGAATCAACAGTTGATGGATGTACTAGAAAGAGAATCTCAATTATAGAATTTTGCCAGGTTTTTTGCCTATTAGCCCCTCATTTTCTATTGTTTATAAAATACAAGTAGCCCTGATGAGCCCATGAAAGCCCCTCACAATCCCTCACTGTTTGGGTGTGAGTGTGTTAAGTTCACCTCAATCTCCCATACACCGGGTCTCTTACTGGCTTTAAGGATATTCAATTTAAGTACTTGGGTCGTGATCGGTTTATCCATCTCAATCACAAATCCACGACCAATAGTCTCACCCATTTTAATAACTCCCACTCCCTCTGCTTCAAGTTCCCATGATTGAATTTCTCCCCCACTCTCCATCCATTCATCAATTACGATACGCTGAAAAGTGACAGGTTTTTCCCAGACTAATTTCAGCCAGCCAGTTGTTTCTCCCTCAGCTGCCTCCCATGCTCTGAAAGTTCTACCATCATTTGCTCCAACCGGACGACCATATCCATTCTGATCACCATTAAAATATACACTGGAAGCTGTTGCCTTGGCCTGCCCGGCAATATTTTTTCTAGCCGGACCCTGAGTCTCAACCAGCATTGTACTTAAGGGTATATCTTTATTCTTTGTTTGTAATGTTAACATTCCAGATAAGGTCTCACCCAATTCGACAGCCTCCTTATCTACTTCTATTTTAATCATGGATCTGGTATAACCAGATTTGATTTTAATATTTTTGTTTGACGAACTAACCTTCCACTTGAGTTTTTTTATATTCTCAACGATTATGGGCACTTCCACCGACTGTCCGGGAATAAGATGAATTTCTTCAACTCCGAAGTAAATTGACGCTTTCTTATTAGAAATAAATCCAAGTTTCCACTCAATTTCAGATCCCATTGGAATAATCTGGACCCTAACAAGGCCATTGTTTTTAATCAGTTTAACTGATCCTCCTTTGACAGCAATAGCATTGTTCAAATCATATCCATTACACATAAAAACCAATTCATATGGATCATCTTTTATCAAATGATTTGACTTTCCATCGAAATACCAGGCATCTTTATCATCAGCTTTCCATTGCTTCACATCTACCAGATCAACTCCTCCCTGTGTAATATGCCTACTGGTAGAGATTAGTACTGGTCGATTATTTTGCACCGGAACCAAACTAAAACATTGTGCATCTATCGGCTCCATGTTTATGCTAATTTTTGCCTCAGCAGAATGCTTTCCTATATATTTCTGGTTCCAGAAATCGTATATATAAAGCTCTTCTGAATTCAGGGGCATTCTTCCCAGGTCAAGAGTCATCTGACGAGCACTGTTCTCATAATTATTAAGACTGGCAATGTCCCATTCTCCCCATGGTTTCTTTATTTTCAGATCAAAATGATCATATTGATTAGGCTCTGAAATTTTATATAGGTTGGTTGGGAAACTTTCAATAGTTGGTAGTGTTCTCTGCCACACGAATAAAATCTCATTCGGCACTTTTGTCCAGTTATCATCTGTAACATAAGGTTGTCCAAGTAAAGCTCTACCCTGAAAATTAAGGCGAGCTCGTGCCTCGGTTGAAGCATACATATTAGCGGCTCCATCAGGATCGCTATACCAGGCAACATTATTCAAATAATTATGAGCAACAGCCACCTGACTCACTACCTGGTTTGCCTGCTCAGTATCACCACCAACCCGTGATCCGTTTACAATATCTATGCCTTCGAGGGGAAGGCCCCAACAAGTATTAATGTACTTATCCGGCCCTACCACATCACGAAATATCTGTAACCCTCTTCTTACCCCTTCAACTCCCCCACCATCAACCGATTGCTTATATACATTTAAGGCAGCCGGGATACCGTCAACCTTGTAGTAATCATAGTTCCATTCATTGTTCACCTGCTTTAAAAAACCGGCAAACCACTTCTCAACACCCTCATCTGAGTTCACATTTAAAACGGTGGAAATATAATGTCTAACATCATCGTAGCTCAAACCAGAAAATGTAGTAATAGCTGAACCATCCGCTTTATGGATAAACCATTTGGGATGTTTCTTTTCCTCTTCAAAAGGGGCAACACCAAATGGAGCAATCCAGATACCTGGGATCAGATTTTTTCTACGTATATAATCAGATATATCGCGCATATACTGAGGATCGTCGATAGGATAATTGTCATCGAGCTGGAATATCATCTCTCCAGCATAAGGAAGCAGGTGTTCTGATACCCAGTCGATATTAGGATACAACCATTCCTTTCGTTGAGAAAAATATGGTCGGTTATACTTTCCTTCAATCCCCACCCATGTCATAGCCAGAGCTGGTGCCTTTTGAAAATATCCACGCTTTTTAATTGGCGCATAATAAGTGATACCCAGAGTATCACGGTAATAATGCCTGAATAGCTGAATTACACAAAGTTCTTGTCCAACTAATGCCGAGGCCTCAAGCTGCCACTGGTAGTTACGCTCCCATCCGGCCATCCCATCTGAGGAGATTTGAAGAGCCAGATCTTTCAATGGATCAAAAATCGAAATCAAGCCTGGTACATCAAGAAATCCCATTGTCTGAACCACAGTATTCCGGTCGCCATCCTGTTGATTGTGAAGCAATCCTCCCATTGTCCGATCAGATAAAGGAGCACGGGCTGTAAACCAAACAGAATCAGTAATGGTTCCTTCGGTTGAGAATTTAATTTTCCCATCTCCCGACAAGCGGATGATCACCATCAGATTCTTATGGAAATGCATTGATAAGATTCCCTTGCTATTCTTTTTTACTATCGGATTAATCCTGTGATCATCAGTGGAGATTATTTCACCCCCAATATTTGCTTTAATAATTCCAGCTGATAAAATGAGCCCTTCGCTTGCATCTAAAAGCTCAAATGTACGGGTGTCAGGATTGAAGGACAGACTGAGCTGGTGATTGCTCACAGACGCTTCTTGAGCTTGATTCTGAGCGCTTATAAGGAGAGGATTGACAAAGACGATTAGCAGAGTTGTGAGAAAGAGTTGAGTCAGGTTTTTCATGTGAATTGAATATCTTTTTGTAGCTAAAGATATCAAACTACAGCTTCAGATTTTCGCCTTTATTTCAATGCTCCAAAATAATGAATCTATATCAGTTAGAAATATCAGAGTTATGCATTCTTTTCACAAACCCATATTTTTCTATTGAAATTTGCCTTACCTCTTTTATTAACGCTGCAATAATCTGATATTCTCAATCCTGCGTTGCTAATTAAGGTTGTAATATCTGAGGTAGATACAATAACAAGTCGATTTGTGATTTCTGCTGTTGACTCAATAATGTGTAAGATATCATTTTCATTAGCATCGCTGAACAAATTGTATGGCAGGTCAATAATAGCAGCGTCATACCTTTTGCTAATGTCTTTTATATCGGAGTGATATACATTTGCAGTATAGTTGAAGTGAGAAAGATTTTCTCGTGCATGCTTACATATCTTCTCGTTAATGTCGCAACCCTCAATGTTATTTCCTGCAAAACAGGCTTCTAACATTATTGTACCAACACCACAACATGCATCTAGCAGCTTTTTCTCTTTGTTTGCCCTTGCTGCAATATTGACAAGAACTTTAGCAATACTCATGCTTATTGAGTTACTGTATGAGCATGGTTTTTGCTTGT
>JABHCC010000173.1 GCA_018669475.1 Bacteroidota bacterium | reverse complement strand
TTTATCAAAGCAAACCACGATATCAGGATCCTGATCAACCGGCCATAAATCATCCCATCCGGGATAATACTTAAGCTTAGTGTAAAATGCTCCAAATCGTCTGGGATGATTCTCAATTGTTGGAAGCTTTCGTGGCGCAATATCTGCCTGTCCGGGAGACACAGAACTGAATTTGGTTTTTACCTGATCTGAGCTTAAAGCAGTATCATAAACCTTGATCTCATCCAGAATCCCATCAAGTCCGAAATATTGCTCAATTGTTCCCCAAGTACGGTGGATATCAGATGGTTTTGAAGGATTGGTTATCATTCCTATCTGATACCCTTTATTAGGAAAACGGATTGAACCATGGATTTCAGTGGTCGCAACTAAGCGTCCATTTATATATAGTTTAAGATTCTTTTCAGCAGTATATACACCAACCACATGCATCCAGGTGCGGAGTGGGAGAGCCTCATTTCCACTTGAACAGGTAAGCCATTGTTCTCCTACTGCAACTTCAAGGGATGCCTGACCCAAAGGACCAACCTGTAATCGATATCCTTGGTTCTCATTTGAAACTGTTGATAATACCGGACACCAGTTCCATGGATAATTTCCGAGTGACACCCACGCTTCGATGGTGATTTCATCTCCCTTGATCAATCTATTATTACCCTGAGTTTTTAAACAGCTGGTAAATCCATCAAGGCGAATTCCGTTTCCGATTACTCCACCTGCCTCATGGAAATTTCCTTCCAAAGTATCCGCGATTTGAGATACAAGTTCTACGATGGATCCATTTGAAAATTCATTAAAATTCCAGTGAACCTGTGGGTTTTGGGCTTGACCATTAGTAGTCAAAATCTGCATTCCGGCAATCAAAAATATTCTTAGAAGATTCCTCATAATGATAGTTTTCAGACATGTAAAGGTAGGAAATAGGAAGAGTTTCTTGGTAGTAAATTTTAGCTTTGGAGGTGCGCAAATCCACCCCAAGCACTTCCGGCTTGGGCGGTTGTGAAAATGTCTTATGAGTAAGTTTTTCAGTCATAACAGTAACCTTCCAACTCTTCAAATGAACATCAAATCCAACATAAATATTCTTTCCATTAAAATCAATTTTGTTACTTTGTTTAAGCATAAGTCTGGTTTATTTATGGTTTTTAGAGTGCATTCTAAAACTAATAAATTTCCAGGCTTATGCTTCGTTTTACAAACATAGGGCCTCCTTTGTCAAGGAGGGGCTATGTTTTGCTCCCCTCCTTGACAAAGGAGGGGCCGGGGGTGGATCAGTCCAGCGCAATTTCCACCTCAAACAAGCAAACAAAGAGGAATTCTCACTAACTTGGTGATTGTATCTTTATTCACCAAACCTTTGTCATGAGAATAACCCTTCTTGCCTTCCTGCCTTTTTGCCTTCTTGCCTTTTTGCCCTCTTGCAAGGAATCTCAGCCAAACGTAATCCTGATAATGACCGACGACCAGGGCTATGGTGATATTGGAGCGCATGGAAGTCCGTACGTCAAAACTCCTGCAATGGATAAACTCCATGATCAAAGTGTATGTTTGGTTAATTTTCATGTAGATCCATGCTGTGCACCAACTCGATCGGCTCTTTTAACAGGTCAGTATTCATCACGAACAGGCGTTTGGCATACCATTGGTGGAAGATCCTTACTTGGAACTGACAATGTAACCATGGCTGAGGTATTCAGGGATGCGGGTTATAAAACAGCAATATTTGGCAAATGGCATCTCGGAGAGAATTATCCTTTCAGACCAATGGACAGAGGATTTGAGGAATCCCTCATTCATGGAGGTGGTGCTGTTGGTGCGAACCCTGATTATGCCAGTAATGATTATTATGATGATACCTATATTCATAATGGTGTCAGAGAACAGTACTCAGGATATTGTAACACCGTTTGGTTCACAGAGGCTATGAAGTACATAAAAGAAAATCGTGATAATCCTTTTTTTTGCTATGTTTCTACAAACGTGCCCCATGCCCCTCTTCTTGTTGATTCTGCATATTCTGAGCCATACAAATCAATGGTTTCAGAAAGGCTCGCTAACTATTATGGGATGATAGCCAAGGTGGATGAAGACCTTGGGATTTTTATTCATGAACTGGATAATCTGGATCTTGCTGACAATACCATTTTGATCTTCATGACCGATAACGGACCATGTCCATGGTTTGGTGGGATAATTATCGATGAGAATGGATTTGTTGAAGAAGGATATAGCTGCGATATGCGAGGCGGCAAAATATGGGGATATGAGAATGCACATCGCGTACCATGCTTCATCAGATGGCCCGATGGTGATATTGGAGGAGGTACGGATATTAGCAAACTTACAGCTCACATCGATTTACTTCCTAGTCTCATCGACTGGTGTGGTTTAGAAACTCCCAGCCAAGGTGATTTTGACGGGATAAGTTTGAGGAATCTGATTCAAGGCAATGAAGATAATTGGCCGGACAGAACTCTATTTGTTCATAATCAAAGAGTCGATTTTACAGTAAAGTATAAAGAATATCAGGTACTTACTGAACAATGGAGATTGCTTAACAGAGATACATTAGAACTATATGATATCCTTGATGATCAAGGACAAACAAAAAACCTGGTAGCTGAATATCCTGATGTTGTACAGAAACTTACAGCTCAATACGAAGATTGGTGGGAGCATATATCAACTAATTTTGATCAGTTTAATCCAATAATTGTAGGCAATGAAAAGGAAGATCCGAGCATGCTCTACTCTCATGATGCTCACCGTCCGAAAGGGGAACCTGCGTATTGGGTTGTTGATGTTGAGAAGGAAGGCGAGTATGATATACAGCCATATTTTAGGCCTAAGGAGACGGGAAAGACGCTTAAGGGTTCGAGGATTAGTAAGGGATTCCTGTCAATTGGGGATGAGGTGATTGAGAAAGAAGTTCAGCAAGGTGCTGAAACAATAAATTTTAAAATTAAATTGTCGTCAGGACAAACTAAAGTAAGTGCCTGGTTTCAGAGAGATGGCAAGGATTTACGATCTTATAGTCTGGAAGTAGAGAAAATTGGCAATTTACCAATGTGAGAATGATAGTAATTGCTACCATTGTCATCCTGAACTAGTTTCAAGACCCAATAGCGCAGTACAGAAAATAAGTAGCAAGAAAATACAAGCAAAATATAATCATGAAAAAACTAGTCTTTCTATTAGTATTTATTCCAACAATACTATCCGCACAAATTACGATGCCCGATCGTGGCTTCGTTAGTACAACACCTGCTGCAACCTGGGAAGAAGGCCTGATATCGGGAAATGGTACCATGGGAGCTAACGTCTTAAGTCGGCCACTTGATGAAACAGTGATTTTCACTCATGAACGTATGTTCCTTCCAATGGGAGCACCAACAATGCCCCCGGATCAATCAGCACGTCTTTTTGAAATCAGACAATTAATCGATAAAGGTTTGTATAGGTCAGCTACTCAATTGCAATTTGATTTATCCCGACAGGAAAGTTTTATGTACCCCGATCCTTTTGTACCTGCATTTGATCTTGGAGTTTCAATGAATACAGCAGCAGAAGTTCGTGATTATAGCAGATCTGTAAACTTTGAAACTGGTGAAACTCACGTTCAATGGACAGACAGGCATGGAACATATAATCGTAAACTGTTTGTTTCGAGGTCAGATGGAATTGCTGTTATGAAAATCTCCGGATCAAAGAAAGGTCTCATAAACTGTGAATTGAAATTTAAACGCAGAATCCCAAGCGATAAGCTGAGATACAATTATATCGAAGGAACAGCAAAAAGGTTCTCAAGTCATATCAAAGACGTTAAAAT
>JABHCC010000172.1 GCA_018669475.1 Bacteroidota bacterium | reverse complement strand
TTGGTATTGCGGCTTCAGCTGATTATGGAAAAACATGGTATTACAAAGGGACCTGCGAGGGAATGGATTTCGAGCAGGGACAGTTAACTTATTGGGCTCCTGAAGTTATAGAAACAGATGAGGGTTATCATATGTACGTTACCTTCATTCGGGGGATTTACCATGCCTGGGGAGGAGAGCGTCATATTGTTCACTTTACATCTGATGATTTGCTAAATTGGAAATTTGAATCTCAACTGAATCTCGCATCTGACAGAGTGATAGATCCGGGTGTAATGAAAATGGACGATGGGATCTGGAGATTGTGGTACAAAGATGAAGCAGCAGGTTCAATTACCAGGGCAGCTGAAAGTATTGATCTGTTCAATTGGATAATGATTGATGAGAGTTCTGCCAGTGATCGCTCACATGAGGCCCCAAATGTAATTTACTGGAAAGAATACTACTGGTTGTTAACCGATACAGGGCAGGGGATTGGTATATATCGCTCTGAACATAGTGAAGATTGGGTTCATCAGGGCAAATTAATGGTTGATCCCGGATTACGCTTTGATGATGCCTGGTTCGGGCAGCATCCGGATGTGATAATTTTGGAAGACCGGGCCTTTATGTTTTACTTTGTGCATCCCGGCAGGAGATTGTTTGATAAACCACGCTTTTTGCAAGGCTATCAGTATACTCAGCCTTTTGAGTGGAAAAGGACATCTTTACAAGTGGCTGAACTTGAAGTCATCGACGGAAAATTACACTGTGACAGAAATAAGTATTACTAATTGATTAATAAACCGAAACTAATGAAGACAAAGAGAATTGTATATGTATTGCTATTAGCTATAGTGACCAGTTTAAGCGTAGAGGCTAAAAAGGTGCAACTAAAATATGTCCTTGAAGAGGGAATGGAATTTACTTTTGAACTTGTGACAAGCCAGGATATAGCACAGGAGGTTATGGGACAAGCTCAAAATTCTGGTACAGAAATTAGCCAGGTGTTGGCATATAAAGTGCTAATGGTAAATGCAGATGGAAATTACCGGATTTCAATGAAAATCAACAGGTTAAAAATGAAAACAGTCTCTCCCATGGGCGACATTGAGTTTAATTCAGATGACATGTCTGAGGATGATGATGCTTTTAAAATGATAGGCTGGTTATGGGATGAAGAAATAATCTTTACAATGACACCGCATGGGGAAGTTCTTGAGGTAGAGGATGTTGAATCTTTGGCAAAAAAATCAGAAGACTTGGTGGCAGAGGCCGGGTCGGGGTCACAGATATATGCTAGTCTGGCTTCTCAATTTGGAACAGAGGAAGCAATAAAGCAGAATTTGAGTAACCAGTTTTTTATCTTTCCTGAGAGCAAAGTAAAAGTGGGCAAAGCATGGGAGTCAGTAAAGGAAACAAAGCAAATGATCTCAATGAAAAATACCATACAGCAAACTATTACTGAGGTGACTGTTGATGCTATTACCCTTACTCAACAAGTGAAAATTGATATGGGAGAAGGTGGTGAAGCAATGGAAGTTCAGGGAATGGAAATGCAGTATGAATTGTCAGGCGGCAAGGATGCTGTGTATGAAATAGATCCACTTACAGGTTTAACAATTACAGGAGAAGGTCATACAACAATAAGTGGAATTATCTCCATTGAGTCGCCTCAACTTCCTACACCAATGTCAATTCCTATGACAATAAAAAGTACCGATAAAATCGTACGTTTAAAATAGAATTCTAGTTGATTCTGTAATTACCTTGTATGGTAAATACCGGATAAAATCTAAAGCCCTTGAAATTATTTTCCAGGGCTTTTTCATTTTCAATATTGGCTGTGGGTTCAATCATTCCAGCTGCATCAAGGAAGAATCTTGGCTTATGATGGTACCATGTACCAAGTTCTGCATTGAACCAGAATTTGCGATTTTTGTCGGGTAATGGATTTCCAAAGCCAACAGCCAGATATGGTGAAATACGTGAACCGGGTTTAGCAACGACATTAAAGGTGCCAATTTGAGCAGGGGAAATCGATATATCACCGAAATCTACCGCATCAGATAATTGGATATCCAAATCAGCCTTTACCAGATTGAACCAAAGTCCACCAGTAAAATAATACCATTCAGAAAGGTGAAAATCTGCCTGGAGGTTTACCCCACCAGTGCGTACCCAGGCATCCACTGCCAATCCCAGGTTGTTTTGATCAATATTTTGATTAATGTGTATGGGTAAGAGACTGAATCCAATTCTTGCATTCCAGTTTTTATTAATCGACTTTATTCCCTCAATCCCAGGGCCGGTTGTTGAGACTTTCACTCCAGCTGCCCATCCGGAAGTCCAGTCAATAGGAGGAATTACAAACTTGAACTTTTGTCCAAGACAAGGCCTGGCCATGAGAATCATTATAACACCAAAAAAAACTAAATGAGAAGAAAATCGCTTCATATCCCTTATTCTTAAAATCTAATACTTACTAAACAATATTAATATACTGAAACCTTGCAGACAGTCATCCTTTCTCTAATCGATCTCAATCTTAACATGCAAAATTCCAGATTCACTAATCACTATTTCTTTCCTGTGAAACTGCCCTTTGAAATTAATTCCCATTTCATATTGTTCTCCAGGATTAACCTTATACAGGTAACTGGTTCCTTTGTAAACCATGGCCGAATTCCAACAAGAATCACCTATTTTTCTGTAATATCCTGCAAAAGAAGCAGGTGTATATTCAGTGTTATTATGTTGTGTGTCAATGAAAACAACATCCAATTCTCTGACTTCCCCGGGGGGTAAAGGCAGTAAGTGGTTCTCAAGTGGCTCATTAATAGAGCATTCTCCGGTAAGTAACACTGGGTCTGGACTTCTGTAATATGGATCAGAACAGTTGATATATGGTTCAAATCTCAGTATTAACTCCTTACCTACAGGCAAGTATCTAAGTTCAGAATTGCCATTGGTCTGTCCTGCTATGCAAAAGGAGAATAAATACTGAAACTGGTTATCATAATTTCTATAAACTTTCAATCGAAAAGAGTAGGGTAGCAGACTATATTCAGGCAAGCTTGAGAATATTAAGGGAAGGGGATTTGGACAATAAGACTGATCCATCCATCCGAAATGAAACATGCCAGATTCATTGAGTGTTATTCTTGCCAGAACCTTATTTTGGAAAGCCTCCAATACTACGGTGTTTTCTCTCGACCATACACCAGTTAACCCATCCAGAACATAAACAGGTAATACGTCATCAGGTCTCACAAACCTGCCAATCTCCGGATGGAAAATTTCCGGGTCGACTAAAAAAGTTGCCTCCATACTTTTACTTAGTTGGCTTGCGATTTTTCCGTATTGATCTTGTATGCGAATGAAAACCTGGCTGGCCGGTTGCTTGATGCCTAGTTCAAATTGTGTAACATTCAGTAAGGCAAGAGGCCCTCCGCTTAAAGCTTGCATAGCACTTTCCTTCGTGCAATCCCATAATGCCAAAGTAATAGTCAGGGGGCCTCCCAACAGAAGATCATTCTTATCTCTTAACTCTGTGTCTTTCGGAATTAGTAATTCCAATCGATTTCCTGGAGTATATAATAGCAAGGAATCTTCAAGTTTCCCATAGACAACATTACTGATATTTTCCTCATGAAAAACCTTCACCCCTTCAGGAGGGGCATTCAGGTTTACCAGCATAATCTCTATCGGTTGAATACCTATGTGAAAAGTCTCTATCGGAACCTGAACAGGTAGGAATCCATCAACTTTTGCGTGAACTGTGATTTTGACTGGATCATTCTCGCCCGGATTTCCACGGTCAGGATGTAAGACTAAGCCTAGAAAACCCTTTGTTGAAAAGAAAAGATCATGCCTGATACCAGCCATGTCAAGAACATGAGCCTGATCAGGCCCTGTAATATTTACTTCAACTCGTGTGTCATCGTGAAGACCAATAAATTCGCCCGTTGCAGCATCCTTGAATTGAATGTCCCAGGATGTGTTAACCAGATCAAAATCAATTTGCCACTGAAGCTGTGATAATCCATTCTCAATCTTTGAACAATTACTCAGCCCAATCAGTATTGAAACAATACCCAGTAAAAGCCCCAATGATTTTAATTTTATCATTTTGTCCATCTTTCTTTAAACAAAGTACGTTTAAACACATGCAAATGACATGCTAGCTTGCTTGAGTTTTTAAGAAAGTAATTAACAAAGGGCCAATAAAAAACCCACTATAATTATAGTGGGTTTTTTGTATTTAATGTGAATGTTATCAAATGCAATTTATGGCTGGTTCGAAAAGAACTGTACTTCCTGTACCTGTATTTTTCTCATATGGAGAAGCAGGAACCCAGGAGTTGTTATACCAGGCCTGAATTTCGTAAACTGTATTGTCTTCAAGTCCGCCAATGGTAGTTGTACCATTAGTAAAAGACTTGATTATCCAGCAGCTTGTTCCTTTTTCACGATATCGTCCCATGAGGGTTTGGGTAGGGGTTATATCCTGACCTGTGTCAAGACAATGTATTATCACATTCACCGTTCTGGTTGACTGATTGGATGAAGGAGTCAGGGTTAAACTGTAATCACCTGAATATGTACTTAGGTTTACAGCTATATCAGATGGGGTTTCCCAAAGAGAAACACCACAAACATCCAAATTAGTGAAAGAAATGATTAGTGGTTCACTTGGAAAATTCTTCATGAAAAGCTCATTATTACCATCAGGGCTTCCTGTCATCACGTAGCTTTGTGACCAACTGGCTTCAGAAAGAGAAAGGCTATTACTTGGATCCATAACTACAGTAACTGCGAAACTGAAATCATTCGAGTCATAGCTTGCTGATGGTGAAAGAAATTCAATTTTTTTCCATCCGGCATGATTGTTGGCACCCGTCCAGGCCAGATTCCAGCTCGACAGGTGAGGGATCTCTGCCTTAATTCCTAAGCCTTCAGGTGTAGGATAAATAGTTTTCTTTCCTTCAAATTTCCAAATGCCTGAATCTTCATCATAACTCCAAATGCTTATTTCATCACCAGCCTGAGCATGTTGACCTGTCTCAGGGTTAATGATG
>JABHCC010000171.1 GCA_018669475.1 Bacteroidota bacterium | reverse complement strand
TCGGTTTTGGTAATCCGGGATCTTGCGGCCTGCAGGATATTGTAAGCCACGGGAATTTCATTCTCGGGATCTTCAGTAAGGCTTACCCGTACTGTATCACCTATTCCATCGACCAGAAGCGAACCTATTCCGACAGCTGATTTTATTCTGCCGTCATCGCCATCTCCGGCCTCGGTGACTCCCAGATGAATGGGGTAATTCCAGCCTTTCGCATCTATTTGTTCTGCAAACAGTCGGGTGGCCTGTGTCATGACCCGCACATTTGAAGATTTAAGTGAGATGACGATATCATGGAAATTCTCCATCCGGCAGACTTCAATAGCTTCCATTGTGGCAACTACCATACCTTCAGGAGTATCGCCGTGGAGGTTCATAATCCGTTCAGAAAGTGATCCATGGTTCGTACCAATACGGATCGCTGTGCCATAGTCTTTGCATACAATCAATAAAGGAAGCAAAGCATCACGAAGACGGGAGAGGAAAGGTTGGTCGTTGGTCCCTGGTCGTTGGTCCCTGGTCCCGACTCCCGATTCCCGATTCCCGATTAAATCGGGGACTCCCGATTTAATAAAATTCCCTGGGTTGATTCTTACTTTGTTGGCTACTTTGGCTACTTCTATGGCTACTTTGGGTGAGAAGTGGATGTCGGCTATCAGGGGAATATTTACTGATGAAGTAGTTTTCAGGCGTTTTTTTATTTCGGCAAAATGGGCTGCATCTTTCAGGGTGGGAACTGTTATCCTCATATATTCGGCTCCTGCGTCAGCACATTTGAGAATTTGTTCAACCTGGCCTTTGATATCGGCAGTTGGCAGGTTTGTCATTGATTGAACACGGATGGGGTGGTGACCACCGAGAGCTACACCTCCAATATTTACGATCCTGGTTGTACGACGTTGCATGGGGTAAAGGTAAGAATTGTTTTCCCTCGAGCAGGGATGAAGACGAAAGCCTTGCTGATGACTGATAACTGAAAACTGAAAACTTTCCCAATTATGCTTACCGCTTGTTGCTTGTAGCTTATCTGGTTAGTTCCTGAAACACCTCCTCCATACTTTTCTCGCGCTTGGTTAGCTCAAGAATATTGGCTTTATTTTTTACTGCCCATTGGAAAATCTCTGATCTAATGTCCCGGTTGGGCTGTCCTTCGAGGAGGAAGTGTTTAGTGTCTATTTTTTTGACTTTTACAACACCATGAATTTCTTTCAGGGCCTTGCCATTGACCTGATTTTCAAACTCTACCTCTATGGTTTGATGTTTGTTAATGGCTTGAGATTGTATCTTTTGGGCTGAGTCATCTGCCACTATTTTACCCAGATTGATGATGATTACCCGATCACAAATGGCTTCAACCTCTTGCATGATATGTGTGGATAGTAAGACAGTTTTTTTCTTACCCACTTCAGCAATGAAATTTCTTATTTCGATGATCTGGTTAGGATCTAAGCCAGATGTTGGCTCATCCAGAATTAGCACTGATGGATCATGAATTAATGATTGTGCCAGGCCAACACGTTGGCGGTAACCTTTAGATAGGGCACCAATTTTTTTGTGCTGTTCGCGCTCGAGTCCTGTCAGACCAATCATTTCTTTAACCCGGTCATCGATAGCCTGTTTTTTGGATAAGCTACCTTGTTTTCTATAAATCTTAGTAACCATTTTAAGATATTCCTTCACATACATATCAGCATAAAGCGGATTGTTTTCAGGAAGATAGCCCACTTGTTGTCTGATCTCCAGAGAATTCTCCAGGATATCCATTTCGTTGATAGAACATTCACCGGAGCTTTGGGGAATAAATCCGGTAAGGATTTTCATCAAAGTAGATTTCCCTGCACCATTCGGACCAATAAAGCCCACAATTTCACCTGTTTCAATAGAAAATGAAACGTCATCAAGCGCTTTCTGTTCACCATATAACTTAGTGATATTCTTAACTTTTATCGACATGATTTCAACTTTGAAGCAAAGATAATAATTCAAAGCAATTCGTCTCACATCCCTCCGTTGTTGGAAGTTGCAACTGAGCTACAGCAATATATCCTTTTTTCGGTATATCAGGTAGCTCAGCGATATCATCAGTGCCGTCGCCACAGCCAGGACGAGCAGACGCCACCATTCCATGTGATAGTGAGTATTGAGCAGGTCGATATTCATGTATTTGTATGGCGTAAAATAGAGCAGGAACTGGACTTTGTCGCTTATTCGTAAAACCATATCGAACATATACATGAACATCACCAAACCGATGGCCGGACCAATAATTGCTTTTGCGCGTTTCATTAGTACTGTGATGAAGAATCCCATCACTCCGAAGAAATAGCATATGAATAATCCATAACTGTGAACGATACTTAATGGCAAAAAAGTGGTAGGGAAATCTTCAATGATCCCGGTCCAGAGAACTCCGTTGATCCACAAGGCCAGGTTTACCACAGTTATATTGGTCAATAAAACAGCCAGCTTGCTGCTGATAATCTGATTACGGGTGATCGGACGAGTTAGCAAAAATTCAGCTGTTCCCTGCTGTTCTTCGCGTGATAAAATGCTTGAACCCAGATATATGGCGTAGGCTCCTGTCATCATGGGCACGTAATAGACAAAGTAGGTAGCATAAAATCCGAGTACTGAATTCCACTGTCCTTCGTGAAAATTGAGTGCATCCTGGAAGGCGGCCGGCATGGTGCTGTACAAATCTGTTACGGCACTCATGCTATCTTTCATGGCTGAATACATTGATAAAGTGATGGCTAGAAATCCAAGCATTGCCAGGGTAATAAAGAACAGGACTTTGAGATCCTTTCTGAAATCTTTCTTATACAAATTGTTATTCATGACTGCACCTCCCCATTTTGATCTTCATAATAATGCATAAAAACCTCCTCAAGGTCAGGTTCAACAATGCTGATTCGTCCGATTGGCAGTTCAGACAGATCACGCAGGAGTTGCCGCGGATCGCCTTTGAAAAGGAAGGTCATCCCATCTAGTGTGTCCCGTTTTTCTATAACACCTGGTGTCTTGATTGTCAGAGGCTTTGCCGGTGCAATCAGATGAATGCTTACCCTTGA
>JABHCC010000170.1 GCA_018669475.1 Bacteroidota bacterium | reverse complement strand
GAATTGAAGAGAAATAATACCAAATGAACATACTGAAATCATATTTACTATTTATCCTTGCTTTAGGTCTGATGGCAGGAGCCTGTGGGAGGGAAGGCCAGGAAGAAGAGCCTGTTGTTGATTTAAATCCATTTCACAGGATGCTTTTTTATAATGTAGAGAACCTGTTTGATACTCTTGATCAGCCTGAGACCAGAGATGAGGAGTTTATGCCTGAATCAGATAAAGAGTGGAATACCGATAAATTATTCGATAAGGTTTTTAAAATTGCTAAAGTTGTTGAGGATGCGGGAGAGGGTACCTGGCCACCGCTTATTGGGCTTTGCGAAGTAGAAAATCGTGATGTTCTGGAGCTTATGCTAGCCTCAACAAACATGAAGGCTGCTGGATATGAGATTGTTCATAAAGAATCGCCAGATTATCGTGGCATTGATGTTGCTTTGCTTTATCGAACTGATCTCTTTGACTTGCTGAGCTATAATCTATATTCAGTATGGTTCCCGTTTAACGCAGGATATAGTACCAGAGAGGTGCTGTACGCCAAAGGGAATCTGGCCGGTACGGGTGAAATACACCTCTTTGTAAATCATTGGCCATCCAGATCAGGAGGTGAAATTGAAAGTCGTCCAAAGCGGATCTTTGTAGCTGAACTCGTAAGAACAAAAGTTGATAGTATTTTCGAACAAGATCCGAAGGCTCGCATTATTATTACTGGTGACTTCAATGACGAGCCTGATGATTTAAGTATTGTCTCGGGACTAAACGGTCTGCATTCATACGACAAACCCAAGGATGGGAATTTGTACGCAATATCAAAGTACTTAATGGAGAACAGCTCAATAGGTTCTTATAAATATAAGGGAGACTGGAATTCTCTGGATCAGTTTGTTGTGTCAGGTGGTTTGTTAGATACTACTGGTAGCATATATTGCCGACCATCAGATTTAGGAATTATCGAACGTCACTATTTGTTTCAGGAAGACAATACTTATATGGGTAAGAAACCATTCAGAACCTACCTGGGAGATTATTTCAACGGAGGGTATTCTGATCATCTGCCTGTTGAATTGAAACTGAGATACAGGGATTAGTTGTCAATTTCTTTTGATGAATAATAATCCTGGTATCAATGCAAGTGCTGATACTGAGATTAATGCAATACCCAGAGTTGTGTGGTCAACCATAAATCCAATAAAGACAGCAAACAGGGCTGCAAAAACTGTCTCAGCCTGAGATTCTACAGAAAGTGCAGATGCCAGTACCTTTTGATCTAAATGATCTGAGATTTGTGCAATGCCTATTGGCTTTCTCAGATTCTCAAAAAGATAAATTCCAACAAAGAATATTATAGCGAGCAGGTTTTGACCTGCTATTATTAATGCACCGCTTGCTATCCCACATAAAGCTCCAATCAACAGACTTTTGGACATCGCTGAATGAACTGACTTCTGTGTTCTTACCCATGGCCCGGATCGCCTGGAAGCAATCGATGTTGCCAGATACATGATAAAGTATACTGTTCCAACCAGGATAGCCTCTCTCCTAATATCCAAATGGCTCTGAAACAAAGGCAAACTGATGGCAAATATCTGAATCATGGCCTGCAAATAGTCCTTACTTGCTTTATAATAGCCAGAATATATACTGAGACCAAGAATTGATCTCAGCACTTCCTTGTTCTTTAAAGAGTTGATAAAATCCTTTGTGGTCTGACTTAGAAGGTGCAATCCTCTTTTTTCAGACTTTTGTCCTCTGGGGCGATTTAGATAATTTGGATATAGGGCAAGATTTATCAATTCAAGCAGATATGGGATAATTGAGATCAGAAATGCTATTTTGTATTCCCCGGTAAACAGAATCGTAAGTGCTGCCAATATGGCTGATACTGCAGATCCAATTTGTGACCAGGACCTGGTGTGACCATAATAATCAATTTTGAATTGCGACCAATTATTAAGCTGCAGGTAAGACATTATCATGGCTTTATGTGTTCCTGTTCTAAAGGCATCACCAAAGGCATATAACAAGAAAGCAAGTGAAAAGATTAAGAAAGAACTTGCAGAAAAGAAAGTTAAAAATGAAATAATATATGCCGAAAAGGCCAGTAATAATGAAGTTTTACGACCAGTTGCATCGGCAAAAATACCTCCGGGGATTTCAAACAGGTTTCTTGCTATCTCCCGGATAGCATATAAAACTCCTATCTGGGTAAATGTCATACCCTCATTCTTGAGAAACAGGATAAGAAATGGTTCGAAAAGTCTCAGGTTCTTTAAGAATCCATAAGCGCAAAACTGAAAGTATTGCCGATCTTTCCTAAACATTTATTCTTTTGGCCTGGATTTCTTCTTTCGTTTCTTTTCCACACTGTAACCAAATTTTCCTATTCTTTTTCCCATTTCATAATAACTGCCATGCATGTAGGAAATTGGCTGAGAGCCTGATAATTCAAATTTCCCGGTGGCTGGATTCATGTATTTCTCTGTTGCCTGGATATGGACTACCTCGGAAATGAACATATGATGTACACCTAATTCGTGTATTTCTTTCACTTTACATTCAATATTGACCGGGGATTCGACAATAATTGGAGCCAGTACCTTTTCACCTTTTCTTGGTGTTAGATTCATTTCTTTGAATTTGTCAAAATCCCGCCCCGATTTTACTCCGCACCAATCTGTAGCTCTGGCTAATTGCATAGTGCTTAAGTTAATGACAAACTCACCAGAGTTTTTTATCAATTTGTATGAGTGTCTTTCAGGTCTGACAGATATATAGCACATTGCAGGCTGGGTGCATATGGTTCCTGTCCAGGCAATGGTGATGATATTGTAGCTGGTGGCATCTTGTCCGCAACTAACCATCACTGCAGGCAAGGGATAAATTAATGTGCCTGGATCCCATTGTAATTTGTCATTCATATTCAGTTGCTTATATTTCTGTTTGTTTCGGTTTTAATCCTAGTTTCTCACCAAGTGTAATCATGAAACCAATAGCCTCTGTTCTGTTATTTTGTATTTCACCTTCAAGAATGGCTTCTTTAATGGAGTTTTTAATAATTCCGACTTCACGTGATGGCGGAATTCCAAAAAAAGACATTACCTCTTCACCACTGATTGGTGGTTGCCAATTTCTGACCCGGTCTTTCTTTTCTATCTCAACTAATTTTTCTCTGACAAGAGTGAAATTACTGAGGTACTTTTTAACCTTTTTGCGATTACCCGAGGTAATATCAGCCTCACACAATGTCATCAGATCATCAATGTCATCACCGGCTTCAAAAAGGAGTCTGCGCACCGCTGAATCAGTTACTATCTCTTGAGCCAGTACAATAGGGCGCATGTGTAAATTTACCAGTTTCTGTACAAACTTCATTTTCTCATTAAGTGGTAATTTCAGTTTCTTGAAAATTACCGGAACCATTTGAGCCCCAAAATGATTATGCCCGTGAAAAGTCCATCCAATTTCGTTGTCAAATCGTTTAGTTGCAGGCTTTGCTATGTCATGAAGCAAAGTAGCCCAGCGCAACCACAGATCATCAGTATCAGGAGAAATATTGTCAAGTACTTTGATAGTGTGGTAAAAATTATCTTTATGACTTACTCCATTCTTCTGTTCAACACCTTTGAGATTGAACAATTCGGGTAAAATCAACTCAAGTAGGCCACATTCATCCAGTAAGATAAAGCCTATGGAGGGTAGGGAGGATAATATTATTTTGTTGAGCTCTTCAGTAATTCTTTCAGCTGAAAGTATATCAACTCTGTGCCGATTACGCTTAATTGATTCCAAAGCTACCGGATCGATTTTGAAATGCAATTGACATGCAAAACGAATAGCCCTTAGCATTCTTAAGGGATCATCAGAGAAGGTTTTATCTGGTTCTAAAGGAGTGCGTAATATTTTATTTTTCAAATCGATCAAGCCGTCGAACGGGTCAAGCAATTCACCCATGTTATTCTTGTTAAGGCTTATTGCTAAGGCATTTATTGTAAAATCACGTCGATTCTGATCTTCTTCCAGACTACCATCTTCAACTATTGGTTTTCTTGAGTTACTTGGATATGATTCCTTTCGTGCACCAACAAATTCAATTTCAAATTTATCAGACCGGATCATAGCCGTCCCAAAGTTTCTGAAAACCTGTACTTTTTTAATACCAAGCTTTTTACCGACTTCTTCAGCCAAAGTAATACCACTGCCGACACAAACAACATCAATATCTTTTGAGGATCTTTTGAGAAGAAGATCACGTACAAAACCACCAATAACATAAGTTTCATACCCTAAAGCTGTTGCTACCTCTGATATTGTCTTGAAGAGGGGGTTATTCAGTGATATTTTCATTTAGCTGACAAATTCAAATTTCTTATCCTGACAAAATTACCATTTTTTGATAGTTATTTGACAATTATGAAACTGAGCTGCCTTGGCATAAGAATTGATACATTGACAAATATAAATATTTAGATAAATAATAATAAACAAAATGGCACTTAGAATGTATTAGTAAGTGTCAGAATAATTCAAGAGAGGAAATTAATATGGCACTTGAGCATTTGACAAAAGAAACATTCAAAGAGAAAGTTTTTAATTACGAAGAGAGTAAGGAATGGAAGTTTGAAGGCAAGCTTCCGGCAATAGTAGATTTTTATGCAGACTGGTGTGGACCATGTAAAATGGTAGCCCCAATACTTGAAGAATTATCTCAGGAGTATAAAGATAAAATAGATATTTATAAAGTCGATACAGAGGCAGAGAGAGAACTCTCACAGGTTTTCGGAATTCAGAGTATTCCATCTATGTTGTTTATCCCGGTTGATGGACAGCCATCAATGGCTCAGGGAGCCCTGCCAAAAGATAGTTTTGTAAAGGCTTTTTCAGATGTATTAAAGGTTAATGTGGAGTAGGTTAGTGAGTTTGGTTTGTTTGGTTTAGCCGATCGGGATGAGTCCTGGTCGGCTTTTTTTTATACCTTTGCTTCGTCCTCTAGGGGTGCCTTAAAACAACGGGCTGAGATTATACCCTTAGAACCTGATACGGGTAATGCCGACGTAGGGAGGAGTGGTCACGGGGACTATTGGCCAGATATTCATTCAAATAACATGAAGAAAATTGTTTTTTTTATGATTGGTATAATAGGCCTTACTATGCCCGGATTTTGCCAGTCAGAGATATCAGGTAAAATTGTTGATGAAAAGAATGTAGCAATTCCAGGTGCTCAGATTCTAGTTTACGAATCATTCAGAGGAGCCATCTCTGATGCATCCGGTGAGTTCAGTATAGCAAGGCTCAATAGCGGATCTGTAAAATTAGAAGTCCATCATTTGGGATATGCCGAAAGCCAACAGTATTTTGATCTTAATCGAGATACGAGTTTGTTAATTGTTCTGAAGATGCGGACTTTAGTAAGTGATGAGATAGTTGTTTTGGGTACACGGGCAAGTCGAAAAGATCCTGTAAGCTACACCTCTGTCACCCGGGAAGAGTTGAATGAGTCTAACGGAATTCAGGATATTCCGTATCTAATTTCTATGACTCCATCGGTTGTTCAAACTTCTGATGCCGGTAATGGAATAGGGTATTCCGGTTTGAGAATAAGAGGAACAGATCCGAGTCGTACTAATGTTACAATCAATGGGATACCATACAATGATAGTGAATCTCATGATGTGTACTGGGTAAATATTCCTGATGTTGTTTCATCGGTAGAGAGTATCCAGATCCAACGTGGCGTTGGTACATCAACCAACGGAGCAGGTGTATTTGGAGCAAATATCAATATTCAGACAAATCAGTTAAATCCTGAGCCTTATGCCCGAGTCCAGGCTACTGTGGGATCATATAACACTCATAAAGCCAGCGTTCAGGCAGGTACCGGTTTATTGAATAATCAGTTTTCATTTGATATGAGATTGTCAGATATTCATTCTGATGGATATATTGACAGAGCATTCTCCGATCTAAGTTCATGGTATGCATCTGCCGGATGGTACAAAAAAAAGAGTCTGCTGAAGGCTACAGTTTTTTCAGGTAAAGAGATAACATACCAGGCCTGGGGTGGGGTACCTGGTGACTCTTTGTTAAATAACCGGCGTTATAACCCTTACACTTATGAGAACGAAGTGGATGATTATCAACAGACACATTATCAATTACACTGGTCATATGCATTAAATACAAGTTTAAATTGGAATCTTGCACTTCATTATACAAGTGGTTCTGGTTTTTATGAGCAATTTAAGGAAGGGGAGGACCTTGAAGATTATCTCCTGAAACCGCTATCAATCGGAGGTGTAAGCATTACTGAAACAGATCTCATTAGACGCAAATGGCTGGATAATGATTTTTTTGGAGCTGTTTACTCGATTAACTATTCAAAAGATCGTCTTGATGTTACTCTGGGTGGAGGAAGTAATAGCTATATAGGTGATCATTTTGGTAAAATTATTTGGGCACAATATTCATCAAATGGAGGGATCGATCATGAATGGTACAGATCAAGAGGAAAGAAGACTGACCATAGTATCTATTTGCGATCAAACTACGGTTTGAGTAAAAACCTTTTTCTTTTTGGAGATATACAATATCGATTAATTAACTATGGCATTGAAGGATTTGATGATGACCTTCGAAACATTAATCAGGATCACCTATATAACTTTGTTAATCCAAAAGCTGGTTGGAAATGGATGTTACCAAAAGAGCAACAGTTATTTGGATCATTGTCGCTGGCCAGCAGGGAACCGAAAAGAAGTAATTACACTGATGCCTCTCCTGATCAGGAAATATTGCCAGAGAATCTTATAGATACTGAAGTCGGATATGAGAAAAGATTTAATGCAGCATTATTATCTGTAAATACCTATTTGATGTATTACCAGGACCAATTAGTTTATACTGGTGAGATCAATGATGTGGGAGCTCCTGTAATGATGAATGTTCATGAATCATACCGAGCCGGAATAGAGATGTCTTTCGCTTGGAAGATTTCTGATAATCTCGATTGGCAAATTAATTCTACTGTGAGCAAGAATAAAATCCTGGACTTTATTGAGTATGTCGATGATTGGGATACATGGAGTCAAAGAAGTAATTTTCTGGGCACTACTGACCTTGCAATGTCTCCATCGCTGATACTGAATCATACGCTTGCCTGGGAACCAATTGAGAATCTTAAATTGAGATGGGAGTCAAAATATGTAAGTAAACAGTACATTGACAATACATCAAGTGATTCTCGCTCAATTGATCCCTACTGGATTAATAATCTGTCAGCACAATGGTCAATAGAAATTGCAGGAATTGGCGATCTTTCATTTTTCATACAGTGCCTGAATGTATTAAATGAAGAATATGAAAGTCATGCCTGGGTGTACAACTATTACTCTGGTGGTAATCGAGCTTTGATTAACGGTTACTATCCTCAGGCAGATAGACACTTTCTCCTGGGTATAATTCTGGATTTTTGATGATTAAATTCAACTAAAACCAGAATCCAAAACTGAATATAGCGCCAACATGACGTACCATTACATTATAGCCGGTATCCGGATTTAGCATTAAAGTGGTGCCTGCTTGTGCGCCCACATGGACGCTAAGAACACTATTGAACAGAAAAGCAAAACCGATCTCTCCGGCTGCTGTAATCGAATTGAATTGATCGAGTTTATGATTTGTGACCGCCACGTGAGGGCCGGCATAAAATCCGCGATGTCCTTCTTCAGAATTCTTTTTCGAAAAATGATATGGGACTGTTAATCCTGCACCTAAATGTGATATGGCTGCTGGAAATTCAGGTCTTAACTGGAGATTTGCAATAGGGCTCAGACGTATGCTCCACTTGTTATCAATTGCATATTCGAAGATAAGAGGAAAGATATTAACATCAATAGTGTTACGGTATTCATCGAAGGGTTCAACTGTAACTGCAGGCTGTATTCCTATATAGAAACTGATGGGTCGGATTTTCTGTGAATCCTGAGAGAAGGATGCTGCAGATACTGTTAGTATTAATAATACTGATAATCCTAGGTTTTTATATTGGGCATTTTTCATATTCATAGTTATTATTTACTAAAAATCTTTACGAGTTCAGGTTCAATTTTTTGAGACCAAAGCTCATATCCTTTTGGAGCCAGATGAATATTATCAGTACGCATTAATTCATAATTCAGACTTCCGTCATCATTAATAAAGGGTTTATCTATACAATGATATGATACGCCTATGTGAACTCCTAATTTTCTGATCTGTTTGTGCACCGCAAGGAATTGCTTTCGCAATGGATCAGCACTATCTTTTCCGGCAGGTAAAGGGCCTAAAAGCAGTATTTTGGCTGATGGCAGCTTCTTACGTAATTTCTTTATAATTAAAGTAATTCCAGCAGCAATTTCTGTTGCTGTATTGCCTCTGAAATTATTTACCCCGATTGTAAGTACAATGGCTTTTGGCTTAATTTTATCAAAATTGCCATTCTCAATTCGCCATAAGATATGCTGGGTACGGTCACCTGAGATTCCAAAATTTGCAGCATTTCGCGGTGAGTATAATGAATCCCACAGATCTTTGACAGGTGCCCAAACTTCACGACCTTCTCCTCCCCATGACTGAGTAATCGAATTACCCAGAAAAACTAAATCAACCTGTCTGTCATCTCCAATTTGGTTTATTGCATCATGCTGTGAGAACCAGTCTTTTCCTTCTCCCCATCCTGCTGATGCTCCTCTGTATTCAGGACTGGGGACAGGGTGAATAGCTGTGTTAAAACCAGTGCCATGATTAGCAGATGTTTTATGGAATAGTTTAATGTAGATTTCTTCAACCATCATTTCAGCACCCAATGGGTCAGGATGTACATGATCGGGAAAGAAACGACCCTGATTTAAACAGGTCGAATACAAATCAACTAAGTCACAATGAGTTGAGTTCGCAATTTCTTTTACCATTGGCAGGATCTCATCCCGCACCACTGCTCTGCTGATTCCCCATTTCTCCTCTGTGAAAACAGGTACAGGTGTTGCAATCAATATTCTCGGCCGACTTGGCAGACTCTTGAATATGGAGATTAACTCCTTGTAATTGCTACTGAATTCCTCAGCATACGACCAGTTAACCGGCTTACTGTCATTTGTGCCTAATTTAATAATGACAATATCCGGCAGGAAATCTTTGGCATTAGTAAAAGCTTGTTGATCCCAATATGGTTTGTTTCCATTTTTTAATAATGTTGCACCGCTGACGCCAAAATTCTTTACGTCATAATTTTTCCCAAGCCAAAACTGTAATTGTGCCGGGTATGATTGTTTATCGCGATTCTGTAATCCGCTTCCATAGGTAATGGAATTACCTATGCAGGCTACCTTAATGATTTGTGATTGTGCTGATATTGAGACACTGAAGAGCAGTGCCAGTACGATTAGCTTTATCCTTCCCATTTCTTCCAACTTTGAAGCGCAAGATAGCCCAAATTCCTAAACTCAATCAGGTCTTGAAGTAATTATTCAGGAAGAAATTCATGAGTGGTCGACAGTAACGTGCAATGAAAGCATATAGCTTTCCATAAGCTGAGATTACTTGTCGATTTCTTCTGTATTTCATCATATTGATGATCTTGCGTGCAATCTTCTCCTGAGGTTGTTGAATTCTCGTTGGCCTGGGAGGCATCAGGGTTGTTTTACCGTTTAGATCGATCAAAGTTTTCTCTGCATCATTTTTAACAAAGCAGATGTGCATTAATCCGAAATGAATACCTGAGCGTCTTTTTTCAAATCTCATTGACTGCCAGAACGCTGTTAATGCCATTTTGCCACTACAATAGGCACTAAAGCGGGGCATGCCATATAAACCAGCTAATGAAGAGATAAAAACTACACTTCCTCCGACCTTTTCCAAATGTGACAGTGATACCTTAACCGGATAAATACTACCATATAAATGACTATCAAAAACCAGTTTGAAAGCCTTTGGATCAGTATCTTCAAAATTTGATTCCATTGTAAGACCGGCATTAGCTATCAGTCCATCTAATTGACCATAATTTGAGATGATTTGATCAATCATACTTTGACATTCGTCAATACTGGTAACATCAGCTGCAATTGCCAGACATGATAATCCTTGAGAATCAAATTCCTCCTTTGTTTTTTGAAGTCGGTCAGAGTTCTTGCCATTGATTACGACTCTGGCTCCTTGCTTTGCCAATTCAAATGCGGTTGCTTTACCAATTCCTCTGGACGAACCAGTAACAAGAATAACTTTTCCTTGAACAGATTTCATTGTTTAAATAGTCAGTATACAAATATATCAAAAAAAAAAAAGGCGCCTATTGGCACCTTTTTTTTATTTCATATTTTGTTTAAGTCAACTATTCATTGCACTTAAGCTCAGTATCAATCTCGTACTGAGCATTTGCTTTAAACTGACCGTACAGGGCATTATTAAATGCAGTGCAGGCAGAATTTTTATCTCCTTTACCTTTGTAGGCAAGTCCCAGATTGAAATAATGCTTAGCTTTTTTCTCCGGATCATCCTTCTCATAATTCAATCCATTATTGGAAGCTTCAATAGCTTTGTCCCATTGCTTTTGCTCAATGTTAGCAGTTCCGATATAGAAATAAATATCTGCATTTTTGCTATTATATTTCAATGCTTTTTCTAATAAAGCAATTCCTTCGGCAGGTTTTCCATCAGTTACAGCTTTTGCTCCGGCAGATAGAAAGGTACTTGTTCCTGCATTTTTAATTTTATTCAGATGATTATTATCCCTTGAATTCTTAGCAGCTACTAATCCTTTATCCATGCTGCTTTCAAATTCGGCCAGATTTTTTTGCTTCTTATATGTAAGCCCCATATAGTAATAAGCTTTTGCATAATCAGGATTAATACTGATAGCCTTTTGAAATGAGCTCATAGCATCAACAAAATTGTTTCTCTTGTATAAGCCCCCTCCAATAACGTAATGAAGTTGCGGTAACATGGATTTTGCTTTATCTCCTGCCAGTTCATTATTGTATTCATCAGCAACCTTCAACGCCTCCTCAAAAGCTGAAATTGCATCTGGATATTTCTTCGCTTTAACAAGTTGGTTACCTGCATTAACGTACAATTCGGGCAGTTTTAACTCAGCACGCATACGGATATCATCAGCATCTTCCCCAATTTGCCCGCATATGTCTAAACACTCCTTTACCGATGTGATAGCTGTTTCAACATCCGATGTTTGCATTTCAAGTGCTTTGTTAAAAGCTTCTCTTGCTTTATTGATATCTTGAGCCTGAACAGCTCCACTTAGACCGATTAGTAAAAAAGACAGTCCGAGGGTACGTAACATTACCTTACCATTCATAATTTTCAAGCTTTTCTAATTCAATTAATTAACAAATTCTTTTTTCAGCGTGTAAAGATAGAAAGATTCATTAAAAGTCAAGTAGTTAATATCAATCGCATCAACGTATATATGAAAAATTTGTATATATGTGAATATATGCATTCGTTGAATATCAGTCACCAATCTCTTTAAGGATTTTATCAACCTCAGATTCAGCACTGTGAAGTTTACTTTTACAAGTCTTGATTAGTTCAGTTACCCTGCGTAATTTGCCAGCTAACTCATCCACATCTAACTCCTGATTTTCTATTTTCCCAAGTATGGTTTCAATCTCCTTTATAGCAGCTGTATAGCTAATTTCTTTTTTATCCATTTCGGTGCTTATTTCAATATTATTATCACTATTATTTGACAGATTTCAATCTTGAAAAGCTTATTCAAGTAGCCTTGATTTGAAAGATCCCTTGTAAACCCGGGTTTCAATTGTTTCTCCAATATCTATTTCTGAAGGATCTTTAATAGCCTTACCTTTATAATAACTAACTGAATAACCCTTTTTGAGTATATTATCAGGATTGGCAAATTGTGCATCTTTACTCAATACCTGAAGCCTATTGTTCTCTTTTTCAAACCTTCTTTGCATTGCGCTTTCAACCATGTAAAGCATTTTCTCCTGATAAGATTGCGATCTGTTTAAAAACTGGTACGATCCAAGAGTAAGGGAGTCACCAAGCCTGTTGAGACTAAAATTCAATTGCTGGAGATATTGCTTTGTTGCGGCTTCGGTTTGTAAAAGATCTTCTCGCAACAATGATTCTGCCTGCTCCATGTATAACTTTGTGCTGGCATTAATTCCTTCTGAAAGGTCTTTAAGCCTCTGCTTTTCAACAACAAGAAGGCTTTTGGATTCACTACTGATTTTCTCATTTAACCAGTCGAGCTCCGATTCAAACTCAATTCCAAATTCCAGTAAGTAAGAGGCAACTGCCGTCGGTGTTTTACATCTGGTATGAGCAACATAATCAATAACCGGATCATCCTTCTCATGGCCAATCCCGGTAATAACAGGTAGTGGAAATTGGGCGATATAATATGCCAGATCAAAATCATCAAAATGGCTCAGATCAGTTTTTGATCCACCACCTCTGATTACAACCACCACATCAAATAATCTTTCATGCTCTGCCACTTTGTCAAGCGCAGCCATGATAGAAAGTGGTACCGAAGATCCTTGCATAGTGGCAGGGAAAAGTTTAAGGTAGTAATGAATCTTGTTCTTGTTTTGCTGCATTTGATTGGTAAAATCCTCGTAACCAGCTGCAGATAGTGAGGAAATTATCGCTATCCTTTGAGGGACAACCGGGAAAGGCAATTCCTTATTCATATCCATGATACCGGTTGCCTCCAGCTTTCTCATGGTCTCCAATCGCTTTCTTGCCAGATCACCCAGCGTGTAATTAGGATCAATCTCCCGGATATTGAGACTTATTCCATAAACTTCATGATAATCAACATGCGCTCTAACCAGTACTTTTATTCCTTCGGATAAGCATTGACCGGTGGAGGTTTCAAAATGAGCTTTAATTCGTCTGAATGCTGAAGCCCAGATCGTAGCTCTGACCGAGGCCTGGATGCTATCTGTGTTAGCTCCTTTTTCAATCAATTCTATGTAACAATGACCACTGTAATGCTCATTATACTGATTAATCTCAGCACGCACCCACACAGGAGCCATAAAACCCTTATGCAGACAAGATTTGATCTGACTGTTTAATTCAAGCAGGCTGACAGAGGAACTGTTTTCCATTATCCGTTTTTTTTAATTCATTTATCTACCCTTCTGACAATATGGTTTAAGAAATAGTTAGGCTTGGTTCATCAATTAGTTTGATGAATTACTATCGCTTCATAATGATTTGTCTGGCTAATAATTCTAAGTAGATAAGTGCCTGATGCTAAATCATTAAACTCGGTCAGACGAATATGATTGAAATTAACATACCCGGGCACATAAGATTTCTCGAATACAATACGACCATGAAGATCGACTATTTGCAAATCAAATGGGCTCGGACTTTGTGAATAGAAATCAATATTCAAATGCGTGATGAAAGGATTTGGAAAAGTACGGATTATGGTCTCACTTTTAATTGCTGAGGAATCAATTCCCTGAATCAGAAAAAATGCTTTACTAAGATCTGGAATTCCGTATCCTAACAAGGAGTCTGGCGAATTTGCCTGTGAAGCGCTGGATTCAAGTGCTTTGATAATCTCCATATTGGTAAGCGACTTATTCGACTGCCATAAACAGGCAGCAATTCCACTAATTACAGGTGTGCTATAGGAGGTTCCTGTCCCAAAGATGATTGTACCACTACTTGCTGCTATTGCAGTACCATCCCCCTGGGCTGTAAGATTTGGTTTAATTCGGCCATCATAGCTGGGGCCGGTTGAGCTGAATGCTGAATAATTCCCCTGAGAGTCAACTGAACCAACTGTCAATACACTGTCACCGTCAGCAGGGGCGCCAATATAATGCCAGTTTTTGTTTCCTTCATTTGCAGCAGAAGTGATTACTAATATTCCCTTTGAGGCAGCTATATCAGCCCCTTGCGTTATTCGTGTCGTATTACCGTCAAGATCTGAATAACTATGATCCATGGATGGATTTGTAAATGTTGTGTAAGACAATGATGATGTGATCAGGTCAGCACCAACGCTATCGGCAAATTCAGCTCCTGACACCCAATGATCTTCTTCGATAAGGAATTCTGAGGCACCATCTTCTGTTCTGAGCAGATAAAAACTTGCCTTAGGGGCAGTGCCGACGAGTGACCCTGGTATGTTTGCACCCATTGTAGATAAAACCTGGCTTCCATGGCTATGTTTGTTAAATTCAACCGGACCATTAATGACAAAATCCCAGGTGCCCAGTATTTGATTGTTTTGCCAAAGACTGTCGAAAGCAGGATTAATATCAGTATTTGAGAAGCCACCATCTAAAACGGCAATAACCATTCCCTGTCCGTGAAATCCCTGGTTATGCAATATATGACCGTTTAACATCCCTATTTGATTAGTGCCATATCCGTAATCAAAAAGCGTAGTGTCAGTTGTTGTATCTGTTGATAAACCTGCCAGCGACTTAAATTCAATCCATTTATTACGGGGATAACGGGCTGGTAATGCCTTGACTGTTTTTATTGATCTGACGAAATCAAGGTTCCTGATTTGGTCTAATACTATCGTGTCCTGTGTAAAAATAGAAATACCATTGAACCATTTTGACCGGTTTAATATTGTTACTCCAAGCTCTTGAATGGTGTCTACATATTGAGGATTTACCGGTAAGTCTTGTTCTGTTACTGCAATTTCGTACCGTCTTCGTCGATCAATAGAGCGATAACTCAGATATTCATCAGGCTGATCAATAGAGAAAGGACTGTTCGCTTTATCTGTAAACTGGACCCAATATTTGTTTGGTGCTGTTTGTGCAAACAAGACTCCTCCAAAACAAATAAGGATGAGCATAATTAAATATTTCATTTTCCTGATTATTACTTTCTAAAATAACTGACTGGATCTTGCAAATAATGCCTGGGGTCCTTTAGCTGAGTTCTGTTATTATCATATCTTTTAAAATTCTCTTCTTGCTCTTTCGTTAATACTTCCGGATTTAGTAGTACTCCATTCCGGTATGATAACTGATAATTGAGAGAGCCGTCAGTTCTGAAATATGACCACTTGCCGACTCTTAAGTTGTTAGAAAATTGTCCTTTAATCTCAATTTCGCCATTACTATAGAATACCTTATAAGAGCCATCCATTCTACCTGCAAAATAGTTAATTTCTCCTTGCTTTATCCCATTCTGATTGAAAAGGATTTGAAGTCCCTCCAGACGACTATTTTCCCAATTGGTTTTTTCCTGGATTATACCATTAATGTAATAGCGGCAAGAGATACCATTTAGCATATCGTTTTCATAAGTGGTAGTAAAAACCACATTTTCCCTGGTGCCAAAAAATCGCCACTCTCCATTCTTCTTCTGATCCTGATAATACCCTGCAGCTCGTACAAATCCAGCTGTGTCATACAACTGAGCTGAAACCCTTGATTCATCATTATTCCGGCGTAGGATTGCTTTTACAGATCCATTTTCATAATATCTTGTCATTTCACCCACTATGTTGCCCTGATGGAATCGACCTTCATATCTTTTTATTCCATCAGGATAAAGACCAATCCAATATCCAGTTCTTAATCCCTGGCTGTCGACTTGATTGACCGTGTCTTTTTGTCCGATGACAAAAGAACTTGTACATAACAGCATTAGAAAAATAAGTGTTCTTCTCATCATCTTTATTACGTAAAAATAAAAAAATGGTTGCAGGACTGGCCCACAACCATTTCAACAAACTTAACCTAAAACCCTACGCCTAATAGGGACCTTAAAAGGTTTGGCAAATGTACTTTTTCCCTGAATAATCCGCAACCCAATTTCTGTTTGATTGCTCCGGATCTTCTTCATATGATGCTATTAGCCTGAAATTAACAAGCTTAGTTTTTCTACATCGAAGGGAATGAAAGTAGCACTCTATTAGTTAATTATCTTTAATTTCTTCAAAGTCTACGTCGGTAACCTCTTGATCATTAGAGCCTGATGAACCACCTGGCTGCTGGTTTGCTTGTCCCTGTCCTGGTCCTGGTCCTTGGTTAGGTCCGGCCCCTTCTTGACCTTGTTTGTACATTTCCTCTGAAGCTGCCTGGAAAATCTGATTCAACTCATTGCTGGTCTGCTCAATAGCATCCAAATCTTTGTTTTTATGAGCTTCCTTTAACTTAGCAAGAGCATCTTCAATCGGCTTTTTCTTATCTGCAGGTAATTTATCACCGAATTCCTTGAGTTGCTTTTCTGTCTGGAATATCAATCCATCAGCGGCATTTAATTTGTCAATAGTATCGCGTTGCTTTTTATCTTCTTCAGCAAACTTCTCAGCATCTTCCTTCATTCTGCTTATTTCTTCATCGCTTAGTCCGGAGGAAGCTTCAATCCTGATATTTTGCTCTTTACCTGTTCCTTTATCTTTAGCAGAGACATTCAGTATACCGTTTGCGTCAATATCAAATGTTACTTCAATCTGAGGAATTCCTCTCGGTGAGGGTGGTATGCCATCAAGATGGAATCGTCCGATAGTTTTATTATGAGTAGCCATGGGACGCTCTCCCTGTAGAACATGAATCTCTACGGATGGTTGATTGTCAGCCGCTGTCGTGAAGGTCTCAGTTTTTTTGGATGGGATAGTTGTATTTGATTCAATAAGTTTTGTCATTACACTACCTAAAGTCTCAATTCCAAAAGAAAGTGGGGTTACGTCAAGAAGAAGTACATCTTTTACTTCCCCGGTTAGAACACCTCCCTGAATAGCAGCTCCTACAGCAACTACTTCATCAGGATTTACTCCTTTAGATGGAGCTTTTCCAAAGAAATCAGCAACTACTTTTTGAATAGCCGGTATTCTTGTAGATCCACCAACTAAAATAACTTCGTCAATCTCATTTGCTGATATGCCAGCATCTTTAATTGCTTTCTTACAAGGTTCAATAGTAGCTTGAATTAAGCTATCTGAGAGATTCTCAAATTTTGCACGACTTAATGATCTTACCAGGTGCTTAGGTACACCATCAACTGGCATGATGTAAGGTAAATTGATCTCAGTTGAAGAAGAGCTTGATAATTCGATTTTAGCTTTTTCAGCAGCTTCTTTGAGCCTTTGAAGAGCCATTGGATCTTTTCTTAAGTCAATTCCTTCGTCACTTTTGAACTCATCGGCCAACCAGTCGATAATAGTCTGGTCAAAATCATCACCACCCAAATGGGTGTCTCCGTTGGTTGACTTAACTTCAAAAACACCATCACCTAATTCCAAAACTGATATATCAAATGTACCACCTCCCAGGTCAAAAACGGCAACTGTCATGTCTTTACCTTTCTTGTCAAGGCCATATGCAAGTGATGCGGCAGTTGGTTCGTTAATAATCCGTCGAACATTCAGCCCGGCAATTTCACCAGCTTCCTTTGTGGCCTGCCTTTGAGAATCATTGAAATAGGCAGGTACAGTTACAACTGCATCCGTAACTTCCTGACCAAGGTAATCTTCAGCTGTTTTCTTCATCTTTTGAAGTACCATTGCTGAGATTTCCTGTGGTGAATATTTGCGATCTTCAATAACCACTCTGGGAGTGTTGTTTTCACCTTTAACTACTTTATAAGGAACACGGTTTACCTCTTTTTGAACATTGTCAAAGCTCTCGCCCATGAATCGCTTAATGGAGTATACTGTTCGAACTGGATTTGTAATTGCCTGTCTTTTAGCAGGATCTCCAACTTTGCGCTCTCCATTATCAATAAATGCAACCACAGAAGGTGTAGTTCGTTTCCCTTCACTGTTAGGAATAACAACCGGCTCACTACCTTCCATTACTGATACACAAGAGTTAGTTGTTCCTAGATCGATTCCAATAATTTTACTCATTGTTATGCTGTTTTAATATTTTCAAATTGTTTCAGCTGATGTTCAATCATTGTGCCAAGGACGATTTTGGGATCACCCATGAAAAATTGACACAAAATTTGGGGCAGAATTGAGAAACAAAGGACAAAATGGCAATATTTGAGAAACTTCTGCCTTCTGCCCCGACCTTACTTTACCTTACCTTAGCTTACTTTATGTAATAATCATCATTACTGTCAACAAAGCCCAGGCCCTTTGTTATTTCACCAAATGACAGGGAATCAATTGAGGCATATGTCATGGCTTTGCCTTTTATTTCTTGTTCGTACCGAGCTGATAAAAGGCCGATACCATTAGAAATGTTAGTGTAAACTGGTCTTTCAGTAACAATACTGCTATTTGGATTTGTAACATCCATATATGTATATAGCTCTTCACCTCCGACAGTAAATATTAAATCAATGGCTTTTTTGGTAGCAATCCTTTTAATGCCTTTTTGAGGAGATGCAAACTTTGCGCTAATCCATTTATAAAAGTTTTCATGCAGAATCTGTGTATCCATTTTTTTGCCCCCCTTTGCATGCTCAGAAACAAAGTGTGAAATATTCCATGTCATACTTTTAGTAATAGTATCGAGCCCTAACACCTCCAAATAATTAAATCTAAGTTGCAGGAAGTAAATCCGGGCATAGGGGGCTGACATCCATTCCACATTAAGATAATTATTATAGGCTGAGAATGCTATAGTTGGGCGTGTAAACTCGGGCTTAATTATTCTGATACCATCAACAAGATGGGTTTGAGCTGTAATGAGAGAATCACCATCAGGTATTCGGATGTTGAGTTTATAAACACTGTTTCCGTTTAATGAAGCTTTGGCAGCATAAATTGGATTTTTATGGTATGCAAAGATTCCAGAGTCTCTTCGTATCGTGTCTATGAGATCAAATGGAATAGTGGATCTGTATTCCCGGTCGTACCACTCTTCAAGATATACCTCAGCGTGATTATAATATATACTGTCTGATTCCCGGGCCATAACGAATGCGTTTTCATGTCCGGCAAATGATCTTTCCAGCCTGACAAAATGAACGCTGTCATTTTGATTCAAAATGCAATAAACCACAGGCATCTCTCTTGATGGTGTGAGTAGTTCAATATCATTGTCACAACCCGGCATGCAAACAAGTATAAGCAATACTATCAGGCTTAGTTTTATATACATGTTTTTTCCCATATGTCAGCATCCTTAAAACTCAACAAAACAATGAAAAAAGAATTCGTAGTTTTGTTGAGCGTAAAAATAGTGAAAACAGCCTGATTATATAAAAAATACATCATGTCAATTCATAAACAAGTAAGACGAGTCACTACTCATGTATTATATGAAATGAAAGTGCGTGGGGAAAAAATCGCAATGTTGACAGCTTATGATTATTCTATTGCCAGGATTCTGGACTCTACGGCTATCGATATCGTTCTGGTTGGAGACTCGGCTTCTAATGTGATGGCTGGATATGAAACAACCTTACCGATTACTCTTAATCAGATGATTTATCATGCTGAATCAGTGGTAAGGGCCATAAGTCGGGCCTTGGTTATTGTGGATCTTCCTTTTGGGACTTATCAGGGTAACTCAAAAGAAGCACTTACATCAGCAATCCGTATCATGAAGGAGACCGGTGCTGCAGGTATTAAAATGGAGGGGGGAAGGGAAATACTGGAGTCGATAAATAGAATATTATCCGCCGGAATACCTGTAATGGGACATCTGGGACTAACCCCTCAATCAATTCACAAATTTGGTACTTATGTTGTCAGAGCTAAAGAAAAAGATGAGGCTGATAAACTGATTGAAGATGCCAGATTGCTTGAGGAAGCCGGCTGTTTTGGGCTGGTGTTAGAGAAAATCCCAGCAGGACTGGCAGCTCAGGTTACCTCGGAAATTAAAATACCTACCATTGGTATTGGAGCTGGTTCAGAAGTTGATGGACAAGTACTTGTCTTACATGATATGCTGGGTATTACGCAGGATTTCTCACCCAGATTTCTCAGAAGGTATCACAATTTATTTGCAGAAATTAACGGAGCTGTTTCATCCTATATTGACGATGTTAAAAGCTTAGATTTTCCAAACGAAAAGGAGCAATACTAATATGCAGGTTCTTTACGAAGACAATCATATCATAGCTGTCAATAAGTATATTGGTGAGCTGGTACAGGGTGACAGAACTGGAGACCCAACTCTTGACAGCTCAGTAAAAGAATACATTAAGAAGAAATACAATAAACCCGGGGATGTTTTTTTGGGAGTCGTTCATCGTTTGGATCGTCCGGTTAGTGGGGTTGTCATTTTTGCACGGACCAGTAAGGCATTAACCCGGCTTAATAAATTATTTCAAGAGCATGAAATAATTAAAACCTATTGGGCTGTTGTACGCCACCGTCCACCTATGGAAGAAGGGGAGCTGGTTAATTATCTGACAAGAAATGCAGAGAAAAACAAAACATATATTGCTCAGAAAGCGCGGAAAGGGGCCAAAGAGGCAAAACTGAGCTATCGACTGATGGGTGTAACCAATAATTTTTATTTATTGGAGATTGATTTGCATACCGGTAGGCATCATCAGATAAGAAGTCAGCTAGCACATATTAATTGTCCGATCAAAGGTGACCTGAAATATGGCTTTGCCAGATCAAATAAGGATGGCGGCATCCATCTTCATGCCAGAAAACTTCAATTTGTTCACCCGGTAACTAAAGAAAAGATAAGTATTACAGCATCACCTCCTCAGGATAATCTATGGCAGGAGTTCATCGATCAGGTTAATGGCTAAAAGAGAATTTCAAGGGTAGGAGCACATTCATTGATTGAATCATATGAGTGGTTTTTGCTCCAACCATCCAGATTTCCATTTCTTCACCATATCTTTCTTCGGTTTCCATCATTACCTGACGGCAGGCACCGCACGGATATACAGGCATATCAATCAGCTTACCATCAGAACAGGCGACCAGAACCATTATTTTGACAGCAGTTTCCGGATAATTGCCATTGGCAAAAAACAACAATGATCGCTCAGCACAAATGCCTGACGGATAAGCCTTGTTTTCCTGATTATTTGCACAAAGTCTTTGTCCGTCAGATAGCTCTACAGCAGCACCAACCTGAAATTCAGAATAAGGAGAATAGGCTTTCTTTGCGACCTCCAGCGCCATATGGATCATCTCCTGAATGTTAGCAGGTAGCTCTGAAATTGAACTAAATTCTACATATTCCAGCCGTATTTCCTTTTTTATCATGATAATTGCTTTTGCCAAAAATACAAAAAAAGAAGATTTAAGATTCCTTTTAAAAAATCATTACTTTTAATCCGCGTTATAAGGACACAAAGAAGTGAAATCGAATGAATCGAAAATTATTTTTCCTGTTGAACTATTTCTTTCTCGCACTGCTATTTTGTCAAACTTCATATGGGCAAATTGAATCATCCACAAATACCATCCGGCAGGATTATATTGAAAAATATACTAGCTTGACTGTTAAGGAGATGAAGAAGAGTGGAATTCCTGCTAGTATAATAATGGCACAGGCCTTACTTGAATCTGATAATGGTGAAAGCGAACTTGCTCTGACTGCCAATAATCATTTTGGTATCAAATGCCATCAAACCTGGACTGGTAATAGGTTTTATTATGATGATGATCAGCTTGATGACTGTTTCAGAGCATATCGAAATGTTTTTGAGTCGTACAGGGATCATTCCTTATTTCTGATGAACAGAGCCAGATATCATTTTCTTTTTGATCTCGATCCCAATGACTACAGGGCCTGGGCTAAAGGATTAAAAATGGCAGGATATGCAACCAATCCAAGATACGCTGACATGCTCATTAAGATTATTGATGAAAATGAACTTTATCGTCTTGACAGGCGTATTCCTGGTTTTGCCTCACGGAATTCCACTGTTGAAGCTGAAGAATACACTCCTGAATTCCCAGCAACTATACCATCACAAGTTATACATACTCGTAACCGTATTAAGTATGTTTTAGCTGGTCAGGATGACACTGTTGAAGAGCTTACACGTGAATATCGGAAGCTGAAGTGGGAAATCAGAAAATATAATGAAATTCCTCGTCGCGGACAGTTTACCCCCGGACAGGTGGTTTACCTTCAGCCGAAACGGAATAAAGCAGCCAGAGCTTATGATTTTCATTATGCTAAATCAGGAGAATCATGGTATGCGATATCTCAACATTATGGCGTAAAGCTCAAGAAGTTGTATAAAATGAATTTGATTACTCCGGGCACACCTATTATTAACGGACAGATGATATTTCTGCGATCGAAACGACCTGAGAATAAATTTGGGGAATTTACTGAGCAGAATTAATTGTTCCTCTGAACCCTCTTAAAAACTCTTCTGCGGATAGACTTTTTTTACCTTCGGGTTGGAGTTTAAGAATATCGAGATACGCATCTGCACATTTAATTCTCAGGTGCTTATTGTCAGAAATACAAATAGTACCCGGCTTATCCTTGTCATCTTTCGTACCTGGACTACAGGTGTAAATCTTTGCTAAAAAAATCTCGTTCTGAGACTTAGAGAAAATTGTCCATGCTCCTGGATAAGGTGACAGGCCACGAATCAGATTATGTACATTTTGAACTGGTTGATTCCAGTCAATTCGACTGTCAGCTTTTTTCAGCTTTGGAGCTTCCTTTAATAATTCCCCTTCCTTCATTATTGATTGTGGACGGGATGAGATATTCTGTTTAAAAAGTTTTTCAAGAGTTTTCGTAATCAACTGAGCTCCTGTCTCCATAAGAATATCATGTAATCGACCTGCATTCATATTCTCGTCAATAGCCACTTCTTGCTGGAGCAATAAATGGCCAGTATCGATTTTCTCATTAATGAAGAAAGTGCTTACTCCGGTACAGGTTTCACCATTTATGATTGCCCAGTTTATCGGAGCTGCTCCCCTATACTGAGGCAGGAGCGATGCATGAAGATTTATAGTGCCCATATTTGGCATAGACCATACCACCTCAGGCAACATTCTGAATGCTACAACAATAATGAGATCAGGGTTCAATTGTCTCAAGGAATCTAAAAACTCAGGATCTCTTAGTTTAATTGGTTGAAGAACAGGAAGTTTTAATTCCAGAGCTAATCTTTTGACGGCTGATTGATTGATTTTTTGCCCCCTGCCGGATGGTCGGTCTGGCGCAGTCACCACAGCGACAATATTGTAATTCTGATCTGTTAAAACCCTCAGCGACTCTGCCGCAAAATCCGGTGTCCCCATGAAAACTATTCGTTTTGTAGACATTCTAAGTGGTTTTAATTTAAGATTATGGAGCAAAAGTCAAAATACAAAAGCAATATACTTTACTTTTTATTGCTGGGTATGGCATGGGGATTGTGCAGGAAATGGCCCATCTTATTTTGCTTTGTTTGCAAATAGAACTCGTTATGAGGGTTAGCTTCAATAATTAGTGGAAGATTATCAGTTATCTCTAAACCATATCCTTCCAGGCCGGCTCTTTTCTTAGGATTATTTGTCAGGAGCCTCATTTTCTTCACACCCAGGTTTCTAAGTATTTGTGCACCAACACCATAATCCCGCTCATCATCGGCAAAGCCCAGGTTCAAATTGGCTTCTACAGTATCCTGTCCTTCTTCTTGAAGTTTATAGGCTTTGATTTTATTAAATAAGCCTATCCCACGTCCTTCCTGATCCATGTACAAAATAACTCCTTTACCATCCTGATCAACTATCTCCATTGCTTTGTGTAATTGTGGGCCACAATCACAACGCAATGATCCGAAAATATCTCCTGTTACGCATGATGAGTGCACTCTGACTAAAACTTCTTCTTCAGTTGACCATTCACCTTTCACCAATGCTACATGTTCAAGTCCATTTGATTTTTGAATGAAAGGAATCAAAGAAAACTCTCCAAATTCTGTTGGTAAGGCAACAGTTTCTCCTCGCTCAATAAGACTTTCAAAATTTATCCGGTAGGCAATCAAATCCTCAATACTGATAATTGGAAGATCAAATTCTTTTGCAATTTTCATCAATTCAGGCATACGCGCCATACTGCCATCATCATTCATTATCTCCACTAATACTCCACCATGCTTAAGTCCGGCCATTCTGGAAAGATCTACGGCTGCCTCAGTATGGCCTGCACGCCTGAGTACTCCTTTGTTCATGGCCTTTAGAGGGAAGATGTGACCCGGGCGACCCAGGTCTGCAGGTATTGTATCAGGGTCAACCAGTGCCTGAATAGTTTTTGCCCTGTCGTGAGCGGAGATACCTGTAGTACAACCTTTATTCAGTAAGTCGACAGAGATCGTAAATGGAGTTGCATGTAGGGAAGTATTCTTTCCTACCATTAAGGGAAGATCTAGTTCTTCACATCTGCTCTCCGGAATTGGAGCACAAATTAAGCCACGCCCATGTGTAGCCATGAAATTAACGATCTCTGGAGTGATTAATTCAGCAGCTGCTATGAAATCCCCTTCGTTTTCACGGTCTTCATCATCAACGACAATGATGATTCCACCATTCTTAATGGCCTCAATAGCTTCTGATACAGTGCTAAGGCACTTACTGATTTCGTTTTGTTGGTTGCCAGACATTTGATTTAACTCCCTTCACAAATTGAATAAACCCGACAAACATTGCCAAATTCATCGCGCAAAAATGAGTAATAAAACGGAATAAAGAAATGTGAATTCTCAGTTTTTTTAGAAAATAATCAAAAACCGGAATTCCAAGTAAGATCAGATAAGCTGATAATAAGATCAAATAGAAGTTAGATGAGAAGCTTAAAAGTATTAAAGATATCATTGCTGTTAAGAAAAGAAAGGGGCCTAGCCAACGGATAACCTTATGTCCCCAAAATGAAAAGGCTAAGCCACTCCAGGGGGGGGACAACAGATTTCTAAATCGAAATAAGTTCTGAAAATTACCGGTGGCAATTCTAACTTTTCTTCTGAATTCTATCTTTAAATCATTCGAGACATCTTCGTAGACTAATGCTCTTGGATTATTAATAGCCTGGTATCCTTTTTCAAGAACAATCATGTTGAGAAAGAAATCATCAACAAGAAAGTTGGAGGGTACTTTTTGGTAAAGGTCTTTCCGCATCGCAAAGCATCCACCGAATGGCCCCATCATTGTTCCCCAGAGAACGCTTTCGTAATGCTTGATGGCGACTTCTCTTGAGATATAGGCTTTTTCCTGTATGGATATACCCTCAGGGCGGGCTCCTTTATTAATCATCTGGCTGTCAACCAATCCGACTTTCTGGTTTTGGAATGGAATGATTAACTCCCGGATAGTGTTTTCATCAAAGATAACGTTGGCATCACTAAGAATCAGAACGGATCCGTGTGCATGGCTAAGTAATTGATTAATTACATTTGGTTTTCCCTGTCTTACATAGAAAGGATAAAATCGGATGTTTCCTTTATGCTCCTCGACGAGGACTTCGATAATCTTGTTTGTACGGTCTGATGAACAATCTGATCCGATAAGTATTTCAAGCTTGTCAAGCGGATAGTCTGTCTTAAAAACACTGATAATTTTTTCCTCAATAACTTCTTCCTCATTGAAGGCAGAAATTAGAATTGAAACTTTTGGTAAATAAGTATCTTGATAGGATCTTCCTTGTTCTCCTCTGAATGAGGCAGCAATTTTTAAAAATACCGGAAACAATACATAACTATGAAATACCAGAGTTACACAAAGCCAAAAGAGGATTTCAAATACTATTTGCATTATCATTGAGAAAGCTTATAAAATCTCCAAGCAATTTTTTGTTATCATAATGTTCCTTCACAAAGGTATACGCATTTTGACTCATTTCCTTCATTCCTTGCGGATTTGCCTCAAGTTCAATTAAGGCAGATGCAAATGATTCTTTGGTATTGCAGATTGCGACATCTTTGTCATTTATTGCCTCAATTCCTTCAATCCCAATTGGAGTAGTTACAATAACCCGGCCTTGTGTCATGGCCTCAATTATTTTTATCCGCATTCCACTGCCTGACCACAAAGGAACAACATGAATTGGGAAACGCTGAATGAAATGCTCAGCTGAATCTACCTCTCCATGATAGTAAACACCTGAAATATCTATTTTCTTTTGGAACCAATTTGGTGCATTGCGACCTGCCAGATGAAACTCGGCATCAGGATGTTGATCCCTCACAATTGGCCATACTTCAGTGAGAAACCATATGATTCCTTCCTGGTTTGGAGCCCAGTCAAGGGCACCAAGATGAGCAACAGAAAAGACATCTGGTATTATCAGTTCAGGCAACTGGTCATCAATGTCAACACCTGTTGGAAGGGCCATTGCAGGTTTGAGATTCCCCATTCCAATAAGAACAGTTTCATCACGTTTTGTTATTGCTGACAAAAAATCATACTGATTAATATAATGTTTCTCAAATCTCTCGATACGATTTGCCAGAATATTCAGGTAAAGTTGCTTTATTCCATTGGCCTGTTTCGCAGTTCGTCGCCAGATCTCGTGCTCAATATTATGAGCCCGCATTATCACCTTTGCTGAGCTGTACCTCCTGATAGTCTTTAAATAGAGCATGGGGTACAGATTTTCAATTATAATGAAATCAAATTCTTGTTTTCGAAGCAGGCACTTCAGCTCTTCATCATATTTCGTGGATTTAAACCTTTGAGCTGTGTATGCTTGTCTGGAAAAAAGCAGATTAAATATTGCATTGATCGGTGAAATAGTTGCCGGTACAGGTACGGCAATCATTTCTATAGAAAGCTTTTTTGCGAGAGCAGTACAAAAATCCCTGGCAACAAAATGCTTTTTAGTATTCATTGCAAGGATGGTAAGCGAATGTCCGAGCTGCACAAAACCCTGACTAAGCCTGATACTGGCAATTGAACCTCCATCACGAGGTGGTAATGGAACTTTATTGCTTAGCTGCAGAATCTTCATTCCGGGATTTTAAAGATGTTTTGAAGAAGGATATGATTCTTCTTGAAAAGAAATAATACGATTCCCTGACAAGAATAGCAGAGTCTCGATTTGATTTATATGTCAGAAATACTCCTAATGGAAACAACAAAAGAGTTGAACCCCACATTCCTTCCCATACAGGAAGTATACCTCCCCGGGCATATTTCTCGCCCGCAAGAGTAATTATATGATACGAAATGAAAAACACAATAGAAACCACCACCGGAGTTCCTAAGCCTCCCTTTCTGATGATAGCCCCCAAAGGTGCACCGATGAGAAAAAATACCATACATGCAAAAGACAAAGTTAGCTTACGGTGCCATTCAATCAGGTGTCTGTTAATCCATTGTTTTCTCAGTCTGGAATTCTCTGCTGAAGTTTTTAGGTTACTATGTACGACACGAGCATATGCAAGTGCTTGAGTAATTGCGAGGGACTGATCATTTATTTGTAATTCGTTCAACAAAGAATCAGCTCTGTATCCTGCGATTGTATCTGCATAAAAATCAGGATTACTTCTAGCCTCGGTTTTTTTCTCAAAACGAAGCAATTCTCTGCTGAGTAATCCATCAGCTATTTGCTTTTTACGCCAGGTTCTTTCATCTTCAAGGGCAGCTGCAGTATCTGCCAATTGCGCCATGCTGAGCATATTGTAATGATCACGGTACATATCCTCACGTGATCTGTTTAATTCTGTTTCAGGCAGGTGAAATAGAAACTGTTGCATTGAGAAACGATCACGGCGCAGGGGTTTGTTCTTGCCAATTTTTTTATTTTTCTCTAGCTGCTCACTGTAACTGAATCCATTATGCAGACTTAAAATAAGATATGCTTTATCTTCTGTGATATTCATATATCCTGAGTCCGCAACAGTTACCGACACATTTCCTTGTTTCTGAGTATGATCATAGATCATTACATTATATAAGGTTTGCCCATCCTTGCTCCTTGAACCAATCTTGAGACTATAGCCGTCTAAACCATTATAAAACTGACCTTCTTTAATTATAAATTCAGGTCTTTGCTGCCGGATATCAAGTAATAGGGTGTAAAACTTAAGATTAGTCACCGGAACAACATAATTTGAAAACGTAAATGCTCCGACAGTCAGAAAAAGAACAAAAACGAGAAGGGGTTTCATTGTGCGAAACAGAGAGATTCCTGAAGCTTTGGTAGAGGTAAGCTCGTTATGTTCACCCAAATTGCCGAAGGTCATTATTGATGAAAGCAACACTCCAAGAATCAGGGCCAGAGGAACCAAGCGCATTGAAACATAAACCAGTAGTTCAATAATTACTTTCCAGTCAAGCCCCTTACCTACGAGTTCATCAATCCATTTCCATACAAATTGCAGCAATAGTACAATCATCGATATCCCAAAAGTCAGGATAAATGGTCCAATAAAGGACCGGATCATGTATTTATGCAATTTTTTCATTGATCAGTCCAAAGCTATTTTGCAAAACTAATCAATTTTTTCAGGTAGCTGCCGATACTATTGGTAACAGACTCCAGTCGGTCATTACTTGATAGAATAGTTAGCGTTAAACCAATTATCATCAATACTAACAAGGGACCCCAAACTCCTATTGCAACTTGAACAAGGTCAGCTTTGGCATATTTTATACCTGCAATATTTAGGATATGGTAAATTATATAGGCTATTGTTGAAATTATCACCGGACTACCAAGTCCTCCTTTTTTAAATTTTGCTCCCAAAGGTGCTCCGATCAGTAAAAAAACTAAACATGTACAAGCAAGCGCTAATCGGTTATTTCTCTCAATCATGAAGTTGTTAATCCATTTTTGTCTGTGCGACTGTTCCTCTGAGAACATTCTTATTTGTTCCTTCTGACTCCTTGCTAAGTTCACTGAATATTGTAATTCAGATTGGGTGATATTTCTGCTAATGGCAGTACTATGCTTCTTATCTGAAACATAGCTTTGTGGGGTTGAACCCATTCCCAGATGGATTAAAAATCTGTTGGCAAATTTCTTACCTTCCCACTGACGCTCATCCTTCAAGGCCAATATTGTATCACGAAGTTGTCGATTATTTAGCATAGTATATAAGGATGCCAGTGAAGAGGAATTTCGTCGCTCCAATTCACTATCCGGCAGGTTAATAATAACCTCCTGACGGTCAAAATAGTCTCGTCTGAAACCACTGGCTTTAGGAGAACCGGATTTGGGAGATAACTCAGCATAAGATGACCCCTTGATTAAGGTGAACTTCAATTGTGAATTAGCGGTAAATACTTCCATCGTACCCTTATCGGCTAAAATCAGCTTTTGATATTCATCCCTTGTACTGTGATCATAAATCATAATGCCATTTAGTACATTGCTTTCCTTATCCCTTTTATCAATATAAACTGTATATCCACTTAGACCTCCGTAAAATTGCCCCTCCGGAATTAGCACTTCAGGTTTCTTGTTTTTTATATTCTCTAGCAATGTCCTGAACTTCAGATTAGTAACAGGTATTACTTCAGATGATAGATATACACTTGAGCTGATAATTACAAGTAGTAGAATTAGCAAAGGTTTAAAAATGCGTAGCAAAGATAATCCGCTTGACTTCATTGCGGCTAATTCAGAGTGTTCGGCTAAATGACCAAAACTCATGACAGATGCGATCAGTATTCCCAATGTCAATGCTGTGGGGACTAGTCTGACGGTCAGATAACTAAATAACTCCAGAAGAATTACTCCTTCAAGGCCTTTGCCAACGAATTCATCAATATAAAGCCAAACAAAATTGAGCAGGAGAATAATCATGCTCACGACAAAGGTCAACAGGAGGTTAATTCCGAAAGTTTTTGTGATATAGATATCAAGGCGACGCAAATGAGGTCTTTTCTATAGTAAACGATCTGGTTGATAGATTATTCTTATTTCAACAGCCGAGATTTCTCTTCAGAACGCGAACTTGTTTCTCCCAAAGATCAGAAGCATCATCAGCTTCATCTTCTTCAATGCAATCGGTGATTAGCAGGGATACATCTCCTGTTAAGTCATCCTGTGTGATTTTGAATTCAAAGAAAGATTCTTCGTCTTCCTCTAGCCAACGGAATCTCGCATATTTTCCATCTTTTTGGGATATTAATTCTGCTTGTTGCTTATTATCATCCCAGAAAAAGGTATAAATATTTCCTTTAACATTCACATCATCTGCGAACCATTCGCTAAGGCCACTTGGGGTACTCAGGCGGTAAAACAATACTTTCGGTGAAGCATTCATTGGAAACTCAAGCTCGATCTTTTTATATGCAGACATATTGTGGGGTATTAAGAACTAGGTGTCAATTGCAATATAGGAAAAAAAGAATAATTATGGTCAATTACAATTATTTATTCAGGATCTGTTGAAAAACTATTATATTTGCAACCGCAAAACGCGGCGAGGTAGCTCAGCTGGTTAGAGCGTCCCGATTTTATCGGGAAGGACGGGGTTACTTTTTGCAGACGATCTTTAAAATAATGGCGAGGTAGCTCAGCTGGTTAGAGCGTCCCGATTTTATCGGGAAGGACGGGGTTACTTTTTGCAGACGATCTTTAAAATAATGGCGAGGTAG
>JABHCC010000169.1 GCA_018669475.1 Bacteroidota bacterium | reverse complement strand
GATAAATTAGAATTGACTTTCAGCAAAATGCTTTAAATCAGGATAAAAAGCGATATTTTCTAATTTGCTTGATAAATCCTTGGGGAATTCACCGGAAAGACTAACATGAATATTCTGTTTAGAAAAGATAGTTCTGAGTTTTTTAATATATAATTTCAGATCCAGTGCAGTCAAACTGAGATGCATATTAACAAAGATATGCTGAAACCTTTCAGGTGAACCAAGTCTTTTCAGATGTGTAAATGGCACTGAAGGTCCGAGATATACAACCTGGTATCCTCTCTTTCTTATGATATAGTTCGCAAAGAGTAATCCAATTTCGTTTTCGTGGTCGGCAGGCATAAAAAGCAGAAAGCTCCCTAAATCTTCACGACTTCCGACAAGAGCATCAATAGCAACTAAAAGTTTTTGTCGAATTAAATTAGAAATAAAACGTTCCTGGCAAGAACTCAATTTACCAATTTGCCACATGATACCAATCTTATCAAATAAAGGAAAGATGACTTCATAAAACGTTCGTTCAAAACCAAATTTGATCAGACAAGCATTTAGTACTCGTTCGAAATTATCTTCACTAAGCTCAACCGCCGCAACAACCATACTGTTTATGTCTGCATCAACAAGTTCATTGGATTCTGACAATTTTGCTACTGAGGTAATGATCTCCTCATCCGACATTTCAGAAATATGTGAAATTTTATAACCACTTCTGTTGAGAATACTGATATTCAACAACCTTTGAAGCTCTTTGTCGGTATAATAACGAATATTTGTATCAGTACGTTCAGGATGAATAATATCATACCTTTTCTCCCACACCCTTATGGTGTGAGCTTTAATACCTGTTAACTTCTCCAGATCCCGTATTGAATATTTATCAGAGTTCATTCACGATAAAACTTAACACTATGCTTTTACTCTAGCAACTATACAATTTTCATCTAATATAGTTCAAACCGATTGACTATTTGGTCTTAATGACTTATCATTTCGACGATTAACTATAGGAAGAAGAAGTAAAGCGACCAGTCCTGACAGAATCATAAACAAAGTCATTGAGCCATGAATAACCAATGCAAACACCTGACTACCTGGTTCATCAATACCATATAGAAGAAGTGTCTGAATAACAAAATAATGATAAGTTCCGATTCCTCCCTGTACTGGAACAACCATCCCCACACTACCCATAACAAAAACAGACAAACCCACTACCATATTTAAGTGTTCGGTCGGTTCATATGCTTTGAAAACGACAAAAGTCATAAGGAAATACCCGAAATAGATTAAAACAGACAATAAATAAAAGCCTGCCGGATTTTTTAGCTTCCTTATCGCTCCTATACCTACCATGAATTTCTGCCATAAAGTAGTTACCCTGCCTTTTAGAAAAGCTCCTTTCTTTTTTCGATGCAATAAAAACAGGATGATCGAAAGCAGTAAAACAACAGCAAGTACAATATATAACAAACCATTATTGAGAATATCAGTCACAGCTACCAGACTGTTGGAACCTCCTGTATTAAACAAACTTCCAAGCACTTCCCCTTGAAAAACAAAAACCACCACAAGCAATAGTGAGAGTAGAAGAAGATCAATAAGTCTTTCTACCACAACAGTCCCCAATTGCTCAGAGACCGGAATGCCCTCATACTTTCGGATGACACCACAGCGAACTATTTCGCCAATACGCGGCACAGCGAAATTTGCCAGATACATTATCAGTATGGAAAAAACAGTGTTCAATAATCCTGGTTTAAAAGCTATGGATTGTAGTAGCATCCTCCACCTCATTGCCCTAAGCACATGACTAAGCAAAGCTATAAACAGGTATAAAGCTAACCAGGAGTAATTAAACTCTTTAAGACTTGTTTTTATGTCAGCTAAATCGTGTCCACGGTACAGCCACCAAAACAAAAACAGGCCAAATGCTAAAAAAATAAGATACTTAGCTATTTCAAAAAAGCTTACTCTTTTACCTTCGACAGAAGCATCAGAATTTTTCATCGTATACGGTCCAGAGTCTGTCTCCCAGAGTCCATGCTTTTTTCACCACCACTTCCCCCCAATTAACGGTAAAAGATGTTAACTCAGCTTTTCGATCAGCTGATTTTTTTATTGAAAGCATTGATTTCTCTAAATCCCGGGTTTCCTGAATAATAGTTCTTTGCAAAGGGATCCATTCAGCTTCTAAGTCTTTTTGCATATCTCCCCAACGCTGAGCTGCAAGGGTACCCAATCTGTTAAAAGCCCACCATGCTGATTCCCTGGAATACCCATTGGGACGACCCGGTGTTTTGTAAGATACTGCAAGATCAGTACCGCCACAGAAAACCGGAATATATACAGACGATGCCACATTATCCTGGGCCAACCAAACAATACCACCGACATCATCTGGCAACCAGTCCCGACATTGAATTATTGTTGCATACATTGTATACCATCTGGCGATAGTACGCTCACCTCTCCATCCCCATCCACCATTTATACGAAAAAGCTTGTTCATATCATATGGCATAAAAGGATTCGCCATTGGCGATAAAATGGTATTTCCTTCATCATCAGTAACCGTAAGATCTTTTACAAAATTATATTCGGTTCCCTGGTAATAATCTTTAAAAACAATAATCAGGTCATCGAGGCTCACTTTTTCATCCGGCTTAACAGAAAAAGGATAGTTTTCAGCATAAGCATTCAGTTTTAATGATGGTGCAAGCAAATCGAATACACGCCACTCTCTTCTCCTGGCAGCCAAAGATGTACGACTTTCAGGCGCATATGCATAACAGAATCTGAAAGTTTCATTGTCATTCCACCATCCATTTTCTCTGGCAAGCTTGAAAACATTATCTGAAGCCAAAAAATAATCTTTGTTCTTAATATTGATTTCTTTGATGGTACTCGCATTGGCATTCACTGAGATATGATTATCTGGCACACGTTGAGCTACCCACACTGCTCCAACTTCCCCTTTTCCCGGACCAACAATCTCAAGATGCCATACTTCACTTTTATCAGCAATAGTCAAACACTCGCCTGCATCATTCCAGCCATACTTCT
>JABHCC010000168.1 GCA_018669475.1 Bacteroidota bacterium | reverse complement strand
TGGCCGCAGCCTCTGCCTGAACAACATCACTGATAAAGTCATAGTATCCAACATCACGCTCAGTGGCTTTATTGACTATCTGCTGATATTCTTCTGCCAGGTGCTTTAGTCCCAGATAGTGGCACCTGTCGGTAAACTCTTGCCTGCACTTGGTATCGTTCGTTGTTTTACTGCTCATCATAACCATTATTATTGGGTTTAAAGGATAATTTAATGCTGTAACGTGGCTCTGAGTTATTCTCAAGGAAGCTCTCGATAGCACTCGGCTCAAAGACCTTGTGTTTTTTTGCTCTGCGTACTGCCACCAGGATGTCATCAACCCGGTAGTTCACCTTTAAGGCCAAGAGACTGCGCAAGTGATGATTGATCACTGCATAGAATTTTCTATTGAGATGATGTGTAAGGTTTTTAAAATAAGTAAAAGCAGCTACTATGCATGGCTTCGGAATGGACCTTCTGATCGCTGGAAGGAGAATGAAAGCCTTTTGGTTGATATTCTGGATATTTTTGAAGATAGCAAGGGTTCCTATGGTAGTCCAAGGATCACTAAGGAACTTCATGCTCAAGGCAAGAAAGGCTCCAGACCAAGGGTTGCCCGGATTATGCGAGCAGCCGGAATACAGGCCAGACGGCGAAGAAAATTCAAAGTGACGACTGATTCCAAACATAACTATCCAATTGCCCCCAATGTTTTGGATAGAAAATTTTCGGCCACACGACCAAGTGAAATTTGGGTCTCGGATCTCACCTACGTTAGAACTCATAGTGGTTGGCTCTATTTGACCGTTATCATTGATCTATTTGACAGAAAGGTTGTTGGATGGTCAATGAGTAAAGATCTCACCACAGCGAATACAATTATTCTTGCATGGTTTATGGCAATAACTAACCGCCCGATTACCGAAGATTTGATTTTTCATTCAGACCGTGGCATCCAATATGCTTGCGATGACTTCACAAAGCTTCTGAAGTCAAATGAATTAATCATAAGAAGCATGAGTAGAAAGGGTAATTGTTGGGATAATGCCGTCGCTGAAAGCTTCTTCAAAACTATCAAAGTCGAGTGGATATATACAAATAGTTTTGTGAATCAAACCCAAGCCACGCTTTCAATCTTTGAATGGATTGAAAGCTGGTACAACAAAAGAAGACGCCATTCAGCTTTAGGATATAAAACAATAGATGAGTTTGAGATAATAAATAGTAATTTTAACAATGCAGCTTAGCTTAACTCAGCGTCCATCATTTTGTAGCAGGTCCATTCAGTTAGGATAATAGAATGCCATTGTGACTTATTCATCTCCAAACTGGTATAGTAAATTCCACTATCAAGATTTCTTAAATCAAGTTGAAGATATGCCTGGCCTGCTGTTAGGACAACTGTCTTTTTCAATACTTGAGCTCCTCGTGAGTCATAGATGCCAATAACTTCAGAAACCATATTTGGGCTTGAAACCTCAATATTTAGAACCCCAGAGGTGGGGTTTGGGTAGAGAACCAATGATGACTCCAAATCAAAATGATATCGCCCAGAAACAGAATAATCTTTCAACTCAAACGGATCTCTGGCACTTCCAACAATCATGTCCGACTCAAAGGTCACATGCTCGGTGTAATTCAACCATATCTCGTTATCATTATTGCAATACTTGAATCTAACTTGCTCTCCATTAGCGTCATTGCTGTATATCATAACATCATATATCCAATGGGATGAAGGAAGGAAATATTGTCCCAATGCAATTCCTCGAAGCTCATCACCAACATAGGCTAGAACGACATTCCCAGCACTCCCAAGGCTATAGTTATCTTTGTTAACTATGACTGTCACCTGACCAGTATATTGATAATCTGCAGGATCAATCTGCCATTGATTCCCTGTTTGTGAGAACTTTTGTTCCTGTATTGCCAAAGGAATTTGGCCAGTATCTGGGTAGATCAATGTTGCAGAATGGCTTGATTTAAGTATGTATCCTTCGAGTGGATAAAGTGTTGTAAGATCTCCGTACCATCCGTATCCATCATAGAAAGTTGAGGAATTATTTTGACTAGAGATCATATCACCTTCAATTGGTGACAATGTGGACAAGGCGGAGGTGATGTCAATTGGTCCCCTGGATGGAAAACCAATCCAATTCCATCCAATATTTACAGTGATCGGAAAGTCTTCAGGATATGCAGGGTATGCCGCAAGCTTGTATTCATTTGGGCCACCTAAATAAATTCTGTAGCTCTCCGCTGGTGATATTGTCTCAAGTGAACCAAACCATCCATGGTTGTTAAAAAACATAGAGGATTTGGAATGATTCTTTATATAATCTCCTTCGCGAAGATACAGATTCCCAAGAATGTTTTGAATACTCATGTCTTGTTGCTGGAAATTTATACTAAGCCAACTCCAGCCAGGAGGAAATGTTTTGGAGACTCCAATCTGCGCATGATAATTTAAAATGATGAGTGAGTCTGGATCTCCCAGGACAGTGTTGGGAATAATTTTGAACGATTCAAAAAGATTATATATACTATCAGCCTCAGGAACGTAGAACTGGAAATGCATATCCTCACCTGTTTCATTGTTGCCAAAACAGTTAATCATAAAGTACTCTTCTCCATTACTGTTTGTCAACCCAGACTTTCCAACTCCACGTATTTCATCGTTTGAAAATGCAGCAATCTTCCATCCATTCATGTCAACTGTCTGATTTTCAAACTTGATAGAACAATAAAGAATTGTTAAGTAATCAAACTTAGTTGGATCAACCTCCCAGTCAGGTCCACAGCGAAAAGCTTCAATAGTTATTGTATCAAATCCAGTGCATCCATTGTAATCACGTACACCAACACTATACTCCTTAATTAATCCATTCTTAAAGTCTTGTTACGTGACATAATATCTCCTACCCTGAATACTTGGTACATTCCAAGTGTAAAAGGCACCCAAACCGGCATCTAATTTGATTGTGTCACCACAATGAAGTCTGGTATAATCGTTTTCAGCTAGTTGAACATTCAATGAATTATATATAGTAATACGCTCAACAAAATCCAAGTTCACACCTTTATATCTGGTTTCAACACGTACGTCATACTCACCCGGTGCTGGTGCAACCCAATTCACCATATGATCTATGTCAGTGTAAAATATGGCATATGTTCCTCCTGATTCTGGATCGATAATGGTAAAAGTAGAATTTCGAGAATAACCAAAATCAGCTATCAAGAAAAGGAGTGTGGTATCCCCAAAACAATTATTACTAACGCCTAAGTGCTCTCGCACATAATTGCTCATATCGAATTGTGGTAACCCTAAGCTGCTGGTTCCGCCTTCTCCCGTTTCATTATCGAGCAAACGCACTCCATATTCCTGGTAATCTGACAATTGCCGCCCCATACCATCTGGTCGATTTATCACTCCCAGATAATCCTGATCTTGAAAGGCGCAGTAGATTTTACCATTCGGAGCCAATTGCAAGGCGCCACAAGGGATCTCAGGATTATGTCTCAGAATGTTAACGGTTTCTGTAATATTCGGATTGGTTAAATCCCATTGGTAGATTGTACCTCCTTCTTTCGACGAGCCATATAAAAACCTTCCAGTTGGAGAAAACTCAACCCCGTAGGCGTCATAAATCGCTTCCCTCTTGTTATTTGGGTCACCAGCGGGTAACATCGCCTCGGACATATATCTGCTTATTTGTCCATTTTCCCGATTGAAGCGCAAAAGATGAAAGCTTTTATGCCCTTCAACTGCCACAGCGATTCGATCTCCTTGGTTGCTAACTTTTATATAACCAATGGCCCCATGATTGGCTCCATTATCATCGGTTCGGTTATCATGTTTTGCTCCGACCTGAATGGTGGCATGTGGATAAATTGCATCAGTCAAGCGAAATTGGTTGAAGATATCTGAATCAAATAAATGGGTAAGTAACCAATAACCGGGAATACCGGTTTCTTCAACCAGATTTGGCCCAAATGGAATGGACAAAAACTTCTCTGTTGAATTGGGTTGTAAGGGATTGCTTGAATAATCCTGTATTAACGCACCACTGGGATTGCTGGGTGAAAAGTCAAATATGTAAGGGTGTCCACCGCTGTTATTCGCTCCAGGAGCATTATCCGTAATTCTTGTAGTAAAAAGGTAATACTGGCGATCATTCACAGGGTTAGGAACAATACTGGCAGCCATTGTTGATGATTTGTGGCCTGCCAGATTTGTCGCGATGACTTCATGATTTGCATTCCATACGGTGATCCCATTGGTATAAAAAAGTAAGTTCCCAAGAGAATCTGATATACAGGCCACTCCTTCTCTTGCCTCCATTTTGCTCCCGACGATAGGAACTGGATATTCACCACTGAAATCAAGACCAGCATTATTTCCAAAATACCAGATGTTTGCTTCCTTTTGAGCTTCAATATCATTGAACCCAGCAAGACAGATAACTGTTATAATGATTATGAACCAAGTTTTTTTCATGGCTCTTCATATTGAATTAGTTGAGAAAATGGTTGAGTTAATAAAGGTACATTAATGGAGTGAAATACTTGATCTTACACCTTGATTTATTTAGGGAGCTTCATCTTAAGCCCTTTATGGCTTCCCTGAACAAAGAACAAAGGGTGAGATTGCAAAGTCAAATCTGAACGTTTTTTTCGAAAGGGGAAACAGGGATTGCACTTGCATTAACTCACTTTACAACATTAGGGAATTGTTATTCGATCCCATGAGAATCCTCCATACCGGTCAGAAGTGGTTGGTTGACGTCTCGCTTAATCCCTTGCGAGCTTCTGTTCACAATCAGTCCTTTATACAGCGGACGGAGGCACCATTATACTTTTTCTGTCTAAGACTTGAGAATATACCCACAGTATTGGGAATAAAAGGGACCACAACTCTAGGATTATCCAAATCAGTAGTGTCAACATGTGTTGACCAAAAAAGAGCCATTTCTCCTAACCCCTGATAGTATTGACCAGATCCCCAACGAAGTGGCACATATTCACCGGCAGGCAAGGCACTGAAACCAGTTGTGTTATTAGCTGGGGGGGTGAAAACCGAAGGATATTCCCAATGATCCCATCCAGTAACTCGCAATAAGCCTCCATTGTATGTAAGATTTTGGTGAGAGCCTGGATAATTCCGGGTTTCATTAAGCAAAGTCATCCATTCAATTTGACTAGGTAAATGCCAGCCTTCAGGACAGAATCCCCTTACTGTGCTTATGTTTTCATTACAACTAGCATGGCTGTCCATAGCAGCTGGCCAATTGTATAAAACTCCATAATCTTTGTAAGCTAATAGCGATTTTGCTTCATTAACATCTTCTCCCCAGTATTCATAAACATAACATCTCGGTTCAATAGATGATGAATCTGATGGCCAACTTACATTTGGGAGGTAAGCAAGATTCTCTGCCATCCAAATCTGGGTCCCGATCTTAACGGTTCTGTATGTTTTTGAATCCCTGGTATCAGTGAAGGAACCAGTTGGATTCAGGCCCTCGCCTATTACGGTATGTCCAATCTGTTTCCCATATCCAGTCCCGGCTATGTTCGTTCCATATGCTCTAATATAATACCTTGTATATGGAGATAATGATGGAATAATTGCACTAAAACTATTTGAGTTTGAGTTGACTACAATATGGTTCTTATCACGCGTAGGATATGGCATGGTATCCCAACAAACACCAATCTCGAAGCAATTTGAAATATTGTGGTCAGTAACTTCTCCATATACCTTGATTTCATCAATACTTAGTGAGTCTACCCTCAAGGTTTCAACTTCAGCAATATCATAGTTATCCTTTATACACCTTACTGATCGGCCCATTGCCTTTTCGTCATATAAATGACTGTGCCTTACCCCATTGAGACTATCTTCCATATAGAATGACCAAGTTTCATCGGGATCATATTTGTTTACAGTTGATGAAGCATAAAAAGTGAACCCCTCGAAGCAATTTGCCCAAGGATTGTTAACTTCTGACGATCTACATATACCTGGAAGTGCATTGAATTGGGATGAATTCTGACCGGCCATCGAGCTCCAGAGTGTATCTGATTTAAGCTTCAATCCTGCATTATCACCAAGGAAATTTGTGAGCTGGGTCCATTCAGACCGACTTGGGATATGCCATCCGTTTGGACAGATGCCTTGAATAAATGTTTGAGAATTGTAATCTACTTGTTGCGAATTCACTGTAGCTAGCCAGTTATATAAACCTCCAAATAATAAATAGTTAGGGTGTTCTTTTGCCTCATTTACATCAGTACCATAATAGCGTAGAACATAGATGGTCTCATCTCTATATGAGTAGAAAAATCCAGAATTAACCCATGGCAAATACGCGAGATTCTCCTGCATCCAGAGTTGCTCTCCAATCTGAACAGATGTATACGACCTATAATGAGGATCAACGCATTCCGCGAATATCACGTCATAATGCGTTGAGTTTTTAGGTGAACCAGTGAAAATAGTTTGATAAATCCGACTCGTGCATTCAAATGAGATGATATCTCCAATCGTATAATCCAGGAAATTTTCATCCGTCACACTTTTAAACCGATTTGAAGAGTTCCCGGCTGTGTGATTATTGGGGCTATTATGTAATACGGTAATGGGTTGATTAGTCCCATTTGAGCAAATAACAACATGACTCTTTTGAAACGATTGTGTTCTTACCGTTATAAAATATAACCCCTCTTTTTCAAAATGAATTTCACAACTTTGCTCCCCTTGCATTAATTCCTTTTCATCTCGCCATTCTATTTGTCCAAGATGATTGAATACTTCAATAGTTACTGTTTCAGACTTATATGTGACAAAGTTGAGCGTGGCAATTGCCGAGGTAGGATTCGGGTATAATTGCGAATTGAAGGGATTTGAATAATTGTCCTCGATTCCTGTGCTCACAGACAAAAGTAAAGTCTCATTCCCACGAAAGGTAATTGATTGATTTGTGCTTAAATTCGTTGCTGTTACAAGGTCAATATTTTTTACGGCTCCTTTCCCTGAGAATGTTACCTCGAAATTCTGAGCCATGGAGGAACCCCCAAGGAACACAACAAAGAAGAAAAGAAAAACCTTGTTCATATTATTGTTTGGTGTTTTGTTTCAGCAAAATTCGTCTAGTTCTTAGGCTAAAGTTAGAGGATACTTTTAAGTATTCAAAGAAGTACAATTCATTTTAAAATCGCATCTCCTTTTCTGGTATGTTCGCTGCTTAATGTTTTCTCATCGAGCCAAGATCACGTGATCTCTTCCAAAATACACATAAGCCGGTGTTACATTATTTAATGTAGATGCCTTGGGAAGGTTCAGGGCATTTACCTATTTCTGTTGAACCAATTTGAGGGGAGCGTTAAAAAATGGATGATCGGCAAGTTTAATCGCATTATCCATTTCACTCATCCTAATATATCGAAGAAATGCTTTTTCTGTTCTATGTCCTGTTATCCTCATTATATGAAGAGGTTCAACTCCGTCCAAAAAAGCATTGGTTGCAAAACTTCGTCGAGCAGTGTGGCTAGAAATCAAGGCGTACTTAAAATGAGTCACATCGGTCCTCATGTTTCCCTTCTTTATTGGAATAATTACACTTTCACTAATCTTTGCCAATTTGCCCAATACTTTCAGATACTCGTTCATTTTCTGATTGCTAATGACGGCAGGAAAATTCCAGTCATTTTTTTCAAGAATAAGTTTAACCCGATAATGAATCGGCATGACAACCAATTTATCTCCCTTTATCGTTTTGAGACGAATGTTTTTCTTTTCCAAAACATTCTCGGGTCTAAGATTTCTTAGGTCTGAGTATCTTAGTCCAGTATAACAGCCAATAAGAAACACATCCCTAACTTTACCTAACTTCGAGTTATCGACCAACTTCAAATTCCATAATGCATCTAAGTCATCAGAATTCAAATAAATCTTGTCAACATCCTCACGAAGTACTCTAAATCTCTTTGATCGATATTCTGGGCTAGTATTTAATCCTCTCTCCCTTGCCTCATTGAGAAAGACTTTCAAATTCTTAATCTGTTTTCCTATTGTATTTATCCATTTATTCTGGTTTGTTAGAAATTCAACAAAATCGTAATACCAATCGAGGTTAACCTCACGTAGCTCCGATTTGATAGACTTGCTTTTCATAAAATCGTCAATATGCTTAAAAGTATTTCTATAGGCCTTAATTGTCCCAACCGAGCGAACTGAACTTACTTCCACAATAAACTTTTCAATGAATGGCTTCAATCCATTCTCTTGATAATCCTCAGTAGGATTTATCACATTCTTAAACTTGCCAGTTAATTCGCTTTTAGTGGGTGCCTGACCGATGTTCTGAAAATCCCTAATAATGACACGACATTTAACTTCAATGTTTTCTAATCTGCTAATCAAACTCAACCTGCCTGAAAAATCAGAGTTTGCTCTCGGCCTTTGCTTGGATGCATTCCAGTTTCGCGGCAAAATTTTTTCCTTCGTTGACAGTTTGATTCTAAAGCCACCTGACCTATATATCAGATATATTATTGTCGCCTTCTTCGACAAAGGCTCTTTGAGAACAAAACGAATCTGTGTCATATTGAATAAAGGTAATATAATTCCACAGGGGACGCAATAGGGGACGAATTACGTTTCTTAATATTTGTTTCCTTTTGTTTTGATGACAAAGGAACTACAGCTAACTGCCGCCTGAAAGGCCTTTCAGAGACTGCATTGACCTAATATGAAGAAAAATAAACAAAGAAGGTGGTTGCCCTGGTCGGACAACTTTGGAACATCACAACCCGCTTTGAGTGAACAACTTTTGGCGGGTTTTTTGTTGCTTGCGCACCAATAGGGCATGACATTGGACATTTTCCTTGATTATTATTTCTTGATAAAATTAGTGATTTTTCATCACAACCTGAATACCATTCCTATCCTCCTCTCATCAATTAGCAGATTAACCTTCTGCCATTGGAACCAGGATGACACAAACGCTGCCACCCCTATCCCAATAAAAGAATATCCAGGGAAGAAGAAGTTGTCAGGATGGACCGCTGTGTCTATTTTACCTCTGGTGATCTCTCTACCGACATATACCAGCATACCACCCCCTATCAAGCATACAGATCCAGGTACAAGCCCTTGCTTAACCTTGAATTGTTCAGATGGAATTGATATTGTATCGGGCCAGGAGTCGCTTAGAACCTGGGAAAGTGATGCTATTGATAGGGATATAACAATCCCAATAAGAATGATTGTTCTTTTCATGATATTATTGGTTAAGAATGAAATTGAAGCATGTATTATGCCTCAGACGGTAGTTGATAGATAGAATTTAAAGCACTTGGTAGGACCGTGTATCCAGTGCACCGGTACCACTTTACCCCTTTATAATACAAAAGAAAAGTGGTGCAAATGTGGAACAGTGATAAACAAAAAGGCTAAACAGCACTAATCTACCAAAAACTCAAAATTCATTTTTCGGATTATCTTTGATTTGGATTTACACTCAAACTGAACATCGAATGTCAAAGTACAACAGGCTAGGAAAAACCCTCATTATAGTTTCGTGGATCGGGCTTGGGTTGATTTTTTTCTATTTCATCGGATGCGCTTTTTATGAACTACGATTTTATAAGTTGATGATCATTTCCCCTTCTGCCTTTGTATGGACATTCTTTTTAGTTCAGAGGTTTGGAATGAAGGAAAAAAAAGCCACATAAAACGAGGACAGAATCATCAAATTCCCAATCACTCTCCAGTCCCGCTTATCTTCCAATTCTATATAAATAGCAACTTAAGCGGTACTATACCCCCAGATCATAAAACAATCTGGAGGCTTGAATAATAATACCATTCACCCTGTATCTGATAAGCCAGATGGCCCTGAGGTAATGTCTTAACCATGTCAACAGAATATTGCTTATACTGGAATAATTCACCCAGATTAGCCGTAGAAATAATAGTGAACGGGCAATAGATCCTGATGATCCTATTTGGGGTGTAAACAAGCAGTGAATAGGGGCTTAAATACACCATCTTCATTTCTTCTGTACCCATAGTAAAATCAGGCTAACCAGAAGCTCTCAGAAGGCCGCTTTAAGGCGCTTTGAAGACCCCAAATAAACGATGAAGCACTGATTTCGGGCTAAATAACGGTCAATATACAAGCCCTTAGAGGCCTCTGTGAAGAGATTGAATAGCTGCCATAAACCAACCTCTCCTGATGAGTCTTTTTGGAAGTTTTCATCCTCATAAAAGCCCCGTACAACTGATGAAATTTGTGAATCTGTAAGCAGTAATTCTGGTATGGATTTTCTTATAGAAGTGGGGAGAAATGGATACATCCTCAGCCGTCCAATCAGCTTTGCAAATTGACTTTCTGTTAGTGAATAATTACTCAGGTCTTTTAAGAATCTGATTTGCTCTAGTGGTTGATAATCCGTTAGCATTTTGAATACCTCACCAGCCAACTCATGTAGCGTTCGTACTCGTAAATCAGCCTTTATACCATCTGTCCATACGCAGAGATTACAGCAAACCTGCACCTGGAACCCAATGAATACTTTGAATCGCTCAGCTGTCTTCTTAGCATATAGGTTTTCATGGTTGTAGGCTCTCACTCCACCTATAACCAGATTGAGGTCATTGCCATTGATACTGTCATGTATACCCGGTATCTCAATAACAAAAGCCATGCGTTCGCAATAAACGGTCTTCTCATCATCTGTCAGCATTTTGGCAGGTTTTCCCATAGCTTCAGGAATCCGACCTTTGATCGTGTGTGAGACCCGGACAGCAGGTTCGAGGATTGTTTCTCCAGCAAAAAACTGGCTTGCTGTTTCGTGCACGGCTTCAATAAACTGAGAATGGGAGATGGTGCTTTCATTGTCTTTAGCAAATGAAGGTATGATGCAGTCTGCCTTTAGCCTGTCTGGTTCGATTGAGATGGTATTGGCTCTTAAAAAAGAATCCCGCGACTTTATTTGTGCCACGGGACTCGCTATCTGTTTAACTGGTAATAATTCCATATGGTTTTTTGGTTATAGTTTGACTTCATTTCCGTTTAGTTGAGCCTTTCTGACCAGGAATTCTGACTTGAGAGGTTCTTGCATTTCAGGATGATCTTCATACAGCTGACGTAGATCCTCGATAGAAGGAGCTTCAGCTATCAGTTCTTTTACTTTATCGACTGGAACGACAGCGTCATTGCACCACTCTTTGATTGTTACGCCAGTACTTGGATCAACCACAAATGGAGTGTTTCCTGAGAACAGACCAGTGCGATCTTTGATTGAAACAGCGTTGTGGCGGATATCCAGTCCCAAGACTACAGTAAATTCATAATCCATTCCGTCTCTCTGTACTCCTTTCATCCCAACTTTCTCAGGTACCATCTTCCCATTCTTATCAGTCAGGACATAATCCTGTTTACTGCGGATCGTGGCAATGATATGGGCTTCTGCCTGGAGCATTCTTTGTACAAAGGCATTGTGACGTGGAGTCAGCTTAGCCCAGTTGGCGAAACTATTGCCTGGCATATTCCCATGTACGTCTAATATACCACCTATCCCTTCCCATTCGTGGGATATAGAGTCGATGATAATAGCTTTCATCCCAGCGTTTATACAGGTTTCAAGAGCTTCTATGTACTTCTCTGGAGGGAAGGCTTGAGAGATACCCAGGACGTTATACGGGCCTAAATGAGCGTATAGATGAGCTGAATTGTGCTCTGAGTCAATGACTGCTATTTTAGTCCTGTCTCCTACCAGACCGTAGGCTAGTAGTAGAGAAGACATTGTTTTTCCAGAACCACTTGGGCCCTGGATAGCTAATTTGATTCTAGTTTGTTTGCGTTGTGCTTGTTTTAAGTTCATTTTATTTTTGTTAGGAAGTGAATTACTATGTATGTTTATAAGTACAATCTAACCTTTGGAATATCATTATTATGGATGTAAATCAATTTTGGATAGAATTAGTGCTTTCTTGCTTAATTGCAATGGTAGCCTTGTGGGCTTTATTAGTTTCCATGAGAACAAGAAATGACCAGAATTATATTAAGTGGTTTGAATCTTTTAACTCACTTGTAAATACGGAACACCTTTTTGAAGGAAAGTTGGATGCTCATGCTTTAACCGGAAAAGTTGCTGATGATGAAAAAGTTAATCCTAAAATGCTTATGTATTATGATGCAATGCTAACAACCATTTGGATTGGTATTTCTACAAATCAATTTCGAGTGAAGAGATTAAGACGGATTCGATTCTTTATGAGGAAGCATACATATGAAAAAATGGTAACGAAGGCGTTAGAAATGGACAAAAAGATTTTCTTTATCCATCCAGAATCTTATCCTGGCAGACTGGTTCGCTCCGAAAGCTTTATTTATGCATGGGAAGAATATCTACACCGCTTTTGGAATTCAAGCCCCAGAGGTATAACATCGGTAATAATTAATGCTACGATTTCTAATTATAAAGAATCAGAGATACGCAATCCTCGATAAAATATCTTTGTTATTGAATATTGTCATCCTCAAAAGATAAATACTCTTCGCTAGTGATGACCAGATGATCCAGCAGGTTAATATTCAATATTACTCCAGCCTCTTTGATTTTCTTTGTTAGAGCTATATCAGCTTGACTGGGTTGAGTATTGCCGCTCGGATGGCAATGAGCGATAACAATGGCCGATGCGTTTGCTTTTAGTGCTGTCTGGAATATGATGCGGATATCAGCAATTGTACCATTCAATCCTCCGACAGATACTTGATAGTATCCCAGGACCTGACTAGCACGGTCAAGGCATAGCATATAGAAGTATTCACGATGCTGTAGTGATGGGAAGATCCTGCGAAATACCTGATCAGCATCTCTGCTACAACTGATTCTGGTATTATCGGTTATAATATTTCTGGAATAAGATATTTCTATCTCAGCCATGTTGGTTTTCTGAGTATTCATGATATTTGAATTAGAAGTTAGAATAAGGGAGACCACCTAAATGATCCCCCCTTCAGCCTACAAAACAGATTCCTGTGATGCAGGTTTTGCGCCAATAACCTCGTCCGCAAACAAGGTCTCCTCCAGCGATTCAGTTTCTTCAGAATACTGCCACCTATGATTTAATGTCAGGATCTCTCCTGTCTTTTCATCAGTGACCTCATAGGCTTCACATTCGACTCTTTTAATTGAGCCGGGTAGCTCCTGACCAATTAATTCCTTGCATTGATCTTTTGTCATTGTACAACTGACTGTACTCTCTTTCCTCGTGGCATAATATCGTCCCGTTGAACGAGACTTAACCATTTCTAAACCTCCAGCCAGAACAAGAACATTGAATTCCTCTCCGTCTGAGTTTAAGCGGTTTTCATAAGCAATAATCTGTACCATAGTGTTTCATTTTTGAATTAGTAATAGTGATAAAGGTGACGGGAGGAGTTGCCCCATTCAAAGGCGCGAGGGGGTTGATTGAAGGGAATGGCTATGTCTATCAGATCCTCAAAAAAATTATGAAAAAAAATCATATTGAGTTTCTTGTCTGAATCTTAACAAATCTTGTCACAGTCTTCATCGTCACGGTTCTGATAGTGAATACTTTTATTTGGTCAGTATTTCAATATGTCGTAACTTTTTGGTTACTAAACCTAATTAACCAAACACATTCAAAATCATGAAAAACCTCTTAAACGTGGCTATTGGGATTGTTGTTCTTTCGTTTTGTGCCTGTAACAACAATGTTAACATCAACAATGACTTAGCAGAAATTGAAAAAACTCGAGAACAGCTTATCACATCAATGAATAATGATGACGTTCACGGGATTATGAATGCCCTGAGTGAAAATCATATTACTTTGTCTCCAGATGAGCCAGCCTATGTTGACGAGGAAAAACTTAAAGCCTATCATGAAGCCAGAATTGATCTGTTAAATTTCAAAGCAAAATTCGTAACGGAGGATATCCAATTATCGGGGGATTGGGCATTTGAATATTTCACAAACGAAAGTGTGGTGACTCCAAAAGATGGAGGTAATTCTAGTTACAGCACTGGCAAGGGATTATGGATTTGGCATCGTGAGAAAAATGATGATTGGAAACTTTCTCGATCAATTTGGAATAGCAATGAACCAGCTAATACTGTTAATTCTGCAGATAATGTTGAAATTAGATTTGATGTAAGAGGAGAGGGTGAACCAGCTCTTGTTTTCGTACATGGATGGAGTCGTCATCGTGAAGACTGGAAAGATCAACTAACCCATTTTTCTAAAAATCATAAAGTTGTTTCTATTGACTTGGCTGGATTTGGTGATTCAGGGAATAACCGAAGAGATTGGACAATGGCTGCATTTGGAGAGGATGTAGTTGCAGTCATCAAGAAATTACATATTGAAAAAGCTATTCTAATCGGTCATTCAATGGGAACCCCCGTAATAATAAAGGCTGCTCATCAGATACCAGATAAAATTGTGGGTTTGGTTCCAGTAGATATGTTACATGATGTTGGAGAGAAAAAAACTGCTGATCAACTAGAAACAATGAAAAATGATTATATGGCAATGATGGTTGCCCCTGATGAAGAAAGAGTTCGTTCGTGGTTTGTTAGCGAGATAGACAACGATATTGTTGAAGAGTTTTGTCATTACTACGCCAATGTTAAGAAACAGGGATGGAAAGAATCAATTCATTCAACATTTAGTTGGATGTCTGACATGCAGGAAGCCGATCTTAAAATCACTAAAGCTCCAATTATCTGTATAAACTCTGATCTCAGGATTCCCAATGCTGAATTTGTGAAACAATATGCTCCAGCATTTGAATACAAAATAATTAAAGGAATTGGTCATATGGTTATGTGGGATGCTCCAAATAAATTCAATATGCTACTGGAGGACTGTATTAAAGAATTTAGCAGTGTAAACTAGGTTAGATCAATTGTCCAATTATCCAATGACTCAATAAACTTGATAGCTGGACTAATCATTGCATTACAATTTAGTTTTAATAACTTAGTTATCTGAACCTTACACTAAAATCCATGAAACTCTTCAAACCCATATTTAAGCATTGGTCATTTCTGGCTGATTTTATAGTAATCGTAGCAGGTATTCTGGTTGCAATATCTCTTGATAATTGGAATCAGGATAGGCAAGACAGGAAAATGGAACAACAATACTTGGAGCAGTTATATGTTGACTTCTCAGAAACCAACCTAAGACTGACTAAAAATAATAATACAACCTTAGAGTCTGTAGCCAATATGGTTAAGGTCATAAATATCATTCAGGATAAAACAGCCTATTCTGCTGATTCTCTTGACTATTGGTTGACTAAGGGGCGTGGAACTGAGGATTTTAGAGTTAAGGATGGCACATACAAATCCCTTATTAACTCTGGCCAATTAGGGATAATCAGGAATGATTCATTGAGATCACTGCTTGCAGAATACCAAGGTATAATTGATGTTGACATTCAGAAACTTCAAACAGATTGGGCATATATATATTCTTTAAGCATCGAATCTTTCTTTATGACTGAATTATCAGGTTATGGATGGATATCACACTATTACTCGCCTCCACCAGGATTGACGTCAACGAATAGATTTCCTGATGATTATTCCAAATTGATAGATGATAAACGATTTCTACGATTCTGCCTTAACATTATGGAATCAAGGAATCATCAACATTATTGGTTCGAAAGAATTTTGGTACATAATCGAGAGATTATCTCACTCCTCGAAGCCGAATTGGG
>JABHCC010000167.1 GCA_018669475.1 Bacteroidota bacterium | reverse complement strand
GCCAATTGAGGCTTGGCTTCACCAACAGCAGATAAAACAGCGGCAAGATGATAAATAGTATCAATATTATACTTCTTAACCAAAACTGCAAGCTCCTGAGCATCTGTTACATCTGCGACCACAACAGGACCAGTTTCAGCCAAAGGACCATCTGTGATTTCACGCTTGTCACTGGCTATTACATGTTCCCCACCCAGTCTTTTTCTTAGTTCAAGAGTCAGCTCTGAGCCAATTTGTCCGCCTGAGCCTGTTATAAGTACATTCTTCATGCTGTTCGTTTTATATTATCGGTTTCAAAGGCCAAAACAAAGTTATACTTTAAGGCAAACTTCTCAATTTATCTTCATATAATAATTGATAAAAATCATTAAAATTTTTGCTCCACTGTTCTTCTATGTCAACTGAATGAGCTAATTTTGCCTGCTTATTTGAAAAGAACGAAGGAGGAGCAATGTATAAGAAGTTTCAAACCCATCTCAAAAAAGAACTGGATGCAATAGAATCAGCCGGTTTGTTTAAAAAAGAACGTGTTTTAACCACCCCTCAGGGTGCAGAAATCAAAACACAGGCAGGACTAAATGTCCTCAATTTTTGTGCGAATAATTACCTCGGACTGTCCAATAGTCCGGAGCTAATTGAAACTGCCAAAAAAACCCTGGATTCTCATGGCTACGGTATGTCATCCGTCAGGTTCATATGCGGAACCACTGATTTACATAAAGAACTGGAAGAGCGTATTGCTCGCTTTTTCCATACCGAGGACACAATTCTCTATGCCGCTGCCTTCGATGCCAATGGAGGAGTATTTGAACCCTTGCTTACAAATGAAGATGCTATCATCTCTGACTCCCTTAACCATGCATCTATAATCGATGGTGTCAGACTATGTAAAGCTAAACGTTTTCGCTACACCAATGCCGACCTTGAAGACCTTGAAGATCAGCTTATTCAAGCTCAGCCACAACGATACAGAATTATTGTGACAGACGGTGTATTTTCAATGGATGGCAATGTTGCCCCTTTGGATAAAATTCTGGCATTAGCTGAACAATATGATGCTATGGTAATGGTTGATGAGTCTCACTCTGCCGGTGTAATCGGTGACACAGGACGCGGAACTACCGAGTATTATGATGTGCTGGGGAAAGTTGAGATCATTTCAGGCACACTTGGAAAAGCATTTGGCGGTGCGATCGGAGGATTCACAACCGGTAAGAAAGAAATTATCGATATGCTGCGTCAGCGTTCACGTCCCTACCTGTTCTCAAACTCTATCCCACCTATTGTGGCAGCTGCCGGAATCGAAGTGATGAAAATGATGGAGGCCGGAACAGAAAAGCTCCGGATTCTTAAGGAAAATACACGGTACTTTGCTGAAAAGATGATTGCAAATGGCTTTGATATCAAGCCTACCAAGTCGGCTATCTGTGCAGTAATGCTTTATGATGCCAAAGTTGCCCAGGAAATGGCTGCCCGACTGCTGGATGAAGGTATTTACGTTATCGGATTTTATTTCCCTGTTGTTCCACAGGGTGAGGCACGTATACGAGTGCAACTGAGTGCGGCCCACTCAAAAGAACACCTGGATAAAGCAATTGAAGCATTCAAAAAAGTAGGAAAAGACATGGCTGTGATCTAGTCGGGCCAATATGACACATATCCCTTTTTTTTTTCAGTAAAACTGATATCTTTATTGGTTTCCTATTAATCAATAAATGTATCTTTTATGTCGAATATCGGATCTTACGACGAACGTGTCAAGAATTTCAAGTGGTCTCTGGCTGAACAGGAATTAGAATACAAAGATGGCGATGTCATAAATATTGGCTGGTACTGCTCCGACCGGATTTGTGAAAAGGGTCTTGCCAATAAAACTGCCCTCATCTGGGAAGGCCGTTCACCCGAAAATCTTAAGAAGTATACTTTTAACGACCTCCGCCTGAAAAGTAATACTATCGGTGCTTTTCTTAAGAATCAGGGAATTTCAGATGGCGACCGTGTTTGTCTTTTCATGGACAAGGTTCCCGAATTATACCTGGGATTATTGGGAATACTCAAAATTGGTGCTGTAGCACAACCTCTCTTCTCTGCTTTTGGGGATGAATCTCTTTTTGTACGTCTCGAAAATGCCGGAACAAAAGCCATCATAACACAGAAAAAACATGCTGGTAAAGTGCAGAAAATCCTGGATAAGCTGCCAAATCTTGAGAAGATTATTATTGTGGACTACGACGGCCGCAAACCCCTCAGAGAAAAAGAAATCGCCTTTGATCTTGAAGGAAGTACTCCGGTTGAGAAACTGGATATATTCCCGACCAAAGCTGAATCACACTCGTTATTACACTATACCTCAGGCACTACCGGGCAACCAAAAGGAGTAAAGCATGTGCATTATTCCCTGATTTCACAGTATCTCACCACTAAGTGGGTACTGGATCTCCAGCCCGATGATATTTATTGGTGTACAGCCGACCCGGGATGGGTAACCGGTACCTCATACGGTATTATTGGTCCGTGGAGTCTGGGAATCACCTCCTGCGTGATGGACTCAGGATTTTCAGCCGAAGCATGGTATGCCTTTATGCAGCGGCACAAGGTGACAATGTGGTATTCTGCCCCAACAGCTATCCGCTCACTCATGAAAGCTGGTGATGAGTCGGTCAAAAAATTCGACCTTTCCAGTCTGAGACATTTGGCATCGGTGGGTGAACCTCTCAATGCCGAAGCAGTAATCTGGTCAGAAAAAGTATTCGGTAAGCCCTTTTTCGACACCTACTGGCAAACTGAAACCGGTTCCATGATGATATGCAACTATCCCGATATGAAAGTCAAGCCCGGCTCAATGGGCAAAGCCTTTCCGGGTCTGACCGCTGCTATCCTTGATGATAAAACACTGGAGCCAATTACTGAGCATAATAAACCAGGTTTAATAGCTTTCCTCCCGGATTGGCCCGCCTGCATGCGCACCTACTGGAATAACGAAGAAACATTCAATAAGAAATTCAGTAAGGGCTGGTATTTATCAGGTGATAAGTCTACAATAGATAAAGACGGCTACTTCTGGTTCGTTGGACGTGATGATGATGTGATTAACACTGGTGGACATCTGGTAAGCCCTTTTGAGGTAGAATCTGCTCTTCTTGAGCATGAGGCAGTGGCTGAATCGGCTGTTGTTGCCAAACCTGATCAAGTTAATATGGAGGTCGTTAAAGCTTTTGTTACTCTCAATCCCGGATGGGAAGCCGGTGATGAGCTCGAACTAAAAATCATGAACTTCATCCGCAAGAAACTTTCTCCTCTTGCTATGCCACAAGAGATCGAATACATGGATAAGCTCCCAAAAACCCGATCAGGCAAGATAATGCGAAGACTCTTGCACGCTAAGGAATGGGGCGAAGAAATTGGGGATACATCAACCCTGGAAGATGATTAAACCGCGTTAAAATACTGACCAATAAAATAAATAAAATGGCAAACCTAGAAGAAATGAAAGAAGTCATCCTTGAGTATGTAATCGAAGAATACGCTGAGGAAGATGATGATGTGAATTTTGACACTCCCCTGATCTCAGGTGGACTGGTAGATAGCTTCTCAATGGTATCACTCAAACGCTTCCTCGAGGTGAAGTATAAAATCTCTATCCCAGATGAAAAAGCCACACCCGAGGCCTTCGACAACGTAAATAAAATTACTGATCTGGTATTGGAATTTCTATAAACTATTAAAACCCTAACTATTATGGGCTACAGTGAAAAACTAAGAAACATATATAAAGACCAACTCACCGCCATTGAGGAAGCTGGGCTTTTTAAGAAAGAACGATTTATTCATTCGACTCAACAGGCTGATATTGAGGTAGAATACCCATCCGGTAGTGAAACAAAAAAAGCCATAAATATATGTGCTAATAACTATTTGGGCCTTTCCTCCCATCCGGAGGTAATCAAAGCAGCACACGAGGGACTTGATTCTCGCGGATACGGAATGTCATCAGTTCGCTTCATTTGCGGAACACAGGATATCCACCGCGAACTTGAACACAAAATGACTGAGTTCCTTGGTACTGAAGATACCATTCTGTTTCCATCATGTATGGATGCTAATGCCGGAGTATTTGAGGCAATACTAACCAGTGACGATGTGATAATCTCAGATCGTCTTGTGCATGCTTCGCTTGTTGATGGTATCCGTTTGGCTCCTGCTATGCATGATACTTTCAAGCACTCCAACATGAAGCATCTGGAGAAGAAACTTCAGCTTCACGCCGATAAAAGAATTAAGCTCGTAGTAAACGATGGAGTTTATTCCATGGATGGAGACATGGCCAAAGTTGACGAACTGGTGGAATTATGTGAGAAATATGATGCTATCCTCCTGATCGATGAGTCGCACTCATCAGGTTTCATTGGTAAAACCGGCAGGGGAACCCATGAACATTTTGATCAGATGGGTAAAGTGGATATTATCACCACAACTTTTGGCAAAGCACTTGGCGGAGCCTCAGGCGGTTGTGTATCCGGCAGGAAAGAAATTGTCGAAATGTGCCGTCAGAAAGCACGTCCTTATTTGTTCTCTAACACTATGGCTCCGGTGATCGTGGCAGGTGCCCTGAGAGTGCTGGATATTTTATCAGAAAGCACAGAACGAAGAGACAAGCTTGAGGAGAACTCTGCTTATTGGAGAAAAGGACTGACAGAGGCAGGTTTTGTATTGAAAGATGGCAACACACCAATTGTTCCGGTGATGCTTTTCAATGCCAAACTGGCTCAGGATTTCTCATCCGATCTTTTTGCTGAAGGCATTTACGCCATCGGATTTTTCTTTCCGGTAGTACCAAATGGGCAAGCCCGAATTCGTACACAGATCTCAGCCGGTCACGATATCGATCACCTCGATAAAGCCCTGGCAGCATTTATCAAAGTGGGTAAGAAGTACGATATCCTCGGAAAAACCAAAGAGCAGATTATTGAGACTTACGGGCTGTAGAAGGCTGGACAAATAACGGAATGCCGAATGTCGAACAGGGGACAAGGGACTGGGGACTAGGGACATGGGGACGTGGGGACGACCACGGACTACGGACCATTAAAAAACAGATGAAATTAAGAGCTATTACTATCATTTTTCTTGTTGTTCTCGGCAACAGCTGTGGTCCGTATTTTGGCCCTGATTGGCAGCCTCTCATCCTGCCTGAAACTCCGGTTAATCTTGAGGAATTCAATTCAGAATACGATGACTACAATTCCGATATTCCCCAGGTATGGTCAAAGATACCTTTCGTATTTTCATCGAACAGGAGTACAAATGGGGGACGTTTTGATTTTGAATACATCCCAATGTGTGTTTTCACCGACAGAAGAGATGGCATCGTAGAAGTTACAACTGAAATGCCGGATCATCATGGATCATTAGAGCGAAGTGAAAACATCCGGGAGGCATTAGAAATCGTGAATGGTGGAGGCAATGAATTTGGTCCTCTGTTCATACCAGTCGGAAGAGGATTTGTGAGAGATCCTGACTATCGTGAGTTCCAGCACTATCTCTTTCTATATGCCACAGATGCTGGCGGGAACTTAGATATCCGGCTCACTCACAACCATGTAGAGTATAGTTATATTGAACCAATCGACCTCAAAATCATCAACACCTCAGCTAATGAGGCCTATCCTACTATTGTGGCAGACTCCTTAGCTTTGTATTTTTGTTCTGATAAAACAGGAGTTTATGACATCTATAAAACTGATCTTGTTGATACAATGGACTTCCTGAGCAATATCACCAGCGATACACCCAGGCCATCTATACAGGTAGAAGCATTATCATCAGGATCAGACGACAAATGTCCGCGTATTTATAAAAACCTGATGGTCTTTACTTCAAACCGACCCGGCGGATACGGTGCTTACGATTTGTATTACTCAAATCTCCTCAATGGAAGCTGGTCAGATCCTATCAATTTCGGCCCTGAAATCAACACTGAATTTGATGAATATCGACCCATCGTCGTACCAGACATCGGTTATAGAAATCTGATGATGATTTTTTCATCCAATCGGCCAGGTGGTCAGGGTGGATTTGATTTGTACTATGTAGGGATTCCGAAAGACTTGTAGCCGACTCAATTATTTCAAGTGAAGGAACGATAAAAACTTCAACATTGGATATTGGGCGTTCGGCATTCGACATTTAGAGTTGCCGGGGATCGGGGACAAAGGGACTGGGGACTAGGGACGACCCTGGACCACGGACCCCGGACCCCGGACCCCGGACTTCGTATCATTTCAATTTCATCAACACCAGCAGCATCTGTTCAGCTGCCTCAATATCTTCGGCAATGGCCAAATACTGATCGCGTAGCTTTGGATATTTTACTTTCTTATTGCGAATGCAATCCAGATCATAGTGACTACCCACCCATGCCGGACGAGACCATCCAATAACCCGATCTAAACCAGGATGATATTCCCGCATGCTTATTGGCTCAACACCAAACAAATCATTTTCTAAACATGCACTTTTGAAAGTCCCTGATGTATCGCAGCTTACCCTATTGGATAATTCAAAGAAATCTCCACTTTTCTGATTGTAAAAAGCCTGGAACCAGTCGCCATTCCTCCTGCCTGAAAATTGAAAGTAATCCCCAAACTCATGAATCCCGAAGAGCGAATTTTTGGGCTCCAGATTATCGCCACGTCCATATGTTGCTGTTGTAACATATTCTTTCGTGGGTCCGCCTTTTGAAAATCCAATTTTATGAGTTGGTATGGCCTCCCCATCCGGAGTAATAGTATACATGGTATCAAGATATGGCTCCCAGAAAGTCATGCGTTTTTTATCTATTCCAAATACCCCATTGGGATTTGTGAACAATGACAAGTTTTCATCATTCGCCCGTGGGAGAATTCCTTTTACCAGGTTCAAATCCATATCGAAAAGAGGGAGTGAGGCAAATCCATCAACCGGACGAGAAGGTCGTCGCATGATTAAAACAAATTGCTCATCGTTAATGAACCTCACTTCATCAATAATTCGATTAACCAAAACATCTGTTGATTTTATCTCTTTCACAAATGCACCTTCAACTGTGAACTTGGCAATTTTCTGCACCATTCCGTCTGCTATGATGATAAACTTTTCGTTAGGATCCATAGCTGCTTGCCAGGGATTACTATACTCTCCCGGACCTTTACCCCGTTGACCAATCTGCCGGATGAATTTTCCATGGCGATCGAACAAGAGTACCCGATTCTCGCCATCATCAGCTATCATAATATACTTTTTACCAATGGTCATGCTCCGGGCATTCATGAAATAAGCCTCAGGACTGGCATCGAACTGAACAAATTCCACCTCCTTTACCAAATCACTCAACTTCATTGATTTTTGTTGGTCAAATGCCTGCAAAACGTCAATGTTAATAATACTATCGGCATTTGTGTCTTGGTTCTGATTTTTGCCTGAACAAGCAAAAAGTACGAGCATGATAAACAAGCTCAAATAAGATGTTCTCTTCATTTGGTGTTAATTGTAATAGGTGTAGTTAAAACGTCTGGGGGACGATTCTATTATAAAGATAAGAATTATGGGCTAAACTGCCTTTACTTTATTACAAAATAAAAATCAAATTCTTGTTTTCGAAAGGGATATCGTCATTGCTGACCACTACACTTACCCATCCTTTTCATCTGAACAGAGCCTTGAATCTTCAACCCTGAGCCGGGTTAAATTTCTGCGACTAATCCTAGTCAATTAAGTGCCTGAAAACCTTCTCTTTGCGATTTCTTGAAATTGGTATTTGTCTGTCGTTTGACAGAATCATATATCCACCATCCCTGCGACTGATGGATTTGATGGACTTGATTCTGACAATGAAAGAGTTATGAACCCGGATGAATCCGCTGTCCTGAAGTGCAAGCTCAAATTTCTTTAGCGTTCTTGCTATAAGTATGATTCGTCCATCAGCTAAATGAAATCGAGTGTAATTATTCTCTGATTCACAGTAAACTATCTGTTTCAATTCTATGAATTCAGTGCGGTCCTCCATAGGCAAAGCAAGTCGTTTGTCTTCATCTGTGTTTTTCAAATTTGTGACCAGATTACGCAAGCGCCTGTTCTCGTCACTCAAATTCTCCAATAAAGCAACCTTTTCCACACTCTTTTTAAGGAGTTTATAGTCAATGGGCTTCATCAAATAATCCAGTGCATTGAGCTGGAAAGCTTTGAGTGCATATTCATCAAAGGCCGTGACAAAAATTAGTGCAAAGTTTCTTTTTTGGCTCTGCTCCAGCAGATCAAAACCTGTACCATCAGGCAATCGAACATCCAGGAAAACCAAATCTGGCTGAGTATTTGCCAGTAGCCGGAGTCCAGATTCTACCCCATCCGCCTCACCGATCAATTCTACTTGCGGACAATGCCTTGACAACAGACTTCTCAGGTTCTCTCTATTCGATAAAATGTCTTCGATTAATACTGAGCGTATACTCATTCTGTTTTCTTTTCAATAGGTATTACAAATTTAACCAGAGTTCCTAAACTTTTATCTCTTGACAATAATTCTACCTTAATAGAATTTCCCCATTGTTTCTTCAGAAGAGCAATTCGTTGACGAGTCATTTTCCAGCCTCTGCCCAGACCATTGCCAGGCTGATTGTTTTGATTCAATCCAGGTCCGTTATCAGATACCAGAACCACCAGCTGATTCTGTTCTTTTCTAAATTCAATACGGATTTCTCCGTTTTCTCCCAATTTGGCTATCCCATGAATAATGGCATTCTCAACATGCGGCTGAATAAACAATGGGGGCAGTTCAATCTGGTTCAGGTTCAATTCGGGATCCACCATGATATCATACTGAAAGGGCACACACAATTGCTCCATATCAAGATAAGACCTGAGCAACTCAATCTCTTCTTTTAATGAAATAATAGACTCGCTGGATTGATCGAGCAGATTTCGTATCAGGGCACCAAATGATGCCAGGTAGGAATTGGCCTGGTCTACTTTCCCTGAGTTGACCAAATTTTGGATGGAGCCCAGGGCATTAAACAGAAAGTGGGGATTCATTCTGGATCGCACGGCTTCGAGTTCGAGCTCGGTGATCTTTTTGCTCAATTGTTGTTTAGCCTTTTTTCGTTTTGCTATCAGACTGAGAATCAGAAACAGCATAAGAACCAATAGCAATAGACCAATCAACGAATACACCAGTGGCATTAAATTACGACTTTTCTGCATATCCGATTCAATGACCGGCCAGGTTTGAAGGTCATAAATATCAATTTGCTGAAATCTAGATTCATAACCAATAATAGTCAAGCCAGGATCGATAATTATGGGACCCCTTTTCATACCGTCAATCTGATCCAGAAAGTGCTCGTCAACTCCTACAACCATCAGATTCTTCCCCAGGGCCATTTTTTCATTTATTTCCTCCTGATGCTGTTTCAAGGTATCCATTGGTAAAAAGACAACAACAGTTCCAAAATTATCAATCTCCGAAAGAAACTCTGTTCCTGGCAAGGTAGATCTGAAAAACTTAGAATCATTTTTTAGAATTAAGTACCCTTCAGGCATTCTTCCCAAATTAGATTCCCTGATTTTTTCCTGGATAACATCCGGCAGGGTATTGCCACAATGAAACCTCCTTGCCAGATCCATTCTATGTTTTAAATAAACTCCCAATTCACTGTCTCCATATTCATCGACAAAATATTCATAGGCAGCTATACTATTGTAGAATTGATAACCAACAGGTGGCATTAATATGGCTTTATTTGCGACATGACTCAGTAGAAAATAGCGATCCCAAAGCCTGAAGGCGGTCATGGTTTCATAACTTATTGGCTCTCTCTCCCCTGAATAATTCACACGATTCAAAGAATAGGAATAGGATCTAAGGAAGTGTCGGTAGGCTTCAGAATACTTTCCGAGATCATTATCAAGATATGGCTTGTACACAGTGAGGCTATCAAGCAGATGATACTCTTCTATTCGCTTCCCATAACTTGGAAAACCATATGGGCCAATTCTGAGTGATATCAAGTAGTAATGATATTCAAATTTCGCCTGCTCGAGAAAACCCAGATTGAAATGTTCAGGTGCTGCCAGAATCAACTTGTAATCTCGCTCAGCAAATTTTATATTCTCAGTCCTTTCAGGCAATTCTTCCATGAATTGGAGTGCATTTAAGTAACGGTTCTCTTCATCCAGTGCCCCTTCAATTCTCACATTTTCAATATCTTCTAAATCGACATCAAACCGGAGTGTGTCTCCTGGTCGCAAATAAAAACGCAGGTGATCCCGCCAGCTAAACTGCTGCACAATATTGAAGTGCTTATCATTTGTCTGGAAATAAAGGTCAACAAATCCGGCTACATTTGACAGGTCAATGGCCCACTGCTGTTCATGAGTTCTGGTACTCATCTTAAAAGGCTGATCTGTTCTATATAGCAAGGTAGGCGGCTCGTAAAAATGAATGGTTTTCCCCTGTGCATTGTTAATATTGCCAATGATTATCCCCTGGGTTTGATTTCTGTCATAACTCGAGACAAGTTTGATACTCTTCTGCGCCAGTATCCAGTCATGATCCCATCCATCACCCCCTCGAACATGGGTAAAACTCAACCAACAATAGTCCATCCAATCTATTCCAGGTGTATTCGCCAAAACAACACACCCAGAAACAGGATCTCGCTCAAATATTGCTTCTCGCTTAGCCATTAAGTAATTCAGGCTATCTGTCAGGGTTGGATTGTCAAATGAATAATTAACTCTCATTGCAGAGTTACCATCATGAACAATGCGGAGGCCCACCTTGCTAGAGGAATTATCTGCAAAGAATTTCAGATTATTTTTACCTGCCGGATAAGGGGGAAAAATTTCATGCAGGAGCAAACGATAAAAATCAGATCCATACCTTATTTTCATATAATCAGATGAAACCACCATGCGGTAATCAGGTTGATGGTCTTTCCATCTTTGCATAGCCTGGTTGTAGAGTTTTTCAATCCCTTGCAGATCTGAGATCTCTCCATCCTTCGCAAGAGTGAACTTAAAACTTTGATTTTCATCACAAAAAGGAAAATAATTCTCCGAATTTTGGATGGTTGATCTGCCATGTCGTCTTAACCAGAGGTCGTCACCCAATAACTTAACATACTCTTTATAAGTACCTAATGACACCTTCACTAGATAGGTATCCGATTGGATCTCAAGAATCTCAAACCCTATATTTATCTGATAGTAATTTGAATATTCAAAGCTCCCTCCCGATTCTGTTTTTACCTGATATTCGTACTCAAGAACTTGACCCACTTCAAATTGATATCCTCGCTGCTGCGCAAAGCTTGTAACAGTGCTTATCGGGATAAGAATAGAAAGTCCTAAACAAAAAAGAAATGGCTTGATTGACATGCTGGTATTATTATGGTTCAGGTGTGAAAATACCTAACAAACACCGTGCCTGTCAAGAGGGATTTAGAGATTGGTATGGTTGGTTTAGGGAATGGTCAATGCATGGTGGCCAGGCCAATGGTTATGCATGGTTACGCGGGATTACGGAAACTATCCGGAGGTTTGTTGTTCTTTTGGAACATCTCGATTTTGAAAAAATTGGCGGTTCCAAAAGAACAGCAAGCCTCCGGTGACAGGAAGAAGAGGTGCAAGGTGTAAATCCCCAGGTCGGTGTTGATTGGGAAATTCTTGCCATTTTAATCCTTGTTTATTTACCAGTCAATAATTACCTTTATCCGTCCCCCCCCATTTGAACTGTAGAAATAATGATTCTCAAACTTTATTTGTTTCTTATCCTTCTTGGGATTTTCCAGCTTGGTCTGGGACAAACACAATTGGTTTCTGGTAAGTTAATTGACGAAATCACCGGAGATCCGGTTCCAGATGCCCATATCATGTTGCCTGCAGGAACAGGAGTCGTCACAAATACTGAAGGATTATTCCAACTTGAGGTGAAAAAAGCTCCCTTTTCATTGCGCATTACTCATGTCTCTTACGGACAAACAGAGATTCATTTTGATCAATTGCCTCAAGCCACCCTTATTCTTCGGATTCAGAAAATGATCAGCCATGTTGGAGAAGTTCAGGTTACAGCCGAACGGTTGCGGATTCTAACCGAAAAAGAGGATTTCTCTTTACAAGACTTTGCCTTTGATCATCAGTTTCTCTGGATGTTAGGATATACCAACAATCAGGCCAACCGGGGAAAACTGTTTCTGGCAAATGAGTATGGTGATACCCTCGCTTCAGTTCGGGTAAAAGGGGCCGAACAATTATATAAAGATGTGTTTGGGGATGTACATTTGATCCTCCGTGATTCGGCTATCCAATTATTTTCTCCCGATTCAGCAAGCATAACGTTTCTCTATACTATTGATAAAAAAACTTTTCTGGCTACCATGGAGCCCATCCTATCGGGATTTTCAAATAAATTGGTTTATCGCAATGTGATTCCACACAATGAAGAAGTATATCTGTATTATTACAGCGATTCTACCCTGGGACCGCAATTTCTGACCCACATCGTTGATTCCCTTGAAGCCCTTCGTAAAAAGCTTGACAAAGTAACCGGCTCTATGTGGCTTGTATTAAAAAGCACCAGATATTGGATGCCCAACACCAAAATTGCTCGTATATATGATGATTTCGTTCGAACACCTTTATTTTCTCTGAACGACAGTTTATATATTGTCAATAGTGTAAAAGACTCCCTGCTCATTTACGATCAGTATGCCCACTTCACAGGATCTTTACCCATCAATTTTCACAAAGATTCATCCCTTGGCGATATTGATCACAAAGAGTTTACTTTCCTGCCGGATAATCGCTTTGGCAAAGTTTATTTATTAGAAAGAAAATTTGCGGCCTGGTCACTTTGTCCCCTGGACCATCATACAGGAAAAGTTTTACCTAAAATTCTCCTGCCGGATTTTGCCGGTATGACAGGTATTACTGTATACAATAATGCAGTCTTCTTCCTGTATCATGAGAAAAAACATCCCTACTACACGCGCTTGTATCGGTATCAGTTGTAGGTGAAAACACACATCAATCCGATCAGTAAATAATAATTATTTGACTTTTTGTAAGTCGTGTTTTACATTTAGACGTCCTTTTTGCTTATCTAAAATCGAGGGCAACTCTTCCTACTCATAAATAATATCCAGATCCGATGAACAGCTTACCAGAAAAATCAATAGAATCGGAAAACTCCATTTCATAGATCCAAGTATTTAGATTTAAGGGGGCTCTGTCAAAGTTATACAAATTCACTTAAAATAAATAAGCAATAAAATTTTGGAGAAAGGTTTTGAATTATTCATTATTGTTGTATATTTACAACATCTTTGATTGTATTTACATCATATTATTATGCAGTCCAGAAAAATACACAACCGAATTGCCATTCTCCGACAGGAAAGAGGGCTGTCAAGAAAAGAGCTGGCTGATCAAATAGGTGTCAATTATCAAACCGTTGGCTACCTGGAGCGAGAAGAGTATAACCCCAGTCTGGATTTAGCTTTTCGCATCTGTGAAGTCTTTGAATTGCCTATTGACTTTGTTTTTTCTACAAGTCCTCTCTCGCCGATGAGTCAGGAATTAATGAACCAAAATAAATGAGGAGGAAATGATATGTCTGAAATAAAGAAAAACCGCCTTCAGAGAATAAGTATTACAATTCATCTAATTAGTTTGCCTGCCTTGGTTTGCACAATAATGACCGGGGATCAGCTGGGATCGTGGTTTCAAATCGTTGCTGGAACCTTCCTCGGATTGTGGATGCTTACTTTTTACTTCTCTTTCAATAGAACAGGCTTATTCAACTTCACTCATACCAAGGTGAAAAATCTTGATGAAAGAGAATTAGAAGTTAGCCGAAGGGCCCTGAGGTTTGCATATTCAGTTTTTTCGATTGTGGCTGTTTTACTACTGTTTTGTATTGCATTAACATCATTAAAAGTTGGCGTTCTCATGGCAGCTGCAATGCTATATTTAGCCCATGTCTTGCCAGCAGTTTATTTAGGCTGGACAGGAGAAAAAAGGTAGAGAAATATCCCCAAAAATTATGAACGCAATTTGGGTCAATAGTTTGAAATACATTACAATCTACTTAAATCGGCCAACCAGTAATATCGGATTATCATTCTCATTTATCTGATTCACAAGAGCCTTAAATTTTGAACGATAAGGATCCTTGAATTCTGGATCAGCAAGAGCTTTCTCAGCAGTTTCAATTAAGTCAACTGCTTGATATAGTTTGACAAGCCAGCCATTCTTGTTATAAGTAATCCAATGTCCCTTTTCATATTGATTCAGGGGATCGATGAATGTTGATCCCCTATGAAAAGCCTTTTTTTGCTTTTTATCCACCACATAATACTGAACCCTTGAGTTCGCACCAATCAGAGTTCCATCTTTGGCTGTTACTAATTCACTTACAGTACCCACATCTAATATTGTCCAGGGTTCAATCTCTCTGTCAATTCTAATTTCTACATATCCCATTGCATTACGATCTGTGGGGGTCTCCTTTCCATAATCAAAAGTTAGATATGGTGTTAACTGTCTATTATCAACTGAATAGATCGTATCGTTATTAAGTATTTTAAGTCTGAAAAAATCGCCATAATTAGCATTTGACAGGCTGCTCCAGAACACAGCATCTGTTTTCCTGGCGGGTACAGAACTAAGCAATTTGCCCGATAAATCTTGCCAGTAAACATAATCTTTTAATCCATTTTCATCATATCTGCCGTAGGTATTTACCATGATTAATCCTTCTTTCAGATATTCTATTGTTCTTGTTCGGCATGAAACAGCCTTTTTTAAATCTCCCAGATATGCCCCGCTCTTAAGATCATATTGCAGAAAATAATTTTTCTTGGCGTCATCCGACAGGTAGAGAATTTGATTCTCTTCATCCACCGTCCAATCCCCTTCCCAAAAGTCATGTGGTCCTTTCCCTTCAGGCACCAATTTTCGAATAAATCTACCATCTCTACCAAACTGATAAATCCCTCCATATCTTTTTTCCAATAGAAAATACTTGTCACCGAAATAATAGTCCATTCCATATGAAATCAGACACTCATCTTTGGTTTCCAATGGAATAAATTCAAAATCAGATGCATAATCTGATAATTTCATATGAAAAGAGTCCTTGATTAGATGTGTTTTAATATGATATTCAATTTGCCGGCCTTGCTTGATCAGAGTCACTGTTTCATCCTGTACATTCTGGCATGAAAAAAGGATGGCAATTAAACAAATACCATAAATCAGAATTTCTAATTTTCTCATGTAATTCTTGGTTTATTTTAGGAGGACTACCAAAGATAATCAATCCCTTTTAACCTAAACAAATGCATTCTAATTCTTAACCACTCTGCGGGTCATTCTGGCACCCTCATCATCTTTAAGTACAAGCAGATAAAATCCCTTATCCAGGGTACTAAGATCCATGCGTTGATCATAGCGCCCACCTTCAGTATAACTCTTTCTTTCAACATCATCTACCATCAGGCGGCCGGCCAGGTCAAATATCTGAAAATCAATCGTTTTACCGCGGCCTAACATCATCTCGACGGTAATAAAACCACTTGTAGGATTCGGATACACATTCAAATTCTCCAGGCCTGGCAATCCCTCACAAAAACTTGGAAAATATTGGCAGGGAATAGTTTCATCAGACTTAGTCTTTTCCTCAAGCTTCTCCATTAAAACACCAGTAATGATAGTAATGGAGGAAGAATTCATATTTGCTCCCTGCAATATAGGTATTACATTATGAGTGAATTCTGCCCTCATCGGATTAGCGATACTATCCGGCAGATTATTGAAGAATTCCTTGGTTGGGTAAAACCAAAAGATCGATTGGTGAACAATTTCAGGAAGAGATTCATCAGTGAAGATAACAGGGATAGAAACCTCATACATGTTCGAGAAGAATTCGATTGTATCAGAAACCTCTGGATAAAATTCTGTTGAAACCGCAACAGAGTATCCACCATCTCTTTTTGTTACTCCCAGCATAGGTGAATTGAAAACCCTGGACTTCACAAGCTCACCGTCGGGAGCATCTGCCCGGGCATTGAAGTGACTTCCCATTTTGTGTAAGGTAAGTGCCAGGAAATTTTCGCCATTCTGATATCGGTAGATAATTTTATCCTTATCAACCGTAAATCCAAGCTTGATAAGGGCCTCAATATTCAATTCAAGTGGATCAATACGTGTGGAATTATGAGACATAAAGTCAAATTCAACGTAGTTCTTTGTCTCATTTCCTGGTATAGCTCTCAGTTTTGTAACTATATCAATTCTTTCTTTAGCCTTCTCTATTTTCTCAAATGGAAGCAATTCAAAAAACTCATCTGTTACAGCAAACCAAATGATCTTATCGCTACTCTTTTTATCCACAAACCATCGACCGGGAAAATAAACTGGAACAGATAGATCATCATAAAAAGCTTTGCCGTAACGTGCTGCACTCTGAACCCTTCTACTGTAATCCAGGAGTCGCTCTCCATGGGCTCCGGTAAGTCCTCCCGGATAAAAAGGAAAATGTGTAATCTCTTTTCTTTGGTTGAGGGGCTTAGAAGAAAAACCATGAGTGCTCGCCCATGCCTGTACTTTGCTATCAGGATTTCTGTCAGAAAAAAAGTTCAAAAATCCTCTTTCATCTTCATTACAATAAAAAAATCCATCATCATTAAACAAAAACCCCAACTTAGTCAACTCATCCTGAGTAAGATGAATCACTTCGCCAATAATCAAAGTATCCTTCAAAACAGGCCCGGCCGCACTCAAAACCAAGGGCTCATCACCCTCATTTACTGATGGCATGTCCCCGGCTGGAACTGTGGTCTCATCAAGAGAACGGGGACCAGGGACCAGGGACAAGGGACTATCGACTGCGGATAACTCATCTTCTGAGAACTGAGAGCTGGCTGATGACTTTTGACTGATGACTTTTGACAGACTGATGACTGAAGACTGATGACTGATAACTGATGACTTGATTATGCCATCTGAAAAAATCGTAAATACGGCAAGAACTGTAGCTATTATAGAAATCATAACAATAATATTTAAAGGATTAAACAATCCCCGACCCGCTTTCCCGAGCTTGATCTTATCTGCTGAAACCTTCTTTCCTGATGACACAAGCCTGTTAAGCTCATCTTCATCAACAAGCAATCTGGCCGATCTGGCCTCTTCGAATAATTTGCTCAGGCGATCTTTTTCTTTCATATTACGCCCTCCGGATTTTTAGTTGTTAACACAGAACTTTCAGAATCGCTGAGGATTAGCCTCAGTTGCTCACGGGCTCTTTTGAGCCGGGATTTGACCCCGGATAAACTACCTCCCTGGATTTTTTTTATTTCCTCAAGCGAAAATCCCGACAATTCAAAAAGAACTATCGCTTCTCGCTGTTTAAGTGGCAACTTACCATGAGACTTATAGAGCTCCACAATATCAGGGTGTAAATCTGGGGGTACACCTGTATCCGGCAGGAGATGCGCATCTTCTTCCTGATACTGACCCTTGAATTTACTTCTCCGATATTTATGTAGCATTAATCGACGGGCGATGCCAAATAGCCAGGCTTTGAAGGACTCTTTTTTGCGGAGTTTTTCAAAATTCTCCAAAGCCACCAAAACCGTATCACCCACCAGATCCCTGGCATCTTCACGGTCACCGCTTAGTCCGTGACAATACCTGCAAAACGCATCATGACAAGGCCGGTATAATGCCATAAAAGCCTCTTGCTTCTCTTTCTCCCGGGATGGAATCTGTTTCAAATTCACACTAATAGTTGGTCTCTGTATGATAGTTCCCTAAGTTCTTAAAAAGTTTCATTTAATGGAGAAAATAAGGGTTAAGGGGAAAGGGTTAAGTTTGGGATTTTTTCTTTTATCCGGTGGGCAATTATGCTTTTTCTATCTTTGCGCTATGATATATGGAGTAGGAACTGATATTATTGAGGTTGATCGTATTCGCAAGTTTATTGGAAAAGGTGATGCTTTCAAGCAAAGAGTCTGGACAGAGAAAGAAATTGAATACTGCGATTCACACCGGGATCCGGCACCATCTTATGCCGCACGGTTTTCAGCAAAAGAAGCATTCGTAAAAGGATTAGGGACAGGATTTATTAAAGGCATCGGTTTTCATGAGATTGAAGTTTATCATGATGAATTGCACAAACCCCATATCCGGTTAAGTGGTAAAGCGAAAGAATACGCCGATCAGGCAAATATCATTAAGATTCACTTATCAATCTCACATGTAAAGGATTGGGCCAACGCAGTAGCCGTACTTGAAACCGAATAATAAAGGCATGGGGACTTACCCGCACTTTGAATGCCCGCACCTTGTGCAGATCAGGCATCCCTCCTGGTAAACCAACTGGGTTTCACCACACTCTTCGCAAGATTCGCCCTGAACAGCCTTGGTGCCATCCTTGATATATTTCTTTAATGTACGCGCCACTCCAGCCTTCCAGCTATTAATGTGCTCACTGTCAAGACTTAGCGACGAAACCAGATTAACAACATATGGGATAGGCATTCCGTGACGAAGTACACCTGAGATTAATTTGGCATAATTCCAGAATTCCTTGTCAAACATAAAAGATAATCCTCCTACAGTACATGGATTTCCATACTTATCAGTGTATTGGAAATCATAGCGTGAATTCCCTTCCGGATTTTTCACCTTTAGAATTTTGCCCCCCCGAATATTTTTTGGAACCAACAAAACATCTTCCTCTACTTTACCAGTAAAGATCTCATATGGCAAACCATTCATCACTCCAACAAAAGCAATCCAGTCTTCATTGTCATTTTTGAATCTCAGCAACTCAGCCTCCAGTACTTTTGGTCTTTTTTGAGCTTCAGAATGTACTGTTCCTTTCTCTTTGGCTTTGCCTGTGAGTAAGACACCTTCACGTGATCCTTCACGGTAAACAGTAACTCCTTTGCAGCCACTTTCCCAAGCCGCTTTGTACACCTCAGCTACTTTCTTTTCTGAAATGTTCTTCGGAAGGTTAACAGTTACTGAGATAGAATGATCAACCCATTTTTGTACTTGCCCCTGCATATTAACTTTGGCAATCCAGTCAACATCTGTGGAAGTAGACTTGTAATATGGTGATTTATCAACCAGTTCCTGTATTTCCTTTTCATTTTTTGACTTCAATAGCTCGGGATCATATCCTGATATTGTCAGCCAATCCATAAACTTGTGATGGAAAACATTATATTCTTCCCAGGAATCTCCAACATCATCAACAAAAGTAACATTGGCCTTGGAGTCATTAGGATTTACTTTCCTTCTGCGGCGGTAAACCGGCATGAAAACTGGTTCAATACCACTTGTTGTCTGAGTCATCAAACTAGTGGTTCCGGTGGGAGCTATAGTTAACAGCGCCAAATTCCGTCGTCCCCATTTTGTCATTTCTTTATATAATTCAGGATCAGCCTCAGCAAGTCGTTGAATAAAAGGATTGTCCTTTTCACGCTGTGCATCATACATCAAAAATGCACCCCTCTCCTTAGCAAGATTAACTGATGAACGATAAGCCTCAACAGCCATAGTTTTATGAACCTCTGTTGAAAAATCAACACCATTGTCACTGCCATATTGCAGTCCCAAACCTGCTAACATATCACCTTCAGCTGTAATACCAATACCTGTACGTCTGCCTTCATTTGCCTTTTGGCGAATATTCTCCCACAATTTCAGCTCAACTCTTTTCACATCATAATCCTCAGGATCAGCTGCAATTTTTGAGTGAATGGCATCAATCTTTTCCAGCTCAAGATCTATAATGTCATCCATTATTCTTTGGGCCAGATGTATGTGTTTTTGAAACTTTTCGAAATTGAATTTGGCTTCCTTGGTAAAAGGATTATCAAGGTATGAATACAAGTTTAGAGCTAACAAACGACAAGAATCATAAGGACAAAGAGGTATCTCACCACAAGGATTAGTGGAAACCGTTTTATAACCCAGATCATCATAGCAATCAGGAACTGATTCCTTAATTACAGTATCCCAGAATAATACTCCCGGCTCAGCTGATTTCCATGCGTTATGAATAATTTTATCCCACAAGAGATTAGCATCAATCTCGCGTTTCACAACAGGATTATCTGCCTCAATAGGGAATTGCTGCACAAAAGGTTTCTTGTTAATGACAGCATGCATGAACTCATCGGTTAGTTTCACCGATACATTCGCTCCTGTAACTTTTCCTTTTGTAGTTTTGGCATCTACAAAATATTCCGCATCAGGATGCTTCACAGAAATACTTAGCATCAATGCACCACGGCGGCCGTCCTGAGCAACTTCACGTGTCGAATTTGAATATCTCTCCATAAATGGCACAACACCAGTTGATGTAAGAGCTGAATTCAAAACAGGACTCGATGTTGGTCTGATGTGTGATAAATCATGTCCTACTCCTCCTCGCCTTTTCATCAACTGAACCTGCTCCTGGTCAATTTTCATGATGCCCCCATAAGAATCCGATGGACCTTCATGTCCAATAACAAAACAGTTCGACAAAGAAGCAACCTGGTATGGGTTCCCAATCCCTGCCATAGGACCTCCCTGAGGAATAATGTACCTGAAATGATCCAACACTTCAAAAATCTCATCCTCAGATAAGGGATTTGGATACCGCTTCTCAACTCGTGAGATCTCTTTGGCCAGGCGCCTGTGCATATCCGTTGGAGTATGCTCATAAATGTTACCATCAGAATCTTTGAGGGCGTATTTGTTCACCCAAACCGTTGCAGCTAATTCATCACCTCCAAAATATTCTTTGGACGCTGCAACAGCCTCATCGAAACTGTAAGTTTTTTTCTCCAACCCGGTTGTTACTGGCATTTCTTCGATGTACATGCGGCTATCTACCTAAATATGAAAAGATTAGACAAAGGAAAATCAAAAGGGGACATAATTGCCTGATACCAAATTTACATCTCGTTTACCGTATTCAAAAATCAATTTTATTAACATGATCTCTGAATAATGCATGAGTGGTTTGGTAAACAGATTTTTACACAGTTAATATCGACTTATCAACAGAGAATTGTTAAAGTTTTTCCATTAAACAACTAATACTTAGGGTCGTAGCCCCTAATTGGCTTTTTGTGTACTCTCTGGAAGCCGCACCAGCAAAGGAAAGTGCATTTTTTTCCTTTCTGAAAGGGACCATTACCCCCATGAATTCATCGTATTTTTTTATGGTAAATGCAGCTTTTTTTTGTATCAATTCTTTTGCTTCAGGAAACTTATGGTACCTGGGTCCAAAAATAATGGGCAAACCATGTGCAGCCGGCTCTAATATATTGTGTAAACCTCGTCCAAATCCCCCGCCAACAAAAGCTACATCACCATATCTGTAAAGTCTTGAAAGTATGCCAATATTGTCAATCAATAATACCCGACGATCTTTCGAATCAGATCCAATATGACTGTATCGGATACAGACAGATCCAAAACGGTTTTCTATCTTTTTTAAATGAGCCTCCCGGATATCATGAGGAGCAATTATGAGTTTTAATTTCCTGCCGGATGTATCCCTGGCATTTTCCTCAAAATACTTTTGAAGAATAGCTTCCTCAGGAGGCCATGTGCTCCCTCCGATAATAACAAATGAATTATCAGTGAATTTTTCAATATCTGCCATTTCAACTACTTTTTGGCTGATTGAAAACACCTGATCAATCCGGGTATCACCTGTAACAAACACCTCTGATATGCCATGAGCTTCAAGCAAGGTTTTTGATTCTATATCCTGAACCAAAATCTTCCTGAATTTTCTGAGCAAGTTTAAATATGCTTTCCCATACCATTTGAAAAAAAGCTGATCAGGCCTGAAACGAGCCGATAACAGGAATACTGGAATTTTGCGAAATGAAAGCTGTTTTATCAAATTTGGCCAGAATTCATATTTGATTAAAACAAGAATCTCAGGCTGAACAAGATTGATGAATCTTCTCACCTGTCCCGGAAAATCAAATGGTAAATAACAAACTAAATTGGCCTGACTATAATTCTTTCTTAACTCATAGCCCGACGGACTATAAAAACTGAGTAAAATGAAATCCTCCGGATGCTTCTCTCTCCATGCTTCAATAACAGGCCTACCTTGCTCAAATTCACCCAATGAAGCTGCATGAAACCAGATAACCCGCTGTTTAACAGGGAAAACCGATGATAAATGATGGGAAAGATCTTTTCTGCCCTGAATCCAATTTCGGGCTTTTGGCTTAAACGGAGAAATTACCCAGGCTGCCAGATAATAAATCCAAAGACCTATTTGATAAAGAATCAACAAACTGATTAGTAGTAATAATAGGTGTCTACAGTGTTCTTATTTATTGGGAAAATCCAACCAAAGCGGATCCCAAACAGATAATCATTGTACAAATTGAGATCCTTCTCCATGCTGTCAAAATTCCAGTCACGACGATTTTTTGTCCAGGCCTGGTGAAATTCAAAACCAACATAAAAGTTGATAGGCTCATGACTGTCTAAATGCAGGTAACCGATAAATTGTGAGAGGCCAAATCCATTTGTAAGCCTGTCGTATCCTTTCGAGTAATCCTCGAGAATATAGGGAACCTCTCTCCCATCCTGATGAATGAGAGTTTTGTATTGCAATAATCCGCCCGACAGTAAAACAACTATTCCTGAATTAGGATTGGGCCCAATAATGGGAAATAACTTACCTGCTCTCAAACCAGTGTAGAAACCCCTCTCGTAAAAGGCAGCCTCCCCTATCTCCCCAAATGTATTTATGAAATCTCCATACTCATCACGAACAGCATCAAAAACACTGTCCGCCTTGAAATCATTTCCCGAAAAAAAAGTAAAATCGGCCGCTAACATCCATCCTGAAGCCAATTTCAGCATATATGAACCCCCAACTCCCATATTCATTCCATAACGCTGAGCAATCGCACCTCCCGGAACATGACCACTCACGTGAAATGAAAACATATTCATTAACAAGCTGGTATCCTTAATACTTTGTCCAAAGCTCAATGAAGAAATACTCAGAACCATCAAATAAACAACTACTTTCTTTCTCATACTACCGCAGATTTGAGGGTGTAAAATTAGCAGTTTTTAACGAGCCATCCATCCTCTGCCCCCTTAAAGATTACTGAAAAGGTGATAAAACATTAAAAGAATCCAATCTCCTATGAAAAATTGCCAGGCTGCTATCCTGAATTATTGCATCGGCTTTAACATCCGGGAGGGAAAATACCTGCGTTCTTTTCGCGTTCTTTAAGTAATTTGCGATGGTGAAAAAAGCAGCACTCACAATACTTCTACTGAGCTTGAATACCTGGATCTTTTCTCAGGACCTGAATAACCTGAGAGAAAAAACTATTCAAGTAAGTGCTGACAGCCTGATAATCGATAGTCTGTCAATTATCCCAGGAACCTTCAAAGCCTTCTATATCGACTCCCTACTCCCGATTCCCGACTCCCGATTCACTCTCAACCCTCTTACTCCCTCCTTTTTCCCCTCATCTGAACTAAGGGAATCAGTCGATTCTATTTATGTACGCTACCGAACTTATCCCTTCAACTGGACACATCGCTATTTTAACAAAGAGCAAAACTATAATAGCATCGACCCCATAAGATCCCCTAAATTTTATCCGGCAGGTGATAACGATAATCGATTTGATCTCAAAAATTCCACCCTTAGCACAACAGGAAATCTTTCACGGGGCATTCAAATTGGCAGCACACAGGATGCGTCTTTAAATTCAAATCTGAACCTGCAGTTGCACGGAAAAATCAGTGAGAAATTCAGTATTGAAGCTCAATTAAGTGACAGCAATATTCCGATCCAGCCTGAAGGAAATACTCAGCAAATTCAAGATTTTGATCGCTTCATAATTCGAATTTTCAATCCTGATCATGAAATACTTGCTGGAGATTTTTCTCTAAATTCCCCTCCCGGATATTTTATCCGGATGAATAAAAACCTTCAGGGGATGCAAGTGAATTCCAAATTCAGAATTAATCAATCAGACAAAACCAATTTCAGTACCAGGGCAACTGCAGCAGTGGTTAAGGGGAAGTATCACCGGATGAAAATTGCTGGCATCGAAGGAAACCAGGGTCCATACCGATTAAACGGACAGAACGGAGAATTATATATTCAGATTATAGCCGGAAGTGAGCAGGTGTGGATTGATGGTAAAATTCTTGAACGTGGTGAAGAGGCAGACTATGTTATTAATTACAACACGGCTGAAATAAGATTTACCACACGTATTTTGATAAGCAAAGATTCTCGAATAACGGTGGCATATGAATATACTGAGAGAAGTTATGCCCGGTTCATGGCTGAATCAAGTAGTCGATGGAATTTTGAAAACGGATCAGTCTATTTCAATGTTTTTTCAGAACAGGATGCGAAAAATCAGAATCTGTTACAGGAAATAAATTCAGATCAGCGAAGCATGCTTGCGCAAATCGGAGATGATCTGAATAAGGCTCTGGTCAATAATTATTATGAAACCAAATTTGTTAATGACCGTGTTTTATATAAGCTTACTGACTCTCTGCTTAGTGGAATTATGTATCCTGATGTACTTATATATTCAACGAATGCTGACAGTGCAAAATATCAGGCAGGATTCTCTTTCGTTGGAAACAATATGGGAAATTATCTGCCGGTCAGCTCAGGTGCAAACGGACAGGTGTACAAGTGGATTGCGCCAATAGATGGGGAAGCTCAGGGCAACTATGAACCTATAACCCGTCTCACTACACCAAAAAGCAAAAGAGTGATGTCTCTGGGGGGAGAATATCAACTGGGAGAGCGAATGAAAGTAAAAGCTGAATTAGCTCTTAGCAACAATGACCTCAATACATATTCTGAATTAGACAGAGATGATAACTCGGGCAGTGGTATCCTGGCCAGAATTGACCGCAATGATCCGATTGGCATCGACTCGGTTTGGACAGTCAGCAGCTTTGCTTCTTTTCGCAGATCCGGAAAGAACTTTGACCCTGTGGAGAGATACAGATCTGTTGAATTTGAACGCGACTGGAATCTGACTGATGGTCATTCTCCTCTGACTGAGAACTATTTTCAAACGGGAATCAAACTTAATAACAAAGATAGTTTGTCGGCCTTATATGCCTTTGATTATCTGAGTTTTGGAGAGGTTTTAAAAGCTACAAAGCATAATAGTACCGGATTACTGAAGCACCGGGGTATTGCCTTAAATTGGTCGGCAAGTTATCTGGATTCTGATGATGAAATCAGATCAACCCGCTTTGCCCGGCATCAGGTTTCATTGTCGAAGAGCTGGAAAAAGCTGGAGCTGTCTGTTTCAGAAAACCATGAAGCCAACCACTGGAATCCATTAGGAGAATCAAGCTTACAGGTGGGTAGCTTTGCCTTCCAGGAATGGCAGGCAGAAATCAGAAATCGCCAAACTACTGGCATTCCATGGTTTGTAAGAATAAAAAATCGCAAAGATTACCTGCCCGATTCCACAGCCTTAGTCCTGGACAACTCAGCATGGCAGGCTGAAGGAGGATTTAACTGGATTGGCAAAAAAAATCAGACTACGCGTTTATCTGCAAACTGGAGAAGATTAAATCACTTTGCAGGAGATGACACAAGCAATAAAGAACAGACCCTTGCCTTACGGGCAGATGAAAGATTTCAGCTATTAAAAGGAGGATTTGTTTCAAGGAGTTTTTATGAAATAGGATCAGGCCTGGAAAGAAAGCAGGAATTTTCCTACCTGGAAGTGCCATCCGGCCAGGGACATTATAGCTGGACTGACTATAATGGAAACGGGATAAAAGAGCTTGATGAATTTGAAGCAGCTGTTTTCTTAGACCAGGCAAATTACATTAGGATATTCCGTCCGGGTACTGAATATATTCCTGTTTATACTAATCGCTTTACCCAATCCATAAGCCTGGTACCAGCCAGAATAATCGATCAAAAGCATCCTTTATTCAAAGTTTTGGGTCGCCTGAATAATCAATTTGCACTATCAATAAACCGGAAAACCTACAGGAACGATCTGATAAAATATCTTAATCCTTTTATTATCAATGACAGTCTGCAGGTAAGCCTCCAGGCTCAGATTAGAAATACCCTTTCATTCAATTCGAAAGATATGCGCTTTGGGCTTGATTATTTTTTCCAAAAAACCGATAATCAAAACCTCATGACATACGGTATTGACAGTCGTGGAAATAAGTCTCACAGCTTGGTAATCAGAATAAAACCAAGAGATCAGATTTGGATTCACAATAAAACTGAGAGGGCAAACCACAGCTATAACAGTAGTTTCTTTACTTCCCGAAACTATCAGATCGAACTTTGGAAAAATGAAGCCAGGATAACATTTGAACCAGGAGATATTACACGTGTAAACATTGAATGGAAGTGGAGTGATGAAACGAATATATCCGGAGCTGAAACACTTACAGAACATAGGTTTGAACTTGGTGGAGATATTCAGATGCCGGGAAAAGGTATCATCCACCTCGATGTGCAGTATATCAACTTAAGATATTTGGGAAATCCTGATACACCGGTAGCTTATGTGATGCTAAAGGGATTTCGACCAGGACATAATGGTATGGCTAATCTCAGTGTTCGCCGGCAATTAAATGAAGTTATTCAACTGGATTTTGTATACGGCGGACGACTATCTGAAGGAAGCAATATCATACACACAGGTACTGTTTCTGTCAGAGCAGTTTTTTAGAATGCTGCCAGCAAAAGGTCAATATTTTTAAATGGAATGGTAAAATAATTGCCAATCATTTCATGTGTCAGAATACCATTGTATAGGTATACTCCGTGTCGCACTCCGTAATCTTCAAGAATGAGTTGTTGGATTCCTCCGCATCTGCCCTTATTCATCAAAAGAGGCATCAGCACATTACTAAGTGCAATGGAGGCTGTTCTACCTACCAGTGAAGTCATATTGGGTACCATGTAATGAATAACCCCATGTTCCCGATAAATGGGCTTGTCAGGGCTGGTCATTCTGCCGGTCTCAAAACTAGATCCCTGGTCTATATGCATATCAACAACAACTGAACCCTCCTTCATACTCATAATCATATCATCAGGAACTAAATAGTAGCTTTCAGGGTTAAGTCTTTGCAAAGTACTGATCACCAAATCGGCTGTTTCGAATGCTTTCTTCATAACGGTGGGATGCATCACAGATGTGAACAGCTCCTGACCGAGGCGGTGTTTGATTGAACGTAATCTGGGGATTGACCGGTCAAAAACCTTAACAACCGCTCCCATCCCTATTGCTGTTCGGGCAGCATATTCAGCTGCTGTTCCTGCTCCTAAGAGCACAACTTCTGCCGGAGTAACCCCGGTTATTCCACCAAGTAATATCCCTTTTCCTTGTCCGTATGTACTGAGATATCTGCTTCCTATAGACATTGAAACTGTTCCTGCAATCTCACACATCGATCGTAATACCGGAAACTCGTTAACATCATCCATTAACAATTCAAAGGCAATGGCAGTAGTTTTTTTGCTCATGAGGGACCTGAAATAGCTCACCTCACGTGTAGCAAGATGCAAAGAAGATATCAGGGTTTGACCTCCTCTTAGCAGAGATATTTCAGCCTCAGTTAATGGTGACACCTTAAGCAGGATATCAGCTTCAAAAACTTCTGCTTTTTTATTTTTTACCTGAGCGCCTGCTTCGGAATAATCACTTGAGGAAAAGCGGGATGCTACACCTGCATTATGTTCAATTAAAATCTGATGTCCATTTTGAACCAATAATTCAACAGATTGGGGGGAGATAGGAACACGGGTTTCATGCGGATCTACTTCACCAATTATCCCGATTTTAAGCTGCTTGCCTTTTTTCTCACGATCCAAAACCTCCTCTTGCGGAAGTCTGACCGAATGAAACTGAGACAAGGGTTTATCAGTTTCGTGCATAATACTCCTTGTTTAACTCAAATTGAAAGAATTTAAGCTTATGGGCAAGTTACTCATTTCATTGGAAAATCGCTTATTCAGGAAGTCGCAATCGCAATATTCGTGATTGATCCGGCTGTTCCTCAATTGACAAAGTAAGGGTTTCATCCGGCAGGAAATCATTTATCTTTTCAGGCCACTCCATTAAGCATAAAAAGCCGCTGTGAAGATATTCCTCAAGTCCGAAATCCAAAGCCTCTATCGGATCATCAATCCTGTAGAAATCAAAATGATAGACCGGTTCACCTTTCCCTGAAATATATTCATTTACTAAAGCAAATGTTGGACTTGTAACATTCTGTGTCACACCAAGTTCATAGCAAATCGATTGAATTAAAGTCGTTTTACCAGCTCCCATTGCTCCTGTAGCTGCGATCAATCGACTGGAACCAATTTCTTTCAACAGCCACCTTGCTGCGTCAGGCAAATCATTTAGTGATGAAATTGTATAAACTTTCTCTTCAAACATGAGAAATTTTCTATTTTGGATCTAATCCGATAACCGGAATAACCATTTCCTCCAAACTAACTCCTCCATGCTGGAAGGTGTTACGGTAGTACTTCACGTAGTGGTTATAGTTATTTGGATAGGCGAAAAAATCCTCGCTTAAAGCAAAAATATAGCGTGTGCTAACATTAAGTGAAGGTAAATGTACATCCTCCGGATGAGTGATCTCAAAAACCTCCTTCGGATTATAATTCAGATTTTTTCCCTGCTTATATCTCAAATTCGTTGTAGTTAATTTATCACCAACCACTTTTACCGGATCCTGAACACGTGTGGTTCCATGGTCGGTAGTTAGAATAACTTTCACTTTCTTTTCAGCCAGGGTTTTAAGCAGGTCCATCATGGGAGAATACTTGAACCAGCTCAGAGTCAGAGACCGGTAAGCAGCTTCATCACCAGCCAGTTCTCTGATCATATGCATCTCAGTACGAGAATGGGATAGCATATCAACAAAACTAAAAACCAAAACCGAAAGATCATTATCCATCAGAACGCCTGGATTATCGGCCATTCTTCTGGCAGCTTTATTATTATTTATTTTCTCATAATAAACCTTTGCCGAAAGATTATTGCGCTTCAATTGAGCTTTTAGCAATTCAGGTTCATGAAGGTTTTTCCCTTTCTCCTCATGATCAAAAACCCAATATTCGGGATGTAACTTAGCTATTTCACGTGGCATAAGTCCTGAAAACATAGCATTACGGGCATATTGAGTTGCTGTTGGCAGAATACTGAAAAACAGATCTTCTTGAACGGTATAGATTTCCTGAACCATAGCCTCGATAATCTTCCATTGATCGTATCGGAGATTGTCGACCAATATTACAACCACCGGATCCTGATTATTGACCTTGGGAAAAACATAATTCTTGAAAATATCAGGTGATAATTGAGGCCTGTCATCTCTGTTATCCCTGAACCAACTGGCATATTCCTTTTTAATAAACCTGGCAAAACTCAGATTGGCTTCCTTTTTTTGCATTTTGAAAACCTCATCCATTGTGCTTTCTTCTGAACTGGTTAATTCTAATTCCCAGTAAACAAGCTTTCTGTATAAGTCAATCCATTCTGACCAGTGAAGACGATCGTTCATCCTCATGGTAATTTTACTGAACTCATGTTGATACGCTGTGGTTGTTTTTTCACTAATCAAACGCTTTGTATCAACATTCTTTTTAATCGTAAGTAAGATCTGCTTTGGATTCACCGGTTTAATCAGGTAATCAGCTATTTTTGAACCAATAGCCTCATCCATAATGGTTTCCTCTTCACTTTTGGTGATCATTACCACCGGAATATGAGGATGGATGGTCTTAATTTCAGCCAATACCTGGAGTCCGGTAAGACCTGGCATATTCTCATCTAAAAAGATAATGTCAAAGTCTTGTTGTTCAACCGCTTCTATTGCGTCTTCTCCATTATTAGCCTCAGTAACCTGATATCCTTTTTCCTCTAAAAAAAGAACATGTGGTTTGAGCAGATCAATTTCGTCATCTGCCCACAATATTGTGATTTTTTTATCCATGAAATTCTAGTTTTCCTCATCCAGATAGTTCGCTTTGAAGAACTGGATGTACTTAAACACATTCTGATTCTTGTAGAATATGTTATAGTTTGCTCTTGAAATAATAAAATGCCTGAAATCAGTTTGATCAAAATCGGCAAATGCTTGTGGATCTGCCAATAAGCTGTAATAGTAATTCATGCCAACTGTCTCATCAGCAAAATTCTTAACGATGATTAGCATAAGATCATCATTCATCGGAACGGAACTCACCTCGAAGTAATCCTGATCAAAATTTTCAACATTAAAATTGGATATGTTGAAAGTCAAGCGGTTCAAATCCTGGGTTCTACGTGAGACAACCGCGATATAATAGTGCACTGCATCCTCTTGAAACTGAAAATCTTGCATAACTTCTTCCTCAGCAGCTGGATCAACTTTACCAATGCTTAGTCCTCCAGGAGTTGTGTTGGCAAGACCAATTGATTCAGGACCAGATTCCAGTATTTTCAGCAAAGTTCTTGCCGTTTCGGTAACCTCACTTTCAGGGTATTTAAACAGGAGATCATTTATCTGATTTGCTAAAACAAGTTTGTTCTCCGGATCCAGGGCTCCTATTGACAATACCTGAAGCAAACTAAATTTGTCACGAATAGGATTCAATGCAAAAGCTGTATCGGCTTTTACACAATTACTAATAACCATTTCATAGTCCTCTTTCTCATACAAGAGATAAGTCTCTTTATAGAAGGCCATAATCTCAATTCTAGCTTCTTCGATCTCCTGGAAAAAATTAGGATTACTGATTATTTTAGCCGACCGGCTATCCGGGAATCTATTTAATATCAGGCTTTTATAATAGGCCAATTTATCGCTTTGCTCAGTTTCTTTGAAAACCTGGTATAAATTGTAATAAGCAAAAAGTAATTTGTCAGTTTCGGGGTATCGCTGTAGTAATAACTCAAAATACTCAATAGCCTCCTGCTCTTTATTCAATTCATCTTTGAAGACTTTGCCAACATTGAACAAAGCAACTGCAATTCTATCATTCGACTCTTTCAGCAAGGTGTCATTAAGAGGTAAATCAGCTAAGTAATACTCGCGGGTAGTATTTTGATACTTGTCTGCATTTGACTTCATCGCTTGTGTTTGGATGTCGCCTTCCTCCCCCTCGGTTGACATATCGCCCATTGCAGACGAAATTCCCTTGTTTTTCCTTCTCCAGTTATCCTCTAGTTTCCTTCGTCCAAAACGTTTTGAAAATTCTGCTTGTCCATAGCTCAGAGTTGAGGGATTATAAAAGTACCACTTGCTGCCTCCTGACCCTCCCATTTGGCTTGACATGCCTCCACCCATACCTGAAACCCTGCTTCCGCCTCCCTGATTCATGCTTCCCGGGTTGCCGGGCAAAGAACGTGAACCTCCGGGTCCTCCCTGGCCACCAGCCATTCTGAATCCACCCTGTCGACCATTCATCCGTTCTTCTTCTTCCAGGCGCTGTTGTTCTTCAGCTATGCGTTTGGCCTCATCTATTTTTATTTTTATCAAAACGTCACGCTCTTCCTCAGATAGTGCCGCCACTGACTGCAAACTATCTTCACGCTTTACCATACTAAGGTTTTGACCCAGCGCATTCAGGCTCAATCCGAATTTCTCAACATTATCTCTATCCGGAAAATCCTCAGGAAGAACCATTAAACAGCTATCATAATAAACCTGTGCTTTAATATACTCAGGTCGTGAGTAATATAATTCCCCAAGTGCTTTATATGAAAGAGTCTGTTGATACAAATTATCAATAGTTGATTGTGCAGACAATTTGTAGTTTTCAATAGCGCTGTCGACCAAATCCTCCTTTATATCCAACTCTGCCAAAGCATAATAAATTTGATCCAGGAACTCAATATTTTTATCGTCCTTCAACATTTTTGCCAATTGCTTGCGAATCTCCTGCCCTGTATCTGCGTCACCCTCATACAATCTGGCACGATTAATTTTGGCATTGAAAGCCATTCGGTAATCAGGATTCAACTTGATTACATCTTCATATTTCAATGATGCATTAGCTAACTCACCTTCCTTCTCGAGCAATTGTGCAGCTATGTAATTAAATCGGATTAAATCTGACTTATTTTTGGTCAAGCTAATAGCTTCAACAAGATAATTCATTGCGTCTGAGAACTCTTCCTGCTCCATATGATAGTTCGCGCGAACAGCAGCTATTTCAGGCCTTATCCGGTCAGGCAATTCTGCATCTCCTTCGAGACGATCAAGTAAATCTTTTGCAGCCCGATAATCTTTTAGCGCAATATGTGTTTTCGCAAGCCACAAACTGGCATCATTCTTCAATCCCTCGTTTGGAAATTGCCTTATCACATACTCAAAATTCTGAATGGCCGCAAAATTGTCGTGCTTGAGATAGTAGGCCTTGCCCATCAGAAAATATGAATCATCTATCCATTTATTGAACTCATTCTGCTTATAAAACTCCTTCTGCCGATCAGATTGTTTGCCCCTGCTCTTTCTTTTAGGCTTACTAGTAATAGAATGCATTGTAATCACCTTGGAGCACTTCTTGACAGTCTTATCCATATCAGGCAGAAGCCTGCGGGCAACTTCCTTTTTGGTATAAATATCAAGAGGTAAAATCTTATTGAAATCTTCCTGATAACTGGTTTCAATCTTCTTCAGCCCTTCAGTATAAATTTCGTACCCATTGAAATAAATATTGTAATGGGCAGTCAGATTATGGTAATTCCTTGAAATCAATGTGTTCTTCTTTGTTGAGCAAGCTGTGGCAACAACAATAAGAATAAGCGCCAAGGAGGCGATCTGATAAATTTTAATTTGCTTCAAAATAGAATATATGTTCAAAACAGTATAACTCTTTTTTTTTAAAATTATTTTATTCAGTTAAATAATTACTACATTACTTTCCAATAGTTGTATTTTTCTCACGCCACTTGCTGAACCATGAAAATATTTGTTGTTGAAGATGATAAATTTTATAACAAGTTGATTGAGCATCATCTCAAACTAAATCCTGAATTCGAAGTTCAAACATTCTTTGACGGCCAAGGCCTTCTCGACAAACTTCATGAGAATCCAAAGATTATTTCTTTGGATTTTTCCCTGCCGGATATGACCGGTCACGAGGTTCTCGCCAAAGTTAAGAATTATGATCCGAAGATTGAAGTAATAATCATCTCAGGCCAAGATGACATTCCCACAGCTATCAAGCTACTGAAACAAGGTGCTTATGATTATATCACCAAAGACGAAAACATTAAAGAGCGACTGATTAATACTATTCATAAAATAATCGAAACCGATAATCTGAGAAGCGAAGTTACTAATCTGAAAACCCAAATTACAGAGAAATACAACTTCTCAAAAGCTATTATCGGAGATAGCAAAGCCATTCGTAAAGTATTCTCTCTGATTGAAAAAGCTATTTCTGTACAAAACATGACAGTCTCCATCCGGGGAGACACAGGAACTGGTAAAGAACTGGTAGCCAGAACAGTTCACTATAATTCCATCCGGAAGGATAAAGCCTTTGTTGCTGTGAACATGGGCGCAATTCCACGTGAACTTGTTGAAAGTGAGCTGTTTGGATACGAAAAAGGGGCTTTCACAGGAGCTTATGCCCGCAGTATTGGAAAATTCGAAGAAGCAAATGGAGGTACCATATTCTTTGATGAGGTGGCAGAATTAAATATTGATTTGCAAGTGAAATTACTTCGTGCTATACAGGAAAGAGAAATTACACGGGTAGGTGGTAATAACACAATCAAGGTTGATTCAAGAATTATTACAGCAACCAATAAAAACTTGCAGGAGGAAGTAAAGAAAGGAACTTTCAGAGAAGACCTTTACTATCGTCTTCTGGGTTTACCAATTATTCTCCCTCCCCTGTCAGAAAGGGAGAATGATATTATTCTATTGGCATCTTTTTTTCTGAAAGACTTTTGTAGTGAGAATAAACTCGAACGCTTGGAGTTTAGTCCGTCTGCCAGAAATAAATTACTCACCTACCATTACCCGGGAAATGTGAGGGAATTAAAAGCAATCGTTGAGCTAAGTGCCGTAATGTCTGAAAACCTGATGATTGAGGATGACCACATTATGTTCACACCCACAAACACCGGACTGGATTTGTTCTCCAAAGATCTTAATCTCAGAGACTTTGAAGCCAAGATTATTCAGCACTACCTTGAAAAGAACAACAATAACGTTGTCCTTGTAGCTAAAAAACTAGATATTGGAAAGTCCAAAATCTACAACATGATAAAAAACGGTGAGATCTAAACTGACTCAACCGACTTTACCTCAGGTATTTCCTTTTTTAGAGTTCCTTCAACACCAGCTTTTAGTGTCATGGTACGCATCGGACATGAGCCACATGCTCCCGTAAGTTCCACTTTTACAACCAGATCATCAGTAATTTCAACCAGGTTCAAATCACCACCATCTGCCTGAAGGTATGGTCTTATTTGATCTAATACCGTCTTAATTCTTTCATGTAACTCAACATTTACCATATCAAATATCTTTCAAATTATTGTGTCTTAATTTTAACTATTTCTGTAGGTGCAAGATTTGCATTGCGTTTTTCTACCTGGTCTTCCACTCTGTCAGCTAAAGCAGAGAATGCCTGGCCAACGATACTTTCTTTATTTAGTGCAACAGGCTCTCCATTATCACCACTTTCACGTATACTCTGAACAATAGGAATTTGCCCCAGTAAAGGAAGATTACTCTTTTCAGCCAGGTTTTTACATCCCTCCTTACCGAAAATATAATATCGGCTATCCGGTAATTCAGCAGGAGTAAACCAGGCCATATTCTCAATTAAACCAAGAACAGGAACTTTCACATGATCACCGGTGAACATACTGATACCTTTTATTGCATCAGCCAGAGCAACAGCCTGAGGAGTTGATACAATTACAGCTCCGGTTACTGAGAGGGTTTGAACTAATGTGAGATGAATATCTCCAGTACCCGGGGGAAGGTCAATCAGGAGGTAATCAAGGTCTCCCCAATACCCATCATTGATCAACTGCTTCAATGCACTGGTAGCCATCGGGCCTCTCCAAACCAGGGCATCATCCTGATTAACAAAAAACCCAATTGATAATAACTTAACACCATATTTCTCAAGTGGAATGATACGATCTTTACCATCCATTTTTTTCAATTCAGGACGATCATCCTCAACAGCAAACATCTTCGGTATTGAAGGCCCATAAACATCAGCATCAATTAATCCAACTGAATAACCCTTCTGGGCCAGTGCAACGGCAAGATTCACCGCAACAGTTGATTTCCCAACTCCTCCCTTACCAGAAGCAATAGCCAGGATATTTTTTACTCCGCCTAAAGGAGTTTCCTGATGAACTTCTTTTTCAGCCTTGATAGTAATATTTCCCTCTATCTCAGCTGAATTATCCACCTTCGATTTAACAGCCATAACAGAGGCTTTTTTCAATGAATTGGCGAATGGATCATTCGACTTTTTTAACTCCAAAGTAAAACTCACTTTTTTCCCTTCAACCTGAACATCCTTGACCAATCCTAAACTGATAATATCTTTTTCATTCTCCGGATGAATAACCTCCCTAAGGGCCCGGATCACGTCTTCAGCAGTAAAACCCATTCTGTCTCTTATTTTAATTTAAATTAAATAAACGACAAAATTAACAAAATCAGGAAAGCTGAACAGAGTTTTACCAATATATTTACTGCGGATCCCAAAAAAAATCTTCAAAATTGACTATTTGATCATTCTCAACCTGAATTCCCTCACTTTCGAGCAATTGTTTCATTACTTCAGGTCCGCCAAAATGAACTTTGGCTGTGAGCAAACCATTGCGATTAACCACTCGGTGAGCAGGAAGAAACTCACCACCGGAGAAACTTTTATTCATGGCCCAACCAACCATACGACCAGCCTGTGGAGAGCCAATCGCTCGTGCAATAGCACCATATGAAGTTACCCTGCCTTCAGGGATTCTGCGAACAACATCATATACCTTTTCGAAAAATCCTTTATCCATCCCAATCACTTGAATCAAATCCGATGACTTCCTTTAGCTGAACATGTTTAGGTAATCGAAACCGGATATATGTAATTGATTTACCCTGTGCTAAAAAGCTCTGCTCATAAAAGGTTTTAACTGTCTGAATCTCTTCAAGCCCGCTTAAAAGATATAAATCAGCAGTCGCCAACTCTGGTTCAATTCGATTTTGCCTGAGCAAAGCTAAAAGATATTCATGTAACAAGCGGCTGTCTGTTTTAAGGTGAACCACACCCTGGTCAACAAGAATCTTCTGATAGAGGGTTAGAAAATACGAAGACATCAATCGCTTAATTGCTTTCTTTGGCTGGGGATCAGGGAAAGTTATCCAGATTTCATCCACTTCATCCGGAGAAAATACCCGGTCGATAAATTCAATTCCAATTCTGAGAAATGCAACATTATCTAATCCGTCACGAAGAGATGCTTTTGCCCCTTTCCACATTCGGGCTCCTTTAATGTCAAGACCAATAAAATTTCTTTGAGGAAAACGGCTTCCAAGTCCAACAGTATATTCTCCTTTTCCACAACCTAGTTCAAGTGTAATAGCCGCTTTATTATTGAAATAATCTTGATTCCACTTGCCTTTCATTGCGTAATCGGTACTCCTTAATAACTTACTATCAGGTTCAAACACATGTGGCAACTCTCCCAGTTCTGCGTAGCGTTTTAATTTATTTGGCCTTGGCACTTTTATTTATGCGTTTAATAGAAATACCAACATCCTTTATATGCTCCAATCGCTCTGTTCGCATACCATGCTGAATTTCAATATTATAATTACCTGTATATGGGAACATTACCTTGTGTTTGAAGGCTAGCTCGTGGGTATATTGTCCACCAATCCCTCTGCCAAACCACTTCCCTTCTTTATCAGCCAGCCTGAACTCAAGTGTGTCACGAATACTGGCACCAGTAGGAGCATAAGTATCGATAAAGAGAAAAATATTGGAATAGGCATACCTGCCATCATGCCTCAGGTGCAAAAACATATCAAATTCCTCCTCCAGTTGATCAATAGGAACAGTGAATTGAATAATATCATTGGCTATCCAGCCCTCTGAATCCACCGACTTACTGTTTTCATAAATATAAGCCTGATTACATGAGCCAATGATCAGAAGAAGTATGGCTGAGAGCAGATATCCTGTTAACTTCATTTGTTAGGTCTTCTTTGTCCTCTTCCTTTTCGACTACGCGTTCTCGAATCAATCTTATTCTTTTTTTGATTATCAAACCGTGTGAGACTTTCCTGACCGACAGGATTCATATAACCCATCTCAGAAGATGCCCCATCCTGTTTTTCAACCAGTCGCTCAACAACCTTACCTCTCTTATTCAGATTGATGATTTCATGAACTCTGTCAACCGGAATAGGAATAAGATTAGCGGCCTGCCCTGGATCAAATGAATACCACATCATTCCCTTGAAAATATCTGTTTTCTGATGAAAAGCCTTTCCTTCTTCTGTTTCTAAAACAATATCAGAAGATGGAAATTGGCTTCGAGCATCCCGGTAGGCATCCACTTCATAATTAATACAACACTTTAATTTGCCACATTGCCCCGCCAGTTTCTGAGGATTAAGAGATAATTCCTGCTGCCTTGCAGTGGTTGTTGTTACTGATACAAAGCTCGACATCCATGTTGAACAGCACAGTTCCCGCCCACAAGAACCAATACCTCCAATGCGTCCGGCCTCCTGACGAGCTCCTATTTGTCTCATTTCTATTCTGATCCGAAACTCATCGGCGAGCACCCTGATCAGCTCCCTGAAATCCACCCTCTCATCAGCTATATAATAGAATATAGCTTTAGTCCTGTCACCCTGAAACTCAACATCACCTATCTTCATGTTGAGATTTAATTCCTGAGTTATCAACCTCGATCGTATCATGGTTTTATGCTCGAGTTCGATAGCCTCCTTCCACTTGTCGAGATCTGTAGGTTTAGCTTTTCGATAAATCTTTCGAAACTCCCCGTTGTCATTATAGGCGCCATACCTTTTCATCTGATTAATTACCAGCGGACCGGTTAGCGAAACCATTCCTATATCATGCCCCGGTGAGGCCTCAACCGCAATAAGGTCACCGACCTCCAGATTGAGAGAATTAATATTTTTATAAAAGCTTTTACGGGTATTCTTGAATCTGACTTCAACCAGGTCGTTCCCTTCTGAAGGATAGGGCACATCTGCCAGCCAATCTGTTACATTTAATTTACAACAGCTGGCCGGATTGAGATTACTTGTCAGATCTGATTCACTTGATATGTGTGGACAACCTCGGAAAATACCGGGATCGATATTGTTTGTCATGGATATTATATTGATTCCCTCAGCAAGTTGCCAGGGAAGAATTAGCACTATTTTAACCTGATAAAGATAGTTATTCCCGTTGAAATGTAATTCCAAATGTCAAATAAGCCCTATTTTGCCTTCATTTTCAAGCACTTATATAACTTTGCACTCAGGTCAAGAAACAATATCCGGGGGTTAGCATTCATTTCAATATGCTGAATGGCAAGAGAAAATATGCCTGACAAAGCTTCAATATTCCCCCTGTGAATAAAGGTATTAAAACGACTGCTAAACTCTTTTTCTGATGGAGTCATGCGCAACTGTTCACCCAATTCCTGATTGAGGAGATAATTCTCCCTTATCAGATGAAGTCCGTACTTCAAAAAAGCTTTTTGGCGCTCCCTTCCCAGATTCACAATTCCAGGAATCCAATCGATAATTTCATGAACCCTGAATTTAAAAGCCATTCTCAACCATTGAATAAACTGCTCCTGATAAAATTGAGTTTGCTGATCAGTATTTAATAAATGCTGGGCTTTCAGAAAATTACCATCTGCCAATGGTACAATGTTCACCAATTTATCCTCTGATTCGGGAAAAGAATGTAGCATTCCCTCTCTAAGCTCCATATCAGTGAATTTCGGTACTCGTATCAACTGGGTACGAGATAAAATAGTAGGCAGAATAGTATCAATCTTCTCAGCAACAAGAATAAAAACAGTTTTCTCAGGAGGTTCCTCAATTACTTTGAGTAGCTTATTTGCCGTAGCCGGGTTCATTTTCTCAGGCAGCCAGAAAAGAACCACTTTGCATTCCGACTCGAAAGCTTTCAAACTGAGTTTCCTCAATAATGTCTCAGCTTCTTTCTTGAAAATGCCACCCTGCTTGTTCTCAACTTCCAAAAACTGAAGCCACCCCGATAAACTGGGGTAAACAGAATCAGAAATAAAACTCCTCCACTGTTCAAGGAAAAGGTCGCTAATTGGTTCTGAACTAACTTTTTTTGTTGTTGCAACCGGAAAAACAAAATGAATATCCGGATGGATTAGTTTTGTCGCTTTCTGACAAGAAGGGCAAACACCACATGAATCCCCATCTTGTTCTCCACTGCAATGCAGCAACTGGGCATAAGCCATAGCCAGAGCAAATTTACCAGACCCCTCAGGTCCATGTAGTAATATCGCATGACTCACCCGATTTTCCACAGTAGTCCGGATCAGGCGTTCCCTGATCTCACTATGACCATATATTTCTTTAAACAACATTATTTGAAGCCCCAAAAGTAAGGGTAGCAAAGCTCATTTTAAAATCTTTGTTCATTTTTTATCTTTGCCGTGAATTTAAACCTTAAAAATACAAAGATGAAAACCATTGACACATATAACTTCAAAAATAAGAGAGCCATAATTCGAGTTGATTTTAACGTACCGTTAAATTCTCAGTATGAAATAACTGACGACACCCGAATACGGGCAGCAATGCCAACAGTTCAGAAAATTCTGGCTGACGGAGGATCAGTAATTCTCATGTCACACCTTGGTCGTCCAAAAGAGGGACCCGAAGAAAAATTCAGTCTGGTCCATCTTATTCCAACACTGGAAGAAAAATTGAACTTACATGTGCAATTCGCACCCGATTGTATTGGTGATCAGGCAAGGCAAATGGCAGAAAACCTTTCATCCGGAGAAGTGCTTTTACTTGAAAATTTACGCTTTTATAAAGAGGAAGCCAAAGGAAATAAAGAGTTTGCAGAAAAATTGGCAGGCCTGGCAGATGTTTATGTAAATGATGCATTTGGGACTGCGCATCGCGCTCATGCCTCAACAACTATCATTGCAAATTTTTTCCCTGAAGAAAAACTATTCGGATACGTGATCCAAAACGAATTAAACAGTATCGATAGTGTAATTGGTCAATCCAGGAAACCTTTTACTGCCATTCTGGGAGGTGCAAAAGTGTCATCCAAAATCACCATAATTGAAAACCTGCTTAGCAAAGTAGATAATCTGATTATTGGTGGTGGAATGACCTATACCTTTGTCAAAGCAATGGGAGGATCAATAGGTAACTCACTCGTGGAAACAGATTATATCGATACTGCAAAAAAAGTAATGGAAAAAGCCAAAGAGGCTGGTGTTAAACTGTTACTTCCAATTGATAGTGTTAATGGTGATGCCTTTGATAATGACGCCAAACGTGAAACAAGCTCAATCGACGCAGTTCCTGAAAACTGGCTGGGTATGGATATCGGCGATAAAACAATTGAACTTTTCTGTAATACCATTCTTAATTCATCAACCATTCTATGGAATGGACCCATGGGTGTTTTTGAAATGAGTAACTTTCAAAAAGGTACATTTGAAATAGCACAAGCCATTACAGAATCAACTCAAAATGGGGCCTTTTCATTAGTTGGGGGCGGTGACTCTGTTGCTGCTGTAAACAAATTCAATATGGCCGATAAGGTCTCTTACGTATCAACAGGAGGTGGAGCCCTTTTAGAGTATATTGAAGGCAAAGAATTACCTGGTATTAAAGCCATCAGAGAAAAATAATCAACAAGTGAATTCTTAGTGAATTACTGAAGCAGGAGATTGCAGCCGCGGATATCACTTTGATTGATGCGGCCCAGTACTTCAAATGTCCCATCTGAATTAATCCGTCCAAGATCCTGTGTTTCAATAAAAGACACACTGTTCTTATTAGCCAGATCAATTACATTTATCCCTCCTGTTCTACCTGCAGGCATTGGACGGAAAGGATCATATAAATCCCTAATAATAACTTTCATCCAGGGAGGTGTTCGGAATTTCCCATCACCCTGTGAATATGCCTGAGATAAAAGCTCGGTCATTCCGTACTCAGAATGTATTTCTTTTACACCGAAAGCCTTCTTAAGAATTTGGTGAAAAGCAGGTTTCGGAATCTCAGGCCGCTTACCCTTCATCCCCCCGGTCTCCATAATAATAAGCTCCCGGATGGGTTTTGTAATTACTTCTGCCAAATCCAATAAAGCATATGACACACCAAAAAGTATAGTCGGAATTTTGTCTTTCTCATTACGTATCAACACATCCAGTAAAGCATCCAAATTTCTCAGATAAAAATCACTGTCTGCATATTGACTCCTCCTGATCAGATCATCCATCATAAATACCAGAGAGGATCCTTCTCTTTCCAAATAGTCAGGTAGTAAAGCTAAAAACCTGTAGTTCACGGAATTTCCATAAAAATATTCAAAGCCTTTAATATAGCTCTCTCTGTATACATCCAGGTCTGAAACAAAATGCTGGCTCTGTTCCTGACCTGAAGTACCACTTGATTTGAAAATGATTTGCGCCTTTTGCTCAGAACAGAGAATTTTATGCGTTTTAAAATATTTTATGGGTAAGAAAGGAATGTCACTTATTTCTTGAATATCAGATACTCTGATCCCTAATAATTCTACATATTTCCTGTAAACTTCATTACACCTGTATTGATCAAAAAAGGTACTCAGAGAAAGTTCTCTAAAACCCTGCATGGGATTATCTGTCTTATTCATAATAGATTATCACGCAATTTTTTTGGCAATTTTTTTACAACCATCTCATAAGAATGAACAATCAGCTCCTTAATCATGTCCTCAGATAACTTTCCCTTAAGGTCAATTGTATTCCAATGTTTCTTATTCATATGAAAACCCGGCCGGATATCTTCATATTTTTCTCTCAACTCCATTGACCATTCCGGATCACATTTTAAATTTACTGTTGGTGGGCCATCAAGACCCGTTAGAGCAAAGAGTTTTCCTTCAACCTTAAAAACCAGTGTTACTTCATCAAATGGAAAATCCTCAGATACTCCTCTCATAGCGAGGCAATATTCACGAAGTGTTTCAACATTCATATACCTTGTTTTTTGTGAAACTAATCTATTCAATTATTACGGTGCAGCAAAATGAGATGGTAATAAGTCAAATTATTCACAGATCATTGTTAGTTACTTTTCCGACTTTTCTCTTTTTGAGTGAGCCTAGCATTTCAAAATCAGTAGTTTTGAATCATTAACACAATTATTCAATGCCTTACCAACCGTACAGGAAATATCGGGTGGTGAATTTCATGCTCGAATCGATTTTCACACCAATCGCCCGCAAAATATCATTTGGATTTGCTATATCTTTTTTCTCCATTTCTGGTTCCTGGTTCGCAACTTTGTATGCTGGTTTTCTTATTTTAGGTCTTCACGATTTTAACGGATCAGTTATTAAGGCAGGAATGATGGCCGCCATATTTGCTACTACCAGCACCACAATCCTTCATTATATTCACTATGGCCTGTTTAACCAATTGGGAATCCGGGGTTTTTCGAAACATCCAAGAATTGTAAATAAATATCTCAATAAAGGTCTTGACTGGTCAGCAATAAGCGAAATCTCTGATCAGGAGTTTAAAACCTTCATCCATTCATTCAATCTCCTGCCAGCAAATAATTTTGTTGTCTCATTCTGCTATGCTCTTGTGGTATCCACCGTAACATCGGTCGTAGTTTACCTTCAGGAATATATGCTTTACGATGCCCTTCTATTATTTGTCTCCGGAGTTTTCTCAATTGTCGTATACTCCTATTTCGCCTTCCTGATAACTGACTTTTCTGTTAGCCTGTTACGTCCTAATCTAAGAG
>JABHCC010000166.1 GCA_018669475.1 Bacteroidota bacterium | reverse complement strand
GTATGGGTATGCTTCCGCCTTCTGAACATCATTAATTTCACCTAAAAGACGAACTTTTTCATACTTATTATCCTTCGCATCATAAGTTGAGATACACAATTCATTATTATCCCAGCTATTGTCAAAAGAGCTCGTAAAAACCATGATTTGATTGTCTTGCGTTAAACTAAGTTGTCCTGCAAATGCTCTATTTTGAGTACAACCTACTTCCATGATAGCCTTAAGTTTATAATCACCGCTTTTGCTTAGCTGATATCTATGCAAATACCCTAAGCCATTAGTATCGCTAATTGCCATAATATAGTAATTGCCATTTTTTTCTAGCGTACCTGGGTTCAATTCCTCATTCTCACCTGCTTCAAACATGCCCACATATTGCAATCCTTCAATATTTTTGAAATCCTGACCAAACAATAAAAAGGGATATATCAGTAATAAAACAACAAGTCTTTTCATTTCTTCAATTTTAAAATTAACGATCTGCTACAAGCAAAAGTTAATAATTAGTAGATTTGATAACTCATTTGGAATTTTCGGAGTTCTGCTCTGGGATTAACGAAGTTACAAAATAATATTGTCTTTATATAATTGAATCTATGCGTATTATCTATCTTGACTACAATGCAACTACCCCAATAGCCAAAGAAGTTGCAGAGGCAATGAAGCCTTATCTCGATCAGTATTTTGGGAATCCTTCCAGTTCTCACTTTTATGGCATTGAAACAAAAACTGCAGTTGAAAAAGCAAGAAAACAAATTGCTGACTTGATTAATTGTTATCCTGATGAAATCGTTTTTACCAGTGGTGGAACCGAGTCGAATAACTATGCTATTAAAGGAATTGCATTGGCAAATAAAAGTAAGGGCAATCATATCATTACTTCAGAAATTGAACATCCTGCTGTTATTGAAGTGTGTAAATATTTAGAAAAGAATGGTTTCGAAATAAGCTATGTAGAGGTGGATGAGTTTGGGATTGTCAATACTAAGGATGTTGATAAAGAAGTCAAGCCATCTACTATCCTAATTTCTATTATGCATGCCAATAATGAAACAGGAAGTATTCAGCCCATTTCAGAAATAAGTCAGATTGCAAAAAAACATAATATTGTTTTTCATACGGATGCTGCTCAAAGTCTAGGAAAAATTGAAGCAGATGTCACTAAGCTAGGAGTTGATCTGCTATCCATTGCCGGACACAAGCTTTATGCACCAAAAGGAATAGGTGCACTCTACATTAAAAGAGGGATCAAGCTCGAGAAACTCATGCATGGTGCCGATCACGAACAAAATCTTAGAGCAGGAACAGAGAATGTTTTGGAAATTGTTGGTTTAGGCAAAGCTGCAGAAATTGCCAAACGGGATTTAGAAAGCAATCAAATTCACTTAACTTTAGTGAGAGATAAATTACACACTACACTAGACAATAAATTGGAAAGTACAAAACTAAACGGGCATGCTAAACAGCGGCTACCAAATACCCTGAATATCAGTTTCCAAAATATTGAGGCCAACACTTTACTTGCTGAACTCAAAGAAATTGCAGCCTCTGCAGGAGCTGCCTGCCATGCAGAACAAGTGGATGTAAGTTCTGTTTTGGAAGCCATGAAAGTTCCATTGGAATATGCGATGGGTGCAATTCGATTCTCTGTAGGACGCAATACGTCAGAAGCAGATATTGAAAAAGCAGCTGACCAAATAATTGAAGCCGTTCAAAAACTTTCTTCAAATACATCTAGTCCTAAAATAGATACTGCCGAAATCAAACTCACTCAATTTACACATGGCTTGGGCTGTGCGTGCAAAATAAGACCACAGTATTTAGAGCGGATTCTAAAAGATTTGAAGCCAAGCAATCATCCTGATATCCTGATTGGAAATTCTACATCTGATGATGCAGCAGCCTATAGAATAAATGATGAAACAGCCATCATTCAAACCGTTGATTTCTTCACCCCTATTGTTGATGATCCTTATCAATTTGGTGCTATTGCAGCAGCCAATGCTATGAGTGACATCTATGCCATGGGTGCCAAGCCATTATTTGCTTTAAATATCGTTGGCTTTCCTGACAAACGATTGCCAGAGCAAGTTCTATCCCAAATCCTCAAGGGTGCGGAAGACAAAGCAACAGAAGCAGGAATTTCAATCCTTGGCGGACATACTGTAGAAGATCCCGAACCCAAATTTGGAATGGTGGTAACC
>JABHCC010000165.1 GCA_018669475.1 Bacteroidota bacterium | reverse complement strand
CAACTACAATAATATCTCTGCTATCAGAGTGAGTATTCTTTGGGACTACAAAGGACAACAGCCTTGTTACTATTTCAGCCCTTTTACTTTTGTACCCAGACCAAAAAGGTTATTTATATTGTAGTCTATACTAGATTAAATGACCTTGGGGAATGAGATTATTTTCGGCCCAGGTAGGTTTAGACCATATCGAAAAAAAGGTATATCCATTCCCCATTTTATGTCTTCAGAGTCTGGACAGTACTTAATGCTATCCACAGATAAGCAAGTGTAAAACAAAAGGAAAGACGAAGGAGATTTAGGTCAAAACTAAAAACCTTATGTCATGGAAAAGTTTATTACACAGTGTTTTGGAGTAGATATTTCTAAACTAGACTTTACAGTTTGTCTTGCAAAACGTACTCTTTCAGGAGAGAACCGTTTGTCCAAAACAGAAAAATTTGAGAACAGTAAGCAAGGTTTCAATCAGTTCTTGAAGTGGAGTATGAAGTTAGGAGATCCTGGATTAAAAACTCTTTTCCTAATGGAAGCAACAGGTGTTTACTATGAACCTTTAGCCTATCATCTGCACAAGCTTAAAAAAAATGTGTGTGTTATACTGCCCAATAAGGTTAAGCATTATGCAAAGAGCTTGAATATTAAAACAAAAACTGACGCAGTAGATTCACGTATAATTGCTCAGCTTGGAGTAGAAAGAGAGCATTTGTTATGGGCTCCACCACTTGAAATATTCAAAACGCTTCGTGCCTTGACCAGGCTTTACACAGACCTTAAGCAGGAAGTAACTGTATTCTCCAACCGTAATGAGAGCCTTGAATTCGGGGAGGGAACAAATACTTTTATTTTGGCTACTAACAGACGAATTCTCAATGAATTAGAAAAACAAATAGAAAGGTGTAAAGAGGAGATACGAAGAACGATAGAATCAGAAACATGGCTAGAGGAAAAGGTTAAAAAGCTTCAGACCATTAAAGGGGTTGGCTTTATAACAATTGCTGTGATCATTGCTGAAACTCAAGGGTTCGCTTTGATCAAAAACCGAAAGCAGCTAGCTAGTTATGCCGGCTATGATGTTGTACAAAGGGAGTCTGGGACTTCGATCAAGGGAAAAACCAGGATATCAAAGAAAGGAAATTCACGAATAAGAGCTTGTTTGCATTTTCCAGCGATGGTTGCTTCCAGACATAATAGTGAACTGAAAGAAGATTATTTGAGAATAATTGAAAACAAACCCAGCAAAATGGTAGGCATGACAGCATTGCAACGCAAACTGCTATTACTAATTTATACATTATGGAAAAATGGCGAAGTGTATCAACCTGACAAGCTAAAGCCTGATAACATGCAAGTTAAGCTACCTTGAATTATTTGGTAAATGATAAAAAAAGTAGGTAGCTATAGAATAGCTACCTACACAAGATAGACATCAGTTTAATAATCAACCGATGTCTTCCTTCGTCAGTTCAAGGTACGTGAAATTATTGCAATAATATTTGGATATTAAAACAGTACCTTTTTTTATTTGTGAATATGCCCATGCCATGGGTAATTCTGTCGGCAATCTGGCTGAATATTGGGATGCCATTGAAAAGTATCCCAGATTGATTGGAGGCTGTATCTGGGATTGGGTCGATCAGGGATTATTGCAGCACGATGAGAACGGAACCCCATGGTATGCCTATGGAGGGGATTTTGGTGATGAGCCTAATGATGGATCATTTTGCCTTAACGGACTGGTGTTCCCCGACAGATCGATTCCTCCAAAATTGCTTGAGGTCAAGCGGGTATATCAATACATCGATGCTGAGCCAGTTGATCTGAAGGCCGGTACAATCAGAGTCACAAATAATTATGATTTCACCGATTTATCTGAATTCAACCTGTCATATTCAGTTAGCTATAATGGAAAAACTATTGAGACTACTACCCATGAAAACCGTTTTTCTCTCAAACCTAATTCTTCAATAACTCTCAATCTCGACCTGCCGGATATTCCCACTCACAGTCCGAATGAATATCATCTTAATCTGAGTTTTAACCTGCCGGATCAAAACAGTTGGGCAGAGGCCGGCCATCAGATTGCTAAATTCCAATTCGAGTTGCCAGTGACAAAGATGGATATGCCTTTTCTGGATCTCGACCACATGGCAGCCCTAAAGCTCATCCGGGAGGGGAAACAGATAATAATTGAGGGGAATAGTTTTCGCTTGCTGTTTAACCAAAAGACAGGCATGTTTGAAAGCTGGAAATCAGGCGGGGAAGAAATTCTGGCTTTGACAAGCAAGGATATGCCCGGACCGATCGTCAATCTTATGCGTGCCCCGACAAATAATGATAAGGAGATCGCAAAAACTATTCAGCAGTATGGTCTGAATGACATGAAGCCAATTTTAAAAAGCATCAAAACGAATGAAATTGGCCAGACAGCTGTTCAGGTTGAAACTGAGGTCATTTGGACAGGAAAGAATGGAGCTTCGCTTGATCATATTTGCACATATTCAGTATTTGGAAATGGGGCTGTTCATATGGCTAACCAGATAATTCCAAATGGGATAAGTAATTCTCTGCCCAGAATTGGAATTAAGATCTTGCTGAATAAGGATTATGAAGAATTGAGCTGGTATGGGAGAGGCCCCCATGAGAATTATGAAGATCGTTTGGCAAGTGCTGATCTTGCTGTTTACAAATCATCAGTTACAGAGCAATATATTCCATACATTGACCCTCAGGAAACGGGTAATAAAGAGGATGTTAGGTGGATGAGCCTGAAATCTGGTAAGGGAATCAGCATGCTTTTTGTTCCTGAAAATCCAATGGCTTTTTCGGCCTTGCATCTGAGTCCTCAGGATTTGGCTGAAGCAAGGCATACGAATGAATTGAAGCATCGTGAAGAAGTTGTGCTATGCATCGATCATCGCAATGCCGGCCTGGGAAATGCCTCTTGCGGTCCCGGAACATTAGAGCAATATAAAATTCCATCAAGGGGCATATCATTTGGATTTTCGATGATCCCCGTTCATTCTGAGGAAGAGCAGGTAGGTGCCCTGAATCATAAACTGCCGGTTGCATCTGTACCTGATATAAGCAGAGATCAAGAAGGATTTGTGAGAATTACTAGCGGTGGATTTCTGCAGGATATTCGCTTCACCCTGAATGGGAAGGATCCGAAAAAATCAGGAGAACCATTTTTAGGTGATTTCATTCATTGGCGTCCCGGAATTGTAAAAGCAAAGCATTTTGGGGAGGGTTTGATTCCGAGTGCCGTTTCTACCTACCGGATGGGATTGTCGAAAGGGCCCTGGAAAATTCACTATGTATCAAGTGAATATCCGGGAGAAGAAGCATATCGGGCTATCGATGGTAAGGCCTCTACACACTGGCATTCAGACTGGTCGGATGAAAAAAATTCGCATCCACATGAGATTCAGATAGATATGGGTCGCCCCTTAGATATAAATGTGTTCATCTACACCCCTCGTCAGGATATGACAAACGGACGAGTAGGGAAGTTTGAAGTCTACTTCAGCCTCGACGGACAGCATTGGGGAGAACCAGCCATCACAGAACAGGGCAGGGATGGAGTTGAACCCCTACGTATGGAACTGGATTCCACCATCAGTGCCCGGTATTTCAGGTTTGTCGCTAAAGATGAAGTAAGGGGAAAGCCTTTTGCATCAGTAGGGGAGCTTGGGGTTGGGATTTTTGGGGAAAGGTGACGCCGAAACGTGACGCCCGTTCGTGACGCCTAATCGTGACGCCGGAAAACGTGACGCCCATTCGTGACGCCTAATCGTGACGCCCAAACATAATTTTGGATGTTAGGTTCTTTGGTGGATCATTGATTGTAGCATTTTTCTTATTCTGTATAGTTGTATGCTAATTTCTTTGATGTTTTGATCGGCACAAAGGTTGACGACTATTATTACATCGAACAGGGATTCTAATTCATTTGCTGATCCTAATGCTATTCTCAGGTAATGAGCATATTCCTTTTAGGATTTACGAGAGGATCCTTCAGCGATATTTAAGGGAATAGAAACAGCAGCTCTATTTATTTGGGAAGTAATTCCATAGAGCTCGGATTTAGGAAATGAATTAGTTAAATTGTAAATTTTGCCGACAAAAGCAATTGCAAGTTGATAGACATCAAGTTTTTTATAAATCATAAGGCTTTTTGATATATATACGCTTAAGCTAAACCCTAATGGAAAGAATCAATCAAAAAAATCAAAAAAACGTCACGAAAGGCGTCACGTTTGGCGTCACGAATGGGCGTCACGAATGGGCGTCACGATTTGGCGTAACCTTTCGCAACTTCGCCCTCCTCCTCCTCCTCCTCCTCCTAAGCTCCTGCTCCCTCCCCCCCACACTTCCTCTTCCTCCTGGTGGGGCTGGTGAAGCTAACCCTGAGTTGCGAACTAATGCTGCTGCACTTGAAAAATGGCAGGATATGCGTTTCGGGATGTTTGTGCATTGGGGGCCTGTGGCTTTGAAAGGAACAGAGATTGGCTGGTCAAGAGGACGTGAGATTCCATTTAATACTTATGACTCTTTGTATATGCAGTTCAATCCGGTGAATTTTGATGCCAATGAGTGGATTAGCATCGCGAAGGAAGCAGGGATGAAGTACTTTGTGATAACATCAAAGCATCATGATGGCTTTTCGATTTTTCACTCAGATTATACTGAGTATGATATTGCTAATACACCGATCAAACGCGATCTGATGAAAGAGATGCAGCTTGCCTGCGAGGATCAGGGTATAATGTTCAGCACATATTATTCAGTTCTTGACTGGTATCATCCGCATTATACAACCCGATATCGCAATGAACCTCGTCCGATAGAGGATTCAAATATGGATATTTATAAGCAATTTCTTTTTGATCAGGTTGGTGAACTAATTACGAAATACAATACCAATCTTATTTGGTTCGATGGACAATGGGAAGCCTCCTGGACCCACGAAATGGGTATGGAATTGTACCAGTATTGTCGCGATCTGAATGATGATCTTATTATTAATAATCGTGTTGACAAAGGCTTTAAAGGTATGGCCGGAATGACCGATAGCATCGCAAAATATGCCGGTGACTACGGTACTCCCGAACAGCGTATCGGCGGCTTCAATAATACTTATCCGTGGGAATCATGCATAACCATTTGTAAACAATGGGCCTGGAAACCCGATGATCAACTGAAGTCAGTACAGGAATGTATTCATACCCTGATAAAAACTATTGGTGGCGATGGAAATCTTCTGCTGAATGTTGGTCCGATGCCTGATGGAAGAATAGAGGAACGTCAGGTGGAGGTGCTCAGGGAAATCGGTGCATGGGTGAAAACGAATGAGGCAGGAATTTATGGCTCTCGTGGAGGTCCGTATATGCCCACCGAAGAGCTGGCATGTACCTATAATGGAAAGAACCTTTATTTGTTTGTTATGGGAGATAGTCGGGAGATAGTAGTGCCGGCGTTGGAGGGAGTTAAGATTCGGAAGGCGCGGCTTATTGGTGACGCCCACCGTGACGCCTCTCGTGACGCCTCTCGTGACGCCTCTCGTGACGCCTGGGTGAAGATTGTTGAAGAAGAGGGGAATTGGGTATTTGTTTTGCCTGATGAATTGCCTTCTGATGTGGCTAATGTTATTGAAGTTAGAACGAATAGTTATCTGGCTGAGATTGAGCCTGTAGAGTTGTAAGACATGAAGAAAGTATTGCAAGCTGTTGTAATTGTTGTTGGGGTGATAATAGCTGTTTTATTATTACGCCTGGGGTATTATGCCATTATACATAAGGCTGAGGACATAAAGCCTAAAGCACGAGTATTCAGACAGCAATCTGTTTCCGGAGTTTTTCCTCATTTGGCGGTTTTTAATGAACAGCATATTGAGGAAAAAGCCGGAGAAACTGGTATTGGTGCTGTCGTACCATGGGGTAATAAACTGTATGCAATTACATATTCAGCGCATAAGCCACGCGGCAGTGCTGATAAGCTTTATGTGATTGACAAGAAGTTGAAAATCAAGGAAAGCCAGCTCAGTGTAGGAGGTACACCGGCCAATCGAATGATTCATAAGGAGTCACGACAGCTGATTATTGGTCCATATTTTATCAAAGAAAATGGTGATGTAAGAGTAGTCCCTCCGGATGAAATGCCCGGACGATTAACCGCAACTGCACGCCATCTCACCGATCCGGCCCATAAAGTTTATTTCTATACCATGGAAGAAGGATTGTACGAGGTGGATGTGTATAGTCTGGAGGTGACCCAAATTTATGAAGATGGGAATATGATGAATCCTCCGGATGTAGCCGGTCCGCTACTTCCCGGTTATCATGGAAAAGGTGCCTACACTGCACAGAATCGACTCATTGTTGCTAACAACGGGGAGTACAAATGGCAGATAATACCTGAATCAGGCTCTTTGTCTGAATGGGATGGTGAAAACTGGAAAGTGATTGAACGAAAGCAGTTTACCGAAGTTACTGGTCCGGGTGGACTATATGGAAATGAATCGATTGATGATCCGGTTTGGTCCACTGGCTGGGATGAGAAATCAATTATATTAAAACTCAGAGAGAATGGTGATTGGTATACCTACCGGATGCCAAAGGCAAGTTTCACCTACGATGGACGACATGGCTGGCATACCGAATGGCCCAGAATCAGAGATATTGGAGAACAGGATTGGCTGATGACCATGCATGGTATGTTCTGGGCTTTTCCGCCCGACTTCTCCTTGAAGAATAATTCAGGTATACGGCCCCTGTCATCCTATTTGAAAATAATTCCTGATTTCACACCCTGGCAGGGTTATATCGTGATGGGCTGTGATGATGCTTCCAGCTTTGATAATGCTCTGGTTGGCCAACCGCAGTCAAATTTATGGTTTGTTAAACCGGATCAGTTAAATGATTTTGGTCCGGGAAATGGTTTTGGTGGAGTTTGGTTAAATGAAGATGTCAAGGCATACTCTTCCTCTGATCCCTTTCTGGCAGGGGGATTCGACCGTGTAATGGTTTTTATTGATGGGACTGATCAGGAGGATTTTACTTTAAGCATTGAACGTCAGCAGCCCGACAATAATAACTGGGAAGTATGGCATACAGTAGAGATGAAAGCCAATGAAGTATCCACTCCTGTATACCATCTGGTAGGAAATACTGAATGGATACGTTTCTCGGCTGATAAAGATCTGAAGGGATTTACCATACATATGCATCTTACACAATCTGATCCCCAGACAGCGGATCCACAGGTGTTTAGGAGCATGAGCCATATTGGGGCCTCAACAATAAAATCTGGCTGGCTGCGACCTGATGCCAGGGATGGTAAACTTCAAATATTCGGATCAAAAACGGTGCGTTATTATACTCTGGATGAGAAATTGGACTTTGATTACACCTTACATGATGAGGAAAGTATTACGCTTAGAGAGAATCTTATTCCCAAGAGAGGCGCGATAAGTTTCGATGAAGCATCAGTAATTTATACTGATCAAAACGATATGCACTGGCGTTTGCCTTGGGGTCCCGGTGGGTTGGAAAAATGGTACACCCGTTATCCTCAGCGGAGAATCCGGGAGGTAGTTACAGAACGTAGTCTGCTAAATGCTGGTGGTATATTTTATGAACTGCCCCGCGACATATCCGGAGGAATAAAAAGAATCAAACCCATTAGTACGCACAATCGAATGATAACAGATTTTTGCTCATGGCGGGGCATAATGGTAATGACCGGGACTCAGCCAGAGGCTATTGGTGATGAACATTATCACTTCGATAGCTCCCTCGGAATAGGCTTATGGCTTGGAACCATCGATGATCTCTGGAAGTTTGGCAAGCCAACAGGTATGGGTGGTCCGTGGAATCATACTGCAGTTTCAGCTGGTGAAACATCTGATCCATATCTCATGCTCGGATTCGATAAAAAGACCCTGTTCCTGAGTCATAATTCTCCTGAGACCGTAAGCTTTGACCTCATGCTTGATTTCACCGGAGAAGGCCAGTTTGTTTTGTATAAAAAGATTGATGTGCTGAGCGGTGAAGGAACCACGATAGAGTTTGAAGACGGATTTTCGGCACATTGGATCAAGCTCAGGGTTGATAAGGTTTGTAAGGCATCAGCTTGGCTGGTGTTTGAGTGAGGGGATTGGAAAATGGGATTCGGGATTCGGGAATTGGGATTCGGGAATTGGGAATCGGGGGAGGAGGGGACGAAGGGACAAGGGACGAAGGGATTTGAAAACAAGGCTTGTCCTGAAATAGGGCATTGGGTTTGGGTGCCTCAATTTGGTAGACTCTGTGAAAAAACTGATGAGGGTCACTCAAATCTTCGAGAGAATTTGAATTTTTTCAATCTGTTTTCATCTACCAGAGTTTTTCTGGTTTCAAAATCAAAATACATGTCCTTTTTACGAAAATGCGTTACGGATGTCAATATACCTAAGCCATTTTGAATATTTGAGTATCCATCAAAGCTATAATCATTGTATCCTTCGAGATACTTCATGTATTGTACCATGAAGTTATCTCCACCGGTCATATGCATCTTAATTTCACCGAGATAAGTATACTTCACTTTATCGTCCACCTTGAGTTCCTGAAGAACTTTAGTTATAAACTCCTCATATGTGATGCTCAATTCCCTGTATTTCTCATGAGGTGAAAGGAAGTATTGTGTATTTTGAAAATGCACCCATTTGGATCTCAGGCCTGTATCCAACTCTTCAATAAATTCAAAAGATACATCAATCTCACTCCATGCATGGGGTTCTTCCCAAGGCATTGAGTTACTCCAATGTATTTTGAAAGAAGAGTTTGGGACCAAATAAACGTACTTCTGATTGAATTTGGGTGTAGAGATTGTGATTGAGTCTATGATTTTTATTTTCCCGATTAAGTCTTCATAACCAGGAATCCGGACCTCAATTTTAATCGAATCAACAAATTTGCGTTTCCATTCCCTCAATGGTAAGTTAAACTGATAATATTCATTATAAGGGTAGCTGAAAAATCCAGAGTCCTTTTTGACACCAACATTATGCTGAACATCAATAGCTTGCCATTCGGTCCTCCATCCGGGAGGTAGATATTCCACTTCTACTTCAATTTCATCAAAAAATAAGGAGTCAAAAATCCGCGCTTCATTTGCAGGATTGTAATCTGCTCCGAAGCTTTTTGTGATAACAATGTTATGTACACTGTCGAGATCATCGAAAACAGCATAAATTACAGGGACGGGTTTTGAAGAAATTGAGATTATTGGATCGGTTTCGCAGCCCAAGCAAAAAAAGAGGACTGCTAAAAATAGAATTTCTAATAACTTTCTCAAATCATTACTTTCTGCGAAGGGGAACTCTACCAAGGTAATAATAATTTTCAATAAAAAGAGCCCAATTCCCAGGTTCAACAGATCAATTCTGATGCTTAATCTCTGTATTTGTTATTTACTACTAACTGCTGCTTCGTGGAAATTCCAATCTCATTTGGGGGCTAGGACTCTATTTGATAAACTCTCTGGTTCTCAAGCTTATAAAATAGCGGAGCTACAGTGATTTTTGGGTAGAGGTTTTTCAGTCTATTTGATTCTGCGAGAACAAAGTCGATCTCGTTATTTATGTCAAACTTTGGGGCCAATTGTTCAAAGTGATCCTCGGCTTCTTTTGCGTTCCATCCGGCATGATCAACCAATCCTTTGATGAAATCCTCTTTCTTTGAATTCAGATTAGCCATCCCGCAATTATTGTGTCCGATCACTGCCATATGACGAATTTCACCAAGCGAAATAGCATAAGATATTTGAAATTCGCTATTCCTCATGTTGGCACCACCTGTACGGATGATATATGAGAAATTATCAGGAATCCGAAGCTTCTTCCTGTAATCCATACACATTCCCACCAGCAATTGTGCTTTCGAATACTTATCATGACCCCGGCCAAGATTATGGTATTCCAGCAACAAGCCAATCGGTGTATTCTGATATTCAGGAAAAATATCAGCAGGCTTTAAAATATCAACTAATCTTATCATAAGTATTAATTACAAACAGCCCACGAATATACCAAAGAATTAAGAAGACAAAAAAACCAGCACGAGCGGCGTCACGAAAGGCGTCACGAGCGGCGTCACGAACGGGCGTCACGTATCCGGCATCACGTTCCAGTTTTCATCTCATAAATTCCAATCACCGGATTATCATTTTCAGTTAATGGTCCAATAATTGAATCCATTCTATCACAGTATCTTTGAGCACTTTCTTGCTCAGCTTGTGATTTTGAGGAATCTTTCGAGATATTGTAGAAATGATTTCGTCGGCTTACCAGATCATGAGAGTCAATTGCAAATAATAATTTATTGTTACCGGATTCTTTAAGAAAACCCACTGAAAATCCATTGATATCATTAGTGAACTTTTTATGGACATGAGCTTCCTGGGTAGATTTATTAAGGAAGGCAAAATAAATTATGCCTTTCCACCCATATTGGAAAAAATAGTAGTCATTCATTTCGGCGAAACCAGTCTTTGTAAAAACCAGATGTGATTTATACATTCTATCCAGTTGCTCTGAAGATGTGCTGGCTTCTCCAAAAATGTCATAGCGAAAGTTATATTTTCCAAAATCCAACTCTAAAAAGGGCTCACAAGCTGATTCATCCAAAAGAAAAACCTGATGATAAAATGGAGGCATGAAAAAAGTTCCCTTATCAGTATTAGTAAACATCTTGCCTCCGTAAAAGGGATGCCTCAAGGATGGATCAAATGGTAAGAATTTACTTACAGGTTTATCAGGCGATCGAAAATAGATCAGGTTATGCGGATTTGCACTTTCGATTTCCAGCTGATGAGGAACAAAGTTCAGGTGGGCAGCAATTTTGCCTTTCCCGATGTAAGTAATAGCCAGAGGTATGTAATCCATATCCATTTTTCGGATAAATGTGCCATCGTCGGAGGAATAATACCGGATAGCCATTCCCATTTTATCACTAATTATCACCTCATGATCGTCCTCATTTATTGAAATGCTTGAAATCCGCTGATATTCTCCCGGACCTTTTCCCTGTTTATCAATGATCATTAAAAGCTCACCACCCAGACCGTATTTGAAAACTTTATTGCTTCGGCTATCAAAAATATAATAGGCATCTTCACGAGCTTCGAGGTTATTGATATTTCCAATCGGATTTTCGGAATCCAATTCCAATTTAAGATAAGTCAGCTTATCAAAATAATCAGAAAATTTGCCAGGCTCAGCAGATTCAGGATTGATATGAAATACCGGAACAAGTGACTGTTCCTCAGTCTGGATGCAAGCATTGAACAGGACGGTAAGAATCAAAATACGAAAAATACCTTTCATTTATGGTGGTTATGAGGGTTGGAATAAAAACACATAGCTAAAAATATGAATTAATTGAGGAGTAAAAAAGGATACTCTTTTGGAGTTAATTCCGAAAAAGTTGTCGAAATCTGGAGTATGATGGACAAAATAGACAGATTATTGCAGATTGATTTGCCAGAGAGCGGTGATTAATCTGGCATTTTTGACCGCTGATCAAATCATCGCCACTACTTTTTATCAGTCATCTTTCGATCACATATTGCAAGCAACGTGAATTTTTACGGTTAACCATAAATATTCACGCGAATTCTTATGGTTTACCATAAAAGTTCATGTTTTTCTACAATATTGGCTATGTAACTAAGCTCCTCCATCCCAAATATCCCAGCATCACATTCGGCGTCACATTCGGTGTCACGTTTGGCGTCACGGATGGCGTAACCTTTGGCGTCACCTTCGTGGCGCCCTTTGCCTCCATCCCATAAATCTCTACTTCCATCCCATTTATTTCTGATTGATGAATTTTGATCCTTACTTCGGGTTAGAAACCAAATGCCCACAAGAATGAAACGAGTCAGCTTTATTTTCGTGTTATTTATTTTTACCGCCTCATTATCTGCTCAGCGGATGACCACCTTATCCGGCAGACTACTCAACCGAACGGATCAGGCAATTAGTTTATCAGTATTGAGTTTCGATTCGGGAATGCTGATAGGTCAGGATGAGAAGGGTTATAAGAACAAACAGGTATTAAAAGCTCTTGTCCAGCCAGACAGTACTTTTGTGATTAAAACCGAAAGTGTAACATGGGCATTCACTCTAGCCAAATTAAAATTCGGAGGCAAGGAGATAGAATTGATATTGTCTCCCGGGGATAGCCTTTATATGGATTTCGACTATTGGACATTTAATTCAGTTGTACATTGGAACGGGATAGGTGCAGGTCGCAACAACTATTGGAGCCGCAGTTCAGAAATGTTTAGTGAAAGATTAAAAGCAATTGGTGGAAAATACGATCAGGTTCGCATTGACATGCGCAGAGAACTCAGAGATGATCAGCTTGAGTTTTTGAACTCCTACCTATCAGAAGAGATCGTTGATTCAAGTTATTTCGACTGGGAGTCAAGAAGGATTCAATATAATTGCTATGATAGCAATGTAAGATACGGTATATGGCATAATCAGAGGCGCTCAACTGTTCGTAATGAACCAAGTGAAATATTCAGTGAATTGGATATTAATGATGAGGAAGCATTATTCACTATCCCCAGGTATCGATCACTAATTCGTACATACCTGGGGTTTATTGTAGATCCGAATAATGATAATCCAAAAGGCAAATTCAAACTTCTTCTTGAACTAGGCCAGAAAAGGCTTTCTGGTCAAGTTCAATCATATTTTCTATGGACAACGATAGATATGGCTCTTCAAGGAGCACTGGATCAAAATGAGAAAGAACTAATTTGGGACTATGCCTGGGTTCATGTAGATGATCGCAGAGTGAAGAGTATTCTGGCAAGTAATAAAATAATGTCTTCGTCACAGAAGAAGTCTGTGACAGATCTTTTTAGCTGGTATGGTCCACAAATTATCATGTTCTTAGCACTGATAATTCTGATATATGGACTTATACGTTATAAAAAATTTCTCAAGGGGAAAGGCTCCAAGATCAACGGCATGGCTTTTATCAAAAATGGGCTGATACTTCTTTTCTTAATATTCTCGATTTACATATTGCGTGATTCAGGTGAGCTTCTTGGTTGGGTGTTCCTGTGGCTAGTGAGCCTAATTGTTTTCTTAATTGTGCATACATTTTGGCTAATCCCTCGTTTCATATTGAAAAAGAAGTATTTGTTATATGGAATATCGCTGACATTACTTGTCGTGGCATACTTTTTTGCTATATTTTTAATAGTTAAGGCTGAGCCGAATGCTTGGTTTGGTGATAAGTCTATTGATACTTCACTGGTACTTTGTCTGGCAAGTTCAACGCTCACGGTTTTATTCTCTTTCGCTTTTTTCTATGCTTCATATCTTAGCAGAAGGAAGAAAGGTTTTGCTTTCCTTCTTGAGGAGAGGCTTATTAATCTCGAAATTACTGTACATATAATCCTGATTGCCATTTTCTTTTTTAGTTTAGTTGTAAACATCGAATCTGCCTCGGATACGGGAAGTTTATTTAGTTTTATTGTCGGGGTAATTATTTTTTATTTAACGGCTTTCTTTATTATTCCCAGATACATTTTTACAAGGAAATTTGGACAATTTTTTCTTGCCAGTTCTATAGTTTTTATTTGTGTTATTATTCTTCAAGCAGGATATAATGGAGCCTCATCTTTTTTCAGATTACATAGTCAGGGCATTAATGTCTCTTTTTTTAAAACATTGAGTTTTCCAAGCCTCTTTTTATTTGCCATTGCTATACCAGCCCTTGTGTATGCTTATGTGAGAAAAATAATAGCAGATACTGAGAGCCATGGGTTTTCCCTTTTCAGAAATAAAGAAGCCGAACTGAATCAACTGCGATCCCAGGTGAATCCGCACTTCCTCTTTAATTCTCTCAATACGGTATATGCTTTCGCCCTGAAAGAAGGCAATGATAAAACAGCGGAGAGCATTGCCAAGCTGGCCAACCTGATGCGATATCTGATTGAGGATATGGAGCAGGAGTCAATACCCATCCGGAAGGAAATCGGATATATTGAGGATTACGTTAAACTGCAATCAATCAGAAGTTCGGTCGAGCATGATATAATGATCAATATTGAATTAAACGATGAACAAAGAAGCCTTAGGATTGCCCCAATGCTGATGATCCCATTTGTTGAAAATGCTTTCAAACATGGTGTCAATCCCAATAATCCCTCTGAGCTAAAAATAAATATCTCTATAGTAGATGACCATTTTCAATTTGTAGTTGAGAATTCATTGGATCAGGAGTTTGAAACCTTTGATAAAGAAAAAGGATTTGGGATTGGGATACAAAATGTTCGGCAAAGATTGGAGCATATTTATCCCGACGAGCATACTTTATCAATTGCTGAAACCAATGAACGATTTATAGTTATAATGAGTATCAGTCTGTAAATAATGGGAATTCGCGCCACTGTAGTGACCTAAGGTTATAACATTTGGACATTCCGACTAACTTTGGTGCTATTGTTCAGAAATATATATGTATTGAAGATTATTGGAAAATACTTTTACACACACGAGGATGATTGTTTTTATTGTGCGAGCTCCATCAGAAAAATAAAATTGCATTTGTATTTTTATCATTTAAACCCTTACTATAATCATTTGTTATAAATCATGTCCCAAAAATGATCACCTGCATAGCTGTTGACGACGAACCAAGAGCCTTGGATGTAATCGAAATGCACTCAGCAAAGATCTCTGATCTTAAGATGCTTGGATTGTTTTCAGATCCATTCAAAGCCCGGGATTTCCTGAAAAATAATCCCGTTGATGTAGTTTTTCTTGATATCAATATGCCCGGATTATCCGGACTTAAGCTGCTTGATCAACTCAGTGTTCGTCCGCATGTTGTTTTTGCAACAGCCTATTCTGAGTATGCTGTTGATAGTTACGAATATGAGGCAGCTGATTATCTGCTCAAGCCAATAGAATTTGATCGCTTTGCCAAAGCTATTCAGAAAGTGAAGAAATTGATGATGTTAAATGAGGAGGAGAAAAGTGGGATTTTGAGCAAATACCTGTTTCTGAAAGATGGCTTCAAACAAGTTAAAACCTGCATTTCAGAAATCCTCTATATCCAAAGCAATGGAAATTATCTCCATGTATATACACCATCCGGCAGGGTAAATACCCGAATGACATTAAACCAGATAATTGATCACCTGCCATCGGCCTCATTCATTCGAGTGCATAATTCCTATGTCGTTAACATTGAACAGATAGAAAGAATTGAAAATAATCAAATCATAATATCAGATAGCTCCATAGCCATCGGACCATCCTACAAAGAGGCCCTGCAAATAATAATAGGAAACAATAACCAAGCATAACCACGCCTTGCCACTCGGACACGACCCGGCGTCACGACCCGGCGTCACGAAGGGCGTCACGAAGGGCGTCACGATCCGGGGTCACGAAAGGGCGTCACGAATCTCCCCCCCCTCCCAGCTTCCTCCCAAGCTCAAAACACTCCACAAGCAGGTCCTTATTCTTTGCTGCATCTTTTTGGGCCAGATGAACCGGTAAGTTCAACTTCGCATAAAGAATCTCAAGCTCCCTGGCTGTCTTTCCAACTTGCTTCACCACTGCCAAACGCGTCCCTTTAATCACATGTAATCGATTTTTTGGTCCAAGGATGGAACACATATAATTGAACAGGTCAACAACTGGTTTGGAATCAATATCATCAGATGAACCCATCGGAAGAATGAGAACGAAATCTTTATCCCACTGTACCCATGGTGTATGATCGATACCCGTTTCGGTAATCTGAACATGTATGAAAGAACGAAAGCGATCAATCATTTTCTTCAATGGAGAGGTAAGGTGATGAAAGTAAATAGGTGATGCGAAAACCAGTACATCCGCATCAAGAATTTTCTCACTGATGGCTTCCCAATCGTCTTCCCTGACAGAGCATTTGCGCAAAATATTGCAGCGCAAACATCCTCTGCATGCTTCCAGATTGATCTCATCAGGAAAAATAACATCTGTCGGATTTCCTGATTCTTCAGTTCCCTTAGTGAATTCATTGAGCAACATCGCTGTATTGCCCGATCTGCGGGGGGAGCCGTTAAAGGCTAATATCTTCGTCATGTAGTAAATGAAGTGTCTTTAAAATAATCGCTGATGAAAATGATCTGTTGATTCTCCAGGTGGAATAATGTTATGCCGCTGTTTTCATAATCATCCCCTGCCAGATTTTCTCCTGTGTTGGTCCAGATGGCACATATCCTGTCTCCTTCAACGATCACCTCCCGGATATTAAATATCAAAACAGGATATTTACGCAACAGTGCCTTGATAAAAATTATTACCCTCCTGATACCTTCCATACGCCCTGATCCGGGGAAATCCAAGGCAACATCTTCGTGCAGAAACTTTTTGGCAGAATCAAAATCCCGGGTATTCAAAGCTTGAAAAAATACCAGGGCCAGATCATGGCTTGTGTTTATCATAGTAGTTGTCCAGTGCTTGAATCCGAAAAATAGTAATTTATCCTGCAATTTTTATAAATGTAGATTGAAATATTACTTGATTCAGTTTTGACGCAGATACCATTGTCTACCAGCGAGGGTAAACGAAATCAAACCATTATTCATTTGATAATAGAGGTGGTTTATGCCTGTTTCTGTGGAATATACATTATAATAGAATTGCCCGTTCAAGACTATGCTATCAGTATACTCCCAATATGGAAATAATTCTTGTTGATAGTTAATTACCGGTTCATTTAAGCTAATTGTTAGATCATTAGCCTTATGAAGCACCTCAAGTTTTAAGCGAATCTCATTGTCCCAGACTGCTGTTGATGCATATAACTCGTATCCGATTCTCATGCTATCGGATTGATATACTTTTGTAATATGTTCGAAATCACCTAATATTTGAGAGTAGGGATCAGATTCCCAAACTTCTTCTTTATAAAAACGTAAGAAAGTATATTGGGTTAAATGTATTTCATATCCTCCCGGACTTGTATATACAATTTCTTCGGATTGAGGTATTACAGGTTTGACTTCATCTGGAACTGGATATTCTCCCGAATGACTTGTGCTTATGCATGAATTACTAAGAATTATTAGCGATAGTAATCCAATCGTTCTGCATCTTGATTTCATTGTGGTGGTTTACACACTGAGTTATGAAATTATTGCTTGATAAAAGAAATAATAATAATATTCAATCATCTTTCACACATCTTACACTTCCCCCAAAATTTCTAGATGCACCTCCTTTATATACTCCATCCTCCTCGAAATCAAATCCCCTGGTGTAGGCATAAAAATTATCGATATAAGATGAATTCCAGATGACGAAGTGTTTCTCAAGATCTTCAAATTGTGTTTGGTTTTTCCATCCGGCAGGTATAACATTAAAACCAACTGAGTTAATCCCGCATCCTTCCTCAAGCCAGCCCTCACAAGATTTGAGCTTTTTCCCAACATCACCGCTTTGTCTCCATCCCGCCAATTGTAGTTCACCAGTGTGCATGCCCATGTAGTGTTCCAGGGTTTTGCAGTCATCGTCGGAGGGTAATCTCCAACCACTCGGACAAGCCGTATTGGCAGCAGCCCAGTTATATAGGACTCCATATTCACTATAGTTCGTCAATGCCTTTGCTTCGCTGACACTATTGCCACTATAACCATGAACAAAAAAATGAGGATCATCATATGAATTCTCACCTACCTGACTCACAGCAGGCAAATAGGCCAGATTTTCCGCCATCCAAACCTGAGAACCAATAATCACTGTTGAGTAGCTTTGTCCTTCAGGGTCAACACAGGGGTAAAAAATTACCTTATAAGCTTTTGAATTCCTTACTTCCTCTTGAAAAAGGACTGCATGAATATCACCAAAACAGGTATAGCGAATGCAATCTCCAAGTATGAATTCCAAAGAGGGATTATCATTAGTGGATTTGATTTTCTTAGCCCCGGAAGCAAGGGGCCCAAGGCTTGTATATTGAATTTGGTTGCCTTGTTCATTGTCCCCTATTGAAATCAGTTTTTTTGTTACAACGCCATATTCATGACTGATTACTAATGAATAATGACCGGGCTCCTTAACAGATAATGCAAAACTGTTAACACCTTGTTCAGCATCTGATTCATGATATGCCAGTAATTGTCCCGAGCTGTTAAATAGCCTTATGTCTAGTTTAGTGGGAGTTGGGACTGTCAAATTGAAAGTAGTTTGACCACTAAATGGGTTAGGGTAGGTTTCAGATTTATAATCTGTCACCTGAGTGACATCAATTCCAGCCGATGTGGCAAGCACCAGATTCTGATCACCAGAAAACGTGACGGTTTCGCCAGTTCTGATGTTTTCAGCCATAATACTGTCAAGTGGAATATCATTCATCCCGCTGGTGAATGATATGACAAAGTCCTGTGATGTTCCAATGCCGGCAATGCTTAGGAGAAAGAGGAGTAGTTTTGTTTTCATCTTAATTGGTGTTTGGTTAAAAACTCAATGTCAAATGTCGTGGTTGGGAGTTCCCAGAATTGTCTTTCACAAAACATTTTATGTTTCTGCCAACAAAAGGTCACTCCAGCCAAGATAAAATTAGCTTGAGATGTGTCAAGAAACATGAAGGTTCTGTCAAGGTTTGATAAGATTCTGTCAAGAAATCAGGAAAGCAATTCAAAGAGCCCTTATCAGGCAAAATAACTCTCCAATTCCTTCAGTGTGTTCTCATTGGTAGCCAGATCAGTTACTACCTTGCCCTTTTCAAGAATCACAATTCTGTCACATACCTCAGTTACATGACTGAGATCGTGACTCGATACCAAAAGAGTTACTCCGTCTTCTGTTTTGAGCTTGTTCAGAATTTTGATAAGCCTGATCTGTGTGGAGGGATCTAATCCGTTAAAAGGCTCATCCAGAATAACTAAATCTGGTTTAAACATCAGTGCCGATGCAATGCCTACTTTCTGTTTATTACCATTCGACAGATCCCTGATATATTTATTTTTCTCAAGTATCTCGCCTGCAAAAAACTCATCATATTCAGCATAAAACTCAGCCAGATCTCCCTTTGATAAACCATGCACCTCAGCCAGAAATTCAAAGTATTCCTCAGGGCTGAGAAAATCTATTAAGAAATTCTGGTCAAGATAAGATCCCGTATAATTCTTCCAGTCATTTGTTGACCTCACATCAATGGATTTGGATGTAATATTACCGCTGTTTGCACGTATCAAATCAAGAATCAATCTAAAGAAAGTTGTTTTGCCTGCCCCATTATTTCCTACTAATCCAAAACTTTCGTTCTGCCTGATAGTGATTTCAGGAATATCCAATACGGTTTCTGAGTGATATACTTTGGTGATATTATTTGCCTGTATCATAATGTTGTCGAATTTGTGTTTGTTTTGAGCTTGATTTATTCTGATTGCCTGAACCCTTCAGCCATTGCATATTGACTTTTCTTAAACTGCCTTATTACAACTCCAAGTAGCAACTTATGGAACAGAAGTCCAATCAATCCAAGACAACCAATAACTATAATCCCGGTCTCAGGTTGACCGGCCCATCGAAAGGGGAGAAAAGTTACAATGGGCAAAAAAAAGGCAGGGAGTCCGGTTAACCAATGTGATGCTCCAAAACCCTGATAATTAAAAGCTGATCCTTTGCTCAGATCCATTTTTTTGCGGCTGTATGTTGAAACGTACAGGAGTACAAAGGATAATAAACCAATATTGTAGAGAAAAATCATACTATTAATGAAGAGAATCTGGGTGCTTATAAAGACGTATGGAATGGTAACCAGAAATGAGATTGTGGAGACGGTAAGGGCTAAAATATATTTAGCTCTGATATACTGCCGGATGTCTGAATATTTTGTCAGGATCACGTCAAAAAAGTTACTGTCATAAGAGAAACAATAACTCAGGTAGCTGATCATCATTCCTCCTGTCATAAAAATTCCAACAAAAATCATAATAACACTCAGGCTAAATCCTTCGACGGCATCTGGGTAGAATACCAATCCATAGCCCCAAAACAGAGGGGCCAGAACCAGCATGCTTCGTGTTCTTTTGTGCCTCCAAAGCAGACGCATTTCCAAAGACAATAATTGACCTGTCATTCCCAGACGGCTGAAGTACCTGACGTTTGCCAGCCTGTCAACTTTTTGCGTTTTTTTATGTGTAATTTCCTCCGGATATAATCTTGACTTGATATAAAAGTAATTCAGTGAATAGGAGCCAAGGAGTGCTAAACAAGGTATGAGCAGAAAGATTGGATCCTCGAGAAGATGGCCGAAGAAATTCGCTGATAGTTGAGATGCGGACAAAATATTAAACTGCTCTAAAAAAACCAGGACAATACTTGTCATACCAAATACTCCGACAATGGCAGGATTGCCAACGAGATGACGTTTAACATAGGTTGCCAGAAAATTATTTGTAAAAATAAGCAGGATGATCCCCAGCAGCCAGATTAGTGCAACACCTACTGAATAATTCGGCACAATCACTTTAACGGCAAAGGGTATCAAAATCAACCATGATAGGTAATTTCCTATAACCACAATGGATTTCGAAGCTACAAAATGGACAATACTTGATCTCTTAATTGGGACATGCAGATATGTTTCCAGATTTAAGGTAGGCAAACTCTGCATGAAGAATCTAATGAAGAACTCTAAGCCAAAATAATACAGCAACATGCTGTTGAAAAGGATAATTGGATCATTATCGGGAAACATTTCGTTGAGAATCACATCAATAAAGATTCCAAGGAATAATAGGTAGGCTAGCATTAACAAGAGCACCAGCCCCAGAATAATATTAATCACCAGCGTTTTCTGCCAGATCGATGCTCGCATCGATTGTTTGATCTGGTGTTGGATAAACCACTTAATTACCATCAGTAAGAGTTTAGTCTATTTTCTAAAGTTCAGGTCATGAAAGTCATAGCTAAAATCCGTCAGGGGAGAAATAGCTTTCATAGTAAACCCTGCCGGATGAGCATTGATGTCTAAAGTAAACAAAATAAAGGCATCAGCATCCATGCTCCGGTCTTTCCATTTCACCACGTAAGTATTGCCTTTATACCAGAATATTTCACCATCCAATCCGGGCGAACGGGATGCAAGGAAGAATAGCTGTCCGTTTTTATTAGAAATTGTGATTTCGCCAAACCAGGGATCTTTGTAGGTGCCGGTTATTCGGTTAATCGGTGACTCGGTTACTCGGTTACCCGGTGACTCGCTTACCTTGTTATTCTGTTCTATTTGTTGCCATACTTTTTCTACCTGGTTTTTGGCATTTGAAGTGCTCATATTTGCTGCTGCTTCATATCTTTTAACCCAATTTACGTCACGGATACCAAAATATGCATCTTTAATTTGATTGGTGATGGCTGAGAATGCTGCTCCTACCTGTTGGTTGGTGAAAACTATTATGGCCAGATCCAGTTCCGGAATAAGTGTCATCTTTGTCACCATTCCGGCTAGTCCGCCTGTGTGGGAGATTACTTTGTATCCTTTCTCATCGGCCAGTCTGAATCCTAGTCCATAAGCTGAAAAATGTGTGTTATATGAACCGGGATTTCGTACCGGAATAATCGTTTGCGGAGACCATAACTCCTGGATTGTCCTGGATGTGATTATTGGCTTGTCGCTTTGATTTTTTGACTGCTTCAATAAATAGTCGGCCCATTTACTCATCTCATACACACTGGAATATATTCCTCCGGCAGCATTCATGAGCTCGCTGGTGGTACGGCTCACCACCTGAACTACACCTTCAACCCGGCCATGAGGGGCAATGACATTTGATGCATCACTTAGTCTGTTGAAAGAAGCTGCACTTGAGGTCATTTTTAGGGGTTTAAGAATTCTTGTCTCAATAAACTCCTCCCAGCTTGTTCCTGATACTTTACCAATAATTTCACCTGCAACGATATATAATAGATTGTCATAATCATATTTCGTTCTGAACGGAGATACCTGCTTCAGATACTTCAGATTGTGAATCACATCCTCCCGGCTGAAATCTGTCCCATCCGGCCAGATCATCAGATCACCGGCACCCAGTCCCATCCCACTGCGGTGGCACAATAAATCCCGGATTCTAAAATCCTGGGTAACATAGGGGTCATACAGTCTAAACTCAGGTATGTAATCGATCACCCTGTCATTCCAGCTGACTTTTTTCTCTTCAACCAAAATTCCAAGTGCAGCAGCCGTAAAGGCTTTACTATTAGAAGCAATCCCAAATAATGTATGCTCATTAACAGGCAATTTCGAATCTAAAGACCGAACACCATGACCCTTCATATGAACCACTTCCCCATCTTTCAAAACCGCAACCCCGATACCGGGAACATCAAAAATTTCCATAGTACTGGCAACCAACATGTCAATCTCCTGAGTTGACATAGGTTGAGCATGAACAAAGAGGCTTGAAAGAATAATTAGTAAGCTGGTAATTTGAAGTTTCATCCGTTTATATTTAATTTTATTTGTCTGATGGTGCTTGCATAACAAAAACAATCATCCACGTATGTGTTAAAATATTTTTCCTTTTGTCATGCTCGGTTCATAGATTCTGAATTATAGGTTTATTAGTACATTTACTTTGTTATCGATTCACTAAGTCAAGAATTTCAAACTTACAAAAATGCATTCAAAAAACTTAACTCTTAAGCCTTCCCTCTTAAGTCTAATTTTGGTCTTGAGTCTTGGGTCTTTGGTCTTATCAGGCTGCCAACCAAAGGTTGAAGTCCCATCCTACCTACATGACTACTCTGAGCAATATGTAGATTCTCCAAGAGCCGCTAACCTGGCATGGTTCCAGGAAGCCGAGTTCGGCCTTTTCCTGCACTACGGCCTTTATGCCCAATTGGGGATGGGCGAATGGGTACAGTTGCGTCAGAAAATTCCGGTGGCTGAATATGCCCAATTAGTTGACAGCTTTACTGCTGCAACTTTCAGCCCCGAGCAGATCACTGAAACAGCGATATCTGCAGGAATGAAATACATCACTATCACCTCCAAGCATCATGACGGATTCTGCCTTTTTAAAACCAATGCTACCGATTTCAACTCCATAAATTCTCCGGCAGGAAGAGATTTGATCGGAGAATTATACGAGGCCTGCGAGCAGAAGGGCCTGGGTTTGTTTTTATATTACTCTTACGGTGCCGACTGGAAACATCCCTACTTCATGTCGAGAGAAGATGGCTGGAATAATGCCCGTCCGGCATACCCTGAGCCTCAGCCAGAATATAAGTACGAAAAGCCAGCTGATTTTCAGATTTACATCGATTTTGTTCATCAGCAGCTTACCGAATTGCTGACTCAGTATCCCAATATTGCCGGAATCTGGTTTGATCCGATCATGGGTGTATATGCTTCTCATGATAAATTCCCTATTGATTCCACATATGCTCTGGTCAGAAGTCTGTCCCCTCACGCCCTCATCTCTTTCAAGCAAGGTGCAAACGGCGACGAAGATTTCATGGCTCCCGAGCGAAGTGGTAAAGCAAGGGTAGGGAAGCAGTTTGAGATTTCGAAAATTGTGTACGATAAGAACAAGAATAAGCCCAGAGAAATATGCACCACCCTTCAGCCTCACGCCTGGGGGTATAATAAAAGTGACGATGGCAAGCATAGAACTCCCGACGAAGTAATGAAAATGCTGGCCGATGCCAAAGCCCTGAATGCAAATCTCCTTCTGAATATAGGTCCCCTACCGGATGGAGCCCTTCCTGAAGAGGATATCAAAACTCTAATAGAAGTAGGCAAGAGAAGGAAATAATAGTTACTGAATAACACTCAAAACATTCCATCTCCTTTCTTTTCAGAAGAGTACATTTCGGAACCTCTCGAAGCAAAGCTTTGGCGTGCCGAAATGTACTCTTCTGAAAAGAAAGGAGCGGTGAGGCTCCCACAAAATGCACTCCCTTGAAAAGAATTGAGCGGTAAGGCTCCTTATAAGGGACTTGTACAAAACAAGCTGTTATATGTGGGAAAAGGCTTTGTTATTTTGTTGTGAGTTGTAATACCTGACCAATTTCGATCAGGCGTGCTTTGAGCTCCTTGTATGAGATATCCTGAACTGCCTTGCCCTGACTAATCGCCAATCCTGCTGCATTTGCTGCTGACTGGCCGAGAATCATGAAAACAGGCTCCATCCGGATAGAGCCATATGCAATGTGAGATGAGGACAGACAAACAGGTACAAGTAAATTAGTGACCTCTTCTTTTTTTGGTACTATAGCCCTGTAACTTATAGAATAAGGTCCGCCCGGATTAATTTGAACGTCTCCCTCATTTCGGGCAAAGCCCTTCTCATCAACATAGCGCTGAACATGGTGAGAATCCATATTGTACGATCCCATCCCAATAGATTCGGGAGTGGCCTTTTTACCTCTCAGGTGATTCTCATTCATAACAAAATCGCTCACCATTCGTCGGGCTTCCCTTACATAAATCTGATGCGGCCAATGGTTGTTATCAAGAAACTCATCCTTTGCCAGGCCCCACTGACTCATAGCACTGCGAACATCTTCTGGTACTCTCGGGTCATAAGCCATGAACCACATGAGACCCTGCTGATAGCTGCGATGTTCATCAACAATAGCCGCACGCTCATCATAGCTGGCCTCAGGATAGTCGTAATTCATTCCAATATTGTCAGTTGAGAATCCACCACTGTTATTGGTATCGGTTTTTTTGTTCGGAGTCTCATCAAACTTATTGAACAGCTTGCGCCAACCCTGATCGAAATAACGGCCCAGCAATTCATATTGAAGAGGATCATAATTTTCAGGTTTAGGAAAAGGGATCCGATTCTCCTCTACTTTGGTTAAGCACATTCTGAAACAATAAGCCTGAATGCGATGATCCCCCGATTCTTCAATTCCCGGATCGTCATTATGAATTCTTGGAAGAAGACCACTTTCAGGATCGCCCGGAGTGAGGTAAGGATCGATATCCAGCTCAAACTGATGTGAAATGTCCCGCTTAGTAACCACACCATTAATGCTTTCCCCATATTGATCATTGCTCTCCCGACCTAAAGTATAACTTGTGCCGGCAGCTGCCATCAGGTCACCTTCATAACTTGCATCAATAAACATTTTGCCTTTATAAACGTCTCCATTTAGCATGCGAATGGAGGATATCTTTCCATTTTCTTTCTTAACTCCTGATTTTCGGTCGAGCCATCGATCACGGTGTACTGTAATGTTTTCCTCCCGGATAAGCTCTTCAAAAACCCGCTCTGCAATATGGGGCTCAAAAACCCAAACGGCATCCTGATCAGGCTTGTAATAGCGGCTGTCTTCTGCATTTTCAAATTGCCAGTTCTCGCTCTGATCATACTGATATTTTATACGCTGATAAACCTCTCTGGCCAATCCCCCGACAACCTTCTTGTTTCCCGAATCAGTCCATCCCAGTCCACTGGCTGAAAGCCCGCCCAAATGTATATCCGGACCAACAAGCAAAACAGAAAGCCCAAGCCGTGAAGCCTCAACAGCCGCAGCCACCCCGGCTGAAGTACCACCATAAACAATAATATCAGCCCGAAAAGAACGGGTGTTACAAGAAATAAAAGGAATCAGAAAAAGAATAACAAACAGACGATATTTTTTCATTATAAAGGATGAAGATAGGAAAAAAGTCTGGTGACAGGGGGACAGGGGACTGGGGACAGGGGGACCGGGGACTGGGGACAAAAGGACAAAGGTCCGAAGTCCGAAGTCCGAGGTCCAAGGTCCGAAGTCCGAAGTCCAGCGACCATGGACCGTCCCCTGTCCCCCTGTCCCCAGTCCCCGGTCCCCCTTCGTTGACAAAATCCTCCCTTTCGTTGATCGGTTTTGCTTAAATTCACCGTGTGGGCCAAATTTGTGATGAATTAAATAAAGAGGAGGAATTATGAAAACTAAAAAGAGAAGAACTAATTATTTTATATCCCTTACCATGATCCAGATTGCTGGTCTGCTATTCTCCCTTAGCCTTACGCTGATTTCATGTGAAGGGCTATTTGCAGATGATGACTTGATTGCAGATCAGGATAGTCTGGGTGTGGTCGATCCAATTATTACTAAAACTTACCCAATCGTTGATACAGGTACAGAGGCATTTTACAATAATTCTAGCGAAATCACAGAGTCAGCAGAAGGACAAAGTTTCTACGGTCAGGATGCTCACTATAGAGGCAATGAACCATCCTATTCTGATAATGGAGATGGAACAATAACAGATTTGGTAAGCGGACTGATGTGGACAAAGGAGATTGATGATAAGATTACATTTGATCAGGCTGTGGCAGGAGCAATCAGCTGTAATGTGGGTGGCTTCACCGATTGGAGATTGCCGACAATCAAAGAATTGTATTCGCTGATCCTGTTTTCCGGTACTGATCCAAGCGGGGGCTCAAGTAGCTCTGTTCCTTTTCTAGATGATGAGTATTTCGATTTTCGATTCGGTGACGAGAGTGCAGGTGAACGCCTGATCGATGCACAATACTGGTCATCAACTGAATATGTTTCTACTACCATGGGAGGTGATGCCACAGTATTTGGAGTAAACTTCGCTGATGGAAGGATTAAGGGCTACCCAAAGGTTTTTAAGCCAACAGGAAGTGGGTTCACTGAATTTGTTCGCTACGTGCGTGGAAATGCACTGTACGGAATTAATGATTTTGCCGATCAGGAAGATAGCAGTATTGTTGATCAGTCTACCGGTTTGATGTGGATGCAGTTTGACAGCGGGGAATTGAAGGCCGGTAATAATAATGATGGTACAATGAATTGGGAAGAAGCTCTTGAATGGGCTGAGAATCTTGAGTTTGCAGGCCATGATGATTGGCGCCTGCCGGATGCAAAAGAATTGCAATCAATAGTGGATTATTCCCGCTCTCCGGCAACAACTGGCTCCCCAGCTATTGACCCCGTATTTAGCTGTACTGAGATTACAAATGAGATTGGTCAGAAAGACTGGGCCTTTTATTGGAGCAGTACAACACATACCTCCGCAAATGGAATGGCAAGAAATGCTGCATATGTGAGCTTTGGAGAGGCATCAGGATTCATGGAGATGCCACCGAATTCTGGTAATTATAACTTCACTGATGTTCATGGTGCAGGAGCTCAACGCAGCGATCCCAAAGTTGGTGATCCGTCTGATTACCCGTACGGTCATGGTCCGCAGGGAGATGTGATCAGAATTTATAATATGGTACGTTGTGTCAGAAGTGTAAAATAGAAGAGGTTTTTAGTAGATTTAAACCAATATGTCAAATAACAAGCAGATAGAAAGGGTTCAGATGATGATTTATATCCTCATCTGGGCCATTCTTATTGTTTTTCCGGTTTTAACATCCGGTAGGAGCGGAAACATCAGGTGGAACCAGGTCTTTGGAGAATGGATACGTCTTGTTCCGTTTATCTTCATTTTTCTATTGCACCACTATCTCTTACTTCCCCAATTAATCAAAGGGGAGAGAAGGTCGCTTTATCTCGCCGGCACTCTCATTCTGATAGTTATTGTTAGTGTATTAAGTCCCAATCTAAGATTTGTTAATGATTGGATTTCTCCGGATAAACTCTCACCCCTTAATCCGGCAGGACCTGTTGATGATCCTTTTGGAGGACCAGCCCAAAGGCCACCCATGGATAATATGCAGCATCCTCCCAGACAAAATCCACGGCAAGCAGATCCCCAAAATACCGGATTGCTTCCACCATTGGTGTATTACAACTTCGTGGTATCCATATTGTTAGTTGGTTTTGATGCTGCAATTGTAATCTTTTCACATTGGTTCAGACAGGAGCAAAGGAGCAAAGAGATTGAGAAAAACCATCTGCAAACGGAATTGGCATTTTTGAGAAATCAGGTTAGCCCGCATTTTTTTCTCAATACACTGAATAATATCCATGCCCTGATTGATGAAGATCAGGCTAAAGCCCAGGATGCAGTTATTCGCTTGTCAAAACTTATGCGCTATTTGTTATACGAAACCCATGATGGCAAGGTGCAACTGACAAAGGAAACTGAGTTTCTATTGAGTTATTTCGATTTGATGCGAATCAGATATGACGATCAGGTAAGAATAGATGTCAACTTACCAGATGATATACCCAATGTTCTTGTTCCACCTTTATTACACATCTCCTTCATCGAGAATGCTTTCAAACACGGGGTAAGTTATCAATCAGAATCTTTCGTGGAGTTCAATATGCAGATCGTCGATGAATCAATAGAATATCGTATACGCAATTCAAAGCCAGATAAGAACGATTCCCGACTCCCGACTTCCGCCTGCCCCGATGCAATCGGGGATTCCCCAACTCCTGGCATCGGACTTGAAAATATACGCCGGCAATTAGATGTGCTATTTGGTTCTTCGTACAATTTATCCATCCGGGAGGAGAATAACAGCTATTTTGTATTCCTGAAAACTCCATTGAATGATGATTAAAAGTATAGCCATAGATGATGAGGCGCCCGCCTTGCGACAAATGGGGGCTTATATTGAAAAAACCCCTTTTCTCGAACTCGTCGGAAGTTTTAACAGTGCATTGGAGGCAATAACATTTCTGGACGATCATATGGTAGATCTGATTTTTGTAGATATTCAAATGCCGGATCTTTCAGGAATGGATTTTGTGAAATCCCTCGATCCGAAGCCCATGATTGTGTTCACAACGGCTTATAGTGAGTATGCTGTTGAAGGATTTAAGGTTGATGCTGTGGACTATTTACTCAAGCCTATTGCATACCTCGACTTTCTTAAGTCAGCCGGAAAAGCGCATAAACAGTACGAAGCAAAAATGGCCGACAACAAGGTGAGTCACGATAAAGAACATCTTTTTGTGAAGTCAGAGTATCGCCTTATACGCATAAATTTTTCTGATATTCAGTATATCGAAGGCATGCGGGAGTATGTGAGAATTCACCTTTTAAGCGATAAGCCTGTTATGTCATTGCTAAGTATGAAATCTCTTGAAGAACAACTGCCGGGTGACCGCTTTATGCGGGTACATCGTTCCTTCATAGTTAACCTGTCGGAGATTAAAATTGTAGAGCGAAGCAGAATAGTTTTCGGAGACAAATATATTCCTGTAGCAGAACAATACAAAGAGCAGTTTCAGAAATATGTTGATTCAAATTTTCTAAAAAAGTAGAAAAATTGAAGAAGTTATCAGTCTTCAGTTATCAGTTTTCAGCAAAAAACCAAGGACCAATGACCAACGACTTCTTCCTGATAACTGACAACTGAAAACTGATAACTATTTCGAACTGTATAGCCCGGTATTCCCTTTTTCCCAGATCCTCATCAAACTATCCGTTATTTCCGGATTATCCTGAGCTATATTTTTACTTTCGTAGGGATCGTTGTTGTGATCGTATAGTTCAATAACCGGCTCCTGATTACGGAAATATTTTGTGAGGCGATAACGCTCTGTTCGTAGTGAAATTCCTTTTCTGAAATAGCTAAAAGTCGCATTTTTCCATGTGTCCATTTCCGGATTATTCATCAATGGCATCATGCTTTCACCATCCCCGGCATACGGCATCTCAATCCCACACAATTCCATAATTGTAGGATACAAATCTACAGTTCCAACAACATAAGAAATACTCTGGTCGTTAGTCTTTGGTCTTTGGTCTTTGGTCCTTGGTCTTATTATTAGGGTGCTCCGTGTTGCGTAGTCGAATATGGTATGCTTCCCCCACACCATCTGATCACCCAGATGCCAGCCGTGGTCACCCCAAATAATAACATGAGTGTTATCATCCAGATTAAGTTCTTCGAGTTCATTCATCAGAATGCCTATCTGAGCGTCAATATAGCTCACACAAGCGGCATAAGCATGGCGCAGTTTTCTCGCATATTCATCAGAAACAGGGGCATTGAGTGAAGCTTTTTCGTCGCCAAGCTGATAGCCATTGAATTCTCCTGATCCGTGCAGACTAGCCTTATGAACATTTTCGGGAAGCTCAGGAAATGGAGACAAAGGAATCTCTGATTCATCATACAGATCCCAGTATTTCTTTGGTGAATTAAAAGGCAGATGAGGTTTGAAATAACCAACAGCCAGGAAGAAGGGTTTCTTTACCTGGGCCTGGTTCTCCTGATCTGCATCAGGAGAACCGTCATTTGCTACCAGTTCTCTTAATTTTTTAATTGCTAATTGAGTGCTTAGTCCATCGGGGTATCCGTTATCACCCACATCAGCCCCTTCATATGGCTTCACCTGTCGTTTCATTGATTGCCTGTTGCTACCATCAGCATAGCCAAAAAATGCATTCCAGCCGGTGCCCCATTTACCATTGTCAAATAGCATCTCATCCCAGCTGTGGGGCATTTCATATTCCGATCCGATTGAATCAGTATATCCATAAAGCAGTCCATCAACATAGTGACTTACCTTTCCGATTCCGACCGTGTAATAGCCATTACGCCTCAGGTGATGAACGAAACTTTCAGGTATTTCCGTTTCTGGTTTTCCCGAGATATCTTTGTGAATCGCCTCATTGCCCACCTGAACTGTTGAAACAGGATAGTTGCCTGTAAGCAAACTAAATCGCGAGGCCCCACAGGTAGGAACTGATACATAATGATTGGTGAATAAAAAACCTTGATCGGCCAGTTTATCCATGTTTGGTGAATGAATATAATCAGCTCCATAGCATGCCAGTTCAGGCCGTAAATCATCTACAGCAATGAAAAGGACGTTTGGTTGCTGAGGCTCCGAAGAGCAAAATTGGAGAAACAAAGCAGAAAGAATAAGAGGAAGGGTTTTTATTGTAGACATATGGACAAGAATTTGAGATCCCTGCCTTCGCAGGGACAAGGTTTTCAGTTATTAGAAAAAGTCATCAGTTTTCAGTCATCAGTCTTCAGCAAAAAAAGTTATCAGTTATCAGCAAAAAAAACCTATCTGCAAACATGTATCACCCTCACTATTTACCTTTTTACATTATCGATGAACTTTTTCAATTTTGCCGGATCTAGTTTTTCATTTGTTCTTACTCCGTTGCATACGTCTACTCCGAAAGGTTTTACTATTTCAATGGCCTCTACAACATTATCCGGATTTAGTCCTCCGGCAAGAAAGACCGGAGTATCCACTTGTTCAACAATTTCCCGGCTAATATTCCAGTCGTGGGTTTTACCAGTACCTCCAAGTTCTTTCGTTGGTAGCTCAGTATTTCCGGAATCCAGCAAAATAGCGTCTACGTATGAGCTCACCCGAATGGCTTGTTCAATAGCTTCCTCGTTCATCACATGAATCACCTGTACAATTTTCACGCAAGGGATAGAGGCTCTGATCTCCTGGTAATTACCCGTATTAAGTCGGTCTACCAACTGGATGGTACGATTTTTTACCTTTCGGATCAGGTCAATCAGATCCCAGGAGTTGTCAAGGGCTGTGAGCACAAAAGCATCTATTGAAGGGGGAATAATCTGTGTCACCTCCCGGATTTTGCTGTCAGAAATAACACCAGGACCACTTGGCATTGAAGATACGAGTCCCAGTGAATCAGCACCGGCCCCAATAGCCATTCTGGCCTCGTCTGGGCTCATGATACAGCAGATTTTAATTCTCGGTTTGAAAACTTTCATTCAGTAGTTTTAATTATCAATGTAAAATTATGAAATTTTATTCCAAATTGATTGCTACATGCAATTGATATTAATTGGATGACGGAGTTGAAATTTGCCCTTGGAGTAGTGATTTTTACCTGTGGAACAAAGAATATTCTCTGTTATCTTTGGAGAAAAGCGAAACATGAAACCCAAACCCTTTTTTCGATCAACTTTTTTACTGCCTATAGTCCTCTGTCTTCTGCCCATTTTAGCTCAGGGACAAAAAGAGTGGCATAATGCTCTGGACATTGGATTAAGCGGACAAGCATGGAGTGAGCTTGAGCATCCTTATGATCGCTTACCGGCAAAAGCAAAAGATGTGGTTCGGGCCCCAGTATGGAGGCTGGGTACAAATTCAGCCGGTTTGTCGGTGCATTTTAAAACTAATTCAAGGAAAATTTGGGCGAAATGGACAGTGCGATATGATAACAGCATGTGGCACATGACAGAATGTGGGATCAAAGGTGTGGATTTGTATATGGACGACAGTGGAATCTGGAGGTATGCAGGATCCGGTAGTCCGGGTAGCGGAAAGGCAAACGAACGTGAAATTCTCAAAGGCTTGGATGGTGAGATGCACCATTTTCATATGAATCTGCCCTTATATGATGGGATTGATACTTTATGGATTGGTGTCGAGGAGGGTAGTGTGCTTGAGTCATCATCTATTCTGAACGGAAAGCCAATAGTGATATACGGCACTTCTATTCAACAGGGGGGCTGTGCCAGTCGTCCGGGCATGGCAGCATCAAACATCATTTCACGTCAGCTCAACAGAGAAGTAATAAATCTGGGCTTTTCAGGAAACGGCAGAATGGAGATGGAGTTGGCTGAATTGATTGCCGAAATCGATGCCTCAGCCTATGTGTTTGACTGTCTCCCCAATTTGCATAATCTGGATGTTATTTATCCCCTTCACATGGAATTCATTCCTTACATCCGGAGTGAGTATCCTGACACACCAATTTTTCTGGTTGAAACAGCAACAACTGTCAAGTCAGCTATTATTGCAAAGGATCTGGAACAACTCAATCGTCAGAATGAAGAGCTCAGAAAGGCCTTCAAAGCCCTCAAATCCGAAGGAATAAAAAAACTCTACCTGATCTCAGGAGAAGATCTCATAGGCACCGACCAGGAAGGCACCGTTGACGGAGTACATTACACAGATCTAGGATTTAAAAGATATGCTGATAAGCTAGTCGGACAGATAAAGAGAAAACTTTAATATCAAGCAACACTCTTAAGCTGGCATGTTCTTTCTGAAAACTGAAGACTGAAAGCTGAAGACTTCTTCTAAAACTGCCATTTATCAGTTATTTCTGCAGGGAAAATAAGTATATTTATGCGTACCTAAAACCCTTTCGGTTGAATCTTGCCATTATCAGCCGAAAACAATGTCTGATTAAATGGAAACGACAATAGCCATCTTATTTGGATCCGCCTTTATGCTCGCTCTCGTGCATACTATTCTGGGGCCCGATCACTATTTGCCCTTCATTGCTTTAGGCAAGGCCAGAAACTGGACTCTTAGCAAGACTTTGCGAATTTGTTTCTATTGTGGTATAGGTCACGTTTTGAGCTCAGTAGTAATTGGTTTGATTGGTCTGGCGATTGGATCGGCTGTTTTTTCGCTCGAGAAGCTTGAAGGCATGCGAGGGGAAATTGCTGCCTGGATCTTATTCGTCTTCGGCTTTGCTTATATGATCTGGGGTTTATGGCGTGCATTTAAAAGGAAGCCACATACACACTTCCATTTGCACTCAGACGGAACAGGACATGAACATAATCATGCACATGTACAGTCACACACCCATGTCCATGACACCGAAAAGAAGAAAGCCACCGCCTGGATTCTATTCCTGATCTTTATTTTTGGTCCCTGTGAACCACTCATACCGCTCCTCATATACCCCGCAGCTCAATTCAATACTCTGATTGTCGTTTTAGTAGCCCTCATCTTTTCAGTCACCACCATAGCCACAATGATGGGAATGGTTTGGGTAAGTCTAAAAGGATTAAGCTTCATGAAATCCGGACCACTGGCCCGATATGCCCATTCTCTCGCCGGACTGGTAATTTTTGCCTGCGGAGGCGCCATGTTGTTTCTTGGTTTGTAATGATTTGATTACAGTAGATATTTGACTGCTATTAGTTATCCTTGAGGTTCTGGATTTAAGACCATTCACACCTTTAATTTACACTCATGTATCAACACGAAAGCTGAGCGATATTAAGAGTCCGTTGGATAGCTTCTAGATTCAAAATTTGCTATCTTTATACGAGCCAAACCATTACAGACAGATGAATGTCAAGTATTACGTTTATTCCCCCGCCGTTAGACAAATAAATACCATTGCATCATTACATATATGAAAAATAAACACAATAGGTTTACACAATCGTTAGGTGTTATTAAATGACATAAACAGTGAGAAGAATATTAATTGTAGTTATAGTTTTATTTGGTTTTGGTTGTCAAAACAAAGTTAAAATTATGCAAAGTCCTGTAGATTTGAATGATGGAATAAATGTATCAACAGTCAAAAAGCATAATATTGATACACTACTACTTTCTAAGGTGAATTTAGACATATATGATGGAAAGTATGGTAATATTCACAGTCTACTTGTTATGAAGGATGACGAATTAATTGTGGAACAGTATTATCGAAGTGGTGACAGAGATGAAATTCATTTTATTATGTCTGTTACAAAAGCTTTCACATCAATTCTAACTGGTATTGCATTAGAGAATGGGTTTATTGATACTATAAATCAATCAATGCTTCATTTTTTTCCAGAATATAAAATTTCTGAAAAAGACAAAAGGAAACATCAAACTACAATTGAGCATCTTTTAACAATGACTTCTGGCTTTAAATACAATGAAAACTTGCCACTAGATGACCCGAGAAATGATGGTACACGTATAGAAAATATGGATAATTGGCTGAAAGGTTGTTTAAGTCTGAAAATGAACTCGATACCAGGAACTGAGTATGTTTACTGTGGAGCTAATTGTGTTATTTTGAGTGAGGTAATACGAGTCGCATCAAAGAAGGATATTGCTGAATTTGCTGAAGAATATCTTTTTAAACCTTTGAAAATTGAAGAATATAAATGGTATGGTAAAAGTGGTTTCTATGAAGCTGGTGGTGGATTGTATATTAAATCGCGTGATATGATAAAATTTGGTCAATTACATCTAAATGGTGGTGTATTTGACAATACAAGGATTGTTTCCCAAAACTGGATAGACAAGACATTCACTCCTTATATTAAGAGTGACAAGCCAGATATATATGTTGGTTATAATTGGGATATTCTAAAATCGAAAGAAGGGTTGCAAGTGTATTTCAGAGGTGGTCGTGGAGGGCAAGCAATCTCTTTAATTCAAGATTTGAATATGATAATTGTTGTAACAGCTGACAACAGGAAGGAACCACAATCATTGGCACCATTGATGGAACAAACTACGAAAATTCACCCTGATTACAAATCAAAAACAACAACACCTAACAGCCGTTAAATTTCATAGCCACCCTGCGGGATGGCAACGAAAATTTAGCGGCATAACGTTGTGCGTAATTAAAAATGGCAACTCCTTTACTGATTAATACGGCAATTGATCATTGTTAATGCCGTATTAAATACGGCATTTAACTTAGCATGCGGCAATTATTTGCTTTTATTGACGCAACTAACACGGCGTTTATTTTGTATTACGTCAAATAGACCCTATATTCGCTGTATATTTTACGCCATTTAAAAAAATGACAATGTATTTACATCAGAACAAAGACTGGCCAAACTTTAAATGGGATAATGATACCTTGCTTCCATATGTGAGTAAGGTTCGCGATCTGCAAGGCAGATTAATAGGAAGAATGGAAGGTATAGGATTCGAACTTAGAGAAGAAGCCGTGCTTGAGACAATAACAGAGGACGTTGTCAAGTCAAGTGAAATAGAAGGAGAGTTATTAAATCCAGAAGAAGTAAGGTCATCTGTGGCTAGAAGGCTTGGGATGGAAATATCAGGTTTGCCTAATGCAAGTAGGGATGTAGAAGGTGTTGTAGAGATGATGTTGGATGCAACTCAAAAATACAAAGATTCCATAACTAAGGATCGAATGTGTGGATGGCATGCTGCCCTATTCCCAACAGGAAGAAGTGGGATGTACAAGATCACTGTAGGTGATTGGAGAGGTGATGAACATGGTCCAATGCAAGTTGTATCAGGTGCAATGGGGAGAGAAAAGGTGCATTACACTGCTCCTGAAGCTCACCGATTAGAAGAGGAGATGAATCAGTTTATAGAGTGGTTCAATGCAGACGGAAGTATGGAACCTGTAATTAAATCAGCCATAGCTCATTTATGGTTTGTAAGTATTCATCCGTTCGATGATGGGAATGGAAGAATTGCCAGAGCCATTGCAGATACTCAATTAGCCAGAGCAGACAGAACCAACCAAAGGTTCTATAGTATGTCCGCTCAAATCATGAAATCTAAAAAAGGGTATTATGACAATTTAGAATCCACTCAAAAGGGAAGTATGGACATTAGCCAATGGCTCGTATGGTACTTTGAACGTCTGACTGATGCACTCGAGGTAACCAATGAGACATTATCGAAAATATTAGTGAAAGCAAAGTTCTGGGAGTTGCATAAAAACACAAATTTCAATGAGAGACAAATTGAAATGATCAATAAACTCCAAGGCGATTTCGTTGGTAAATTACATTCATCCAAATGGGCGAAAATGACAAAAGTACATAGAGATACTGCTCGTAGAGATATCCAAGATTTAATAGACAAGGGTGTCCTATCAGATTCAGGTGAAGGAGGAAGAAGTACAAACTATATTTTGAATCTTCCTAGTCTGGATTAATGAAACCCTAAATTGAAGAATGTGAAAAAGTTGAAAATAAAAACTACCTACAACAATTAAGCTCCAATGAAGCATTGTAAGGCAATGGTTCATTAGAGCGAGTGTTGACTCAAGCTCCTCGAACTGCTATGGGGATCCAATAGAACCAGATCCTCAAATCTGCCTGTCAACTAAATATTTCGGGATCCCAT
>JABHCC010000164.1 GCA_018669475.1 Bacteroidota bacterium | reverse complement strand
TAGGTTTATTTAACACAAAACTCTATTATTATTCATTTCTTGGGGTAAATATAGTTTTTCATCCAAAAAATCTGGTCTTCATATTCCGCACAGGTTTGGGAATAGAAATCTGAATTACTATCCACATATTCATCCGGCAGGAAAATAATCTTCTAATAATGCACTGATCTTAAGCATAATATCAAATTTGTTATTGCCCTTACTTAAGCATATACCCAGATCGACATCAGATCCCTCAGGTATTATTTAAGCCCCGTCACCAAGCCAAAAAGCCCGGATAATTACTGCGATAACAAGGGTTGTATTGGAAGTAATATATGAGTCAGATAAGAACAATGCGATCTTCCGGATACCATGTTGCTTGCTTTTGAATCTCATCTATATATTCCAATGGAAGGTTTATGAAATCTATGATTTTATCTTCAGAGGGAAAGTGGCTATGACAATATCTTGGCAAGATTTCCTTTGGAACAATCCCAATATAGTCCTCGCCATTGACCATTCGTAAAATCGCATCACTATCTCGAAGAGAAAAGGGAATGCCATTGTCATACAGAGCTACAGCGATTCTCACAGCTTCTACTACTCTTCCAATGCTGGATCCGGCAAGGGTCAGTTGCCAGTGGTTTTGTGATTTATGGATATAAAGCGAGATGTGGGTTGAGTTTCCTCCACGGCAGATCTCCCATGGATGTCCACCCATTTGATGATGATACCATTTAGAAAACTCCTTTGGAGAATCTCCGTCAATATCAAGCAAACCATCGTGGCGCCCGTCCGCCATGGCGAGATACTTCTTTTTTGGTGAGAGATTTAACTGTTCGCCAGAAAAATAATCATTTGCATCATATCCAATTTCACAGTATCGAAGAAATTGATTGGCTGTGATTTCTGGAGGGACTAGCGAATTTTCATTCTTTTTGATATCATCGATCAACAAGGATAATTTCTCAATCGCATCTTTTCCTAGCTCCTGATCAGCGCGTATGGCATCGTCACCAATGATATTCCAGAATTGACTTCGATTGATGCGCCCATATCTGCGATTGTACGATAGATGTGTTTCAAGGTTGAGATTCCACTTATCCTCATTGCTTTGAAGTTTGGATACTTCGTCTATTATGCTGTTTGACAGGCTGTCAGCAACAATGACATATTCTTCAGGAACTGCAACAGGCTTTAGAACAGATTCATTTTTCTTAGGAATCCGGATTAGAAGATTTAGATCCAGATAGAAATACAGATTGCTATCATATTCAGTTATATCAAGTTTAAACCACTTAGATTCAGATGGATAATCATACTCCCATAGTTCGTGAAAATCTTTCTTTGAATTCACCATACCCTCCTCTTTGAATTCCTGATAGTCACCATAATCAGAAATTGAGCCACGGGGAAGTTCAAACCAGATTCCCCGGTATTCATCATGTTCGCCAGGTTGAATACAGGTCATAGACTGATAGATACTGATCAAAGAGTTGTAAATCCTGGTGTCGATATAATCAATTGACCATGGAAGATTTCCTAATGCGTTATCAAAATCAGGTGCCAGCATATGGGTAAAGTTTGGTTTTTCATATTAATCATAATGAAATCTACATTTTGCAATATAAATCTCATCATCCTTTACTTTATAAATCAGTCTATGTTCTCCGTCAATCCTTCTTAACCAAAATCCTTTATAATTATGTTTCAAAAGTTCTGGCTTTCCAATACCAGTATATGGTTCACGTGATATAGCTTTTAATAAATCATTTATTCTTTTCAGGGATTTTTTATTTGACTTTTGCCAGTATAAATAATCTCCCCATGATTCATCTACAAAAACGAACTTCATTAGTCTAAAAGATCTTTCTGAAAGGAATTTCCACTATGTAATTTATCAATAGCAGTGTCCAATCGTTCTTTATTTGTTTTTGAAGATAATTCGTGCTGAGTTGAACATAAAGAGTTATATTCTTCCAATGACATAACAACAATTCCGCTGTCCTTTCCTCGGTTTATTACCAATATTTCAAAATTTTCAATAACACTGTCAATGTAGTGCTTTATATCTTTTCGAAAATCCGATAATGTTGTAGTTAACATGATAAGTATTTAGTGTGTACAATAAGTTGTACAATTATAAGCACAAAATATGAGGGTTACAACTTTAAAAGGGTGCCAATATATTGTCACGAATTCATGACATCCCGATTCCCCGTTAAAATTAATCCACCCCCTCCTCCTTAAGATTAAGGAGTGAGAATGCACTCAGAAGACGCGATGTTCTTTACTGAATAGTGGCAGTGTTTGGGGGTAGCACCGAAAGTAGGACAAAGTTTTCAGTTATCAGTTTTCAGTCTTCAGTTTGTCACCTTGTTACAGTGTCTGTTTTTTTTACTTTGTTCGGTATAAGTACTACCCTTGTTGCCGATTTCAGGCACATGTTGAGGAAAATAAATATCACTCTAATTTTACTGGTTTGGGGCTCATCTCTTTTGGCCCAAAAATCTACTATTGCTGGTGACCAGAAACTCGAGTATTTTTTTGGTATCGGCACTACCAGAATTGAATTCTCTCCATTCATTGGTACAGGAGTAGGAGCCAGCTTCTGGAGCACTAAAAACAACACAGGAACAAAACTAAAACCCCGAATATCATCAGCATTTACCTTCATCATCGGAGGAAGACTACCAAGCCGCTCAAAAATCACCCAAAACATCCAAATAGAATTCAACTACTCCAGAAGAGGCCTTATCCGATAGGAAAAAAGAAAACTCCCCCCAACCCATTTTTTTTAATCACACCTCTCATCTTTTCACAATATTCATCAATAACTTATACCTTAGCCTTATACTTATTTCCTTTCTTTTACTGACCATCGACGAAGGACCAACGACCATTGACCTAGGACCCCGGAGTCTGATACAAACTAACAAGTCATTTACCCGGTATTTGTTACAATTATTTGTTATATTTACCCTGTATTTAATACTGTCTTGTGATTTACAAACGTAAAATATATCAGAAACTATTAAGCTGGAAACACTCAGGAAGCCGTAAACCGCTAATATTGAGAGGAGCTCGCCAAGTAGGTAAATCAACCATAGTACGTGAATTTGCAAAAGAGTATCATTCTTATATTGAATTGAACCTTGAGAGACAAGAAGACCTGAGGCTATTTGATCTGGATAGTGTCAAAGAAATTATTGAGGCCATTTTGGTAGGAGCAAATATCTCAATAAACGATGATTCGCTATTGATATTTATTGATGAAATCCAGGAATCTCCCAGGGCAATTAAGCTTCTTCGGTTCTTTTATGAAGATTTCCCCAACCTGCATATCATTTGTGCAGGATCATTATTGGAGCTTGTGCTTAAAAACACTACGTCTTTCCCTGTTGGCAGGGTTCAGCAAATGGTTTTACATCCATTTGATTTTGAGGAGTTTCTTCTGGCAATGGGAAAAGAGAATATCGTCAAACTGTTTGATGAAATTCCCATTAAAAAGCACTTCCATGATATTATCGGAAAGCTGTTTAAAGAATATGTGATTATTGGTGGAATGCCAGAAGTTGTAAAAACATTTGTTGAGTCTGGCACCTACACTGAGCTGCATGAGGTTTACAATGAAATCTGGCAAGCATATAAAGATGATATTGAGAAATATGGACGAAACAATACAGAAAAGAAGGTATTGCGTCATATTCTTGAGACAGCTGCCCATGAGAAAGACCGAATCACCATGGCTGGGTTTGGAAACTCCAATTACAGGAGCCGTGAAGTTGGAGAAGCCCTCAGGTCACTTGATAAATCAAGACTCATACAGTTGGTTTATCCAACAATCAGCACTCAGCTTCCTCAAGAAGTTGATTTTACAAGAAAACCCAGATTGCAGTTTCTGGATACTGGTTTGCTAAACAATATCTTAGGAATTCAATCACAACTAATCGGATTATCGAATTTAAGTGACTTATACAGGGGCAAGATTATTCAACATGCTGTATTTCAGCAGCTGCAAGCCCAAAACGCAAGCATTGGAAGCAACTTACATTTTTGGGTTCGAGAAAAAGCAAAAAGCAGCTCAGAAGTCGACCTTATATATCAACATAAACAGTTTCTTATTCCGGTTGAGGTCAAGTCAGGATCACATGGCAGCTTACGCTCACTACACCAATTCATTGATCGAACAAACCATGCCTTTGCTATACGTCTACTGTCAAATACACTATCCGTCGAAAAAGTCTCCACGATCTCCGGCAAACCCTACACACTCCTGAATCTGCCACTCTACCTGGCAACAAGAATCCCCGAATACGCTGAGTGGGGAATGTTTGGTGAGGGGAAGCCGGAAAACGTGACGCCCAACGTGACGCCAACGTGACGCCAAACGTGACGCCAAAGGCCATGTGACACGGGGTATCGGAAAGCAGACGGAGGTTTGGAGTTGTTTTGGAACATCTCGATTTCGAAGAAATTGGCGCATCCAAAACAACTGCAAACCGCAGGCGGCCGG
>JABHCC010000163.1 GCA_018669475.1 Bacteroidota bacterium | reverse complement strand
TGGAAATTCTTGAATAATCCTGCTCAAAATTGAAAGCCAAGCTGGAAAAATAGGACAAAATCTCACATTTTAGAATATGCACTAGGCCGAATGCTTACGAGAATTAAAAAAATCACCGCCGGGAGGCGGTTTAGTTCAACGAGTCAGTACCCGAAGACTTTCGGGTACATGACGTATAGCTGATGTTTGTTAAATGCTTGCAAATCAATTGGTGGTAATTGAAATCTAATGTACTAATTCTTTTAGTAAACCCCCAAGCTTAATCATGTTATCCCTAAATTATCCAAAGGATTTTTGATCTGGTCTATTCCTCTCGTTGTTATGTGGGTATAGATTTGTGTCGTCTTAGGACTTGAATGACCAAGCAAACTCTGTATATACCTTATGTCAGTGCCATTTTCCAATAAATGAGTAGCAAAGGAATGCCGTAATGTGTGCAGAGTTACCCTGCGTTTGATCCCGGCATTCTTGGCAGCTTTTTTCAATACAAGCTGAGCACTTCTTTCCGAGTATTTCCCACCCATTTGTCCGGCGAATAGGTAGTCATTTGGTTTGTAGATTCTGTAGTATTCTCGCAAAAGCTCCAATAGTTTGACAGACAATAAGGTTACACGATCTTTTTTGCCTTTACCTCCCCTGATATTTATGAGCATTCGGTTTGAATCTATATCTATTGGCTTCAGGTTTAGTACTTCACTAATCCTTAATCCTCCTGAATAACAGGTCATTAATAAGCACTTGTGTTTCAGGTTTTTTACTTGTTCTAAGATCCTTTTTACCTCATCTTCACCTAGAACTGATGGTAGAATCTTCTCTTTTCGAGGTCTCTCAATATAATAAATACGCCTCGGTCCATTTAGCACTTTCTCAAAGTAGAATTTAATGGCATTGATTGCCTGATTCTGATAAGATGATGAAACCTGTCGTTCCTGTACAAGATATAACAGAAAAGCCTGAATGTCTTGCTGAGAAATTTCATTGATCTCTTTTGTGCTAAAGTAGTTTATGAATTCTGAGAAGCATGCATTGTAAGTTTTGACCGTGTTCATGCTGTACCTCAGCACAGAAAGCTTGTCTAAATAGTTAGCAGGTACAGCACGGTAATTAATTATGTCTTCCGGTTTCTGTCGTGGTTTCTTGTTGAGGTGTCGCAGATCTTCTAAATATTGATACTTCCAACCACTCTCATCGCAAAACCTAACAAGTGCAGCTAATGATTTTTCTGTATTGGCAATGGTCCACCATCGGTTTTCCTGATCCCAGGTGTACAACGGAAGTGATTTTATTAGCCTGACCAGGTCTTTGTCATATCGGAATATTAATCGTATACGGCCATTTCTGTACTTAACAACAATAAGGATGCTTGAATTGACAGCCAAACCTGGTGCCGATGTAACTGCTTTTACAGAACTTGCTTCATTGCTGATTTCTGTAAGCCGATCACCAAAGTAGTTTTTCAGCATCGTAAGGTTCTCTTTCTTATTGTTGATGACCCAGCAGAAACCAGTGGAGTCCCAGCGGGCATACCTGAGAGTGCGTAGAAATCGGATATCCTGATCGCTCTTTTTCATTTCTAACAGAATAAATCGCTCTGTAATAGTCATCGACACTGATTCTCGTCTGGTTTCTCTTCTTTTTAGGTCTTTCATGTGCATGTATTTTTGATCTGGGAGGCTAACCGAGTGACTTCCGCTTTGCCTCCATTATTAATATATATGCATATCGTAGTGTATAGTGGAAAATATTACTCTACTTTTTTTGTGATATGAATCATATAGAAAACTGGAAATACCGAACTTAAGAGGATCATACCACTAAAAAGAAATTCCTGGCAAAACTGGCGAAGTCAAAAGATAAAAAACAGAACGCTCTTGCTGACGATTTGCATAGGAGGGATAGGTGGGAATCCCCGATAATAATCGGGGCAGGCGGGAATCGGGGAATCGGGGACCGGGACGTGGGGACATGAGAATCGGACCTCCGACCCCGGACCTCCGACCCCGGACCCCTGACCCCGGACCCCTGACCCCGGACTTCGGACCCCGGACTTCGGCCGGAGGCCGAATTTAGTACACCTTCGTCACCAGCTCCAACATCTCTTCTGCTGTGGGTACTCTTGGATTGCCTTGATAATCTGGCAGAACCATGCATTGTTTTGCTAATGCTTCAAGTTCTTCTTCAGGAACTTTGACATCACTTAACTTAATTTTTAGTCCAAGAGATTCAAGAAATTTACTGAGTTCATTGGGTGATTGTTTGGCAGCGGTTTTATCCGGCAGGGAATTCAGATCTGCATTTAGCATTCTTGCCAATTTGGCGAATTTGAATATTTCGGAGGCCTGGGTAAATTCAGCAAATGCCGGATATAGAATTGCTAATGCTTCGCCATGAGCAATGTGAGGATACATACCTCCGATGGCCATTCCCATTCCGTGAGGCAGGGTGACTCCTGCATTGGCGATACACAGGCCAGCCAGGGTGTCGGCCCAGGCCACTTTCTCGCGAGCCATGAGATTATCGGGCTCATCGAGCAGCTTGGGTAAAAACTCTATAACCAGAGAAATTGCCTGCCAGGCCATCATGTTGACGTAGGCACTGTTAGCCGGGTGAATCAGACTCTCGAAAGCATGACAGAATACATCAAAACCTGTGCAAGCTGTAACGAATTGAGGAACACTGAGCATGAGTTCAGGATCAACAATGCAAACCTGCGGGTATAGAATATTGTTGTACAGGGCAGATTTGTCTCTGACATCAGGATTTGTAACTACAGCTACTTGTGTGACCTGTGAGCCTGTTCCTGAGGTTGTTGAAACAGCAATGACCGGGAGTAGTTTTTTCGGATCAGGATGGTCTTTGTAAAACAAATAATCCCAGCAAGATCCGGGATGCGTGGCTTCAACCGAGATGGCTTTGGCTGAATCCATACTCGAGCCACCCCCTAATCCAAGGATTACCTCAACCTGATTTTCCCGGGCCATTAGTGCTCCTTCACTTATAGAACCCACGGTAGGATTGGGTACTACAGCATCGAAATGAATGACATTGATACCATTATCATTTAGCATCTTTTTTACCCGGTCATATTGAGTAGTTAAAGCAGGAATTGTAGCCGGTGTGGTGACCAGCAGTATTTTTGTCCCGTAAGACAGCACAACATCAGGAAGTTCTGCAATCTTTCCTGATCCAAAAATTATTTTAGTCGTTTGATGGAAAGTAAAGGATTTCATGGTTTGTTAGTTATCGGTTATTCGGTTATTCTGTTACTCTGAAACTCGGTTACTCGGTGCGCCTTTGTTATTTCTTATTTCTTATTCCTTTTACTTATTCTTAAGCCCTACGCCCTAAGCCCTATCTTAGTAGACTGGCATTGCCCCTGCCTTTGTGCATACCCAGGCTGCAATTTCGCTTGCCTCTTTATGGATTATACCTAATTCTTTATTTTCTAGTAATCCTGCAATCATTACTCCTGTGAATGCATCTCCTGCACCCACGGTGTCAGCTATTGATACTTTAGGAGTTTGGATCTCAGAGTATTCATCTTTGCTTATGAGCCAACTGCCTTCTGCTCCCATAGTGTATGCAATTAGATCGAGTGAATATGTATTTATCAATGATCGGAGCTGTTCTGGAATTGTGCCTTGCAAGGACATGTATTTCGCCAAAACAGGGAGTTCCTCGTCATTTATTTTTAGTACTGTCGCTTTTTTGAGTGATTGTTTTATTATGTCATATGAATGGAATGCTTGTCTTAGGTTGATATCAAATACCCTGATACTACCGGGTTTCATATGTTCAAGAAAGTTTTGTATTGTTTCGCGTGATATCTTGTTTCTTTGACTGAGGCTGCCAAAAGCTACGGCATCAACTGTTTTTGCAAGTTTCATGAGTTGATCGTTCCAGGCAATATAATCCCAGGCAACATTATTATGGATGATAAAATCCGGGATTCCCTTGTTTAGCTTAACTGTAACAGTACCTGTTGGATAATTCTGTTTAAGCTGAATATAGTTACATGAAATCTGATAAGGTTTGATGGTATTCAGAATTTCTTGTCCTGAATCATCTTTTCCTATTGCACTAATCACTACTGAATTAATTCCGGCAGCCTTGCAATGATAGGCTACATTCATGGGTGATCCTCCCAGCTGTTTACCATCCGGCAGGAGATCCCATAATAATTCCCCAATACCTGCCATTAGAAAATTAGCTGTCGGATCAGTCATTGACATCAATCATTACTTTCATTGTTTTGTCACCCTGTTCCTCAATAAAACGGTAAGCATCTTTATAGTCCTCGAAGTTGAAATGCTTACTTAATAATGGATCGGTTTTTATTTTGCCCGATGCGATAAGCTCTGCGGCTTCTTCGTAATCCTCATGCTTATACATCATGGATCCGAAAACATTAAGCTCATGTTCACCCAGGTAGAACATGTTTACTGTAGGATTCTTGGCGTATACACCCAGGATTACCACTTCGCCTCCTTTTTCAACATTGGACATCAATACGTCAAGGGAAGACTGTACTCCGGCAGCTTCGAAAGCTGTTTGAAATCCCTGAGTGCCGAAGACACTAGCAATCCCCTCTTCGAATGATTCATTCTTAACGTTCAATGTATATTCGATTCCACAGTCACGGGCTTTTTGGAGTCTAAAATCACTAATATCTGTAATTAGTACCTTATTAGCACCACGGGCAATTGCGAATTGAGCAAGCAGATTACCAATTGTTCCAGCCCCGGATACAACTACATTCTTTCCTTTCAGCTTTGTGGCGCGGCGTGTTGAATGTGCGCCTACTGCGGCAGGCTCTACCATAGCTCCTTGTTCGAAGCTCATCGAATCACTCAAGATGACAATTCTGTCTTCGGGTACAACAAACATATCCTGAGCCACCCCGGGAGCCTGAAAGCCTTGTACTTTTAGTTCCTGGCATGCATTGTACTGGCCTCTATTGCAGGGGCCGCATTCACCACAGACCAACTGAGGACGTGCGGTGACCTTCATTCCCTTGCTAACTGATTTCACTGCGCTGCCTGTTGCTAAGACAATAGCTGAATATTCATGACCCTGAACTACCGGATAAGGTGTTGCAGGATGTTCGCCGTGAAAAACATGAATATCGCTACCACAAACACCAATACGCTTAATGGATATCAGAACCTCATGCGCTTGAAGAGAGCTGGGAAGAATATCCTGCACCTGCCGGATTTCAATATCGCCGGGTTTGTGCATAATTGCTTGTCGCATATTGCTTCGGTTTTTAGAAAATGATATATAATGTAATTAATACAACAACAAGCATAAGGGCTAACACTCTGGGGTCGGTCCACTTATTAATTTTTCCGCTTAGTACGACGGCCAGAGGATTTTTCCATGTATACTTCTCAATTACTTCGCTTGATGGTTTCTTTGTAAACCAACTTACAAGAAAGTAAATGATTGAACAGATAACAAATAACCACCAGGCTTGCATCATAAAGGGCATATGCCATCCATGAGTAAGATACATGTATCCGCTAATCGGTTCAAAATCAAAGCAAAAGGCTGTTATTCCTAATGCCAGACCAAGGATTAATGTGACCATGGCGCCCATATAGGTTCCTTTTTTTGAGAAAACTCCAAAAAGAAAAACCACGGCAACAGGAGGAGCAATGGCAGAAGCAATCTTATTTATAGCTTCAAAGATGCTTGAGAATTGATCTCCCTGAGTTGACCAAAGCATTGCCAGAGCCATAACAACTATGGCAGCCACCCTCCCGGATTTTACCTGTTGCTTATCGCTGGTTTCGGGTTTGATCCTTTTTACGATATCTAATGCAACTAATGTAGCAGAACTGTTCAGAGCAGCTGCTATGGTGCTCATAAGGGCTGCCAGAAGTGTTGCAGCCATGATTCCTTTAAGACCGACCGGCAGAAGCTGGTTTATCAAAACAGGTAAAGTCTGATTAGCGTCTGTTCCGATGATATCAGGAAAAAGGGCATATGCAAAGACTCCTGGAAGTACCAGTATGAAAACGGGTAATATTTTTAGGAATCCGGCAAAAATAGGGCCGGTTTGGGCATCCCTCATGGTTTTTGCCCCAAGCACTCGTTGAACGATAGTTTGGTCAGAACACCAGTACCAAAGACCAAGGATTGGATAACCCAGTAAACAGGCGTACCATGTGAGTCCGGAGTCAAATCCCCCTTCACCTAATGCTTTCAAACTGTCTTGTGTGTGTAATATATTTAATTGTCCAGGTTTCAGAACGGCTTTTAGATCAGCCAGAGTGTGAATGCCCTTATCCGGCAGGGCAAAAGCAGCTATTATCGTTAAAATCAATGCTCCGATAATCAATATACCGGTTTGGATAGTTTCAGTAACAACCACCGCCTTGAGTCCTCCCAAAACTGTATATGCAATAGTGACTACTGATATTATTAATATTGATACCATGACCGGAATCCCGAAGAAAGCGTGGAATACAACAGCTCCGGCATAGAGGCTCATACCTATATGCACAAAGAGGGCACCAATAATTGCGATTATGGCTAAAACGGTTCTGGCTCCCTGGCCATAGCGTTTTTCCATGAATTCAGGCAGGGTTGAAATTTTGCTTTTGAAATAGAAAGGGGCAAAGACCAGACCCAAAAGTATTAAGGTTATAGCAGCCAGCCATTCAAAGTTACCCCATACTAATCCTTCATTATAACCGGATGCTGCTAGTCCGACCAGGTGAATTGTTGAGATGTTCGATGCAAAAAGTGCAGCCCCTATCACTGGCCATTTAAGTCCGCGACCGGCAAGAAAATAGCGTTCGCTTGACATGTTTTTGAGTTTCACCGACAGAATTCCGATAGTCAGAATTCCAACTAAATAAACAACAATAATAACAGCATCTATCGGGCTAATCATAGTAAGTTTTATCTACTCGTTAATTAGGACTTAATTATTAATAGTAAAAAGATGATTGATAACTTGTGTTCAAATTTAAGAAATATCCTTAGTTCATTGGTCATAAGGATAAAATAATTCATTAGACAGATAATATGATCTGCTGATGTTTCTAATAGTATGAAAATAATCATGATTGAGAATGCTATCTTTACGATGTAAATAAACACATGGCAAAACAAGAAATTCAAAAGGTTGATTCTGAGGTTATGAATCGTATGAATCGTAGAGTAATTCTGCAATTGATTCGGCAAAATCATACCATCAGTCGTGCAGAATTAGTCAAACTAACTGGTCTGGCAGCGCCGACTGTGTCGCGAATTGTTGATCGAATTGTCAATGAAGAAAAGCTGGCAAAATATTGTGGAGTTGGTCATAGCAATGGAGGGCGTCCCCCGGTGATTGTTGAGTTTAATGCTTCTGGGAAATATGTTTTAGGGATTGATCTTGGTGCAACTATGATTCGTGGTGTATTGGCTGATCTTGATGCTGAAATTGTGATGGAGATCCAAATGCCCACAGGTAAAGAAGAAGGATATGAGGTCGTGATTGACAATCTTGTAAGTTTAGTTGAAAGATTATTGTCTAAGAGAGGATTGGATACTGGCCATGTTATTGGATTAGGTGTTGGGGTAGCAGGTTTGCTTGATAAGAAAAAGGAGATAGTAGATTTGTCACCTGATTTTGGATGGCAGAATGTGAATTTCAAGAATGATTTGGAAGCACGTCTGTCAATACCTTTGTTTCTGGAGAACTCTACCAGGTTAATGGCTTTAGGAGAGAAAGGCTATGGACAGGGAAGGGATCTTGAAAACTTTATTGTTGTTAATGTGGGTTACGGTATTGCAGCCGGAATTGTTGTTGAAGGTCAATTAATTGATGGAGGGAGAGGGTATTCGGGTGAGTTTGGACACATGACTATTGATCCTAACAGCAAAATAGTTTGTGATTGTGGACGTACTGGTTGTTTAGAAGCTTTGGCATCGGGGAGAAGTATTGGTCATCTGGCTCAGGTGGGTCTTACTAAATCAAGCCTGTTGAACCAGTTGTGTGGTGGAAAGGTTGAAAAGATTGATGCAAAAATGGTTTTTGATGCTTGCAGAAAAAATGATGATTTTGCAAAGAAAACATGCCTGAATGCAATGCGTTCACTTAGTGTTGGAATTGGTAATTTAATTCAATTACTTGACCCGACTCATGTTTTTGTCGGGGGTGGAGTGAGCTTGAACGGAGATCTTTTTTGGAGAGCACTCACGAATGAGATAGAAAAACAAAAAATGTTACCAAACCGACAAGTTCAGATTCTTCCTGCTGGTTTTAAGGAATATGCATCAGTAATTGGTTCTGTGGCCCTGGTTTTGGATGCAGTGTTAGGCCTTAAGCTTAGATAAAAGTGAGTTTTCTGTATACTTATTAATGTTATGTAAATAAGTTTCCTTAACTTGCATAAGTTAAATTATGTAAGTATGGATCCAATTTGTTTCACGGTACCCCGTCAGGGAGAACAATCCATAAAAGCTGAGTACTGGGAATTACCCTGTTTCTATCGCCCGTATCATTATCACAAGGAGTGTCAGCTTACATATATAGTGAAGAGCTCTGGTGAACTATTTGTTTCTGATACTTGCGTTGATTTCAAGCAGGGGGACTTATTTCTGATAGGAGAGAACCTTCCTCACGTTTTTCGATCTGATGCTAATGCTGGAAATAACTCTGAATCATTAACTCACGCACGGGCTATAACTATTTTTTTTGATAAGGAGCAATTTATAAAACTACTCGACTTACTTCCTGAGGCTTATCAGATATTAAGTCTTCTTTCGAATTCAAATTATGGAATTAAGTTAAGCCCGAAACAAGATTCTTCAATTGAAAGGAGTATTACTAATATTCTTGAATCAACAGGATTTGAGCAGGTTATATCTTTGATGAATACCTTTAGTCTTATGGTCGAGGATGATTCTGCACTCTACCTTTCTACCCGGCAACTACCTGTCAGAGATCCTCTTGACAGTAAAAAGATGAAAGTGATAGTAGATTTTATTCAGAACAACTACAATCATCAGATTAGTCTTGAAGATGTTGCTGGTCAGATTAGTATGACTTCCAGTGCTTTTTGTCGGTTTTTTAAGAAAAAAACCCAAAAGACCTTTTCTGATTATTTAATTGAGACACGTATAGCAAGAGCATGTAAATTATTGACCCAGGAAGACTATACTGTATCGGAGACTTGTTATGAGAGCGGGTACAACAGTACATCAAATTTCCACAGACATTTTAAGCGAGTTACCGGATTATCTCCTAATGAGTACAAAAAAAGACTTCTTTTCCAAGTCTAGGATAATTCTCATTCTTAATAAACAGTAAGAAAAAGACGATAATAGTTAATAAAGAGGATAAACAGGCAAATAAAGAGACTGAAAGCCTGTAGTGTTAGTCCTAATTTTAAACTGTATTATAAACATGTTTAAATTAACTGTTATCCTATGAAACAAAAGCTATTATTTTTACTGTTAGCATTCTTTTGCGCCATGTCCTCTTTTGGCCAAAACCGCCAGTTAACAGGAACAGTGACATCCTCTGAGGACAATGAAACAAAACCTGGTGTCACAGTCAGAATTAAAGAAACCGGTCAGGGAACAATTACCGGCTCTGATGGTAGATTTACCATCCAGTACAACCAAAGTCAGGGTACTTTAGTATTCTCCTTTGTTGGTATGACTAAACAGGAAGTACCTATCACATCTTCTAATGTATATAATGTAGTTTTAGAACCAGATGTTTTGGGTCTTGATGAAGTAATTGTAACTGCTTTGGGTATTTCACGTGATAAAAAGACTCTTGGATATGCCGTGCAGGATATTGGAGCAGCTGAACTATCTCAGGCGAAGGATAATAATATTGTTAATACCTTATCAGGTAAAATTGCTGGTGTTCAGGTAACAAGTGGTGGTAGTACTGTAGGTGCTTCATCCAGAATTGTTATCAGGGGTAATGCATCTTTTGCCGGCAATGAGCCACTTTTTGTTATCGACGGTACACCTATATTTAATAACACTACAAATATGGGTGGTGGTGGAGGTATTGACTGGGGAAATACTGGTGCAGATATCGATCCAAACAATATTGAGTCTATGACAGTACTGAAAGGTGCAAATGCTGCCGCCCTATACGGTAGCCGTGCAACAAACGGTGTTATTCTGATTACTACCAAAAAAGGAAACGAAGGAAGAAAATTAGGTATTGATGTTACCAGTTCACTGGTATTCGATCAACCAGCCTACTTTCCAAAATTCCAGAATGAATATGGTGGAGGTTGGAACGGTAGTGAATATCAGTATGATCAATACAAAGCAGATAATCCAGGATACAGCAAAAGCTATGGTGAGTATGCAAAGGAGTTTGGATACAATTATGTTGATGGCAACGGTGGTGGTGTAAATGATGGTTGGCCAATTAACTGGGGCCCACGTATGGATGCAGGATATAATCTTGATCAATGGTCAACTGGTGCAAATAGTCCTTATGTCAGCCGTCCTGATAACTACAAGAACTTTTTCCAAACAGGTGTGAATCTTGAGAATGCTGTTGCAATATCATCTAGTACCGCAAAAGCATCAGGACGATTGGCCTTTACCAATTTGGATACAAAAGGGATAATTAATTTTACAGATCAAAGTCAGCAAACAATAAACGGAAGTTTGACTCTTCGACCAACTGACCGATTGACTGCGGTAACCAATTTTACTTATCTGACTAAAGAGAGTAACAATTTACCAAATAATGGATATTCTGGTATTGGAGTTGATTTTGCCTGGCTGCAAAGAGATTATGATATGTCACATGCAAAGCAGTTATTCAGTGATCAAGGTAATGCAGGGCATATATATCCTGGTTTCGACAATCCTTATTATTCTTTAAGAAATCTAACAGGCTTTAACCGTGATCGTCTTTATGGAAATATGAGTCTCGACTATAAGCTAACAGATTGGTTATCAGTAATGGTCAGGGCAGGAACAGATTTTTACAATGAGTATCGTAAAGATCAAACCCAGTCTGGAACATCAGGAAATATACGCAGGGATAGAGGAGGTCAATTTAACCAGACTCAATTGTATTATAACGAGACTAATGCAGATTTAATGCTGAATTTCGATAAGAGTTTTGGTGACATAAGGCTTGATGGAACTGTTGGGGCTAACTATAGAAGTTACAAAACCAAGAATATGTACATGCGGGCAAATGATCTAACCGTACCTGATCTCTTCACTATCTCAAATGTAAAAGGTTCGCCTGTGGTTAGTATGTATGATTATCAAAAAGAGACTAATTCAGCTTTCTTTGCAGCTAATGCATCATACAAAAATTTCCTTTTCTTTGGTGTTACCGGACGAAATGACTGGAGTTCAACTCTACCCGCTGAAAACAGATCATATTTTTATCCATCTGTTAGTACTGGTTTGATTATCACAGAGGCATTTGGTATTGATTCAGATGTTCTCAGTTTCGCCAAGCTACGTGGTAGTTGGGCTCAGGTAGGAGGCGATACAGGTGCTTATAAACTGTCTCGTACTTATTCAGCAAGCACATTTAATAATATTTCGATGTTTAGTCCTGGTTCAACGCTTCCTCCAAATAATCTGAAGCCAGAGATAACCTCTTCATTTGAAATTGGAGCTGATATAAGGTTATGGCAAGATCGTGTTGCACTGGACTTCACGTATTATGATCAAACAACAGTTAACCAGATTCTTTCAGTAGCAACATCAACCGCAACAGGTTACAGGTCAATGTTACTGAACGCCGGTGAGATTGAAAATAGCGGTGTTGAGATTATGATGAATGTAAAAGTACTCGATAATAATGATGGATTAAACTGGATTGCATCATTGAATTGGGCGAAAAACAAGAGTACCGTAAATGAGCTATATGGAGATCTCGAATCATATCAGATTTCAGGCGGATTCGGTGGGTGCAAAACTCTCGGTATCCCGGATGAAGAATGGGGAGTTCTTTGGGGACTGCCATATGTGAAAGATGATAATGGAACAATGGTTGTGAACGATGCCGGATTACCTCTCACTACCAATGTTGGTGTCAATCTGGGAAATGTTACTCCTGATTGGACTGGCGGTTTCAGAAATAGTTTCTCATATAAAGGTTTTAATTTGAGCTGCCTTATCGACGCAAGAATGGGCGGAGACTTCTTTAGTGTAACAGCGTGGCATGCTCCTTTTACCGGTTCATATGAAGGCTCAACTCTGGATAATGTTCGTGAAACAGGTTTGATTGCCGACGCTGTTAAGCAAGACGGAAGCGTTAATGATACCAGAGTATCTGCACAGCAATATTATGCCGGATCATGGATGTGGAACAACCATGAATATTCAATTCTTGATGGTTCATTTGTAAAACTTCGTGAATTGGTATTCGGATATGACTTTGATGTAAGCGGAATTAACTGGTTACATGCTGCTAACTTGTCTTTCGTTGGTCGGAACCTTGCTATTCTTTACCGTCACGAAAGTACCAAAGAGTTAGGAATAGATCCTGAAGTTGGTTTGGGTGGTGGAGACAATGGTGTTGGATTTGAGAATTTCCAGATTCCTACTATGAGAAGTTACGGATTTAAACTAAGGGTAAGCTTTTAATCGTAAAATCGAAGAAAAATGAAAACAATAATGAAAATAAAAGTACTAGCCCTGGCAGTTTTACTACTAGGCATCGGATCTTGTACAAAGGACTTCGATGAGATGAATGTGAACCCTAACGCAGCAACCGTTGTACCTGCTACTAATGTATTCCTGCGTGGTATGATGTCAATTACATATACTCTGTTTGGTGAACGTCTTGATGTTTATTATACAGGTTCATGGGCCGGACAAACTGCAGCAATTGGAACCGGTGATTATGAATACCGGGTAGATATCAATAATAGCCAATGGCGTAGTATGTATATAGCTATGACCTATTGTGTTGATGCCATGAGGCTCGCAAAGGAGGAGGGTAATGACAATTTATATGCTGCTGCACTAACATTAAAGGCCTACGCAGCACATCAAACATCCGACTTGTGGGGAGATATACCTTATTCCGAAGCTTTCAGGCTGGAAGAAGATATTATTTATCCTAAGTATGATAAGCAAAAGGATGTATATGCTGAGGTTCTTGCAGAACTGAAAACTGCATCTGAAATGTTTTCAGATGAAGGCGGAGACATAGGGGTAGGAGACTGGATTTTTAAAGGTGATATCAGTAAGTGGGTTAAATTCGCTAATTCAACACGCTTGAGAATTGCCTTGAGAATGTCATCCGTTGATGAAGCCGGAGCAAAGGCTGTTATTTCAGAAGTATTGGATAAGCCTTTGCTTACAGATCAAAGTGATAATGCATATTTCTGGTATCCAGGTATCACTCCTGATCAGGAAATTTGGTATGAAAGAATGGGAGCAGCTGACGGAAACAAAACCGATCAGTATCGAACTAATGATGTAATGGTTTCCATTTTAAAGGATAATAATGATCCAAGGTTGCCTGTTTATGTTGACAAGAATAAATATGGCGAGTACAATGGATATCGTTTTTATGATGGTCAAACCAGAGACACAATGAACAATGGTAATAATGTGTCACACATAGGTGACCGATTTGGAAATGACCCTGAAGGATTCTCTCCATTCATGCATTGTGCTGAGATTTATTTCAACAAAGCTGAGATTTATGAAAGAGGCCTTGCTGATGGTAATGCTAAGGAAGCATACGAAATGGGTATTATGAAATCTATGGAGGATAATGGAATAGATGCTGCTGCAGCTACAGCTTTCCTTTCGGAACCAGGTGTTGCATGGGGAGCAGGTTCAATGTCTAATCTTGAAAAGATCAGAACACAAAAGTGGATTTCGCTTTTTAAGCAAAGCGTAGAAGCATGGTCAGAAGCCAGAAGAACAGATGTGCCATTAATGACAGGAGTGTCAGAAAACTATGCGCAATTTGGTCATAACAGACCTCCGTTCAGAATGGCATATGCCGACGAAGAGAAGTCTCTTAACATCAACTTTCCAACAGATGTTGTTGAAAGTGATATTTTTTACGGTACCCAAATGTGGTGGGATACCAGAACTGGAGTTAATTAAGCCCTGAAATTGGGATTAATGCTTCACTATGAACTGAATTTTGGGTGTATTTTTAGTTAATAGTTTTTAGGTTGATTTGAGTTGATTATTCAACTAGAGCATGCAAGCGAAACAGGTGGGGGTAACCTCACCTGTTTTTCTATAGTTTATCAGCGTTCTTATTAATAAATTCAACCGTTTATATTTGTTTTATTTATCGGATGGAACTCCTATGAAAAGAATAATCATTCTCGTGGATGTAATAAATGCTTATGAAAACAACAAAGTCAGCCTTAATCCTATTTTTTGGCCTTACTATCTGCTCCCTGATTTCGATGCCATCCTGCGTATCAGAGTCCAATAAGCCCAACATAATAATTTTCCTGACAGATGATTTGGGATATGGAGATTTGGGCTGCTATGGAAATCGAATCATTAAAACACCGAATATCGACAAGCTGGCTTCTCAGGGTGTGAGATATACTGATTTCCACGCTGCAGGAACAGTGTGTTCACCTTCGAGGGCCGCATTGCTAACTGGCCGTCATCCTTACCGTCTTGGGTTTTACTATATTCTTGGAGGAGGAGCTCACCTTCAGGCGAGTGAAATTACACTGCCTTCCCTCCTGCAAAAAGAGGGTTACAATACCTTTTTCGCAGGAAAATGGCATCTTACACATTTTGACAGACCTAAAGCAAAGCAGCCCGATCCGGCAGATCATGGATTTGATTATTGGTTTGCCACTGTTGTGAATGCTTTTGACGGACCAGAAAGTCCTGGCAGGTTTTATCGCAATGGTGAGCCTGTTGGAGAACTCAACGATTGGTACTGTAACCTTATCGTAGATGAAGCTATCGATTGGCTTGAAGAGCAAAATGAAGATCAAGCCCCATTTTTCATGGAAATTTGTACTCACGGTCCCCATACCCCGATAAACCCACCTGACAGTTATGCTGCTGCTTATGATAATGATGAAGTGGAGAGACTGGAAGATGAGGTCGGCTATGGTTATGTACCACGACGTGATGATAAAGATATTGAAGCACATAAAAAATTCTATTATGGTACAGTCAGCCAGATCGATGATGCCTTTGGTCGGCTTATGAAGGCATTGGATATTAAGGGGCTGGATGATAATACAATAGTTATTTTTACTTCGGATAATGGCCCTGAATATCCGGTCAATTTTATGGAATCACGAGGAGAATGGGATGATGATATTCGTGACAAATGTTTTGGGAGTCCGGGTCCCCTGAGAGGGATGAAAAGATTTACTTATGAAGGTGGACACCGTGTGCCCGGTATTATTCGCTGGCTAGGAACTGCAAAATCAGGACAGGTGAATACCTCAATTATAAATGGCACCGATTTATTCCCCACTATCTGTGATCTTGTGAATATCCCCCTGCCGGATGACAGAGTTATAGATGGTGAGAGTATGCTTCATGCTTTTAAGGGGAAATATCAGCAAAGGCAGCATCCGGTAGTTTGGAGTGCTCCTGTTCATGAATATGAATTTGTTCCCCCAATGACCCTGAGAGATGAAAACTTTCTGTTAGTAGGATTCTTCAACGGTAAAAAGCCTGAACAATTATGGATGGATTGGATCAAGACAGCTAAGCCAGAGAAATATGCCCTGTATGATCTGGATAAAGATATCGGACAACAAAATGACCTGTCAGGTCTCCTGCCGGATAAAACCAAAGAGCTATCTGATAAAATGAAAGATAAATGGAACGATCTCCAGCATGATTCCCCTGTTTGGCCACAGTGGAAAGCAAAATAGTACTTGTAAAGATTGAAGTGCCTAATTTTATATAATAAACAAACTATGAGAAAGTCAAATTATTCCTTAACCATATTCCTTATTCTTACTTTCTATGTCTTATTTTCTATGCCTTCCGCAGCTCAGGAGTTAAGGGTTGATCCTGCAAATGTCTTATGGTATGAGACTCCTGCAAAAGCATGGGAAGAGGCTCTCCCGGTTGGGAATGGCAGACTCGGGGCTATGGTATTTGGTAAGAATGGTGAAGAAAGAATACAGCTGAACGAGGAAACCTATTGGTCGGGTGGTCCCTATTCTACTGTGGTGAAGGGTGGTGCAAAGGCTCTTCCTGAAATTCAGAGATTAATCTTTGAAGGCAAACCAATTGAGGCCCATAAACTTTTTGGTCGCAACCTGATGGGATATCCTGTTGAGCAGATGAAGTATCAATCCATGGCTAATCTGCATCTGTTTTTTGAGAATGAGAAAGAAGTGACCGAGTATAAGCGCTGGCTCGACCTTGAGACAGCCACAACAAATGTTGAATATAAAGCTCATGGGGTTACTTATCATCGGGAGGTGCTTTCTTCTGCACCAGATCAGGTTATTGTAGTAAGGTTGACAGCTGATCAACCCGGACAAATATCATTCAGGGCTGAATTACGGGGTGTTCGAAATATGGCTCATTCAAATTATGGGACCGATTATTTCAGAATGGATGGTGTAGGAAATGACGGATTGATGATTAACGGTCGCTCTGCAGATTATCTGGGGGTGGATAGTAAGCTCAATTATCGAACCCAGTTAAAGGCTGTACCTGAAGGGGGAACTATGGAGGTAATTGGAAGTGAGTTATTCGTAGAGAATGCTGATGCTGTCACTCTTTATGTTGTTGCGGCAACCAATTTTGTCGCTTACAATGATGTTAGTGGTGATCAGGTAGCACGGGTTAAAAAGTATATGACAAACATTGCTGGCAAATCTTATGCTGAGATTAGAGATGCCGGGATTAAGGATTACCGGTCATATTTTGAGCGCGCATCTTTGCAGATGACAAATACCACTAATTCTTTTCTGCCCACTGATCAGCGAATGAAGAATTTTGAAACTGCCGATGATCCCAACCTGGCTGCCCTGGCATATAATTTTGGTCGCTACCTTTTAATTTCATCTTCTCGTCCTGGTACACAGCCTGCCAATTTACAAGGTATCTGGAATGAAAGTCAGAATCCCAGTTGGGACTCAAAATACACAACCAACATCAATACTGAAATGAACTATTGGCCTGGTGAAACAGGAAACCTTTCAGATTGTGTTGAGCCCCTCATTACTATGGTCAAGGAGCTCACTGATCAGGGATCTCAGGTAGCCCGTGAGCATTATGGTGCAGATGGCTGGGTATTTCATCAGAATACAGATCTCTGGAGGGTTGCAGCGCCGATGGACGGACCCACATGGGGTACCTTTACCGTTGGTGGCGCATGGCTGACTACACATTTGTGGGAGCATTATCTCTACACTCTGGATGAGGATTATCTTAAGGAAATTTACCCTGTGATAAAAGGATCGGTAGATTTCTTTATGGATTTTCTAGTTGACCATCCCAATGGTAAGTGGCTGGTTACTAATCCCTCCAACTCTCCGGAGAATCCTCCCCAGGGTCCCGGGTACAAATATTTTTATGATGAGGTAACAGGGATGTACTATTTTACTACAATATGCTACGGGGCCAGTATGGATATGCAGATTCTTACTGATTTGTTTGCCTATTATGCCGAAGCCAGTCAAATACTTGGCAGAGATGAAGGATACGCTAATAATGTACTTGAAGCCCGTGCCAGACTAGTGCCTCCGCAAATTGGAAAAGACGGTACTTTGCAGGAATGGTCGGAAGACTATGCTCAATTGGAGAAGAGTCACCGACATTTCTCACATATGTATGGTTTGTATCCCGGCAATGTATTATCGGCCAGGAGAACCCCAGAATTTGTGGATGGTATTAAGGCTGTTCTTGAGCAAAGAGGTGATGGTGGAACCGGTTTCTCCCGAGGATGGAAAATGGCTTTATGGGCTAGATTGTATGATGGAGAAAGATCACATAAGGTATTTAAAGGATATATTAAAGAGCAGGCTTATCCCCAGCTTTTTGCGAAATGCTTTACACCCTTACAAGTGGATGGTACTTTTGGAGTAACAGCCGGAATAACCGAGATGATAATGCAATCTCATGAAGGAGTGATCGAACTCTTACCGGCATTGCCAGTCAAATGGAATACAGGACGGTTTGATGGTGTTTGTGCCAGAGGAGCCTTTGAACTGGATATTCAATGGGCAGATGGCCAGGTGACAAGTGTTGAAGTATTATCAAAAAAAGGTAAGCTATGTCGTATTAATGCGAAGACGAAGCTTAAAGTTTCTTGTGATGGGAAAAGGGTTCGAACAAAAGTGGCAAAGGATGGAACAGTAGAATTTGCAACAGAGGCCGGGAAGGTTTACTCAGTTGCTCAGTGACTCCGTTACTCTGTTACTCTGTTACTCGGTACACCATCAGAAGTAGAGTGGGAGTATGATTGTTCAACAAAAACACTTTCACGGATTAAATAGTTTCTAGCCCGAATTAGTTAATATCTTTGAAACTAAACTTGGAATATTAAGTATGAAACCAATTACATTTCTATTATCCTGTTTTTTTCTTTTTACTCTTATTGGCTGTTCTCCAAATATTGAGGAAGAAAGGCAATGGTCCTCATACCGAGGGTATTATTCCAGCGGAGTGCTTGATAATACAACACTCCCTTCGCATTGGGATGTTGAAGGGGGCACAAATATCAAATGGAAAACTGATATTCCTGGTCTTGCTCTTTCATGTCCTGTGATCTGGGGCGATAAGCTGTTCATTACAAGCGCAATAAGTCAGACTGATAATACAATTCTCAGAGCAGGTTCCTATGTTAATTCTAATCCTGTGGAGGATGAATCGGTTCACGATTGGGTGGTATATTGTTTTGATAACAATACAGGGGATATTATTTGGGAGAAAACTGCTTTCACTGGTGTTCCTCAGGTGAAAAGGCATCCAAAATCTACGCATGCCAATTGTACTCCGGCAACTGATGGAGAGCATATTGTTGCATTTTTTGGATCCGAAGGTCTTTACTGCTATGACATGGATGGGGACCTGCTGTGGAAAAAGAATTTTGGAAGATTGCATGCGGGGGCCTGGGCAGAGCACAGAGGGGCAATTGAATGGGAATTCGGAAGTTCACCATTGATTCACAAGGGAGTTGTGCTAATTCAGAGCGATGTAAGAGGTGAATCTTTTTTAGGTGCTTTCGATGTTGAAACGGGGGACGAGTTATGGAAGAAATCAAGAGAGGAGCATCCTGGTTGGTGTACCCCTAATATTTATAATTATAATGGCAAAGATTGTGTTGTTGTAAACGGATATAAGCATCGAGGGGCTTATGATTTTGAAACTGGTGAAGAGATATGGACAATGTCTGGTGGAGGAGATATACCGGTTCCAACACCCCAGATAGGTGATGGGCTTATTTATTTTAACAGTGCACACGGCCGCTTTTCTCCGGTAATGGCTGTGAAGGCTGATGCAAAAGGAGACATCACACTTGAGAAAGGTGAAACATTTAATGAGTTTATACAATGGAGCTTCCCGAGAGGAGGATCTTATATGCACTCATTGTTATTATATGAAAACCACCTGTATAATGTGGGATGGAATGGATCAGTTGAATGTCTGAATCCCCTAACCGGAGATCGGATTTACAAGCAAACCCTTGGTCAGGGTGATTCTTTTATCGCTTCACCAGTAGCATCTGATGGAAAAATATACGTTATTAGCGATCATGGATTGGTATATACACTGAAAGCCGGACCTGAATTCGAAATACTCGCAGAAAATGATTTGGGTGATATTTGTATGGTAGTACCTGCTCTTAGCGATAATGCTATCTTTTTCAGAACCCAGCATTCACTTATTGCTGTTGCTGGTGAATAGCTAAATGATTAGCCCATGCTCAAACTTCCTTTTATTTTTTTACTATTCCTTCTGTCGAACTGGAGTTACGGACAGGATTTAACATTTCGAACTAGCGAACGACTAATACTCGGTAATTACAAGGAACGATCAGCCTCAATAAGTTCTGGAGATATAGATGGGGATGGAGATATGGATGTTCTTGTTGCCAATGGAAGACACTGGCCCGGCCAAAATCGAATTCTGGTAAATAATGGTAAAGGAATTTTCACGGCATCCAAACCGTTGGGATTAGAAAGTGCAACGAGTTATGCCACTGAGCTAGCAGATTTTGATATGGATGGTGATCTGGATGTTGCTGTCGGAAATGATATGGCTCCAAATTACATTTTTATAAATGATGGAGCTGGGAACTTTGTTAAAGCCTCTTCTTTTGGAATGACCTACGCACCAACAAGAAATCTCACAACAGCTGATATAGACATGGATGGAGACATTGACATTTTGATAACTAACAGAGGTCGGGAAAATGAGATCTGTCTTAATAATGGGATGGGGGACTTCTCAGTGAGTATAGGGTTTGGAAGTAAGGACGATTCGACAATAGATGTGGAAGTGGCAGATATTGATGGGGATAATGATTATGACCTAATCCTGGCTAACAGAGATGAGCAGCAAAATTTCGTATACCTGAATGATGGTATGCTGGATTTCTCAGATAGGATCCCATTCGGATCCGGCAGCGATAATACCAGATCGCTTGCTGTTGCTGATATGAATAATGATAAGATCCTGGATATCGTCGTAGCAAATATTGGTGAGGCAAATGCAGTTTATTTTGGTGATCCACAACTCAGGTTTGCTGAAAAGATTGAATTCGGTACTCGCGTAGCTAATTCTTATGCAATAGCAATCAGCGATTTTGATTTGGATGGTAATCTGGATATTGTAGTTGGAAATTCAAGGGAAGCAAACACGGTTTTTCTGAATAGGGCTGATGCTACTGTTTGGGAGAGAATTCAATTGAGCGATAAAAAATTCAACACCTATGATATCATCACATCTGATCTTAATGGAGATGGCAGGGAAGATATTATTGAAAGCAATTCGGATGAGGTAAACTACTATTATTTTAATCAATTAAAAGTGGTGAGGCGATGAAAAACTGGATATTCAAACTTGGTGTGGTATTGATGATTATTTCAGTTCCATTTTTTTTATGTATTCCCATTGTTCCTTTTCTTGATGTGGAAACTAAAACAAAAGTCACTCTCACTACTATCTTATTAGTCTCAGGAGAAGTGCTGTTTTGGGCAGGAGGGCTGTTGGTAGGTAAGGAACTTTTCACCAAATACAAATCTTATATGAATCCGAGGAATTGGTTTAGAAAAAAAAGTACAAATGAGAACTCTGATTAGTTTACTTAGTGTTTTAGTGTTTGGGTTACCTGTTTTTACTCAAAATATTGGGCCTGATGATTTGGTTTTTTCGGGCATTGTTGCTGAGTATAACAAATCAGACCAGGGTCAGGATTATCAGATCAAAGTGATTAGCCACGACAAGCAGGATTCCATAATTGGAAGCATCTCAGCTGATATGGTGAGAGTTGCGGAAGTATCTGAAATTATCAGGAGAAGAGTCAAAATTATCTATCGTTATCAGTTAGAAAATCAGTTATATTCGATCGATCTTCAATCGAGACACTCCACTGGACAAAAGACTGACAGGGCGAAAATACTTGCAGTTGAGGGAAGATTAAATACCTGTACATGTGGAGATATGGATGGTTATGTTGACATTGAAACTGCGGATGGCACAATCATGGAATTTCAAGCAGGTTTATATAGCCCCGAGGATATCTTCAGAGGTGATGATGTAGTAGTATTTTACAAGGAAGTTACAACAACTGAAATCAGAAGTTTGCAATTTCTGGAAGAATAGTATTGAAGGTAAGGTAATAATCAGGGGTGGTAAAGGCAAAAAAGATCGGGCAACCTTACATACGCTTCGGCATTCCTTTGCCACTCATTTATTGAGCAATGGCACTGATATAAGATATATTCAGAGTTTGCTTGGTCATTCAAGTCCTAAGACGTTTCAGATTTACACTCATATAACCAACAAAGGAATAGATCAGATCAAGAACCCTTTAGACAATTTAGGGATAACATGATAAAGCTTGGGGGTTCTCTAAAAGAAATAGTACATTAGATTTCAATTACCACCAATTGATTTGCAAGCATTTAACAAACATCAGCTATACCTCATGTACCCGAAAGTTATCGGATGCTGACTCGGTTAGCGTTCATGCAAATAGACCTATCCAATTAATGTAATCTGTATTTTTTGATTTGGAAATAATTGCTTAAATTTATTTTTCACTAAAGGAGAATGACTCTCATTAAGGAAATATTCTAATGAAAAGATTGATAGAAAATATTAGAAATAAGTTATCTGAAAAAGGATTAAAAGTTACTCCTCAGCGGATTAGTATTCTTGAGGCTATTTATAGTTTGAATAATCACCCAACTGCCGATAATATTATTGAATTTATTCGTGTATCTCACCCAAATATTGCAACAGGGACTGTTTACAAAGTATTAGATACACTGGTTGAAAATAAGTTAATCAAAAAAGTTAAAACAGACAGAGATATTTTGCGATATGATGGAATTGTTGATAACCACCATCATATTTATTGTTCTGAGTGTGATTTAATAGAAGATTATAAGGATGAAGAATTAGATGTTTTATTAAAAGAATATTTTAACAAGAAACAATTTGAGGGTTTTAAACTTGAAGATATTGTAGTTCAAATTAGAGGAACATTCGATAAATGTTAAACATTAACTTTAAAATTGAGTATCATGGAACAAAATCTTGAACAAGAGGTATTTAGTATGCCAAGAATTGGTGATGCTGCACCAGAATTTAAAGCAGTAACAACACAGGGAGATATAAACTTTCCTGCTGATTATAAAGGCGATTGGGTAATTCTTTTTAGTCACCCTGCTGACTTTACTCCTGTTTGTACATCTGAATTTATGACTTTTGCTACAATGGAAGATAAATTTGCAGAAGCAAATTGTAAACTTGTAGGTCTTTCTATTGATGGATTGTACAGCCATATTGCATGGTTGAGAACTATTAAAGAAAAGATAGAGTACAAGGGAATGAAAGATGTTGAAGTAAATTTTCCGTTGATTGAAGACATTAAAATGGATGTTGCCAAAAAATATGGAATGATTCAACCTAATGAAGATTCTACAAAGGCGGTTAGAGCTGTTTTCTTCATTGACCCAAAAGGAATAATTAGAGCTATCATTTATTATCCACTAAGTTTAGGAAGAAACTTTGATGAGCTATATCGTGTAATTGTTGCTTTACAGGCAGCTGACGAATTTGGAGTTGCAACTCCTGCTGATTGGAGACCAGGAGATGATGTCATCATTAGCCCTGCTGGTTCATGTGGTGCTGCTAAGGGTAGAATGGAAGATAGTGACCTTGACTGTAAAGATTGGTTTTTCTGCACCAAGAAACTTGATAAAAATACAGTATTAGACAAAGTTTTAAAGAAGAAATAGAAAGCACGAAACGCTAACACAAAGTATATAATGTAAATTTCCAGATTATTGATGGATTTAAGAGACTATATGTTGCACAGGATCTGATGATGGAGACTCTTTCGAGCAGCCATGCGCGTGCGCTTATACGCTTGCCGCGCGACAAACAGTGTGAAGAGCCCCGGGTTATTATTACCCATGGTTTTCCCAGTCGTCTGAGCAACACCCTGATTGATGCTTTTTTGGCCACTGAGGACCAGGTGCAGCAGCGTGATATTCTGGCTTACCCGTATAAGGCACTCGAAAAGAGAGCACCGGAGAAAATTGCAGAGTGCTAATATCCACGGCTTTCGGGTTATGACAATGACCTGGTAAAATCAATGAAAAGGGTCACAGGGTCGGTTCAAATCCTTCTTTCGCACTTGGATGATCATCGCCTTGGGGAGTTAAACAAGACCGAGAATGTGATTATCGCCCCTGGCTCAAGGGTGTAAATGATATCCGCTTACATGGCACAACAAACTAAATACCAACACGGTAATAAAAACCGTTGGTGGATATATCATCGTTACTTCCACGATAACCATTTTACCGACCAGAGGATTACTAAAAAAGGTACCGAACAAAATCGTCTGTACCCATTAAGTATTATGTGAAAGTGAAAGCCAACGCCAATCCTTTTCTGCCCGAATATGACAGATACTTCTATCAGAGAACTAAATGGAGAGAAGATTTAGCCAAAGAATGTTACCAAATTACTACTTTTAGGTCAAATAAAAACAGTAATAACAGCCGGGTGTCACTTCGCCGTGATTGCCTTTAAAGTGCCTGAGCTGTATGCGGTGAAAATCGCACGTACAGTTCTTAGGGGGCGTAAGCTACCCGGTGCCACAAGCCGAAAAAAAACTGAATGAAAAGAGCAATTATAATTGGTGCGACTTCTGGAATTGGCAATGAGCTCTCCAAAATTCTTGTGGAGAATGAATATAAAGTTGGAATTACGGGAAGACGAAAAACTGAGCTTGATAATTTAAAAGAATCGAACTCAAAAAACTTCAGCATTAGTTCTTTCGATTGCACAACAGAAAACAACTCTGAAAAACTGACTGAATTAGTCAATGAAATAGGAGGATTGGATTTGTTGATTTTAAGCTCAGGTACAGGAGATTTAAATGAAAAATTAGAATTTGATATTGAGAATTCAACCAATAAATTGAATGTAATTGCTTTTACTGAAATTGTAGACTGGACATTCAATTATTTTGAAAAACAAGGGAAAGGACATCTAATAGCAATAAGTTCAATAGCAGGAATAAGAGGTAGTAGAATTGCACCGGCTTACAATGCTTCAAAAGCCTATCAGATAAATTATTTGGAAGGATTAAGACAAAAAGCAACGAAAACGAAAAAACCGATTTATATAACTGACATAAGACCTGGATTCGTTGATACAGATATGGCAAAAGGAGAAGGGCAATTTTGGGTTGCAACTAAAGAAAAAGCAGCAAAACAGATTTTTGGATTTATCAAAAAGAAAAAGACTGTTGGATACGTATCTAAGAGGTGGCGATTAATTGCAATACTATTGAAGGTAATACCAAATGGAATATATAAAAGAATATGAAAACCAGTGGCTAACCATGAAAACACCATAGCATTCAGTGGGAGTTTCAACATCACCTCTCGCTCGATCCTCTGTCCTGGTGGACACCGGATCGCACGCCCGGCTACGGAGTTTGCACTGATCCATTAGCGATAATTTAAAAAGGAATTATGAAATTCATGCCGATTACAAAAATTGTCTTACAACTTATTATACTAGTCTTTTGTACTGCATGTGATAAGAACCAAAGCCAACTAGACAAACCAAATATCATTCTGATTTATGCTGATGATTTAGGTATAGGATTACTTAGTCATGAGGGACAGCAGATCATTAAAACTCCACATATTGACAAGCTGGCTAAAGAAGGTCTTCGATTTCAAAATGCTTATTCCTGTATGCTATGTGCTCCAGCAAGGGCATCACTTTTAACAGGACTTCATGATTGTCACTCTGAGAAGTTTGAGATAACCAACGCAGGTATTTATAAAAAAATTGGTAAAGGGGATTACACTCACCGTGAAGTTGAGACAATGATCAATGAACGATTATCTGCAGTACCTGAAGAAATGGTATTTTTAGGTGAGGTGGCTAAAGAGGCAGGATACATTACAGCTCAATTCGGGAAATTGGAATGGGGCTTTGCTTCCACTCACAAGCAAATGAAACGACACGGATGGGATTACTTTTTTGGTTATCTTGATCATGTAAGAGCGCATGGGTTTTATCCTCCTTTTTTATTTGAAAATGGGAAGTTGATTGAGATTAGTGGAAATACCCTAGCGAACTGTGGGAAATCTGGTGAACCTGAGACACAAGAAACATACGTTGAGCGTTGGAATATGACAGGAAAAAAAGTCTATTCCCAAAACCTTTTCATGGATAGCGTTCTAAGTTTTATTTCTACCAATAAGGATCAACCATTTTTCTTATATTTTCCAACTCAACTACCACATGGACCAGTGTCTATTCCCACAGTACATTCCGATTTTGTATACGATGAACGTCTAACGCAAATAGAGAAGGAATATGCTTCAATGGTAAAAATGTTGGATGATAATATTGGACAGATTTTGCAAAAACTTGAATCACTTAATATCGATGACAACACTATCGTGATATTCACATCAGACAATGGGCATGAGATCTACTATGGACAGCAAGATCGTGTTCATAAGCCTTATACAAATATGAAAACAGGAGAGATTTTTAACAACCTTGAAAATAAATACTATAGCGACTTAGGAGGGGATGTCTTTGATGGTAATGGTGGTAGAGCAGGATTGAAGCGAAGTAATTTGCAAGGGGGCATAGTTGTTCCGCTAATAATTCGATGGCCAAAAGAGATTTATCCAGCACGGATTAGCAACCATTTAGTAACAAATTATGACATTTTACCCACAATTGCTGAAATTACCGGCTTTTCCAGATTATTTAACACAGATGGTATTTCTTTTTTTAACGAATTGACTGAAAAAGATACTGAATTAGAGCATGAATTCGTCGTATTCTCCTCATATTCTGGCCCTACTCTGATTACAAATGACGGATGGAAAATAAGAGCATATCTGGCTAAAGATGTATTTGAACTTTATTATTTACTCGATGATTTTCGAGAGGAGAGCGATTTATCAGAAATATATCCTGATAAATTAAATGAACTTAAAAGTGAACTTCTAAAAGCTTGTGATGGTAATCTCATTAATGGACTATATTCCTCGAGAAAAAATCAGATAAAAATTGAATAAACTATCACTAATAAGTGTCATTAGTAATGTGGTTTTCAGAGATTTTCGAGCGTTATCTCGCATCAAATTTGGTGTATCTTGTGAAGTAGCCCGCAATCCCGAAACAAAAAACATGAGCGAATTCTGGGAATCAAAATTTAAAGACGAACAAACGTCGTGGGGATTTGAACCTTCGGATTCCGCAATCTTAATAAAGAACTTCTTCCTTGAGGAGGGAGTAAAGGACATATTGATACCTGGAATTGGATATGGCAGGAATGCAAAGATCTTTTATGACAACAGGATCAATGTTTCAGAAACATTTACAGATATGAACCCTGTTACATTCATAATAATTATTGTAATAATTAGTATCATCTTATTTGCTTGGATTCGTAGAAGAAATTCAGGATGGAAAGTTCCAAAAGAACCTTTTCCAAAAGATTGGAGAATTATATTGATCCGGGAAGTAGCGTTTTATAATTCATTATCCGAAGAAGAAAAAGATAGATTTGAATTCAAGGTCCATGAATTCCTTTTGAATTGCAGGATAACAGGAATTGAAACTACTGTTGAAGCAATAGATAAAGTACTTATTGCGTCAAGTGCAGTTATTCCAATATTTGAATTTGGTGATTGGAAATATTCAAATATTCATGAGGTTTTACTTTATCCGTCAATGTTCAATGAGAAATTTGATACCGAAGGTCCGGACAGATCAATACTGGGAATGGTGGGTACTGGTTATATGGAAGGTAAGATGATCTTGTCTCAGCAAGCATTAAAACATGGATTTAAGAATGAATCAGATAAGACAAACACTGCAATTCATGAATTTGTTCATTTGATAGATAAGACAGATGGATCAATCGATGGTATTCCCTCATTATTATTGGAAAAGCAGTACTCAATTCCGTGGATAGATCTGATCAATAAGAAGATAGATGAGATATACGATGGAGTATCAGAAATAAATCCCTATGGTGGAACAAATAGAGCTGAATTTTTCTCTGTTGTAAGCGAATATTTCTTTGAGCGACCAAAGTTACTTGAGAAAAACCATCCTGAATTGTATAATCTCCTGGAAAGAGTATTCAGGCAAAATATGTCATCCAGAAGGCTTAGCAAGAAGAAAGAGATGATAAGACGTAATAGTCCTTGTCCTTGCAATAGTGGAGATAAGTTTAAGAATTGTTGCGGTAATGGGCATTATGGGGGAGTACTAAATGGCAGCAGCCCGAAACATTAGATACTATAATCCTGTTAAAAACAATTATTTTGGAATAGGTATGTCCTACAGTTGCTTCTATGCTTTTTCCTTACCTTGGAGCTTCCTTATTATTTAACTCCGAAAGTGAATATGAGTACTAAGAGTACACAGCATCATCCAAAGCGCTTTCTAAGTTCCGGTTTTACATTGGCCGTCACCATTGGCGGTATCATTGGTCTGGGTATTCTGCGCACACCCGGCGAGGTAGCAGAAGTTGCTCCCAATCCTTTTTTATTTGTTTCCCTCTGGGTACTTGGCGGCCTTTTTGCACTATTGAGCACAATAGTAGCGGCCGAACTGATTTGTATGACACCACGGTCAGGAGGATCCTATTCTCTGGTGAGACGTGCTTACGGGCCTTTTCCTGGTTTCGTCATTGGCTGGGTTGACTGGTTGAGTTTTGTCTCTGACATTGCTTTGAAGGCAGTGGTGGTTACAGAATTTGCTACGCTGCTTTTTCCTGATATAGCACAATGGCAAGTACCGTTGGCCATTATGGTTTCTTCGGTGTTCGCCGCACTTCAATTAAAGGGCATTGCCCTGGGCGCAAATATTCAGCAATTCGCTGCCGCTGCCATTGCACTAATCATTGTTGGTTTCACTCTGGCACTGGTATTCTCTGGATCGGCGCTTGACAATAATACAACTTCTTTCCCTATTCAGGCTAAAGGTATTGGCAGCTGGAGTCTTGTGATTGCTGCCCTAATTTACACCTACGATGGCTGGCTTTATGGAGCCTATTTCAGCGGCGAAGTCAAAGGCGGAGGTAAGGCTATTGTACGTGCAGCAATCAAGGGCGTTGTCATTGTTATTCTGCTCTATACCTTCCTTGCTGCAGCATTGGCCTGGAAAGTGCCACTGCTAAGCCTTGCTGGAAATGAATTGGCATTGGCCGGGGCGCTGGAGATGGTGGTCTCACCGATGGCATCAACCATTGTGCTTGTTGTGGCAATAGTTATGACACTAGCCCACCAAAACGTACTGTACATGAGTACGCCCAGGATTCTACAGGCTATGGCCGTTGATGGCCTGGCTGTCAAACGTGCCAAGAAAATCTCAAAAGGTGGCAATCCGATCTTTGCAGTAGTGGTTTCCTGGGGACTTTCAGTTTTCCTGATCATTATCGGAGGTTTTGAATTTCTGCTTCACCTTTCTGTATTCTTTCACATCTTCGTTTATGTCTTACTGATAGCAGGAGTCATTATCCTGCGTAAACGCCAGCCGGATGCAGATCGCCCCTACAGGGCATGGGGGCATCCATGGAGTACGCTAATTTGTTTGCTCGGTTGGATTGCACTCTCACTGTTCCAGGCAGTTTCAGAGATCCAAACCGCTATGTATGCTGCGATCATGGTGCTTATATCCTGGCCAATTTACCGCTATATTATACGCTCCCGACCCAAAAAATTATAAATAAAAGGATGAACCGAGCATGACAAAAGAAAAGATATTTTAACACACATGCGGATGATTGTTTTTGTCGTGCGAGCTCCATCCGACAAATAAAAATAAATATAAACGGATGAAAAGATGAGTAAAATAGTAGTACTGGGATGTGGGGCAGTTGGTAAATACATGGCAATCGATCTGTGCAAGGACCCCAGCTATGAGGTCATCTCTGTGGATGTCAACCGCGAGGCTCTGGAGCAGCTGGCCAGTGAATATCCTATTCAGATACGAGTGGAGGACCTTTCCTCAGCGGAAGGAGTAACACGTGCCGTTGAAGACGCTGACATTGTCATTGGTTCGGTACCTTATTCCATTGGATACTCAATGCTCGAAAACGTTATTCGTGCAGGCAAAAACATTGTTGACATTTCATACTTCATGGAGGATCCTTTTGGCCTTGACGAACTGGCAAAGGCAAATGGGGTTACCGCCGTGGTTGACTGTGGTGTTGTACCTGGTATGGGTAACATCATTCTCGGCGATCGATCACGTAAGATGAAAGTTACTCGCTACGAGTGCTACGTAGGTGGTGTTCCAAAGTCGAGGAAGGCACCTTTAGGGTACAAATCTCCCTTTCCTGTCCTTGAGGTCTTAGAAGAATACATCGAAAACGGAACCATGGTTGAGAATGGTAAGGTGGTTGTAAGACCAATGCTTTCCGAAACTATGACGATCGATATCGATAAGGTTGGCACTATGGCATGCCTCAACTCCGACGGACTCAGAACCCTGATACATACCATGGATATCCCCGACATGTTTGAGAAGACTCTCCGCTATCCTAATCACGTAGATCAGATGCGTGTTTTCAAGGATACCGGATTACTAAACACGACCCCCATCAAGGTGGAAGGTGTTTCAGTACGACCGATAGATGTGATGACATCACTGCTCTCCCCACTTTGGAAATACGAACTGGGCGAGGCCGATATAACTGTCATGAAACTAGTTATTTCCGGAGTGGAAGACGGGAAACAAGCGACCTACACCTACAGCATGTACGATGAATATGATCCTGCAACGGGGGCCCTCTCCATGGCCCGAACCACAGGGTACACTTGTAATGCAGTCACCCGGCTAGTGCTTGACGGCACTTATTCACAAAAAGGGATCAGTCCTCCCGAGTTCGTGGGTCGTGCAGATGGATGCTGGACAAGCGTTGAGAAATACCTAGAGGATCGAGGTGTCAAAATTAGCAAACGCTAATATCAGGTATTTTCAATGCAAAATACCCGACAGAAACGGCTTGTCTATTCCTAGCCATTGTGCATATACACTAATTGATCTTTTATTGTCTTGCTTTGTCATTACTTATTCTTTTTTTTTTGGTTCGCCCTCTAACAATGATCCTGGCATCCTGTGACTTTCTGCCTAATTCATCATCCTTTGCTTGAAGTATAAAATCATTTTCCAATCCCAATACTTGTAACACTAACAAATATGAGCCAATACTGACTGAAGGGGATCCTTTTTAAATAGCAGATAATGTAGGTCGATTTATATTTGCTAATTATATTTAATGTTAAGTGATTCTAGTTGGTGACTCAGTGCCTCGCACCAGCCTACCAGCCCATCAAATTTTCATTATCTTTACTACAGCTATGACCTTCCTTTCGAAGATTGATATTATTAAGAGAAGTGAAATTATTCCTTTAGCACCTGTAGTAAGGTTTCTTTATATTCTATTACTTGTATTGTCCCTTTCAATACGGCTTGGAGCTCAGGAAGGACCATTGGGGGAATGGCCTGATTTCACTCCTTTAGGATTTATTACTGCTCCTCATCCACAAGATGCTAATTACCAGACCCATTTATATGGTGACTGGGGAGGAATTGTGGGGGAGGAATTTCTTGGTTTGCAGGATGGTTTCCTAAAATTATTTTATCACAGCTATCATTCAAGCTATTTGACAAAGCTATTATTTCAAGAGCATTTACTACAAAATTGGACATTGGGTTACAATCCCAATACTCTTGTAAAATTCAGTCCTCTGGTGAAACCTGGTGGTCCTAATCCGGGTAGCTCATGGAACCATACCGACACACCCGGTTATATCCTTCATCCATTAGCTGGAGAGCACCTTCTGTATTATACTGCTCGTCCTGGCACGAAATATCTGCATCCTGAATGGAATGGGTTGTCCGGATGGGAGGGAGCCATTCAGGTAGCCTCAAGTGAATCTGCACCAGAGATTGGGATTCCGTTTGTCCAGGATTATAAGAATATCCTGGAGGCAGAATTATGGTGGGAGAAGGGATGGAATCAGAATGGAACGATCAAAGGAGGTCTGTCAGAACCGACACCTGTTTGGGTACCACATCTTGGAACTTCAGGAAAAGTACGTCTTTTCTATCGTGGATTAAATAGTACACCAGGCTCCTATTATAACTGGAGAATTTCATACGCTGACAGTGAGGATGGGAAAACAAATTGGGTAAAGAACCCTGTCCCATCCTGGGATCCCTCAGATCCTGAGAATCCGGCCTACCAATGGACATTACCCTGGCCAGGGGGATTTTCGTTTCGGGGATCCTGGCAAGCTCATGTTACCGGCGACACCATTGCCAACGGTGTTCACATGGTGCTAATGGTTTCGAATCAGAATTATGCCGGATACGGACACATCGCATACTATTGGTCTCCTGATTGGGGCGATAACTGGATCGGTCATCCCGATAATCCTATCATTGCCCCGGGACAGTTTCCTGATGGAGTACCGGATCAGGGATTCCAACGGACACCAACTCTTGTCGTTGATGATGTCTACAATCGTTATATTCTTGCTTATAATGCTGGTCACGATATTGAAAAACGATCGAAAAGACATACTTATATTGCCACTGCCGCCCGTCCGGTTAATACATCGAATGATAAAATGCAATATTTGACAGATTTCAAGAAAGTTCGAAATTATCCCAATCCTTTCAGTTCTTCTACAACTATATCTTTTTCAATCCCTGAGAGAGGTCTTTCAGAGTTGGCGATTTATAATATGAATGGTCGAAGAGTACGAAGGCTTATAAATCAGGAATTATATCCTGGCGATCATACAGTATTGTGGAATGGTAAAGATGACAATGATCAAACAATGACATCCGGAATATATTTTTATGTTCTAAATATGGATAAATTCAGCTCTGTCGGGAAAATGATTCTAAAATAGGAGTCACTTAATGTCATGAGACCAAAAAGGATATTTTTGTTTATTGAAACTAGAAACCCGAAACCCGTAACCTCCAGACAAGTAGGGACTTTCACTTCGCTTCAGCCATCAATCTGTTTCACACCATCAACGCTGAACCTTTAACACTTTAATGACTTTTCTGGTTCCATTAAAAACTATTTCAGCAAGATACTGTCCTTTAGCTAATTCGGGGGAGTGCCATTGGATTCTCCATGATCCGGCAGGGAGTGCTTTGTCAATTAGATGACTGACCTCATATCCTAAAAGATTATAAACTTTGAGGCTTACATTACCAGATTCAAAAAGATCAAATGAAAAGGTAGTGCTTGAGGTAAAGGGATTGGGATGATTTTGACTGATATGGAATGATTCTGGAATATGAGTGTTATCAGATTCCATTCCTGAGACTGATCCTTCTGCGCTAAACACCCATGGACGAGCTTGCTTGATGACCAGATTATTCTCATCAGTAATTTTAAATTCTATTTCCATGGCAAAGTTTTCACCAGATTCCACACCGTAAAGATTTTGAAATTCTTGACGAATGGTGGTCATTTTGTCCCTCAGCTCATCAAGATGATTAAGCCCAAGAATCTGTACGTCATTTTCCACCAGATTAGAGAATCTCACAATAGTATATCCATCCTGACCACTTGTTGTTGTGGACAATAAGCCCTCTTCTGGAATCGAGAGTGCATCAGGATTGGTAACCAAATCTTCCCCGATCTGTACATTGAGGTAATAAGTATCTTCTGTAAAATACAGAGGATCTGTGGTTACAGCTACTCCATTAGCTAATTCATCAGAATAACTGGGATGAACCAAAATTCCCATTGCTGTTGTCGCATGTTCTATTCGGTAGAATTGCCGCTCATCGAAGGCCCTGAAAGTCCATAAACTGGCAAATACCTGTTTAACAGATTTTGAAATATGTCCCTCCTCAGGGTGTTGAGTTTTTGAGTTGTATAAGCCCGCACCACTGAATCCAGGCAGATCTTCATTATTAGTACTTGATCTGCATCTGAGGGATGTGCTATCAGGAAAGGAACTTTGCAATTCACTCAAGGCATCCCACATCCATGTGGGCATATCTGCTGCGCGAATTGTATCACGTAGCTCCTGTAACAAACTATCCTGAACAGAATAATCATTTTGAAAATCAGGATTACTGAGCAAACCATCCACATGATCATAGAAACCATTAAATTTCATAAACTCATCATAGAAATAAAATGGGATCGCAAATCCGTAAGGTATTGCTCCTTCCTCAAAACCAAATTTCCTCATTGTAGCTACATTGGCAGCCTTAACTCCAAAGCTTTTCCATTCATCAAAATCCACCTGATCCAAGGAGGTAATATTCGTTAACGACAAATCCCGCTCAGGATATTGCGATTCTGTTGGTCGCTGATTAACATACCAATTTTCCACCTCTGATAATGTTGCCTCCCTGATTTCAAAAATTTCAGAATCAGTTTTGTAGTAAACATATTTCCCCATCAGGTCTTTAATCGCTTGATTATCCAGCGCATTCTTCACATAGGCATTGGGGACATTATCTTGTATTGCCCTCAAATTTACGTGAGAAAGAGGGGTTTGGGGAACAGTTGTAATGATACCACCAGTGCGAGGCATTTCATTAGGTAGAGCTTCGTAAATAACCACATCTCTGGAATGAGGCCGTTCATCAAGATCCATTAGTCGCAATAATCCATATCCCTCTGCCTGGTTCAATGCTATATAGGTAATATCCGCATAGATATCTTCTTCAAATAAAACTGCAACTCTGGAAGCATCATACAATAGTTTCTCAGAATGATATCTGGGCAGAGCTGCGTTTGGCATAGGGTAATAGGCCAAATTATTTCGAAGTATTGGCATATTGGCGGCGAGCATCTCATAGGCCATTTGCACTTTTTCAAAAGAATAGGAATCATTTGGTTCAAACTCAAAACGATAGACACCATTAAATCCATTAGGTCCCAGAACATTAGGATGGTAAATAATCTCACCTCGCATTTGTCCAGCAACGGGAGAACCCATTGCAGCCATTCTTATGCCTACTGCCTGAGCAAAAGCCCTGTGAGCTCTATGAGTCTCAGTATTCATAAAATAGACCTTAGGCTTATCAGTATGTGTATCAATGAAGAAAAACTTGACGAATTCCAGGTTTTTCAGGTGCACATCGATCTTAATATCTTCACCGTTGTATGAAAGCTGCTCGAAAATATCACGATCAGGAATGGAAACAACACCATCATTAAAAGCTATTTCTTCCGCAGGATTTAATGGTCCTAATCGTCCTAAATTTTGAATTTCGTTAATATCCGATATGCCGTCCTGATCGAGATCAATAGATTGTCCAACAGGGTGTTGGACAATGCGATAATGCTCCGAAGGATACGCTTTTAGCTGCTCTGATATAATAGTTTGACCATCCTGACCCAGCGTAATGGACACAATCCATTCCTTGTTGCTTTGTAAATCTGGACGACAATACAATACATAATAATAATCTGTAGATGATTCGATTTCAATTTGAATCCGATTAGAAACATCCACAGAAACCTTTCCAAATTCAACCTCTTGCGACAATAAATTTCCAGACAGGGACAAGCCAATGAAGCAAGCCAGCAAGAATAAATGATTCTTCATAAAACTATAACGTATAACTAAACTATTACCCTACTGTTTTTTTCTTGCAAATAGCAGCTGTGAAAGTTAGCCGTTCTTTGAAGTTAAATGTGATTCCTGTATGAAGTAGTATTTCTAAAGAAATTGAAAGATCGAAAATTAAAATTACTAGAAAAATTGACAATAACAGTACACAGGGGAGTAATATAAACAATGGTGTTTTTTATGTGTAATGAATAGATACTGATTAAAAATTACAATTATGAAAACAATGACTTGTTTACAATTGGGCGGAGCTTGCGATATGGAGTTTCATGCTCCCACTTTTAATGAAATGGCTGAATTGAGCAAAAAGCATAGTATGGAGATGTTTCAGCAGGGAGATGCGGATCATTTTAAGGCAATGAATGATATGCAAAAACTTATGAAATCTCCTGATGCTATGAATGAGTGGTTCGAAAATAAGAGGAGTGAATTTGACTCATTGCCTTGTGATGATTGAACTGAATTAGTAAGCAAAGATTTTATTAAATAGGTTTAACTTGCAGTCTGATTTTTCAGAAACTATTCAAGAAGTAAATATTTGTAAGGCAAGCATTATGAAAAACCTATTATTAATTACAGCAGTAATAGCCGTTCTTATTGGCTGTAAATCAGAAAAATCGATTAAAATAGTTGATGTCAGCGAGTATGGAATTGAAGCCAATACCAAACAAAGTATAACTGCTTCTGTTAATGAACTTATCGAAGGACTGAGTGATGAGCCTATATGCATCATTTTTCCAAAAGGCAGGTATGATTTTTATCCGGATTCAAATTATTTCAGGCCTTATTATGAAACCAATACCTATGATGTAAATCCAAAAAGATTGGCGATTCTTCTAGAGGGCAGAAAGGATGTTACCATTGATGCTAAAGGATCTGATTTTATATTTCATGGACATATCCAGCCTTTTACCGTGGATAATTCAGAAAACATTAGCATTAAAAATGTAAATATTGATTGGGAACATCCTTTGACTGCAGAATCTGAAATTATTGAAGCTGATTCAAAGCACATATTGGTAAAGATTGATGCCTCACAGTTCCCATATACTGTTCAGGAGGGCGGATTGACCTTTGCGGCTGATGACTGGGAGGCAAGATGGAGACTATCAGGAGGATCAAACCTAATTGAATTTAATAAAGAGCATATTATTCCTGCTTTCACAGGAGATCATGGGAGTATTAGAGGAGATTTGAAAAATGTGAAATACTCTGAATTTGGTCCTGGCCTGGTTCTCATGGAGGGAAACTTTAGCAAAACACCGGGAATAGGTAATTACTGGATTATGAGACATAATGTTCGTGATCATGCCGGTATGTTTCTTTTTCATTCCAGGGACATCAAACTTGAAAATATCAATGTATATCACACATCCGGACTGGGCATTCTTTCTCAATACTGCGAAAATGTGGAGTTGCAAAGAGTACATTCGATTCCCAATCCGAACAAGAATCGATATTTGAGCGGACATGATGACGGCCTGCACTTTATGGGTTGCAAAGGTGAGCTTATCATAAATGAATGTGATGCTCAGGGATTGATGGATGATCCTATAAATATACACGGCACATTTGTTCCGGTTGCTGAAAGATTAAGTGATACTTCTATCAAGTGTAATTATGCGCACTCCATGAGTATGGGTTTGATTTGGGCCCAAAAGGGAGATTCGGTAGGGTATACGCAAAAGAGTAATATGCGTACCACAGGGATAGGTATTGTTTCGAGTTTTGAGGTCATAGATGAAAATAGCTTTGTTCTGGAATTTCAGGATAAGATCCCGGAATATATATCCACAGACTACTCACTTGAGAATCTAAGTTGGACTCCCAATGTTACCATCACAAATTGTTTTGTGGGCAGTAACCGGGCAAGAGGATATTTAATATCAACTCCTGGCAAAGTGTTGATAGAGAACAATATATTTGAGACAAGTGGTTCTGCTATTCTGATCGCTGGTGATGCTAATTATTGGTATGAGAGTGGAGCGGTTAAGGATATTACGATCAGAAATAATGAGTTCAGAACGCCATGCAATTCATCCTCCTATCAGTTCTGCAATGCCATCATTAGCATCTATCCTGAGATTCCCAAAGCGGATTCCTTACATCCCTTTCATCAGAATATCCGAATAGAGAATAACACATTTAACCCCGCTGATTATCCAATTATTTATGCAAAATCCGTTGATGGTTTATGTTTCATTAACAACACAATTACGCGTAGTTATGATTATGAACCATGGCATTTTCATAAATACAATTTTCTTTTTGAAGCCTGTAAAAATGTAAAGATCTCAGGAAATAAAATCGACGATGATGTACTTGGGAAGAATATTCTACTTAAAAGAATGAGTGCTGAAGAATTGCATAATGAAAATGTTGAATTGCAGATTGAAGGAATTTGATGTGGGGGACAAAAGAGAAAATTATGTCATCAGATAAAAGATTTGTAGATTTTGTTGTTGACCAGATATAAAATGCTGGTCAGATCACTTACAGATATATGTTTGGAGAATATGGAGTTTATCACAAAGCTCGTAGAGGATGGCAAGATCACACCGGTCATTGACAGGAGATATTCACTTGAGCAGGCCAATGATGCGATGCAATACTTAGGCGAAGGTCATGCTCAGGGGAAAGTTGTACTTAATGTAGGAGAAGGAAAATGACACTTGAAGAATTAGGATATAATGTAGAATTGGAAAATTACCGAAAAGACCATAATCTTGACTCTTTTGCAGTGGGGCGAGTTATTTCTGAACACAAAGAAAGATACATTGTAAAAAATACTGAAAAAGAATATGAGGCGGAGATAATCGGGAATTTAAGATTTTCTGCGCATAATAGGTCTGATTTTCCTGCCGTTGGAGATTGGGTTGCAATATCTGAATATGATGACGATAAAGTGCTTATTCATAAAGTTTTCCCAAGAAAAACTATTATTGAAAGACAAGCGGTTGGAAAACAAGATGACAAGCAAATTATTGCAACAAATATAGATAGTGCCTTTATTCTACAGGCTGTTGATAGAGATTTCAGTATCAACAGGATAGAAAGATATCTAACTATTAGCAACAAATCAAACGTAAAACCAATTATCATTCTCAACAAGATAGACCTGGTGAATGATGTCGAATTAATAAAATTGATTACTCCCATTCGGGAAAGAATAATTGAAGTACCAATATTTGCTATAAGTAATAAATCCCAAGAAGGAATTGACAAACTGAAAGAGATTATAGAAAACGGTAAAACCTATTGTTTATTAGGTTCATCAGGAGTAGGAAAATCAACTTTATTAAATAACCTTTTAGGCAAACAATTGATGAGAACAAGTGCCATTAGTATAAGTTCTAGTAGAGGCAAGCACGTTACTAGTCATCGTGAATTGCAGGTTCTTGAAAATGGTGGAATCTTAATAGATAATCCTGGAATGAGAGAGATAGGTATTGCAGATTCTACGGACGGATTAGAAACTACATTTGAAACAATAGTGGAACTATCAAAGAATTGCAGATTTAATGATTGTACACATACCTCAGAAATCGACTGTGCAGTTGTGGCAGCAATTGAAAGAGGAGATATTAACAAGTTGTCCTATGAAAATTACTTGAAGATGGTAAGGGAAAAAGATCATTATGAATCTACTATTGCTGAAAGACGGAAAAAAGATAAGGATTTCGGAAAAATGGTCAAGAAATATGTTAAAAATAAAAAGCAGACACGATAAATTTGCACCATATTGGGCGGTTGCACTTTTAATATTTGGAGGAATTAGCCTATCAACAATATGGATTGATTTAGGAACCTTCTGGAAAGGATATGTATTGGATATGTATGGCCCTGCATGGAATTACATATTATTTAGAGGACTTTATACAACCAAAGCCAACAATATATTGACACGTTTCTTTACAGCTAAAAGAACATTAATTATTTTTCTTTTTGTATGTTTCACTTCCATTTGGTACTCAAACTTTCCGTCAATTATAGGATCAGAGACTTAAACGAATCGAAAATCCTCATTCACTTGGTCTGGCAGCATCACGTAGTACTAATTCTCCGTCTTTATTGACGATCATATAGGTGGGATATTTGTATAGCGAAAACCCACATGGTGACTTCTTGCTGGCTTATGATTTAAAGGAATAGTTGTCAGCGAGTCTTCCTTTGAATTTTGGCAAATTTTGCCTATATTTATTGAAGCAGATAAGATATGAGAACTAATAAACCATTGTTGGAATCAGCAAGTGAAATTAGTAGTGTTGGCCTTAATGAGCTTGCGGTCAGCTTATTGTCAATTAATGACGAGTCTGAGCTCCTAAAACTCCTAAAGAAATCTATTGCTGAAGTTAGTCCCGGATTATCATATGTCATATCTGTTATGCAAAGTGATAAGTTGAATTTCCGGATTGTTGAAAGTAATGTTTTGTCTACTTTCAGAAGGCAGGTTGGTAAGGTTGTAGGAAAAGATCCTTTTCATATTGATTTCCCGTTCTCTGCCTTATCAGAAGATCAGGTAGTATCATTTAAGTCAGGAAGGCTCCATTACTTTGAAGACGGTATATATGATATTACGATGGGGAAAATAAATCGGATTGTTGCTCATGCGATAGAGAAACTTCTAAAGATTCAGGGAGTTTATTCAATAGGTTTCTCTGGAGGTGATGAGATTTATGCGAGTACTACTTTTTTTGTGCCCAATGAAATGTGCTTTGAAGGAAAATTGCATGAGGATATTAAGCGTACTTTGGAATCTATCTGTAATTTATTTTCAATTGTTTTTAAGCGAATACGAGCTATTAATGAGCTTAAAATTAGCCAGAAAGAGCTCAGGAAGGCCAATGCTGAACTGAAAGGAATAAATGAATCTAAGGATTTGTTTCTAAAGTTGATTTCTCATGACATAATCAATCCTTTTAATACAACCTTGGGTTATTTAAACTTGTTGTCAGATGGTTTTGAGAATCTCTCAACTATAGAAAAAAAGGAATATGTTGAAAGATCCTTAAATGGAACAGCTGAAGAAAAAGGATCCGGGCTGGGTTTACTTTTATGCAAGGAGCTTGTCGATTTAAATCGTGGGACATTGTCGGTAAGTAGTGCCCAAAAAGCAGGAACAAAAGTTACAGTTAACTTACCGTCAGCCTAATTTACTTCAAAAGGTTGTGTAATTCCAATCTTTTCTTTTTTCCGGTATTTACCTCAATACTGATGGAAGCCCATTTCCTAAGGAGCATAACTTGGTTTCTATAACAAGCAATAAGGAGAAAAGAATCATTTTCGATATCGTATCTCTGAAAATGGTGAGATCAGCTTGGTTCAAGGCTTTGATTTGGCGATGGGAAAGAATTACTCTGTTGTTTTCAGTCCTTATGAGAGCGGTGATGAGTTGGAAATAGTAACTGAGATAAAATAAGTATGTACTAAAGCTATACATGCTACATTGCTTGAATGATTCAACATTTGTATTATGAATAAAATAATACCAAACATAAGGTATATATTATCAGGAGCTAGTTTTGTCAAAATTAATGCAGGAATTCTAGTTGTTGACTATTGCTTTGTGGGCGTTTGGGGTTTCATGCTTGACGAAGGAGAGGGCGATTTATTGGGATAAGGCTTGAGCCTCAAGGTTTAAGGGTAAGTTGCAAGTATGAGTATAAGTTTAAGTAATAAATAAGATTGGATGAGAGTTCGTTTATTTAGTTTGCTAATTGTTTTGTTGCTGCTTGGTTGTTACCGAGAGCATGTTCACTTGTCTGATTATGTGAATACTTTGATTGGCACTAAGCCCTGGCAGGAGCAGATTCAGTTAGCTGGAACTGAGTTGCCACATGGAAATACTTATCCTGGGGTGTGTGTGCCGTCTGGTATGACTGAATGGACTGCTCAAACGAATACCGGACAAATACCTTATTTTTATGAGGAGGGTGAGAAGGCCCGGATACAGGGATTTCGGGGTACCCATTATCCCAGTGGAGCCGTGATGTTTGATTATGGGGCTGTTACACTAATGCCACTAACAGGTGATCTTCAGATTGATCCAGAAGAAAGAGCATCCCGGTTCTCTCATAAAAAAGAAATTTCTAAACCACACTATTATTCTGTTTTCCTTAAGGATTACCGTATAAAAACCGAGATTACAGCCGGGAAACATTGTGGTCTTTTTCGTCTAACTTATCCTCAGGATGAAACTCCATTTCTTCTTTTTGATTTCTATCAGGATGGCGGATTTATCCATATAGATCAGGAAAGAAATGAAGTCTATGGCTATTCAAAAGCAAGGGGCAGGGGAACCTCACCTGAGTTTGCAGGATATTTTGTGGCTCGCTTTGATCATCCCATTGATTCCTTTGGGGTATTTATGAATGATTCCGTTGGCCAACCGGTTCAGATCACAGAAGGACAGAATAAAGTATCAGGGCAGTATAAAACCGGAGCTTATGTGACATTTCAACTGTTGGAAAGTGATGTGGTTAATGTCAAGGTTGGGACATCCTTTATTAGTCTGGAACAGGCTCGGGTGAATCTGGATCAGGAGGTGCCTGACTGGGATTTTCATAGGCTGATGAAAAGCACGCAAGCGATATGGGACAAGGAGTTAAGTCGCATCCAAATTGAAGGGAGTGAAGAACAGAAAACAGCCTTTTATTCGGCGCTGTATCGTTGTCTGTTGTTGCCAAGGAGCCTGGAGGAAAACGGCCGGTATTACTCTCCCTTTGATGGCCAGGTTCACGATGGCAGTTTATATACTGATTATTCTTTATGGGATACTTTTCGTTCATTGCATCCTTTGCTTGTTCTGATTAATCCTGAGTTGGTCAGCAAGCTGGTGAGTTCTCTGCTCAATGCTTATGATGAGGGAGGTTGGATGCCCAAACTTCCTAATCCCGGGTACAGTAATGTTATGATGGGAACACATGCCGATCCGGTGGTGGCAGATGCCTATGTGAAAGGAATTAGGGATTTTGATGCTGATCAAGCTTATGCAGCAATGAAAAAGAATGCCACAAAGGTCTCTACGGATCTTTATCAGGCACGGGTTGGGATTCATAATTTTATGAATTTGGGATATGTTTCGAGAGATAATTTCATGGAGCCAGTAGCCCGGACGTTGGAATTTGCCTATGATGATTTTTGTGTAGCTCAGATGGCAAAAGCACTGGGTCGGGATGATGATTATGAATACTTCATACGTCGGGCCAGCTATTACAAACACGTCATTGATCCCGATACCAGAATGGTACGGTCGAAAAATTCAGACGGAAGCTGGGGTGCTGAAGATGATAATTCTATTAGCACATGGGCCGGGAATACAGAGGAATCTCTCAATATTTACAAGTTGAATCACAACTTTCTTGTTCCTCATGATGTATCAGGATTGATGGATATTTACGGAGGCCAGGAGGCCTTTGGGAAAGCCCTGGATGTATTATTTGACAAAGGCTATTACTATGTGGGCGATGAATTCTCTATGCATGCACCATATCTGTATAATTTTTCTGGAGAGCCCTGGAAAACCCAGAAGCTGGTTTCGCAACTAATACGAGATTATTTCAAGCATACTCCGGATGGTTTATGTGGAAATGATGATTTAGGACAATTATCTTCCTGGTATATTTTTGGGGCGATGGGCTTTTATCCCGTCACTCCCGGAAGGGATGAGTATATCATTGGATCTCCGGCTTTCGAGAAAGTTGTTATCCAGTTGTCAGATAGTAAGGAGTTTACAATAAGCGCAATAAACCTTTCCTCAAATAATTATTATATACAGTCTGTCAGTTTAAACGGACAAGAACTCACCAGATCGTACCTCAGGCATGGAGAGATTGTTGCAGGGGGAGAGCTGGTTTTTGAAATGGGTCCAAATCCCAATAGAGAATGGGGGAGTAGTAATGAAAATGTACCGGTTTCCTCGATTGGAGATTCAAAGTTCACTCCGATTCCGTATTTACAGCAAGGGAACCAGGTATTTGCAGATTCCACTCAGGTAAGATTGGGTACCTATGTAGATTCAGGAGAAATCTATTACACTCTTGATGGTAGTGAGCCTACAAAGGAAACTAAGCAGTATTTGGGTCCTATCACTATCTGTGAGAGCACAACTTTGAATGCACGCATTTATAGGGATGGATTTCCTCCCAGTCTGGTCACTACTTTGAAATTCACGAAGCGGGTGAAAGGCAGAACGATAACAATAGGAACGGCTTACCACGATAATTACAAAGCTGGAGGTGATCAGGCCTTGATTGATGGGTATCGGGGTAGTTATAACTTTCGCAATTCATCATGGCAGGGATATGAAGCACATGATCTGGATGCCACAGTTGATTTGGGTAGTGTTCAGCGGGTGAAAAGTATTACTCTGGGTTGTTTTCAGGACATTGACTCCTGGATTTTTTATCCGGTAGTGATTCAATATGAGGTCTCTGTAAATGGCAAAAAGTGGGAAACTATACAGACCATTAAAAACGATTACTCCAGGATGGTCGGAGGGATACAGATCAAAGACTTTTCGATTGAGCTGAATGCATCGATCCGGTTTATCCGAATAAAAGCAAAAAATATTGGTTTAACTCCCGAGTGGCACCTTAGTTCTGGAGGCAAGGCCTGGATTTTTGCTGATGAGATCATTGTTGAATAATATGCGCCAAGAAATGATCTGATGTACTATCGGTAATCTCCAATAACCTTTAAAGTGCTAATGAGCGGACAAGCCAAAGCATCGTGAATGACTAGCCTTACGGCATCGCTTGCCGGGAAATTGATTTCGCTGGCAGAGGCTTTCCCCTCAAGTATGATGCGCTTGTAACCAATCTTAATACCGGAGAATACTTCCTGCCACTTTCCATCGACACGACATGCAATACTGTATCCATCAATTCTTTGTCCGAGGGGTATATACTCCTGAATAATGAAACCTTTGATTTCTTGAACAGATCCCAAATCTATATCGATTATCGCATTGAAAACACTGTCATCGGTAGCGAAATATGTATCATGATTGTTGTCGAAAAGCATCTCTGGGGAGAAATTCCTGGACTTGCCTCTGAGATTGTCAGCACTTACTTTCACCCGGTCGTTTTGGGTGAGATCTGAATCGTGAAGTTGATCAACCCATGCCTTGAATTCTATTAATCCTTCAACAGTTTCCTGATCAATTAATCCATCAGTGTTAGGAGAAATATTCATTAAAGGTGTCACCCCATAAGCAACTGAGCTGAGGTAGTAGTTCTGTATCTGATCAAGAGCAATTAGGGGTGTATTGTTATGAAACCAGTTACCCTGAAGGATAATGGATGGTTCTGATGGATACCAGCGCAACTGCTCGTTAATGAGAACCCGATAGTTCTGGTCAGGACCTAATCCTCCATGTCTTCCCGGCCAGGCCAGACTACGATCCGGTAGGAACTCAGACATAGTACCTGATTCATAGACTACTGCAGTGGGCTGTGTTTCTCGGATTAAATCTGCAATCTTGCTATAATCCATCTTTAACTCATCGGCTTTATATCCGTCAAACCAGTATTCATCGATAACTCCATACTGTGTGCTTAATTCCTTTAGTTGGGCATAGTAATACTCTCCATAATTGTCGAATTCTGGAGATCCTGCATGCTCAAAGTGTTTATCGATAATCGATACATAAATCCCAAAATAGACACCTCCAGCTCTGCAGGCCTCGCTCAATTCACGAATGATATCACCCTGTCCGTTCTTCCATGGAGATGATTTTACACAATGACCAGTAGTTTCTGTTTGCCAATTACAAAACCCATCATGGTGCTTGGCTGTGATAACAATTCCCTTAAACCCACCAGCTTTTGCTGCTTCAACCCATTGCTTAGCATCAAAATTAACCGGATAAAATTTCGAGGGATCTTCTTGACCGTATCCCATGTGATCGCTGCTAGGGTAAAAGGTCTTCATTCCAAAATGAGCAAACATGATGTATTCTGCTTGATGCCAGTTTAGTTGAGCTTGATTTGGAATGGGGAAAAATGCTTCCGGCTCAATGCCTGACTCAGAAATGCATCCAGCTAAAATGGATGACAAAGCAAATATTACTATTAAGTGTTTTATCATATTGGAGAGGATAAATAATTTTCAATATTCTTGACGAAAATAACTAAATGCCCGCATAAAAGGTCACACACATACTCATCTTTGAAAGTATGAAGAATCATTCAAAGTGGGTTCAGCTACCCCTATGATTATTACCAAAGATATCTATGCCTTTAAGGCTTTCTGTCAGGGGAATTACTTTTCCCATTTTCTTTTGAATGACCTTGAAATGAGGGAGTTCTTCCGGAGTAATTATGGATATGGCCTCTCCGGGTGATTCAGCACGTCCTGTCCTGCCGATCCGGTGGATATAATCTTTTGGTGAGCGTGGAAGTTCGTAATTAATCACGTGCGGCAGGAATTCAATATCTATTCCACGAGCAAGCAAATCTGTGGTTACCATGACGCGTAATTTTCCGTTTTTGAACTGTCTCAGTACCTCCGTTCGGGCATGCTGGCTTCTCTTGCCATGAATTGCTTCAGCATCGATTCCATTTTTAACCAGTTTGTTAACCACACTTTCAGCCTTAAATATGGAAGACGTAAATACCAGAACCTGTTGCAAGTTATTGTGATTGATCAGGTAACGCAATAATGGACCCTTTTTATCTTCGGATACCATGTAAGCGGATTGTTTGATTAGTTCTATGTCATATTCTTTTGTCCCCAGTTTAATGACATGCGGATTTTTTAAAAGAATAGTGGAGATTTTACCTGCATCATCACTCAAGGTTGCAGAGAATAATAGATTCTGTCGCTCAGGGGGCAGCAATTCAAAAATGCGTTCAATTTGCATCTTAAATCCCATATTTAGCATTTTATCAGCCTCATCCAGAATTAGTGTTTTGATTTCACTAATGTGTACAGCATTGGATTCAATCAATTCCAATAGACGTCCCGGTGTAGCGACCAGAATTCGAACACCTTGAATGGCCATCATTTGTGGGTTAATAGAAACCCCACCAAAAACAGCCAGTGTATTAACAGGATTGGGTAGGTTTTTACTAAATATATTGAAAACCTCGCTTACCTGAGCAGCAAGTTCTCTTGTTGGTACCAACACAAGTACTTCTATATGCCGGTTCTTGATGTCATTTTTTTCCTGGAGATTCATCAAAACCGGTAAAACATAACTGGCTGTTTTCCCAGATCCGGTAGGTGCAATGCCAAGAACATCTCTTTTATTTAGTATCGCTGGAATGGCTTCATTCTGAATGGGGTATGCTTGGTCGTATTTTTGGCTGCTTAAAGTGTTAAGCAGATAGGGTGCTAAGCCCATGGATTCAAAAGACATGAGTTTTGATCTTAATTAGACCTGCAAAGGTATTGGTTTTATATCTTTTATTCACTACCAAAACATGATACACTTTGCCATACTGCTGAAAAGTTGTATTAGAATTATTCTGGCGCAGAGGAGTACGGAAATTTCTTTTCAATTAGTATAGGGCCTGATTACAATGGAGAGAACAAATCAAGATTATGTTTTATTGTTTGGGTAAAATACCTCGTACTTTAAATACCGTTGTATATTGATTGGGTCTGTTTTCAGGGATATACAAAATAAGCTCATTTTCTGTTTGATCATACTTGATGGATTCTTTGCTGCCAATCATCGAAATTGATTTGATACGGTTTGGAGAATAATCAGAATCTGATCCCAATGATGGTAAATGTATTGGTCCGGTGGCAGGATTTAAAACGAATATGTACAAATCATTTTTATTTGTAGTAAATCGAACTTCCGTCGGACCATAAGGAAGACTTTCAACAGTCCTTTCATTGAAGTGTTCAGCTTTGGCTTGTTCTTTCAATGCTTTCAGATCAGCTTCGCCAATGTTTTGTTCCTCAAGGATTTTAAGACTGGAATTCAAATTATCGCCAAATATTTCCCATGGTTTACTGGCATAGATAGCTTCCTGGTTGAGTTTTATCCAGGCTCCAATATCATCGAGAATTATTTTGTGATCAGGAGGAATTGTTCCATCCGGCCTAAGCTCTACATTGAGCAACATGTTTCCATTCTTGCTGATCATGTCAGTTAGCATTTCAATAACGGTTCTGGCATTATGTCTGATAGGACGATCATTTTTATAGAACCAAGAGCCAAAAGTAAGTGTTCCCTGCCAGGGATAATCCAATATTTCATTTGATCCACCTCTTTCTATATCTTTTACGGTAGATGGTTCTTCATGGAATTTTCCTGCAACAATGCCTTTGATTTTTCCATGCGTATTAAGACTGTGATTGAAGTATGCCTGACAAACTTCCTGACCATAGTCTCCGTAAGGGAATCCATATCCGTCAAACCAGAGGAAGTCTATATCGTAATTTGTAACTAATTCTGTATGACGCAATACCCAATTCTTTTTTACTGATTCAATCCATTCCGGGGTTCTTTTTTCTGGTGGAAGTCCATATAAATCAGCCGGATCCAGTCCTTCCCACCATTTGCCTATCCCGTCTTCTATAGTCATATGGCCGTCATAAGGTACTCCCTCATAAAAACCTGATGTATCGGAGCCAAAAGCTGGTAACCACCATCCCAGATACCTGTCATCATGAGAACTTACACCAAATGGAATCTTGTATTTTTTTGTAGATTTTTCAAATTCTGCCACGATATCTTTTTTAGGACCCATGTTTACAGAATTCCAGAGATGATAGCTGGAGTTGAAATTGTCGAAATGATCGTGATGGTTCGCCAGGATAACAAAGTATTTTGCGCCAATGCTTTTGAAGTATTTCAAGAGAGCATCGGTATCCAGATTCTCTGCTTTCCACTCATTGAGTACATCCTTGTATCCAATTTCTGATGGGTGTCCATATGTCTCCAGGTGGTAAGGATTAGCATTCTTGCCCCACTGCTGATTACCAACATCCTGCATGTACATATGTCTGGCATACCATCCACCTCCAAGATTAGGTTGAGTTTGTGCTCCCCAATGGGCCCAGATACCAAATCGGGCCTCTTCGAACCAAGCAGGAAACTCATATTGTTCTCTTTGTTCCTCCCAGGAAAGGATTTGTTCTGGTTGGGTACAATTTGTCGCCAGTAACACTAACACCAAAATAGTCAGGCTTTTTCTCATAGCAGTTAATGATTAATATTCATTGAAAACTAAATTGTTAGGAGGGTAATAATCCTCGAACTCAAAGTTACATCAAAACTATATCATGTTAAACCTGATTTTCTCCTTGTATTAATACGAAATAGATTTCCAGCTTATGAATTGACACTAAAATGATTCGTAAAAAAATTGCACAATCAAATATCATATTTATCATAGCAAATACAACAATGATATTAAAGACTGAAATCCAATTAAGTAACAAAATGTGAGATTCCAACGTCATACCTTCAGAAAATTCACATTGTATGAAAACACTTTTTTCTCTGATTCTATTATTGCTTTCATTGACAATTGTAAAAGCCCAGGATATTTCGAGCAAATTGATCGTTTTGCAACCTACTGGCGAGATGATAGATGATTTGCCAGTTATGACTGTTCTGTCTGATACATCAGAATTGTTTAAGAAGGTCGATGAGATAGCAAAAAATTCCTTCGTAAAAGAAACATTGAGTTTGTATTTACTGGCTGCAAACTACTTAAAGAATAAGTATTCCAAAGATATAATAGAGCCTGCATATTTGGCACTCACTCAGCAGGATGGAGGATTTGCTAAGCTCGGATTTCATCTCAAGCAAGAGAATGGAACCATTGAAAAAGCTAATGTTCCTTACATTGATATTGTTGAGGGTAGAATCGATTCCAGGCAAGATAAATTGATGTCATTCACTCAGCTTTATCCTCACGAGATGGGACACCTTCTGTACGGGATGCTAAATGAATCCAAGGGGGATGAAACCTCCAGATCTGTAGATATGCATTATTTCTCTCTCAGAACTGATTATTCAACAGCCTTTAATGAGGGATTTTCAGAGCACATGGAAAACATTGCCAGGCTTTACGAGAAAAATGACAGCATTAGAAATGGAATATTCGCCGACCTGAAAATCATCAAGAATAAATCGGAGTATTCTATACGTGGATTTGAAAAGGACCTTAAGAATAGACTTCGAATCGGATATTTCAAAATGTCAATGCCGCTGTGGTTTCAAAAATTTGAAGACTATAAAAGGCATGAGCATGCAGTTAATGGTCAGGTAATATATCGCAATGCAACAATGGAATTGCCAAATATTGAAGATCAGCTCACCTATCGAAATTCAGGTGTACGACAAAATGATGGTGAACTGAGGAATTATATCCAGATGCTTTCTACAGAGGGTGTTATCAGTGCCTTTTTTACTCGTCTTACCCAGAGTGATTTATCAAAAAAATATCAGGAAGCTTCTTTTTATCTTCCTTTCCTGCCGGATACAAGCATGGCGATGCACTTACCGAACGAAGTCTTTACCCCTCTGCAAAATCAGTTCCTTAAATATTTCTATGTGTTCCATAATTATATGACTGATGATAGTTTTTCACAATCACAACTCATTGATTTTATGGAGGGATATATTAGCGCTTTCCCTTTCGAAGAAGTGGCCATAAAGGACCTTTTCAAAGAAGTTACACATCTGGATTATACCTGTAAGCTGCCGCCTGATCTGTGGTTATTGATTAAAGATCATCCACACCGTCTGTTGGCTCTTGATCCTTATGATGCCATCACTATGCCTGTTTATACCTTTGACATCAATGCTGCAGAAGTTGCAGATTTGTTAACGATTAAAGGGATTCAAAAAGACGATGCTCTTAAGATTATTAACTATCGTAAAACCAAAGGTTTTTTTACCAGTTTAGATCAAATAAAAGAGATTGGCGGATTATCAACTGAAGCCATCAATCTGATTATTGACAGCGAATTTGATGCTGAGTATTTTGAAGGCTTGTCTGTTCCAGACCTTACCTTCTCAGCTTTACTCACAACTCCTTTAAAGTCATTGCTTTTCAGAACCTTCGCATATTTTATTCTGATCTTTGGGATGATATTTGGCTTCTTTTTAGTTAAGCAGAAGCTTTCTGGTAAAAAAGTATCATTGCTAATGCTAAGATGTCTGTTACAGTGGATTCTATTTGTATTGGCAGGTTTAATCTTTGTCGTATTATCTGATCAGGCCTGGTTATTCCTCCTTATTATGTTTGCAATAGTAATCGGAATAAACCTTATCATTCATCGTAAAAAGAAAGCAAAAATGTGGCGCTCCCTTTTTGCCTCTACTTTAATGGCTTTGTTAATCTTGATTTCAATTATTTAATATGCAATCCAGCATATTTCGATCTGCTTGCCACTTTGTGGATTGCATTTAACAATGAATTCATAAATTGTGCTGGCATATGGCAACACGGTTAGAAATTATCTTGACCAATTCATATAAGGATGGAATGATTGCCTTTCTCGGTACTCATCCTGAGTATTTTGTAGAAGCAATTGAATTGGCTATAGGCGACAAACAGCCCTATTCTTGGAGGGCAGCCTGGCTGCTTTGGAGCTGTATGGAGGAGAATGATGATCGGATGCAGGCATATATTACAAGAATCATCGATACAATCCCAAGCAAGAAAGATGGACACCAGCGTGAATTGATGAAAATCTTGACTAAGATGGAATTAAATGAAGAACATGAAGGCTATATGTTTAACCTGTGTATGTCTGTTTGGGAGGCCATAAATAAAGGACCCTCTGTTCGATATAACGCTTTAGTTTTCATTCTTAAGATGGCAAAAAAACATCCCGATTTGTTGAGTGAGGTCGCCTGGCTTTCGCAAGATCAATATTTAGAGTCTCTTTCTCCAGGGATTAGGCATTCCGTAACGCGGATGGTTAAAAAGGTGCTTAAGTAAAGCTTATCAAAAAAAGGGCAACTGAATACCCAGCTGCCCTTTTTTCTTTATCGATTTACTATTTTACAATACTCCGCCTGCGGCTTTGAATTTCTTCTCTAAAGCCGGCAATTTATTGTTAATTAGATCAGCAATCATATCTGGCTGGCCTGCAAAGGCTTTCTTTGCAAGATTGTATTGCTCTTTCTGAGCACCTGTTATATTAACATTGGCACCCGATGTGGCGTAGCCGGCAAAACCTAAACTACCTGATACCGATCTCTTGGCACCAAAACCACCACTAATCACCTTGCTTATGGCATCCACCTCTTTTTGAAAGGCATTGATTTCCTCAATTAAAAAGTTTCCTTCAACGGCTAAACCAGTTGTCGCACCTTTCATGAAACTCAGGCGCTTGTTCATGTCTGAGATCTTTGTGCGGGCCGATGATACAGAGGCATTCAGCTTGTTTAATTTCTTTGCGAAGTTGAACTTCTCTGCATAATCAGGAGTCCCTAAAGCAGTAGGTAAGGCTATGACTTTGAATGACTGAGGTTCAAGCAAACGTGTAAAGACTCCATTATCATTTTTGTCAATAGCAACCTTATATTCTCCCGGAACAACTTTGATTCCACGATTTGATAAGTAGGAGAAATCCCAATTAATACTTTTATACCCTTTACTAAGTGGAGCACTTAGCTTTTTCATGATATTTCCATCTAAATCATAGATAGTAAAAACCAATCCAGGCTTAACTTCAGTTTTCTCAGCTCGTAGCTCTTCTTCTGTAGGATAAGGATACTTTTCGCCTGATTTCAAAGCTGCTTTTTGAGCCTTGATACGTTTGGATCTCAGACCGGTGAATCCATCTTTAATATAGTACTCAATCTTTACGGCTGGCTGAGGATTAGAAGCTTTAAATTCAACTGATCCCTGGTAATTCAGGTTACTGGATGGGAAATACATCAAAGCATCTTTTATCTTGAATATATGAGCATCCTTTTTCGTCAGATCTTCACTTAGTTCTCTTAATGCAGAATAGTTATCCAGGACGTAAAACCCCCGACCAAAAGTAGCAACAACAAGATCGTTTTCACGTTTCTGAATGGTCAATTCCTTGACCTGAATTGTTGGAATACCACTCTTCAATTGAACCCATTTTTTTCCTCCGTCTATGGTAGTCCATACGCCCCATTCTGTTCCAATGAATAGAATGTTTGGATTCACATGATCTTCCTGAATGCAATATACTGTACCAGAAGGCAGGTTCGAGGCAATGGATGTCCAGGTTTTACCCTTGTCAGTACTTTTGATTAAGTATGGGGTAAAGTCGCTACTGTTTTTACGACCATCGAAACATGCATAAACTGTAGATTCATCATGCATTGAAGGCGTAATGTAATTAACAAAGGTCATTTCCGGAACTCCGGTGAAGCTGGTATATTTTGTCCAATTAGCTCCATCATCCTCGGTGGTCCAGATTAATCCATCATCAGTACCCACATACAATAATCCTTGTTTCAGAGGAGATTCAGTAAGTGCAAAAATATTACCAAATTCTGAAGTTGATAGATTCTTGGCTACGGCTTCGGGTGGCCACATTTTGCCCATCATAGGCAAATCATTCTGATCGATACCGCGGGTCATATCTCCACTAATTTTCTTCCAGGTACCACCCATATCTGTGCTTTTCAATACATAATTCCCGCCGATATACAGAGTTTTTGAATCGAAATGGCTGAGGAGATACGGAGTGTTCCAATTCCAGGTATATTTCTCATCTTCTGTTGGTTGTGGCTGAATGCCAATACTGTTTCCAGTAGTTCTGTCATATCTTCTGATTCCACAATATTGAGATTCGCAATAGTGAATATCCGGATTATTCGGATCAGGAATTGATAAGTATCCGTCTCCACCTATGGTATAGGTCCAGTCGCCATTAACTATTGATCTGCGATGAGTTCTGGAAGGACCAAACCATGAACCATTATCCTGAGCACCTCCATATACATTGTAGAAAGGGTAGTCATTATCAGTTCTTGCATGGTAGTACTGGGTGATTGGCAGGTTGTTTTTAAACTGCCATGTTTTTGCTCCATCATAACTATCATACAAACCACCATCACTACCCATAAGCATATGATTGGAGTCATTTGGGTCTATCCATAAAGCATGATTGTCGACATGCTTATTTCTTCCTTCAATACTTACCCAGGTTTTGCCACCATCATCTGAAAGGGCAGCTCGTGTATCCATTAAAATAATGGTATTCTCGTCATTAGGGTCTACGTATAGTTCATTATAGTATTGCGGACTGCCAGAAACTTTGTCTGAACGCTTTTCCCAGCTTGCACCGCGATTGATTGAGCGATATGTTCCACCTTTGCTTCCTGGTAATTCTATAACAGCATAAATTACATCAGGATTTGATTGAGAAAGAGCCAGACCGATGCGTCCAACATCACCACCCGGTAGTCCTCCTTTAAGTTTTTTCCAGGTTTTACCAGCGTCTTCTGTATAGTGGATAGCAGATTCCGGACCACCATTAATTTTGGAATAAACTCTGCGCTCGCGTTGATGTGATGCAGCATAAAGAACATCAGGATTTCGCGGGTCCATTTCCAGGTCAGTAATACCTGTATATTCACCAATTTCAAGAACAGCTTTCCATGTTTTTCCACCATCTGTAGTTTTGTACAAACCTCTCTCTCCACCTGGTCCCCATGCTTGTCCCTGACAAGCAACATAAACCACGTCGCTATTGCGCGGATCGACAATGATTTTTGCTATTTGAGAACTGGTTTTCAGTCCCATATTTTTGAACGATCTTCCACCATCGCTTGATTTGTAAACACCATCACCATAAGCCAGGTTACGCTGAGTATTATTTTCACCGGTACCCACCCAAAGAGTGTTTGTATTGTTCGGATCCATAGTAATGCATCCTATGGAGAATACTGATTGTCCATCAAAAATCGGTTTGAACGTTGTACCATGATTATCAGTTTTCCATAGACCACCTGATGCAACAGCAACATAATATTCTGAATGATTATCTGGATTTACAGCCAGATCAGAAATTCGTCCTGAATAGGCTGCAGGGCCTATACTTCTGAATTTCAGAGTTGAAAGCATCTGAGAGTTTAATTCAAATTGCTTCACTTCCGGAGCTGTCTTTTTTCTTTTTTGTGCTTGGCCAGATAAACCAGGGAGCAAAAATGCAAGAGCTAATATGCAAGCTATGAGCCAGCTTTTGTGTTTCATTTCGGGTTGATTTAGTTAATATTTAGCTACACAAGTTATGAAATTCAATGCGTAGGATAAACAGTTTAATGATTTTTAAGAAATTTTAAGATATTCAATGAAGTTAGTGAAGGTATACCCGAGTTACCCAGTCCCTAAACCACAATAGAGTGAAAGAACTCCTGCTCCATTGAAGAGAGGCCAGGGGGAAATTACCATTGTACCTTAAGTAATGATACTCACTTTCATTATCTTTAATCCCATTAATCTTATATATGAAAAGATCATTCCGAATTGCTCTGTTAACTTCTCTGATTTTATTTCTTAATGTAAGCCTCTCCGGACAGGATTATCCTGGAGAAAAATCTGATTGGTATGGTTTTAATAAATCTCAAACCATGCAGCCTAAGCCAAAATTGAAATCCTCAGATTACCATTTAATGCGTGGTGGATTAGAGAATACCTTTATCAAGTTAAAACAACGGGAAAAAGCAAGGGTGGCATTTTTAGGCGGTTCAATTACTTACAATGGAGGGTGGCGTGATAGTATTTGCAGCTATTTGCAGGACCGTTTCCCAAAAATAAAATTTGATTTTATAGCTGCTGGAATTCCTTCTTTTGGCTCAACTGAAGATGTGTTCAGACTGGAAAGGGATGTTTTAATGAACGGATCTGTTGACCTTCTTTTTGTTGAGGCTGCTGTAAATGATGGTGGTAAAGGAAAATCAAATGAGGAACAGATAAGATCGATGGAAGGGATAGTGCGGCACACAAGAGAAAACAACCCAACAACAGATATTGTATTTATGTATTTTGTTGACCCCGGGAAGATGAACGATTACCGGCAAGGGAAAATTCCTCAGGTAATTCAGAATCATGAAAAAGTAGCTAAGTACTATAATATTCCGGCAATTAATTTGGCAAAAGAAGTTACCGAAAGAATTAATGCTGATGAGTTTACATGGAAAGATGATTTCAAAAACCTTCATCCTTCACCTTTCGGACAGGGAATTTATGCTCACTCGATGATTACTTATTTGAATAATGCACTGACCGGCTTTGTTGCTGAAGATGATAAGATTACTAATTATTCAATACTCATGAAATTGGATAATGCCTGTTATGATAATGGAGTGCTAATTCCTTCTTCTGAAATTAAGCTCCAAAAAGGTTGGGAGCTTGTCGAAAACTGGATTCCTGAAATAAAAGCTAATACTCGTGCTAACTACATCAATGTATCCATGTTAATTGGCAAATATCCTGCAAGATCATTAAAATTCAAGTTCGAAGGTAATGCTGTGGGTGTGGCCGTAGCTGCCGGACCTGATGCCGGGATTATTGAATACCGTATTGATGGAGGAAAATGGAAGAAGCAGGATTTATTTACCAAACACAGCACATACTACCACTTGCCTTGGTATTACACTCTTGCAGATGGGTTGATATCGGGAAGTCATGTTTTACAACTCAGGCTCACCGATGACCAGAACAAAAATAGTATAGGGAATAGCTGTGTGTTGAGATATATTTATGTAAACAGATAGAAAGCCTGGATGAATATCATATAAGTGTAGTGTCCGCAAATTTTCATTATAACCTTATTTATTACATTTGTTAATAACATATTTTCTCCGAATATGAAAGATCAAGATACTGTCATCACAAGTGTGGAAGTAATCAAACTGAATATTCCATATAGAGAACCCTTTGTTATTTCTTTGGGAGTTATCGAGGGTGCAACAAATGTTGTAGTAAAAATACATACTAATACAGGGCTAATCGGAATTGGTGAATGTGCACCATTTGTTTTTATTGTTGGTGAAACACAAGAGACTGTATTTGAGCTGTCTGTACAAATCGGGAAGCTTTTAAAAGGCAAAGATCCTTTTGCTATTGAGGATCGTTTGTTTGAGATTGAGAGGGCTGTTAAGGGAAATTACACCATGAAGAGTGCCTTTGATATGGCCTTGTACGATCTGCTGGCAAAAAAGGCCAATCTGCCTCTGTATAAGTTGCTTGGCGGTAGTAATTCTCGTGAGGTTTATACTGATATGACAATCAGTATTGGCTCGCCTGAAAAAATGGCTAGTGATGCATTAAGGTTCAAAGACGACGGATTTCCTGCGATTAAGCTAAAGTTGGGAACAACTACAGATGCTGATGTAGCAAGGGTTAAGTCTATCAGAGATGCGGTAGGGATGGACTATCCTATAAGAATTGACGCCAACCAGGGCTGGGATCCTGTTACTGCTATTAAAACCTTGAACGAACTTGATAAATACAATATTGAACATTGCGAAGAACCTATTCCTCACTGGAATAATAGAGAACTGGTCAGGGTAAGAGAAAACAGTCCGATTTCTATAATGGCAGACGAATCGGTGTTTGATCATCACGATGCCTTTCGTCTGGCAAGTATGGGAGCATGTGACTATTTTAATATTAAGTTCTCAAAATCTGGTGGGATTAATAATGCCTTGAAAATAGTTGCTATTGCTGAATCTGCAGGGATAAAATGTCAGGTTGGGTGCATGTCTGAATCGCGTTATGCATTGACTGCACTTATGCATCTGGTTGCAGCCCGGAACAATGTTGTCCATTTCGATATTGACTCATCACTCATGCTAGCTGAAGATCCTGTTGTTGGAGGGATAGAGTATAAAGGAAGCGGTAAATGGGAGCTGGGAGACACTCCCGGGATAGGTGCCAGTTTTGATGATGCTTTCATGAAAGAAATGGAACATGTCGTCATATAATTTTATTACTGAAAGTGCCACCGGTACTGAAACCCGGATTAATGGAAAGAAATATTTGTATTTCGCCGGAACCGGATATTTTCAACTGAATTCACATCCCGAAGTAATTCAAGCAGCGAGTGAGGCCACGCTGGAATTTGGTATTGCAAGTGCTACATCGAGGTCCATTTCTGGGACAACTCCCTTGTTGTTGGAAATTGAGAAAAGTGCAGCTAAGTTCTTTGATACTGAGGATGCTGCCTATTTGCCCTCGGGATATCTAAGCAACATTGCCGGGCTAAAGGCCTTAAGTGATATGGATTTATATGATGTGATTTTTATTGATGAGGGATCGCATTATTGTCTTACTGAAGGAGCTATGACAGTTGGCAAACCAATAGTCAGCTTTAAAAACAGAAGTCTTGATGACTTAAGGATAAAACTTGAAGAAAATTTAAAACCAAAGCAAAGGCCTATGATTGCGAGCGATGGCATGTTTCCTGTCTGGGCTAAAATTGCTCCGCTTAGTGATTATCTTACTCTGGCCGAACAATACAATGGTGTGATTTGGATCGATGATGCACATGGTGTTGGGATTCTGGGTGAAAACGGAAAAGGATCCTATGAACATGCTGGTTTGAAATCCGACAGGCTATATATGGGCGCAACTTTATCCAAAGCATTTGGTGCTTATGGTGGGATAATTCCAGGTAAGGCAGATTTTATAAACAGGATTAAGTCCGGAAGTGTTATGACCGGTTCAAATGCCCCCATGAATGCGGCTGTTGCTGCCGGTATAAAGGGCTTTGAGCTTGTTAAGAACAATCCAATGATGCGCGAAAAACTTTGGGAGAACGCCAGTTACTTAAAAGAAGGTTTGAAAGCGATCGGAATTGATACTGATGATAATTCCAGACCAATTGTTGCATTTGCTCCTGGTGATGTGGCAAACATGACAAGCATCCATCAAGCTCTGATGGATGAAGGTATTTTTATCCAATTTGTGAAATATCGTGGCTCTGGTAGCGATGGAGTATTGCGTATCGTTGTTTTTTCGACCCATACAAGAGACCAAATAGATTATTTATGCCATAAACTTGGGTCGATTGAACTATTATGAATGCAATATCATGGCAAAAACGGGAAAGGTTTATTTAAGATAATCAGCTTAAAAACTTATAGCCAATTCCTCTTACAGCAACAATCCACTGGTGATAATCCGTTTTGGATTCTATTTTTTTCCTGAGGCTTGCTACATGCGTATCTACAGTTCTTTGAGTAACATAAACTTCACGCCCCCAAACATTATCTAATATATCATTTCGGTGAAGAACCTTATTCTGGTTTTCAATTAAATATTGAAGAAGAGAGTATTCGATAATTGTTAAATAAATTGACTGCCCGTTCTTTGTTAACTCATGCTTTTCATGATCCATTATAAAAGGACCAATTGACAAGGAGACAACACTGGTTGGATTATTAGTCAGTGTTCTCCTGAGCACAGCATTTATTCTGGCTTGAAGCTCACGTGGGCTGAATGGTTTTGTTACATAATCATCGGCCCCAATCTCCAGCCCCAATATTTTGTCAACATCCTGACTTTTTGCAGTCAACATAATAATAGGTGTTCCAATTCCTTTTGCTCTAATTTGCTTACAAACTTCAAATCCGGAAAGATCGGGGAGCATTAAGTCAAGCAGAATGATATCATATTCAGGCACCTGCCCCTTTTTAAGCCCATCAGATCCATTATCAACGGATTCCACCTGATACCCCTCCGCCACGAAGTCATCTTCCAAAGCCATCCGTATTGCGGGGTCATCTTCAATTATTAATATTTTTCTCATACTGAAGTTGTTTTAGAGAATGGAATAATTACACTGAATGTGCTCCCTTTACCTAACTCGCTCTTTACGTCTAGTTTACCATGATGTGATTTGACAACCTGAGATACTATTGCCAGGCCAATACCATTACCTTTTATATCCTCGGTTTTATCAAAATGGCTTCGAAAATATCGTTCGAAAATTCTTTTTTGATCTTTTAGATGAATTCCTATTCCATAATCCTGGAAGGATATTTGAATTCCATTCTCAAGTTTGACCAGAGCCAAATCAATATTTCTGGATTTCCCCGAATATTTGTAAGCATTGTCTAACAAATTGTAGAATACCTGCCTAAGGCCTTCTTGATCCACATTCATAATGGGAATATTCTCATCAATGGTAAACTTCAAATTATATCCGGTAAATCGTAGTCGGATTTCGAAAATTTCAATTACGTCTTTTAGTAATCGGTCTACACGTGTTGGTTCAAGTTTGAGCTTTTTAGTGCCATATTCCAGCCTTGAAAAATCTAAAATATTCTCGACTACATGGCTCAAGCGTTCACTTTGAGCGACCATTGTAGAATAATACTCTTTTTTGCGATCTTCACTTTGAATCCTACCCCTTTCCAGAAGTTCACTCATTTGACGAATCGAGGTCACCGGGCTTTTTAATTCATGAGATACTGAAGAAATGAAATCTGATTTTAATCGGGCTAATTTATTTTCCTGAGCAAGACCACGTAAAGTGATTATAAGACCAAGCACCAGTCCCAGAATTACAAATAATATACCTGCAAAGTAGATACCCTGATTACTTGAAAAAGCACTTCGAAGCCAGCTCGTATTATTGTATTGCAGGTGTAAGCTCCACATACCCAGATTAATTGGTGTATTAGAATAGCTTGATGTTTTAGGATTAAAGCCAGCTCCAGCATTAATGACCTTTTCTTGTTCGTCCTTTATTTGCCAATGAATCAAATTCTTATACTGTCGAGACTTGAAGAATTTGTTGGAGTGTTCTTTAAGATACTCTTTCAAGTCTAATATTAATGCCATTCTTTCACCATTCTGACCAATTGAAAATACTGTATATGAGGATACTGAATCTTCATATTGCGCAAAATTATGTTGGCTGATGTCGTCACTATCAATATTCTCGTTTGTTAGTATGCTATTTATTCGATCGCTTAGATGAATGATTTTGTTATGCTTATGAACGACACCTTCTCTTTTTTTCAATAGTGCCTCAATTGTTTCTATATCGATAGCAAGCTCAGGTGGACTATTCTTGAGAATTTCAAACATATTTTGGCATTCTTGCAAACAGAGTATGTAATTCTTTTGGATCAAATAAGTCTGAGGTAAGGAAAGGAAAGCGAGGATTTCGATTGCTGGTATGCTGAAATTTTGTGTATTGCTCAAAAATTCATTGCTTTTTATCCATGATAGAATTATATCCCCCATGAGCTTTCTGGGAATTGTATCCTGCAGAGACAGGATTTCTGGATTTTTGCTTAATTCAAATATATCTCTATACAATCGTTTGACCTCTCGAATTTGATTCAATTTGCGTTGAATTCTGGCCTGGCTCATTAGAGATTGAATCTGCAACATGATATTACTGGAAGAATCCTGGAATACTTGTTTATTTTTTTTCAGAGCTTCATAAAGGTTGTTGTTTTCAAACTCTTCTTTCATGCTCCATGAGTGTAATGAAATTGAAGAGATTTTTTGATGATGACCATTCCAATACATATTTGGAACAAACAGAATATTATTATTCAGGATATAAAGCCCGGTGTCTGGTAACCATGTGCTTATGCTTACAAATCTCTTGTCGTTCAGAAATTCAATACCCTTTGTTGGCTCCTTGAATTTTGAAAACCCTGCATCATAGTACAATTCATCTGGTGGAAACTCGGTGGAACTTCTTAAGAATGATTTTTCCAGATCTTCGCAGAATTTTTGACTGATATTGGCGAGTTTTTGTGTCTGATTTTTTTCTGCCATAGCCATATTCCCAATGATGCCTCTAAAAGCCACAATACTGAGAATGATTCCGGGAAGGATCATTGCCAGAGAGTAAAAAAGAATTTTTCGCTTATGTTTTCCTTGCGGTTTGAAAAGAGCCATACTGGAAATTGGTTATCATGCTAAAGTGGCCAATTAATTATATTTGATTGTTAAGTTTATTATCTGATTTGTCAAGATTTGGTTAAGAATTTGTATAAAGCACCATTGTTCTAGTCTTTCCTCATATTTTTACTTAGCTCAGCTTGATACGATACCACAATTTATGAAGAAATTATGCTTTATTTTCTTTTTTAGTCTTTCCTTTCTTGGGTATATGACAAATAATCTGGCTGGACAAAATGGACAATGGTCAGTTGCTGGTCCAGCAAACCCGAGAGCTAAGGAGCAGTTCTCTTCGGCGTTCTATAACGGAAAGGTATACGTGCTTGGCGGATACGTAACAGATTCAACTACCAATTTGGGTTTTGGGAGTGCTTCAATTGAAGTGTATGACCTCATGACCAAAAGGTGGGATATTTCAAAAATTAAAATGCCAAGCCCCAGGGCACACTCCAGCATCGAAGTGCTTAACAATAAACTATATGTTATTGGAGGCTCATCAGGATGGCCCTTAATTTTGAGATATGATGATATTGAAGTCTTTGATCTGCTCTTAGACAGCTGGGATCCAGACCCAATTAGGCTATCATCAAGGCGTTATGGCTCTGGCTCTTGTATCGTAGAAGGGCAGATCTATGTTATCGGAGGCTTTGATCGAACCAGTCAAGGAATATCTACAGTAGAGGCGTATGATCCAGTATCAAAGATCTGGGAGAAAAAGGCAGATATGCCAACAGCTAGGGGGAGCTTATCGGTATGTTATTTGAATGGAAAAATCTATGCTTTGGGGGGGGTGACATCCAGTGGGGATATAATTCCATATTTCGAGATTTATGATATCCAAACCAATTCCTGGCAGACAGGACCAGCTGCTCATCCCAAAGGATTATATGGCCATGCAACATGGGTATATAATAATTTTATTTATATCGCTGGTGGTATTACTGGTCTTGATCCGGAATTAAGGGTCAATACTTACAACACCAAAATGACGGTCTATGATCCTCAATCAAAAGCAGTTTTTGAAGTTTGTTCGTTCCCTTATAGAGCAAATACAACAGCTATTCATGTGAAAGAGAATGAATTTCTAAGTATGTGTGCTATTATGACTCCTGGACAAATAGACGGAACTTACTCAAAAGGAAGTGTCAACATTAAATATATGGCAACTTCTAACCCAGTCGTAGCAATTCATAGAGAGATAAGTAATACCTATCTACACCAAACCGATTCATTGTTTTTTAGAACTTCGTTTATCAATCACAAAGAGCGATTATTTACAGCCCATATTAATCTGAAGAATAGTGCTAATAACATTGAGAAATCAGTTCAACTCCATGATGATGGTTTGCATAATGATTATCATACTTCTGATGGTGTATATGGCGGATGGATTGGTAATCTATCGCATGAGGATATATATTACATTGAGGTAATTACAACTGATATAAATGGAGACAGGATCTTCACCAGTTCGGGAATTGAGAGACCATTTACTACCATAGGGCCGCTTAAAGTTGATGACTCGTCTTCCATGGAGCTCAAGATTGGGGAATCCATATCTCCTGATACTGTCTCTTTCTCTTTTGGGATCAGGAATAATGGAAAAATAAGAAAAGCAGAGGGTGTTGAGGTGGAATTGTTTTGCGCAGACCCGAATATTGCCCTACTGTCGAAGCAACTGCTGATTGGAGACATTTTACCTGGTGAGACTGTAAACGCAAGCTCAAAAGGCAAGCTAATAATATCATCAGGTTTCCGGACAAAAAGACCCATTGAAATATATGTGTCTATACAATCAAATGGCAACTCCTTTTGGCACGATATATTAAGGTTTGAATAAATACAGATTAATATACGGAATAATTGTTTTCTTATTGGTTTTTCAAACCAATAAGCTAAAAGGGCAAATTGGGAGTTGGAAGGAAAAAGTATCTGAGATTCCTGAATTTGTCATTGCGTTTTCATCCGCCGCTGTTGATGGCCAAATATTGTTGATTGGTGGTTACATACCAGTTGAGAATAATACGCAATATAGCCGCATATATGGTGGCGTTCTTGTTTATAATGTTCAACATAACTCCTGGTCAAGAAAATACTCAGATTTACCGCACCCACGTGGACATCTGTCTTGTGAATTATGGGGAAAGGAGATTTTCGTTGTGGGAGGACTGGGAGATATGAATCATCATTTTATCGAAAACAGGGTTGATGTTTTACACACCGAATCTGGCGAGTGGAGCTTGGGGATTCCGATTGAAATCAGCAGCCGTAATATAACTGGTAGATATGGATTTGCCTCTTGTATCTCAGGAGATGAATTGTTCATCATTGGCGGAACATTCGATGTGGGTTCATCAACAAATGACCTTCAGAAGTTTAATATGCGAAGCAAAATCTGGAGCCAACTGGCACCTGTGCCAATTCCAATAGCCAATAGTACTGCAGTATTAATTGATAAAACTATATATCTTTTTGGTGGCACCCCTGACCATTGGGATTTACCAATCCAAACAGTTTTCAAATACGATATTGAGACAAATTCATGGAGTGAAAATTCATCAATGCTACCTATAAAACTTTCTAGGGTAGCAGCCTGTTCTTTTGATGGCATTATATACGTTTTTGGAGGTCAGAAGAGCCCAATAAAATCATACAAGCAAAAAGAAACCTCATCGGCTGTCTTTCTATTTGACCCTCAAACTAATTATTGGCAAGAAGTATCGTCAATGTATACTGGATTATCATCAATGACAGCCCATGGGCTAGATGGAAACATTTACCTTATGGGAGGTGTTGATGCTAATTCTCAGACTATTGGTAGCCTATCTGCAAACACCCCTTCTGTAAGTATATACACTCCTGTAAAGGCACCCATTTATTCTCTGAAAACCCACTTGTCAAAATACTCCCTCCAATCAAGGAATGATTCTTGCTTAATTCTGAGCAATATTATTAATCATCATAAACATAATGTTGTCATAACTGCCCAATTAAAAGGTCAGGCATCAGGAAAAATAATAGAATTGCAATTGTTCGATGATGGGGAACATGATGACGGAGCAGCTGGCGATGGCTATTACGGTAATTATTTCAAACATCTGGGTTTTGAAGATTTGTTTCAAGTAAGAATTGTAAGTCACAATCATGATCTAAACGAACAATTCATTAGTGGACAGGATTGTAGGTCAATAGCCACATTTGGTCCGGTGGCAGTGGCTGGAATTTCTATAACGAAAAGTGAGGTTGCTATAAATAACGACCTCTTGTTAAGCTTTTCTTTAGAGTTAAAGAATAGTGGACAGGTAATCAATACAGATGAGCTTACAGTTGACCTTTTTTCAAATATTGACGAAATAGAGATCTTGAAAAAGACTTCAGCTTGCCCGTTAATTTATCCTGGGATGACTGCAACATGTAAAACAGAATTTAAATTGCGGGTATCATCAGGATATCCCATTTCCACTCTTTCTGTCATACAGGTGTCAATATCCAGCCGAGGTCACTCATTCTGGAACGATACAATTGAAATTCCCCAAAATGAAAAATAAGAACTATGGGAGGGGATTTCTTCTTCACTAAATCTTAACAAGAACTCCATTAATTCCTGACTTGTCAATCCTGACTCAACAGTATCTTGCCTGAAATACTGCACCATGAAGATGATGATTACTTTTATTCTTACCCTGGCAATTTTATCAGTAAAACCAGCACCAGCCCAGCAAACTTTTTATAACCCTCAAGATTTGTATGATATCTCCGGAGGTCTGTTTGACGAGGATTCTATTCGAGAAATCTATATAGAGTTTTATGATCCAGATTATCATTATGTACTGGTGAATTCATGGTACAATGATTCAGACTATAGGCTTCCTGCTAAATTATTTTTAAATGGAGAACTGTATGATAGTGTTGCTGTTCGTTATAGAGGAAACTCAACTTTTTGCCAACCAAATAATGGCGGAAATCCCAAAGTCCCCTATAACATTGATATGAATGATATTGTTGGGGGGCAGAACCTATTTGGCTATAAAAAAATGAAATTAGCTAACGCCTGGTTGGATCCCACATTTGTCAAGGAAATCGTTTCAAGCAATGTATACAGGAAATATTTACCAACTCTTGAAGCTAATCTAATTAAGTTGAATGTTCAAGGTCAATATTTGGGTCTTTACGTCAATTTGGAGTCTATAAATAAGCAATTTCTAACGAAACATTTTAACGAAAGTTCAGGAGTTCTTTTTAAATGCGATCGTATTGATCGGTATTGTGGACTGTTCAATTATTCAGGCGGATTTATTGGGGCTCATTCTTCAGCTAATTTTTGGACTTCAACCACCACAGGTGTAGTAACAGCGTATAATCGTGTTTTTCATGATCACACAAGTTCAATATACCGAGGTGATTATGGACGTGACGATGGATATTCGGTTAGATGTGTTCAAGATGAATAATTACATCCTGGTAGAGCTGCAACAATTAAGATTGTATGGAGGTCTTGTTAAGATTCAAACAAGAATTATCTTTTAATAATCCTCTGCATCTTTTGTGTAATCCCCAATGTTTATTTGGGGCTATCCATTATTATTGGAATGGCTATTTGGCTGTTTGCTTATTTAGCTATCTCCTTCAAGGCTGCCACGAAGGTATCCAATTCATCCAGAGTAGTGTATACATTTGGAGTGATTCTGCAACCAACCACTCCCGGACGGTTAATGGCCACCTGGTACACCTTGTATTTATCCATGAGCAGTTTTGATAAGTCACTCGGATTCATCCCCTTAATTCCAACATTGGCAATCCCACATGCACGTTGCGGATCAGCTGAAGTATTTACGATCACGTTGGGTAAATCCCTTACTTTACTTGTCCAGTATGTTTGAAGATACCGCAGGCGTTCCTCTTTTCGGGCCGGACCAATCATATTATAATAGTCAATAGCATCAGGTATAGTAAGGTCAGTATGTACGGGTTTGGTGCCGATATGCGCCAGTCTCGTAATATCGTCCTTATTCCGTTTACCTTCTGCCATGAAAGGCTGTATATCTTTAATTCGCTTTTTCCTCACATAAAGCATTCCGGATCCAAGCGGTACACTCAGCCACTTGTGTAAACTGGCACCATAATAATCACAATTGAGATCCTCAATTTTAAAATGAAAATGAGCCACTGCATGAGCACCATCAACCAAAACCTGAACATCATATTTATGGGCCATATCACAGATCTTTCTTACCGGCAGAATGTGTCCGGTAATATTAATCATGTGACAAACCATTATCATGCGGGTTTTATCGGTAATAGCATCTTCATATATCTTAACAATCTCCTCATCAGATTTGGGGTGATTTGGCACCATAATCCTCTTATTCACAACTCCATATTGTTCGGCCACCTGATCGAACATATTCAGCATAGCCCCATAATCCTGTTCTGCCATAATAGCTTCGTCCCCGGCCTTCCATGGGAAGCCACCAATTATCATGTCTAGTGACTCAGTAGTATTCCTGGTAAGTGCCAGCTCTTCAGTAGAACAGCCCGTGAGATCAGCTAGCTTTTTAATAACTTTTCTTCTGTTTTCCAATTGAACCGTCCGCATATAATATGATCCCTGGTAATTCACCTCCCGGATATGACGGATGTGTTTCTCAAGTACTTCTGTGGGTTGAATACAATAGAATCCGTTCTCCAGATTAATGTAATCAGGCTTCAATCTGTATCCCTGCCGGATGCCTGCCCAGAAATCTTCATTGGAGGCAAGTTTTGAGGCTGGTATGTCAGAATGGATATCTACCCATTTGTCAATTCCATAGGCTGATGGTGCTGCAGCCAGGCTTAGGAGACCAAGTTTTTTGAGAAAGGTACGTTTGTCCATACTATTTGTGTTTTCAAGGATGCTTAAAGATATATATAAATCTCTTCACTACTGTTTAATACAATAGTTGCCTGCCGGATAAAAGTATGAGCAATTTTGAAATGCAAACTATTGCTTACATTTATAGTGTAGTGATAACATCCCCAAAATTATAATGAGATGCTCAAAAAATGCGGTCTGATTCTTCTTACCATTCTCCTTTTTATTCAATGTGATTCTCAGAAAGACAGAATCGACAAAAGACCTAATATTATTCTTATCCTGTCGGATGACATGGGATACTCTGATATTGGATGTTACGGTGGTGAGATCAATACACCCGCTCTGGATAAGCTGGCAACCAATGGTTTGCGCTTTACGCAGTTTTACAATACCGGCAGATGTTGTCCGACCCGTGCTAGTATCCTGACCGGTCTGTATTCTCATCAGGCAGGCATGGGGCAGATGACCTCAGACAGGGGATTGCCTGGTTACAGGGGCCAGTTAAATCGCGAATGTTTAACTATTGGTGAAGCTATGAAAACTGCAGGCTATTCTGCCTATATGGCTGGTAAATGGCATGTTACTCCTTACCGGCCAAAAGATGTAAACAAAGACAACTGGCCCAGGCAGCGAGGATTTGATAAATTCTACGGCACCATTCATGGAGCTGGGAGTTTTTATGATCCGAATAGTCTTGTCAGAGAAAATGAGTTCATTTCCCCACTCAATGATCCTGAGTATACACCTGAAAGTTTCTATTACACCGATGCGATATCTGATCATGCCACCCGCTTTATCCGGGAGCATGAAACAAATAATCCCTTTTTCATGTATGTTGCTTACACTGCTGCTCATTGGCCCATGCATGCCCTCGAAAAAGATGTTGAGAAATACTACGGCAAATACGATGAGGGCTATGCAGCCATCCGGGAGGTGAGGGTTAAAAAAATGAAAGAATTAGGTATCCTGCCGGATGAATGGGATGTGAGTCCTTTGGCGCGTAAATCGTGGTCTGAGATAGAGAACAAAGAATGGGAAGCCCGGGGTATGGAAGTGTATGCCGCGATGATAGACAATATGGATCAGGGCATTGGGCGGATTGTGGCTGAGCTGGAAAAGAAAGGCCAGTTAGATAATACGCTGATAATGTTTTTGCAGGATAATGGAGGCTGCCATGAAAGTTACGGACGCCGGGAACGTGATCCTATTGAGGCCACAATTGGTCGCAATGATTTCCAGACCAAAATGATACCTGATGTTACACGTGATAATATCCCTGTGATGATGGGGCAGGATGTGATGCATGGCGGACCTGAATCATATATTGCCTATGGTTTGGAGTGGGCTAATGTGTCGAATACTCCCTTTCGTTTGTTCAAAACATATGTTCATGAAGGAGGCATATCTACACCGCTTATTGTTCATTGGCCCGATGGTGTCAAGGGTAAAAATGAGTGGAGGCAAACTCCCGGACATTTAATCGATATCATGGCTACTTGTGTGGATGTTGGAGGTGTTGATTATCCGGCAGAATATAATGCTGTTAAGTTAATTCCGCTGGAGGGTGAAAGCCTTTTGCCAGTTTTCAAAAATGATAAGCTTGAAGAGAGGATGTTATTTTTTGAGCATTTGCGCAACCGGGCGGTTCGTGATGGCCAATGGAAGCTTGTGGCAAAGGGACTGAAGGGGCCATGGGAATTATATGATCTCACAAATGACCGTAGTGAGATGCATGATTTAATTGAGGAAAATCCGGAGAAAGCCAAAGAGCTGATCGATGCCTGGGAAGCATGGGCGCTACGAGCCAGAGTTAAGCCTTTCCCAAAATAAATGATTCGGTATTTAGTTTGATATGATTCATTTAAGCAGTGAATTACTGATCATCATCATGTTATATAAATACTTTTGAGTCTATCTTCACAGCCTTACAAAAATGAAATATTCAAAATCAGAGATATGAAAAAAAATGGCACCACAGGATTTGTAACAGTTTTAGTATTGATTTTTCTGTATTCATGCAATCAGGCACCAAAGGTATATGAGTGGCGTGGTGAAAACAGATCTGGCATTTACACTGAAGAGAATGTGTTAGAGTCGTGGCCAGAGGAGGGACCGGAGTTGGTATGGGAATATGAAGGTATTGGAAATGGATACGGTTCACCCATTTTTACCAGTGATAAAATGTACATCCAGGGAGAGCAGGATAGTATTGCCTATTTATTTGCATTCAATATTGATGGAGATTTATTGTGGAAAAGCGATTTCGGAAAAGAATGGGTGAAAAACTGGAATGGTTCGCGCTCAGCACCAACCATTGTGGATGATCTCATTTATGTGACTTCAGGAATGGGTAATGTATATTGCATTAACAGAGAAAGCGGTGAGAAAGAGTGGTCAGTGGATATGATCAATGATCTGAATGGAGAATTCCCCTTGTTTGGATATTCTGAAGCGGTGATTATTGAAGATGATAAAGTTTTTTGTACTCCGGGAGGAAAGGAGAATAATGTTGTTGCATTAGATCGTTTTACCGGCGAGATGATTTGGAGTAATCCTGGTGCCGGTGAACGTCCGGGCTACAACCAGCCTCAGATAATTGAGTTAGAAGAGAGAAATATTCTGGTGACCTTTACCGCTTATGAACTGATGGGACTCGATACCAAAACCGGAGAATTGCTTTGGGTACATGATCAGGTTAACCTGAAATTGGAAGAACGCGAACTTGGAAAGGGCGACACACATGCCAATACAATCATTTTTGACAACGGATTTATCTATTATGCTGCTGGTGATGGAAATGGTGGTGTGAAGCTTGAATTATCACCTGATGGTTCAAGTATTGAAGAAGTTTGGCACAATCCAGATTTTGACAGCTTCATGGGAGGCATTGTGAAAATTGGAAATTATCTCTATGGCTGTGGAACTCAGAAGCCAGAATTTAAAAGCATCAATGCAGAAACAGGAGAGATTGGAAAAGCATTAAGGATTGGTCCCGGAGCTGTAATTGCAGCAGGCAATATGCTGTATTATTACAATCAGAGAGGTGAAGTTATGTTGATTACACAGGATCCCCTGAATATGGAAGTGGTGAGTAAATTCAGAATGACAAAAGGAGAAAGAGAACACTTTGCCCATCCGGTAATCAATGATGGCAAGATGTATGTTCGTCATGGGGATGTCATTCATGCATACAGAATTTCAGCAGTTGAGGAATAGCAGAGTGTAAGTTTCACGTTTATCGTTTTGAATTCTTATATTCGTTAGAGAATTGATTATAAACCTAATAAATGTCATTATGAGTAAAGAGGTGAAGCAATACGGAACTTCAAATGTGATTTATGGACTTGGTTTCATAGGAGCAATCATTTTTTTTATCGGACAAGCAACAAGCTTTTGGATGGGTGTGTTGGGTATCTTGAAAGCGATTATTTGGCCTGTTTTTTTGGTACTGGAAGCTTTTAAAGCCTTGTATTCGTAGTTTATTGATGAGATGGGTTTGAAATATAGCTCATTCTGAAGAGCAGAACAATATCATTATCTTTGATGGAAGCTTTAATAAATTCCCCATCATATGAACCGTATTATTCTGTCTTTGCTGCTTGGTACTATTCTGTTGTCTTGCTCTACTGAATCACAGGATCATCTACTACTGTGGTATAATCAGCCGGCCTGTGCCACTGAACCAGACAATCCCTATTCCTGGAAAGATAATGTTGATTGGCTCAATGCTTTACCACTAGGCAATGGATCTCTGGGTGTAATGGTTTTTGGTGATGTGAATAATGAGCGCATCCAGTTGAATGAGGAGAGTATGTGGTCGGGTAGTGTTTTTGATAATGATAATCCTGATGCATTCGAAGCACAAGATAAAATCCGGCAGCTTTTGTTTGAAGGGAAATTCAAGGAAGCAAGCGAGCTAACTAATGAAACTCAAATATGTAAAGGAGCCGGCTCTGGCCATGGTAATGGAGCAAAAGTTCCATTTGGGAGTTTTCAAACCCTGGGAGATCTTCGAATAGAGAATGGCAAAACAGAGAAGTACGAAAACTATTACCGGGAGCTCGATCTGGATGATGCTCTTGTAAGGGTTAGCTATACTCAGGATGGAGTGAATTATCGACGTGAGATTTTTGTCAGTGAACCAGATCAGGTAATGGTTGCAAGGTTTACTGCAGATCAAAGGGGTCAAATTTCTATCAACTGCTCTCTTGACAGGCCCGAGAGATTTGAGAGTTACAGCGACAACAATCAACTCATATTAGCAGGTGCATTATCTGACGGACAGGGTGGGGAAGGATTGCAGTACATGGCACGCCTTCAGGCAGTAAATAAGAACGGAACAATGAGTTGCCAGAATTCAAAATTAATCATTGAAGATGCAGATGAGGTGATACTATTTCTTTCAGCTTCCACTGATTATGTACTGAATTACCCTGATTATATTGGTAGAGACTACAAACAAATATGCGCTAGAAATATTAAGCAGGCTATAGGAAATTCCTTTGATGAATTATTGGATAATCATAAAAAGGAGTATCAGTCGTATTTCAAGCGGGTAAGTTTCGATATTACACCTGATGACATTTTTGCCATACCCAGCGATGAAAGAGTACAGAATTTTAAAGATAGCCAGTCAGATCCACATCTGGTGGAGTTGATGTTTCAATATGGCCGCTACCTGCTTATCTCATCATCCCGGCCAGGTTCACTTCCTGCCAATCTGCAAGGAGTTTGGACCAATAAAATTCAAACTCCATGGAATGGAGATTACCACACAGATGTTAATGTTCAGATGAATTACTGGTTGGCTGAAGTAACTAATCTGTCAGACATTCATTTGCCTCTGTTTGATTTAGTTGAGTCGCTGGTTGAGCCTGGCAGAAAGACAGCCCGAATTCAATACCACCTTGATGGTTGGGTTATTCATCCAATAACAAACATTTGGGGCTATACTGCACCAGGAGAGAGAGCATCATGGGGAATGCATGCCGGGGGAGGGGCCTGGATTTGTTCACATATAGGTGAGCATTATGCCTTTACCGGAGACAAAGATTTTCTGAAGAGAATGTATCCGGTATTGAAAGGTTCAGTAGAGTTTTATATAGGCTGGCTTGTTGAAAACCCTGAAACCAAACTTCTGGTATCGGGTCCGGCTGTCTCTCCTGAGAATACTTTTATTGCTCCGGATGGTAGCAGATGCCAAATTAGTATGGGTCCGACCCATGATCAGGAAGTGATTTGGCAACTTTTCACCGACTTTCTGCATGCATCACAAGAATTGGATATACAAGACGAGTTCGTTCAGCTTGTTGCTGAGGCAAAAGTGAGATTGCAGGGACCGCAAGTTGGATCTGATGGCCGCTTAATGGAATGGGCAGAAGAGTATCCTGAGGCAGAACCAGGGCACAGGCATATTTCTCATTTATTTGCTTTGCATCCGGGGGCACAAATCAATATGGAAGACACTCCGGATTTGGCTCAGGCTGCCAAAAAATCATTAGACCACAGGATTGCAAACGGGGGAGGTCATACAGGTTGGAGTGCAGCCTGGTTGATCAGTCAATATGCCAGATTACGGGATGGAGAGAAGGCTAAAGAAAGTTTAAATACTGTATTGACAAGGAGTACATCTCCTAATCTCTTTGGACAACATCCTCCTTTTCAGATGGATGCCAATTTTGGCACTACAGCTGGAATTGCTGAAATGTTAATTCAAAGCTACGCCGGAGTAATTCAAGTGCTTCCTGCTTTACCAATAGAATGGCCAACAGGTGAAGTGAAAGGATTGCGAGCACGAAATGGGTTTGAAGTAGATATCAAATGGTCAAATAATGAATTGACAGAAGTGCGAATACGTTCTCTCCTTGGACAAGAATGCAATTTGAAATACAAAGATCAGCTGATTAGTCTTGATTTATCTAAAGATGAAAAGCAAAAACTAAAACTGTCGGATTTTTACCGGCTTTGACATTTGACACCATCCGGCAGGTAAAACAAATAAATAGTGAATGTGTTTGTTTTGTTTAAACGATAGTAGTGATACCCAAACTGACTAGCGACCGGATAGTTCAATATTATAGTATATTAGTGGGATTTTAAAAATTGAGAAAGTGAATAAGATTACATCAAAATTTTGGGCATTTGGAATCATCTTTATGTTAATGATTTCAGTAAATAGTGTAAGAATTAATGCTCAGGACGCCCAATGGCGGGGACCAAACAGGGATGGATTATTTACTGATACTTCCTTGTTGAAAGAATGGCCTAAAGAGGGACCAGAAATTCTTTTTGTTACTGAAGGATTAGGCAGAGGGTTCTCTTCTACGGTTGCTACTAAGGATATGATTTATGCAACTGGAAAGAAGGATTCTACAGAGTATCTAACCGCAATGGATCATTCCGGGAAAATTCTCTGGCAGAAACCATACGGATTGTGTTGGAATAAAAGCTTTCCTGAGGCGAGGTGTACCCCAACGGTTGAGGGTGATCGTGTTTATGTGCTCTCCGGAATGGATAAGATGACATGTTTTAACTCCAAAACTGGCAACGAGATCTGGAGTGTGGATATTCATGAGGAGTATAACAGTAGTTGGGATATGTTTGGCGTTTCTGAATCAGTGCTGATCGTCGACGATATGATTCTTACAAGCCCTGCAGGTAAATCGACAACTGTAATCGCATTGGATAAGATGAACGGAGGTTTAATATGGAAGTCTGAACCTATGGATTCCCATAGATGTAACATGGCTCCGATGGCAATTAAGCATTGTGGAAAAAAGTATTTTATTACAGGCACCCAAACACACTTAATTGGAGTTGATGTGGAGAATGGGGACATTCTTTGGACCTATCATTATAATTTCCTTAGTCCAAACGGTGACAACACAACAATTCTTACCAATACACCAATATACAAGGATTCTTGTCTCTGGATATCAAATGGCTGGGATGTTAAATCAGTTATGTTGGAGATTGCACCTGATGGCAAGTCGGTCTCTGAGAAATTTGTTGACCAGACCTTTGATAACCAGAATCATGGTTTAGTTTTGGTGGATGGTTTTCTATATGGATCCAATTTTACAGGACGCAATAGTGGTAAATGGGTGTGTATGAATTGGAGTACTGGAGAAATTACCTGGATTGCGGATTTTCATAACAAAGGGCCGATTCTTTCTGCGGAGGGAATGCTTTATTGTCTGGAAGAGAAGCGCGGAAATATAGCGCTTGTCAAGGCTGATCCAAAAGAATTCAAGGTAATAAGTACCTTCCGGATTAAAGAAGGGAAGGGACCATATTGGGCACGTCCGGCCATTTATGAAGGAAAGTTACTCGTTCGACATGGAGATGTGATGATTGGGTATGATATTGTTAATTATGCAAAGGCAGGGTGAAATAAAATATACTACCTCTGCCAACTTCTGATTCAAGCCAAATTTCACCTTTCAGCATTTCAATGTATGATTTTGTGATTGAAAGACCAAGTCCTGAGCCCTCAATAGTCAGGCTGGTTTCGAAATCAGCCTGCTCAAAGCGATTGAATATGGCTTTTTGCTTATTAGATGGCACTCCAATACCTGAATCTTTTACAAAAAACTCAATATACTTCTCCTTTGGTTTGAAGCCTATTGAAATTGCTCCTTCATTGGTATATTTAATGGCATTTCTAATTAGGTTTGTAAGAATAGAATTAAACTTGGATTTATCAGTATTAAGTTTAATATCAGTCGCTTCCATGGAATTATTCAGAGTCAGAGCAATTCCTTTCTCAGTACACTGAATTTCAAAAAAATCAAGTAATTCTGACATGTACTCATTAATACTAATTTCTTCCAGAGTAATGGGCATTTGTTGAGAATCAATTTTTGAAATATCAATGATGTCATTTATTGTTTGTAGTAGGCGCTGCCCGCTTTTATTGATAATGCCAATATATCTTTCAGTATTCTCACTGCTCAAATCATTTTCAAGAAGTAAATCTGAAAATCCAATAATTCCATTCATAGGAGTTCTGATTTCATGGCTCATATTGGCTAAAAATGCAGATTTCAGGCGATCACTTTCTTCTGCTTGTTCTTTTGCTATTTTTAGTTTTTCATTATTGGCATTTAATTCTTTTGTGCGGTTTTTGACGGTTTCCTCTAATCTGTGAGTATATCTTTTTTGTGTTACAGTTCGGAATACTATGCCGATGACGAAGAGTAAGATAATAGCTGTAAGAATAATAAACCACCATTGCAGCCATACTGGAGTTCTAATTATTATCATTTCAGAACACACGGATTCACTCCAAATTCCCAAAGCATTTTTAGCTTTAACACAAAATTTATATTCTCCGGGTTCCAAACTGAAGTAGCGATAACTGTTTTGAAAAGATCTGAATTCAGGAGTCCAGTCTTCATCAAATCCTTCAAGTTTGCACTTATAGTATATCTTGTTCTCATCAATAAATGAGATACCTTTAAAATTGAAGGTTAGGTCGTTTTCATTAAAGCCCAGTGTAATTTCCTCATCAAGTGATAAACTATCGCCCTCAACTTCAACAAATGACAAAGCAATTTTTGGAGGTGGTATTTCCCGATGCCTACGGTGATCAAACCTGTTCCTGTAAAGTGTTACCCCATTATTTGTTCCAAACCATAAGTTGTTGTTAGAATCAAGTAATCCTCCATCACGATTTATTTCCAGTCCGGCAAGGCCATCTTTTACAGAAAAATGTTTCAGGTCATTTCCATCCCATCGATAAACTCCATTGTCAGACCCCAGCCATAATTGTCCTTCATGATCGCTGATGATTAAATAAATTGGTCTCTCAAGGGGTATGTCTGTGAACTTCACCAAGACAGAGTCTTGTACTTTAAGCAGTCCCATTGCTGAACCTACCAGAATTTCTCCTTCGGGATTCTCCCATATCGTATATGTGCTGTTATATGTCTTTTCTCCTTCATATTCAATAATTAATGGAATTCCGTCTTTAATCCTGCATATGCCTTTTCCATATGTAGTGCAATAAATCGAACCATCACTTGTCTCAAATATCTTCCGGATTTGACGATCCCATGATTCATCATAATTCAAGTGCAAAAACTTATTACCGTATAAGCCAAAAAGGCCTTTGTCTGAGCTAGCATATATCTTACCTGAGATTGTCGATATCACAGATGTCGTATTTCCCTGAATTCCTTCTTTTTCGCTGAACCATTTTTTGTTTTTATTTGGATCAATAAATCCTATGCCATATGAACCCATTGCAAACCAGATATTATTATCATTATCTATGCAAAGATCCATAACCCTCTTTATGTGCCAGTTGTTTGATGAAGTTATAAAATATAATTCACTGAACTCTCCGTCCTCATAAAATGTTAGTCCACCAATATGACCAAAAACATAGTTGCCAGGACTGATCTCTTCAACGGCAGTTACCTCATTGTCAAATAATCCATTTTCTTTATCAAAACTGACAAACCTTTTAGAGGGAATTTTATTCACTCCCCTGGCACCTGCAATCCATAATGTTTTTTCTCTGTCAATAATAACAGAAATTGCACCTTCAGAAATCAAACCATTTTTTTGCCCGATGATGTTGCTCTTTTTTGTATCAAAATCGAAATACTGCACAGCGAACTCATTACTATAATATATACCATCATTATGGTCAGGGGTAAGAACAACACTATAGAACTTTCTGTTTAGTGTGATGTCTATATCTGAGCTCACTAAAAAAAACTCCTGATTTAAAATATATCCCAGCCAATTTTGTCCGGCCAGCCAAAGAATACACCTATCTGAATCTTTATCCATAGTTTTTTGGGTACACATCCCCACTATGTTATTATCGGGGAGCCCCAGGCTTCTGTCATCAAGAATACTAATGGTACTATCAGAAATTATAATTATACCATTGTTGGTAGCGACATAGATACTGTCATTTATGAAACAGGCAGCTGTTATTTTATTACTCAACAAGCCATCAGAGGTAGTATAATGCGTCCATTCCTTATGTCGGTTAACCAATACTCCTTGATCCATGGTGCCAACACATACTATAGGTTCTTCATTTTTATAGTGTACAGATAACGACTTGAACTGGCTATAACTTTTTTGTGGATCCGCCGGCAAAATATGCTCCCAGGTATTACCATTGAAAATCGCCAGATACAATTGCCCTACATTTGGCAAAGCCCAGATAGTCCCCTTTTCATCAACTTTGATAAACGCATAGCTGCTGCGAGCCAGGCCGTCATGCATATTGTAACTTTCCCAGGTTGACCCATCATATGAGGAAATTCCTGCACGGGTTGCAAACCACATCTTACCTGATGTATCTTGTTCAATACCATAAGTTAATGAATTGCCTAAACCATCGGCTTCAGTATAATGAATTACATTATGTCGTTGGGCAAAACAATGAATACTGAGCATGGTCAGAGATATCAAAAGGATTAATCCTCTGAGAAAGCAATTGAATATTTTTGTATACCTCGCCATGATTATAAACAATCCATATGATCAAGAACTTATAATCGGTTTCACCTGCATCACCTGTTAATACCGGATAGCAATTTATTGCATTTATCCTATAATATTTGTTAAAGGGAATTCTATTTGATGAATATTGATCAAGTAGTTTTTGAAGCAGGCAATCATGCTTAAGGTAATGCAGCTTTATTAGAGATTTTACACGGATACATATCTGAACCGGCTTACTTTATAATAACCGTAAATGTAGTAAGCTCATCCTTATTTGAATTGAGTAGGATATCGCCATTCATTTTTAGCATTATTTGTTTGCTTAAGCTGAGTCCAACTCCAGAGCCATCATCTTTTGTCGTGAAAAATGGAATAAATATTTGCTCTCTAATTTCAGCAGGTATTTTTGGTCCGTTATTCGAAATTTCCACTCTTACAGAGTCATTAATATTCAGTAATCTGACAATTATTTTTGGCTTTACTCTATTTTCGAAAACCAATGCCTCACATGCATTCTTCAACAGGTTTATTATTACTTGAGATAATAGCTTCTCATCTGTAATAATCATCATGTTTTTTGGAATGATTTTCTCGATGCTTATTGCGCTGAATTTTGCGAAAGTACTGGCAGCAATTATATTGTCCTCAATTAATACAGATAAATTTACATTTGAAGTTTCAGGTAAAGGGAGTTTTGTAAATCTTCTGTAATTATCTACAAAGTGCATTAAACCAAGGCTGCGTTCTTCAATTACTCTGAGCCCTTTTACAGTGTTCTCAATTGTGTGAGTGTTAATATCTTCCTGGTTGATAATTTGGCCGTCATTTTTAGTGAAATAATTAGAAATTACCTGAGATAAAGTTGTAATGGGGGCTATGTTGTTCATTATTTCATGCGATAATGTACGTGCCAGTTTGATCCAGGCCTCAACTTCTCCGTTATCAAGCTCCTTTGTTATATCACTTACTGCTACCAATCTGATCGTTTCATTTTTACTCGTAATCTCTGATAATTTAAACTGTAGCTTTTGTCCATATCGGTTTTCAAAAGTAGCAGATTGCTGAGGACTATTTTGATTGGGATGCATTATGAAATCAGGCAATGCCTGATTAATTGCATTCAGGGACTTTATATGATGATGTTCTTGTAAATCTGTAAGCTTAATTGCAGCTGGATTAATGTTTACCACTCTACCTTTATTGTCTATTGAAAAAAGTCCTGTGGCAGATTGCTTAATAACTCTGAGATAATATTGCTCCTGGGTTCTGATATCCAATTTAGTTTTTTTGAATAGATCATTCAGCCTTTCAATACCTATATATACATTGTCTATTGATTTGTTTCCTGTTTTTGACGGTACTCTTAAGGAAGTATCTTCATTCTCAATTCCTAGCAGGAAAAAAGAAATCAGTTGGTTGGTATTATTAAAGTACCTGATAATATTAGCAACTCTCTCTATCAATAATACCATTGGAATGAGGCAGAAAAAATAGGCTTGTTTTACAAAGAACAGGTAGGCCCCCAGAATCGTTAGCAAAATTATCAGAGTCAATTTGCTTAAGATAGTGTAATAAAATTTTATGGAGCTTACTCTCATGATAGTAAGTGTTATAGGCTAAGCTTAGAAGATTTTAAGTCTCTGATACCATATTTACTAAGTTTATTGTAAAGTGCCTGACGGCTTATTCCTAAATTCTTTGCCACAGTGCTAATGTTACCATTCTCTTTGAGGATATTCGCTTTTATCATTTCTTTTTCCATTTCCCCAATGGTTGTGTTGTGCAGGTCTTTTTTTAGCTTATCTGGATGATCACTTAAGGAGAAACTATCCTCATTTAATACCTTGTCGTCAGCCAGAATTACCGCCTTTTCCATTGTGTGTTGTAGCTCTCTGACATTCCCGGGCCATTTGTATTTTAGAAGCTTCTGCATTGCTTTTCGATTTATCTTCAAGCCGTATTTTTCATACTTATTTGAGTATTTGCTAAGATAAAATTCGGCAATTAGCAAAATATCATTTCCACGATCTCGCAATGGTGGAATATCAATAGTTATTGTATTGATACGATAAAGTAAATCTTCGCGAAACAGATCATTAGAGATCATCCCTGACAGATCCTTATTTGTAGCAGTTATTAACCTAATGTTTATCGGTATTTGGGTATTACTACCTAAGGGAACAATGCTTCTGTTTTGCAAACAGCTGAGCATTTTTGATTGGAGTGTTAGCGATAGGTTTCCAATCTCATCAAGGAAAAGCGTGCCATTCTTAGCAGCCTCAAATTTGCCGACTCTGTTTGTTTTAGCATCAGTGAATGAGCCTTGTGTGTGTCCAAAAAGCTCACTTTCGAATAGTGTCTCACTAATAGCCCCCATGTCAACAGTCAGCATGATTTCTCTTTTCCTTTTAGAGTGTCGGTGGATTTCCTTGGCTATGAGTTCTTTTCCAGTCCCATTCTCACCTGTAATGAGAATATTAGCGTCTGTAATTGCAACTTTCCTAAGCATATCCATCACCCGCTTTATTGGGGGAGATTGGCCTATAAAGGATTGTGCTGAGGGTTTAAGCTCTTGTTTTAGTGTATGTGTTGTTTTTAATAGTGATGCATTCTCTACTTTACTTTTTCTAAGCTTAAGAGAAGCAATTAGTGTGCTTATTAACTTGTTGTTATCCCAGGGTTTTAATATGAAATCGAAGGCCCCATGTTTCACTGCTTTGACGGCTAGTTCAACATCCCCATAAGCAGTAATCATAATGACGCTGATCAATGGATCGCATTTTTGAATCTGGTTTAGCCAAAAAATACCTTCATTTCCGTTATTAACACCTGTCTTGAAATTCATATCAAGCAATACAATATCAATATGATGTGCCTGAATCGTGGAGATTAGTGTATTAGGATTTTTGAGAGTGTATACTTCATCAAACTCCGTTTGTAATAACATTTCAAGTGCTGTTAATACACTTTTGTTATCATCGAGAATAAGGATCTTACCTTTCATTATTGGTAAAGACTTGTTTCTGCAAATGTAGGGCTTTGTCAACTAGATGTACAAGGCATGTCAATAAAGTGGACAACTAAATTTCATTTTTTTTGCCATTGAACTCATAATAAGCAGAATTACTGAAAGATAGGTTCAATGGCATAAAGCTTGAATACTTTTATGGCAAATCAAATCAAACAAGCTTTGTGCGTAAACATACAATTATGGTAAGAACAGAAAAATTGACGAAAGTATTTAGAACTGAAGATATTGAAACTTCTGCCCTTAGAGGTGTTGATATACACCTCAGCAATGGAGAATTTGTTGCAGTAATGGGCCCATCAGGGTGTGGGAAATCAACCTTGCTTAATATTATTGGAATGCTGGATAATTCAACTTCAGGAACATATATATTCAGGGATACAGATATTACCAGATATAAAGAAAAGGATCGGACTCAATTTCGTAAGGGTAATATTGGGTTTATATTTCAGAGTTTCAACCTGATCGATCAGATAAATATTTACGATAATGTGGAACTCCCACTTATGTACATGAAAATGAAAGCATCTGAACGTCGCAAAAGAATTGATGAAGTTTTGAAGCGAATGAAGATTGGGCATAGAGCAAGACACTTTCCTCAGCAACTTTCAGGAGGACAACAACAGCGTGTAGCAATCGCAAGGGCTGTTGTGGCTGGTCCCAAATTAATCCTTGCCGATGAACCTACGGGTAATCTTGATTCAAAAAATGGAATTGAAGTAATGAACCTTTTATCAGACCTTAACCAGGAAGGAACCACTATTTTGATGGTTACACACTCAGATCGTGATGCCCGCTTTGCAAGCAGAACCATCAATTTGCTTGATGGCAAGGTAGTCGTTGAGTCTGCAATAGAGATGTAATATACAGTCTAACCTTAATCAATTCTAATAATAATAATAAAATCATGATAAAATATTATTTCAAAATCGCTTTTGCAAATCTTATTCAAAGCAAAGTCTATTCCTCAATAAGCATTGCAAGTCTTACAATTGGAATGGCAATTAGTATATTACTTTTAATCTACATTTCAGACGAATTGAGTTTTGACCGTTTTCATGACAAGTCTGATAATATCTACCGTTTATGCCAAGTGGTACATCCCTATCAAGCGCCTCAATCAGCACAAATCTTGCTTGATCAGCTTCCCGAGATAAATAAAGCAACACGAATCCTCCCGGTGGATCATTATACTTTTCAAAATGGGGATCAAGTATTTATGGAAAACGAAATAGCCTTTGCTGATGCAGACCTTTTTAACATTTTCTCCTTTAAATTTATAAATGGCGATGCAGGAAAGGCCCTTGAGCAACCTGGGACAATTGTCATATCGGAAAAAACAGCACAAAAGTATTTTGGTGAGGAGAATCCCATGGGCAAAGTACTGAGAGTGCAAAATGAACTTGATTATACTATTACAGGTGTATTTGAGAATATTCCTAAAAATTCTCACTTTCGCTTTGACATGTTTATGACCCTGTCTGATGCCAATAAGGTTTTTGGAAAGGAGTTGATGAACAATAGGGGCTGGTTAAATTTTCTTGTGTATTTTGAGATACAGGATGAATTCTCTGTGTCTAATCTGGAAGCAAAATTTGACAATTTACTAAATCAGAATAATGACCCGGATGAGCCCCAAGTGAAATATCATATTCAAGAGCTGAAAGATATTCACCTTCATTCTACGCATTTTCTGCAGGATATTCAGCCTCAGAATAGCATTACTTACGTACTTATATTTTCAGCTATTGGATTACTTATTCTGCTGATAGCCTGTTTCAATTATATTAATCTTTTAACGGCCAACGCAACTACCAGAGTAACTGAAATTGGAGTCAGAAAAAGCTTTGGAGCATCTCGTAGTCAATTGTCAAAACAATTCATCACTGAATCAATGATTGTACTTTTCATTTCAGTGGCTCTTGCTCTGGTTGTTGTTCAAACTAGTTTGCCAATGTTTAATGTGTTGTCAGGGAAAGAGCTTTCAATTTTAACTCTTCTGAGCAGAAATAATATTATCGGTATTCTTGGCATGATGTTAACTTTTGCAGTTCTGGCCGGATGGTATCCTGCTTTTGTCCTGTCTTCAATGCAGCCCATGAAAGTGCTGAAAGCATCAAAATATAGTGGTGGTTCTAAAATTCAATTCAAGAAAGTACTTATTGGTGCTCAATTTACTATTGTCATTGCCTTAATCGCTTGTGCGTTTATTATGTTGCGTCAAATTAATTTTCTTCAAAATAAGGAACTGGGATATGATAAGGAGTCTGTACTGGTTGCAGAATTTAATACCGGAGATCAGGAAAGATATAATACAGTTAAGCAGGCCCTACTTGCTCAAAGTATTGTATCCAAAGTTTCCATTGCTAGTCGGGTTCCTTCAGATGATCTTGGTAATTATGGGGGTGTATTACCGGAAGGACAGACAGAATATCAAACCATACCATTTGTTCATATGAATTTCGATTACTTTGATTTACTGGACATAACGGCAACACAAGGACGAGTCTTTTCAAGTGATATTAAATCAGATGCTACTGAATCTGTTATTCTTAACGAAGCTGCCATAAAAGAATTGGGTATTCAAGGAGATCCAATAGGTCAAAAGCTCATATGCAGTTGGCCTCGATCTAATCGAACAATAGTTGGTGTTATTAGTGATATTAACTTTGAATCATTGTATATCAATCCCAAACCAATATTATTTGTAATTCACTATGATCAATGTTCTCGACTAATGGTAAAAGCATCATCTTCAGCTACTGCTAATACCGTTAAGGTCATTACAGAAACATGCCAGGATATTTATCCCGATGAGGTCATCGATTTTCTTTATTTAGATGTGAAGCTTGAGCAACTTTATCAAAAGGATAAAAAGACATTTCATTTAATGAGCTACTTTTCAATAGTGGCAATTCTGCTGGCCTGCATGGGATTACTTGGTATGGCTTCATTTATTTTAGCAAGACGAACGAAAGAAATAGGAATCCGCAAAGTTAATGGGGCAACAATTTTTGGAATCATAAAAATGCTTAACCATAGCTTTGTTAAGTGGATAGCCATTTCTTTTGTAATCGCTACGCCAATCGCCTATTACGGGATGAAACGATGGTTGGAAAGTTTTGCCTATAAAACAACACTTAGTTGGTGGGTATTTGTTCTGGCTGGACTTGTTTCTCTGGTAATAGTGTTATCAGTAGTAAGCTGGTTGACTTTTAGAGCTGCCCGAAGAAATCCAATTGTGTCATTACGCAATGAGTAATTGTACCTCCTTCTCGCAATATCACTGAAGAGCTTGAAGTTGAATTGTTTATCTTGTTCGTGTGTGTTCATTGAAGTGTAAACCATGTAAATAGTGTGCATTAAGTTGCTATCATAGAGTAGTTAAGCGTCGCGTATAATCACTATATTAGTTCTCTGCAAGAATAAATATTAACTAGTGATTATTACACTTGATGGGAGCAATCAACAGAAGGGTATTTGTTAAGAAATCGGCTGGTCTTACAGTTGGAGCTTTGGTTTTGCCAGGTAGTGCACTGATGTTTGAAGCTTGTGATCCGGTATCAGCAATGTTTTCTGACATTAACTGGAAAGAAATGATGAGGACTCATGATCTGCTGTGGAAAGTAGTTCCGGCTGATATGACCGAAGCTCCTCATTTTGGGAATGGACTATTGGGTTCCATGATCTGGGTGGAAGATAATACCATCCGCCTCCAGGTTTTCAGATCAGATGTGCATGACCATAACGATCATACATATGGATGGACAGCCTACAGCCGACCCCGGTATCAGATAGGGTATTTTACGCTTAAAACCAAAGGAGAAATCACCGACTGTGATCTCCGACAGGATATCTATAATGCCAGGCTGAAGGGGCGAATTAATACTAAGCTCGGTAGTCTGAATATAGATCACTTCGTTCACCGGCATGATGATGTTATCTATACCGGGATTCAAGCCTCCGGAGAAGAAAAACTGTCTGACTGGAAATGGCATCCTTTTGAGGCAAAGCCATCCAGAGGTGGCGATCCTGGCAGTAAGGGATATGGACAGGCTTATGCTCCATATAACAAACAGAAGAATCCTGAGCATCTTGTTGAGAATTATGAAGGAATTTCTGTTGGTCACCAGGATCTAAGCTCTGGGGGTGATTATGCCACAGCATGGAAGGTAAGCAGGGTGGGCAATGACAAGTCTACAATGCTGATTACTATTCAAAACTCCTATCCAGAGAAAACATCAGTGGAAGATGCTATCAAGGTGATTGATAGTATTCATGGAAAAATTGAGGCAGGATATAGGAAATGGAGAGCAGAGCATCAGTCGTGGTGGCACAATTATTATCCTGAAAGTTATGTGAGTTTCCCTGAACCGGATGGGATGTCAATGTACTGGAACAATGTGTACCGTCTGGCCTGTTGTACAAGGCCGGATGCACAGTATATCGATACTCCGGGTATGTGGAATTCTGGTGGTCCGTGGCCATACAGTACTCATGATTATAATACACAAACAGTTCATTTTCCGCTATATTCTGCAAACCGATTACACCTTGGGGAGGCCCTGGTAAACGCCTTGAAGCGCAATAAGGTAAATTTGATCGACAATGTTGTTCCTGAGGAATGGCAGGATGATTCGGCATTATTAAACCTGGCTACAGCCTTCGACATGAGAGGTAAAAGGAATGGCGACGGCAGGTACAAAGAAATGGTGGGTTGCCTGCCATGGTTGTTGAATAATGTGTGGCTGCATTATCGGTATACCATGGATACTGAGATTCTCAAAGATCCTCTTCTCCCATTATTACGACGGAGCATCAATCTGTATCGTCACTTGCTCTTCGAAGGTGAAGATGGTAAACTACATTTACCTCCAACTTTCTCACCTGAAACAGGAAATTTCAGCGACTGTAACTTTGATCTTGCCCTGATAAGATGGGGATGTAAAAGGCTGTTAGAAATCTGCCGGATACTAGAGATTGATGATCCCCTAATACCTGAATGGGAAAACATTTATGATCAATTGGTGGAATATCAGGTTGATGAAAAAGGCTATAAACTGGGAAAGGAAAGGTCAGCTCCTTCCAACCATCAGCATATGTCGCACTTACTGATGATCTATCCTCTTTATTTGGAGAATATTGACGATAGTGACAATATAGAATTACTTGAGAAGTCGGTGATAAATTTTCAGCCTGCAACGGCCTTGCCAAAAATGGCTGCTTCTCAATCTTCACCAGCAGCTGCTACTCTGGGCCTGGGTAATCTCGCCCATCAACTAATGAACAGTATCCTATATAGTCAGAGAGAGAATGAAAAACTAGGCAAAAATGGGATATACTATCTGGCAACTCCCTGTATTGAAACCTCACTGAGCTATAATACATGTGTGCAGGACATGCTTTTGCAAAGCTGGGGAAATAAGATCAGGGTATTTCCGGCCTTGCCAGATATCTGGAAAGATGTGGAATTCCATGATTTCAGAACCGAAGGAGCTTTTTTGGTAAGTGCAAAGCTGGAGAATGGAATTACAAGTTTCATCAGGATAAAAAGCCTGGCAGGAGAACCTTGTATTATAAAGTCATCTATTGAGGGTACACCAATGCAGAGTGGAGGTAATAAGGTTTGGATGGAGGAGCTTGATGATGGATGTTATTTGATCGATCTCAAAAAGGGTGAAGAAGTAATCCTTTATACTGAGCAACAAGAGGTCTAATCTTAAACTAAGTGAACAGATGGATGCAAAAACAGTTTTTTATTTACTATGCCTTGCTTCATTAATTGGCTGTGCCGAAAGTAAGAAGCAAGATGCTGAGAAGCCAAACATCATTTATATTTATACTGATCAGCAGAGTGCTACAATGATGAGCTGTTCCGGTAACGAATGGCTGAAAACTCCTGCGATGGACTACCTTGCAGAGAATGGTATACGCTTTACACGTGCCTATTCACCAAATCCTGTTTGTTCACCATCCAGGATTTCATTAATGACCGGACGATTTCCAGGATACTTTTTCGATGTGGATGGAAATCAGGTAAGGGAAAACAGAGGGGCTATGAAGATACCCCAGGTGTCGGAAGAGGTATTAAGTACAACGATTGCATCTTTCCTTAATAAAGCAGGTTATGAACTCTATTTTGGAGGTAAGGAACATCTTCCAAAGTCATTAAGACCAACGGTTTTGGGCTTTAATGATTTCTGTGATGATGAGCGGGGCGAATTGGCTTTAGAGGCTGCCAAAGTAATAAAGGCTGATCATGATAAACCATATTTTATGATTGTCTCTCTGATTAACCCGCACGATATCTGTTACATGGCTATACGGGAGTTTGCGGTTACTGAAAGTGCGAAAGGCCTGGTTGAACGTGGTGTAAATGAAATAGCTCACTTAGATAGTGCTATGCAAATGCCTGAAGGAGTTTCCCTTGAACAGTTTTTTGAATCCTATTGTCCGCCAGTCCCAGAGAACTATGAACCGCAATTTGAAGAACCGGAAGCTATAAAGAGTTTGATTGAGAAAAGGCCATTTAGACAGAACGCCCGCGATAACTTTACTGATGAGCAATGGCGGCTTCACCGCTGGGCTTACCTCAGGTTGACCGAATTTGTTGATCATAAGGTTCAGGTGATTCTGGACGCAGTAAAAGAAAGTGATCAGGAGGAAAATACTCTTATTATTTTCTCAAGCGATCATGGGGATAATGATGCCAGTCATCGCATGGAGCACAAAACCACCCTTTATGAAGAGTCAGCGAATATTCCATTTATTGCTATGTGGAAAGGGCATATACCTGCTGGAGTTGTAGATAAGAAGCATCTGATATCCAATGGTCTGGATTTGCTTCCTACTATTTGTGATATTGCTGGAATTGAAGGACGGTCTGATCCGAGAGGAAGAAGTTTGACTCCGCTTTTTAAAGGCAAATCCGATAATATTGAATGGAGGTCCACTCTTGGAGTAGAAAGTGAGATTGGAAGAATGGTAGTAGATCAGGATGGATTCAAATACATTAGATACGATAGAGTTGGTATCGAAGAGCAGTTGCTTAATTTAAATGAAGATCCATATGAAACCACACATTTCACAAACGATCCAAATTATGCTGAGAAACTTAGAGCTTTGAGAGAAGCATACGATACGGAATGGTTTAAGTAATAATTGATGCAGATTTCTCAAAAATGGCATATTTCATGCTCATATCTTCGAAAGCATCCGGGTACAACCTTAAGGACTTTTTTATGCAGTGGGGATTCAAACTTCCACAAGAAGATTTCGATGCTCTGGATGATTTGAACCTGCAAGATCCTACAATTGATCTGCTAAAGTTACGGGAATAAGATATAAGTAATACAATTTCAAAAAAACAAAAATGTACAGAAAGCCCTACTTCATACTATTTTACACTCTATTGTTTATTAATTTTTTTAATGCCAATGCACAGGTTGATGAAAAAACTCCTTCTCTTTCTCAATATTTCTCATGGATTAATAACACCAACGAGGGAAGCACAGAGGCTCAGACATTAGCCAATCTTGATTTCTTTAAATGGCTACACGACGAATATGGTATGGTACTGGATATCTACGTGGTGAGTGCAGGTGCAATAGATAAAGCCAGGTGGTATGGAAGTATGGATTCTGAGGAATTTAAAGCACAGTTTCCAAATGGATTTGATCCTATCTATAAGAAAGCAAAGGAGATGGGGACACGATTAGGAACATGGGGAGGTCCTGATGGTTTTGGTGATACACCTGAAGAGGAGCAGGCCAGAATAGATATGATTGTTAGTTTATGTCGTGATTATGAGTTCAGGTTATTGAAGCTTGATGCTGTGGTTGGACAGTTAAGAGATGAGAAGCAGGATGCTTTCATCAGGATGATGAATGAATGCAGAAAATATAGTCCTGATCTGATTTTCCTTAATCACAGATTAAACCTAAGCGAGGAGGCTAAAAAGCATGCAACCACCTTCCTGTGGGGTGGAGCTGAGACCTACATTGATGTACATATGGGGAATTGGAAGATGAATGTACCGCATCATCGTGGGGGAGCCATTTCAAGGGATGTGGTGCCCGACTTGATGCGCCTTACAGAGGATCATGGAGTTTGTATCTCCTCTTGTTTGGATTACTGGGAAGATGATCTCATCCTCCAGGCTTTTAACAGGTCTCTGATATTATCTCCACAGATTTACGGTAATCCATGGTTCTTGAGAGATGATGAGTATCCAAAGCTGGCCAGGATATTCAATATCGCCCGCCAGTATGGTTCAATAATGGTCAATGGGAAGGTGTTGCCTGAAGATAAATATGGTGAGAAAGCGGTTTCCAGGGGTGATTCCCGAACGCGGCTTATCACCCTGAGAAATCTGAGCTGGGAACAATCAGAAATAGATATTACTATCGGGGAGGAGACCGGTTTAACTGAGGACATAAAATACGAAGTTAGATTATTGCATCCTGTCGAGAGAATTTTAGGAAGCTACAAGAAGGGTGAGAGCTTAAAAGTTAATGTTGATCCGTTTCGCTCAGCACTTGTTTTGATATGTCCAGAAGATGAAGGAGGAATTGGAATCAACGGCTGTGATTATGAGATTATTCAGGATGTACCCGGCAAGCCTGTAAGAATAATGCTTAATGGACTTCCAGGGACAAGACATTCTATAAAACTTGATAAAGGTGGAAGAGATTTTTCCGCTGTTGAACTGGAAGGTCAAAAGATCAAAAGCCTGACTCAAGGAAGATCTTTAAAAATTGAATTCCCTGGTGATCCTCTAAAGGATTTGTATCACAGAAAGATAGCTGATCTTGTTTCATGTGATATCCCTGAAGATGCTGAAGCTTTGTATGAGGCTACCATATTTTCAACCGACAATAATGCGCTTGAAGTAAGAGAACTGGATCGCTCAGGTGAAACTAAAATACCACAAGTAAAAGAGGCCAGAGATGAGTTTCTAAATCAAAAGCTTTTTGCCGATCGTGGTCTATGGGACTACTATATGTTCGACGGTGATCCTGAAACAGCCTTTTATGTGAGTCGCAGGAGGCATAAAGCCGATCTTCTGAATGGTGGATCCCTCAGGTTTGATTTTGGAAAGCCAGTTGCCATGGATGAGTTGATCATTGAAGTGGGAAGTGAGCATGCGCTGCAGCCCTGGAAAACTGAAGAGGCCGCATTTCTTGAGGTTTCGGCAGATCTTCATGAATGGAAAGAGATCAGGATTTTGGCAAAGGAAACAATGAAAATCAAACTTGATCCTGAAAAACCTGTACGATATGTTCGATTCAGAGGCACACCTGATAAGATTAATGAAGTAAAGGGCTTCTTAAACGGTAAGGCTCTTGATCGAAGTGAATGGCGCGGATCACAATTGTTTAGTCCTTACAGCAGGATCAAGGCAGAAGCAGCATGGTCAGCCTCTACTATAATAAATGAAATTCCAAATGGTGCATACCTTGCAGTATGTCTGGATGGAGAACATGGTCAAGAAGGGGCCTATGCAGCAATCCGTGTTGATGGCAAGCCTGTGGGAGCTTCAGACAGAAGTCATTCTTATCCGGTTAATCCATGGGAGTACCCGGCAATAAAAGCAAATTCACATTACACTTATTATGTCCCTCTGACTGAAGAGATGGAAGGGAAGGATATTGACATTGTTGTATTGGGAATGAGAGGTGGAGTAAAGGAATTTAAGCCATATGCTTATCTGACATGCTACCCAAAACCGTATAAAAAGATGGAGCTGGTTCTTCATAATGACTAATCAATTTAGAATTGATCTCAAAAATGTAAGATTATGAATATCCAAGGATGGTTCACCCTATGAATAAATAAATTAAGACGGATGAAATCTTACATTTTAATATTTCTGACAATTTTTATATTAACAAGTGCAGATAACACAAAACCCAAAGTATTAATCATTGGTGATTCTATTTCATTGGGATATACTCCTCATGTAAAAGAGTTGCTGAAGGATGAAGCGCTTGTAGTTCATCACGAAGGGAATGCACAATATACAGGGGTCGGATTAGTAAAAATTGATGAATGGCTTGGAGAAGAAGATTGGGATGTCATTCACTTTAACTGGGGTTTATGGGATATGTATGGATGGGCGTATGAAGATACCCTTCGAACGCCTGATGTTTATGCAAAAAATCTTGAAACATTGCTTACAAGACTTGAAGAGACAGGGGCAAAACTTATTTGGGCTACCACAACACCTGTTTGTCCCGAACCCGAAATACACAACCTTGCTTTAATTGATTCAAAAACTGAAAAAGCCTTTCGAAAAGCGGCATTGAAAGTGATGAAAAAGCATAAAATTCAGGTAAATGATCTATATAGGTCCATTAAACCAAAACAAAACGAGTATGCAATTGGAGGTAACGATGTTCATTTTACTTCTGAAGGCTATCAATATTTAGCAGAACAGGTTGCAGAAGAAATTAGAAAGAAATTGAAATAAAAAATATATCCATGCGTCAAGTAAAAATACTATTAACAGTATTGGTATCAGCATTTCTGCTAATTCAATGTACTGTACCGGAAAATGAAATGTCTCAAGACTTTAACAACCCATCTGGACAATACCGCGCTGGAGCTTTCTGGTGCTGGCTTAATGGAAATATGACCAGGGAAGGAATTTCGCGAGATCTCAGAGAGATGAGTGAAAAGGGAATGGGCAGAGCAGAGATTTGGGATGTTGCTGCTATAAACAATCCGGATAACTACATTCCTGCTGGTCCGTCATTTTTAAGTGATAGCTCCGTTGCAATGATCAAATATGCTTTTGATGAGGGAAGAAAATATGGGATAAAGCTTGGAATGGTTGGATCAAGTGGATGGAATGCAGGAGGAACCTGGGTTGAACCTGAATGGGCATCTAAGCAATTGTTTTATTCAGAACTGATTGTTAATGGACCAGTTAAAAAGATTGTTGAATTGCCATTCCCTGAGGTGCCTTCCCGATGCCCAAAAGATGACAATGGAATGCCATTGTATTATAAAGAGGTTGCCGTTCTGGCTTTACCATTTAGCGATGAGAAGAAACTTGATAACACTCAGAATATTGTTGATTTGACAGACAAGGTTTCTCAAGGAAAAATTGATATCGACTTGCCAGATGGACAATGGATCATAATGCGGTTCATTTGCTCCAATAACGGTCAGATGCTTATTGTCCCTTCTCCTAAATCAAATGGTCTTTTTATCGATTTTTTAGATCCGGAGTCAACAAAAAAACATCTGTCACAATTCATGAATCGACTGGGAATCAATCGTGGAGAAAAAAGAGACGGCGGTTTGACTTATCTTGAATTTGACAGCATGGAACTTGCCGAAGGAATCGCCTGGACTGATTCTATGCCCTCGATTTTTAAAACAATGAGAGGATATGATATTACTAATTATCTTCCAGTATTGGCAGGATGGACCATAAGTGATGAGACAGAGAGGTTTTTATATGATTGGAAAAAAACCGTAAGTGATCAGCTCATTTTCAGCCATTATACCACTGGAAGGAAATTTTTAGAAGAATATGGAATTGATCTTGTGGCAGAAGCCGGCGGACCAGGCCCACCAACCTGGAATACTTGTCCAGTTGATGCATTAAAGGCACTGGGTAATGTAAGTATCCCTCGCGGTGAATTCTGGGTGCGCCACAGAGACATTTTCCTTGTGAAAGAGGTTGCCAGTGCAGCTCATATTTACGGTAGAAATGTAATTGATGCCGAATCATTCACTACTTGGAGGAGGTGGAAGGACAGTCCAAATGATCTTAAAAAGATTGTCGACCGAGCATTCTGTGAAGGATTGAATTGTGTCACCTTCCATACTTTCGCAAGTACTGGCCCTGAAGATGGATTGCCGGGAAGAACTTATCATGCCGGTTCAGATATTAATCATGCAAATACCTGGTGGAATAAATCCGGGCCTTTCATGGATTATCTGGCCAGGTGCTCTTATATGCTTCAGCAAGGTTTGTTTGTTGCTGACGCAGCCTATTATTATGGAGATCAGGCTCCTAATTTCTGGCCTACATATCATGTTGTTCCGGAAAAAATAATACCTGAAGATCTAGGGGAAGGATACGATTATGATGTAGTTAACTCAGATGTGATATTGAATAGGATGTCGGTTAAGGATGGTAAGATAGTAATGCCTGATGGCTTGAGCTATGCTGTGTTAGTCTTACCAAATCAGGATCACATGCCCCTTGAAGTGCTTCTTAAATTAGAGGAAATGGTAAAAGAGGGTGCAACTATTATTGGTCAGAAGCCAACCGAAGTTCCATACCTTAATAATTATTCTGCCGATAATATTAAGCTCGCAGAATTGGCTAATAAGATGTGGGAAGGCAATGGAGATTCAGGCAAAATAATTTCTGAGCTTACCCCAAGAGAGGTATTATCCTCTAAAGGGATCCAAGCGGATTTCAGCCTTGAACAACCATCTGTTCTGGATTACATCCACAGGAAAAATTCTGAATCTGATATTTACTTTGTCAGGAATAAATCTGACAAGGATTATTCTGGAGAATGTTCATTCAGGGTGAATGATATGTATCCTGAATTATGGGATCCATCAACAGGAAAACAGCTCAGAGTGGAGGGATTTATAAAGGAGGATGGTAGGATAAACCTGAATCTGGATCTTGAAGCCGGTGCCTCAATATTTGTTGTTTTCAACGAAAAGAGAAGTTCCAATCCAGTGAATTCAAAAAAATCATCAGGCGAAGGAAAAATATCGGCAATCGAAGGCAGCTGGAGGATTACTTTCCCTGATGGCTGGGGAGCTCCGGCAGAGGCAATCTTCGATAAACTTATTTCATGGACCGATTCTGATATTGATGGAATCAAATACTTCTCAGGAACAGCAAACTATCATAAAACAATCTCAATAGAAGAGGAGGATTTCAAAAACAATGCGAAGATTGAGTTAAGCCTGGGAGAAGTTGGTGATGTGGCTGAAGTATTCCTTAATGGTAAATCGGCGGGAATACTTTGGAAGGAACCCTTTAAAATTGACATAACTGAATTGGTGCAAACCGGTGAGAACGAGCTTACAATTGAGATTGTGAATCAATGGGTTAACAGACTCACCGGAGATATGCTTTTAGATCCCGAAGATCGATTTTGTCGTACCAATCAGCCATACATTACCAGTGATGATATGGGGAATGATAACTGGGTAGGAAACAGTGATGAGACATTTAGATTGAAAAGGTCTGGTTTACTGGGTCCTGTACAAATCTATACAAAGAATGAATAAATGCATCTGACATAGTAACATAGTATAGTAACATAATATAGTACCATGAAAAAGATAGTTCTGGTTTTGATATTGCTGGTTTCATTGCAAAACTTAATAATCAAGGCTCAAACCAATGATAAGGAGGATGCAGTACCTAAGCTGAGCAATCCAATATCGGAGTCCTGGCTAAAAGAAACTCTCTCTGGGTCCTTACCTCGAATGGTTTTTAATAAAGATATTGTTGAAGATCTCAAGATCAAATTAGAAACAGATCCAGTGATTAAAAATATGTATGAAGCGATAAAGCTGAATGCCTATCAAATATTGGATCAGCCCCTCCTGGAAAGAGTTCAAACTGGTAAAAGAATATTAGATGTATCCCGAACCATGCTTTTAAGGATTAATCTGCTTGGAGTCGTTTATTTGCTTGAGGAGGATCAAGTAATACTGGAAAGAATCGACCAGGAAGTACGAGCAGTATGCAGCTTCACTGACTGGAATCCTTCTCATTATCTGGATGTTGCGGAAATGTCTATGGCTGTGGCATTTGCGCTGGACTGGACCCTCGACCAACTCCCGAAAAAAACAATTAAACTTGCGAAAGAAACCTTAATCAACAAAGGGATATACCCTTCATGGCCTGAATATGGTGGCAAGAACCAATGGTGGGTTAAAGGCCATAACAATTGGAACCAGGTATGTCATGGCGGAATGATTGCCGCTTCTATTGCAATAGCAGACGAGGAACCTGGCCTGGCAGTACAAACTATAAATAGAGCCTTAGATGGCCTTCCTGTTGCCCTGTCGCAATATATGCCGGATGGGGTTTATCCTGAAGGACCCGGGTACTGGAATTATGGGACAAGTTTTTCGGTGGCCACAGCCGCCATGCTGGAGACTGCTTTTGGTTCTGATTTTGGCATCAAGACTTACCCTGGATTTACCAATAGTGCGATGTTTAAAGTTATGTGCACTTCACCCTCAGGATTATATTATAACTTTTCTGATTGTGGAGATAAAAGAGGTCGTAGTGGTGATAATATACTGGCTTGGTTCGCTGCTAAAACGGGAAATAGAATCTACTTTGAGAAAGAACGGTTCCTGATTCCTCCTGATAAGATTACCCTGGATAGATTCAGTGGTGCATCACTTGCCTGGATGTCACAATATGAGGAAAAATCCAACAAGAATTTACCCAATGTTTGGGTTGGGAATGGGACAAATCCTATCGCAGTTTTTAAGAATGATGAGGGTGACAGAGACTACTATTTTGCCGGAAAAGGGGGAGCTGGTTCTTTGAGTCATGGCAATATGGATGCCGGTTCTTTTGTTTTTGAACTTGATGGTGTTCGCTGGGTTATTGATCCCGGAGTACAGCCCTATCATGAATTAGAGAAAACAGGATTTGATCTTTGGGGACAATGCCAGGATTGTGAAAGATGGAAATTGTTAAGCAAAAATAATTTCGGCCACAGCACTATCACTGTGAATGAAAACTTACATAAAGTCGATGGCTTGGCCACTATTATCGATTCAAAGAAAGGTGATAAACCTGAAGTTACGTTTAATCTTACTCCCACTTTTAATGGACAAGTGAAAGACGCTACTCGGAAATTCATTAAGGATGGAGAAGGCTCTTTACGAATTGAGGATAATATCAAAATAAATGAGGAAACAGAAACAATTACATGGCAGCTAATTACAAGAGCCGATGTAGAAGTTAGAGGCTCAGGAGCCATATTAAAACAAAATGGGAAAGTGTTGCATTTGAATAATCTGTCACACCCCCAGA
>JABHCC010000162.1 GCA_018669475.1 Bacteroidota bacterium | reverse complement strand
CCCCGGACCCCGGACCCCGGACCCCGGACTTCGGACCCCGGACCCCGGACTTCGGACCCCGGACCCCGGACTTCGGACCCCGGACCTCTCTATTATGTCAATAGTAAATGGCGAGGTGGTTTTTTGGAAAGACAAGTGATATGAGCTGAGATTTGTTTTTTTCCTACCTTGTACTCATCCGGCAGGAGAAGAAAAATTGAGAGTATTAACAACAAAAATATAGAAATATGGAACCATTGACCATCATCCTGATAGTCGCAGGAGTGCTTTTATTAGTTATTATAATTGCCATGTATAATGGCCTGATCAGGCTTAAAAATGAAGTGGACAATGCTTTTGGTGGTATGGATGCTCAGTTGAAGAAACGTTATGATCTGATTCCGAATATAGTTGAGTCGGTAAAGCAGTATGTACAGCATGAGAAAGATTTATTGATGAAGGTAACTGAATTAAGAGCTCAGGCTACAAGTGGAACAATGAGTAATGATGAGAAGGTTGTACTTGATAATAAAATATCATCGTCGTTAAGGGGAATAATGGTTTCGGTGGAGAATTATCCTGATTTGAAAGCGAATGAGAATTTTCTGAATCTTGAGCGGACAATGAATGAAGTGGAATCACAGATTTCGGCGGCCAGGAGAGCGTATAATGCCACCGTTACAGATTACAATAATGGTATTGAGACTTTCCCCCGTAATATAATTGCCCGAATGATGCGTTTGTGGCGTAAGGAAGTATTTGTTATTCCTGAGGTGGAGCGAGAGAATGTAAATGTTAAAACTTTATTCAATAATTAGAAAATAGACTGACCATGAAGGATTTATCGGAACTTGAAGACTTGTATCATGGAAGGTTGAAGCACAATCTTAGCTCACTTGAAGCAAGTCGGAAGAAAATTCTTAATAAGTTCCTATTATCTATTTTTGGGGCCATTCTCTCATTGCTTGTTCTGGTTTTATATTTTACCAATGCAGATGAACCAAATGCTGTCATCCCGATTGTCATTGGACTATTTCTGGTGTTCTGCCTCGGCATTTTCATTATGGCATTTAAGGCAAAAAAGATTTACAGGCGTCAATATAAAACCGAGGTTGTTTCTGAGGTCGTTCGAGCGGTTAATCCTGATTGGAATTATGACCCGGATAGAAAGATTACAAGTTCAGATTATCGGAAAAGTGATCTTTTCAGGAGGGCATATGATAAGTATGAGGGGGATGATCTTATTTCAGGGCTGATTGATAAAACTGATTTTGAATGTTCTGAATTGCATACGCAATATAAGGTGGTTACCTACGATAAGAATGGAAGGCGCAAAGAGCATTGGCATACTATTTTCAGGGGTTTGTTTTTTCATGCCGATTTCAATAAATTATTTAATGGACAAACCTATGTAACACCCGATTATGCTGAGAAAATTTTTGGTAAATGGGGACAGAAATTTCAAAAATTTTCAGGGAAGGGTTCTCTTGTAAAACTTGAGAATCCTGATTTTGAAAAAACCTTTGTTGTACATTCTACCGATCAAATTGAAGCTCGCTATATTCTCACGCCAGCAATTATGGAAGCCCTTCTGAGGATTAAAGACGAATATAAACGTCCTGTACATTTTTCCTTTATTGATTCAAGAGTTTACTGTGCTTTATCGTTTAACAACAAATTGTTTGAACCAAAGATCGTACGTTCAGGAGTGAAATTCAGCGATATATCCAGTATGTATCATCTATTTTTACTAAATGAAACCATAATAAAAGAACTCAATCTGAATACACGCATCTGGACAAAAAAGTAGACCAATGACCATGGACCAATGACCTAGGACCAATGACCTAGGACCAATGACCCCGGACATCGGACCCCGGACCCCGGACTTCCTGTCCGGATCCGGGAAGCAAACGTTTGCGTAAAATATGTATCTTTGTTTTATAAGATATACACTATGGCAATTTTGAGATTCAGTGAGGTGCCTTATGAAACAGTAAGGGAAGGGCTTGAAAGGAAAATAATTCATACCGAAAATCTGATGACTGTATTGATAGATTTTTCAGATGGACCGTGGGACAAGCCTGAGCCACCACATTCACATCCGCATGAACAAAGCTCTTATGTCGCAGGCGGGGAGATAATATTTTTCTGCGAAGGTGAGGAAGACCAGCATTTGAAAGCTGGTGATATGTTTGCAGTTCCATCAGGAAAAAAGCATACCATTCAGCTATTGACTGAAAAAGTGAGGCTTGTGGATAGTTTTTCTCCGATCAGGGAAGATTTTTTATAGATAAATATTGTGTTGCGACTGTTAGCCATACTGGTCCTTTCTTTAGCAGCTGTATGCATTTCTGCTAATTTAGATGGTTTAAAAAGTCAAATCTTTAATTATGAACCTAGCATGACAAAAGGAAAAATAATTTAACACATACGGATGATTGTTTTTGTTGTGCGAGCTCCATCTGACAAATAAAATTAAATATAAAAGGATGAAAAAGATTCAAAAATCTCTGCTAATCATTTTGTGTGGCATTCTGTCTTTATCATTTAGTTCTTCTGCCCAAAATAATTTTGCAAAATCAGCTATCTCCATAGGTGTGGTGGTTGAAGACATCGACAAATCACTCGAGTTTTACCATAATGTGGTTGGTATGGTGAAAGTTCGCGAATTTTCTGTTGATTCAGAAAAGGCAAAACAATTGGGATTGAGCAATGGCGAGAGTTTCGATGTAGAAGTGCTGAAACTGGAAAACAGCGAACAGGCAACTGAATGGAAATTGATGTCATTCAACAAAAAAACATCACACAAAAACAAAAATTACATCCCCGATGAAAATGGCATCCGTTACGTAACGCTGTTTGTAAAATCGATGACACCTGTTTTAGAACGAATAAATAAGCACAAGGTAAAAACGCTTGGAGAAACACCTATGATGCTGGATGAGAACCGTCAGTTTGTTCTAATTAAGGACCCTGATGGTAATTTTATTGAGTTTATAGGCCCAAAGTAAATGGTGAACAGATATATTTGATTATGAGGAGATATAGAAGGGATTATTCTTACAGAAGACATTATTCATGGCTAATTTATATTGCAATTGCTTTAATGATGGCAGGCTGCACAGATTCACCGAATGACAAGCAAAAACAGTACAACGTTCTTTTCATTGCAGTAGATGATTTGCGTCCTGAACTTGGTTGTTATGACCACGATTGGATACTGTCACCAAACATCGATAAGCTAGCTGAAAGTGGTATGGTCTTCAACCGTGCTTATTGCCAGGTTCCAGTTTGTGGTGCTTCTCGTGCCAGCCTGATGACGGGTTTACGTCCGACTCCGACCCGATTTCTTAATTTCAAGACTTATGTTGATCAGGATGCGCAGGGAGCCAGAACTCTACCTCAGGAATTTAAGGATAATGGCTACTACTGCATCTCAAATGGCAAGATATTTCACCATAAAGAAGATGCTGCTGAGCGTAGTTGGAGTGAACCGCCGTGGAGACCCTATTTGGATCATTTGATTTTTCTGAATCCTGAATCTATAACAATGGTTGGAGGGAAAGGAATCCGCGGACCAGTCTTTGAATCTGCTGATGTGCCTGACAATGCATATGGGGATGGTATGGTTGCCGATAAAACAATTAAAGATTTGAGAAAATTGGAAAAGGAAGGCAAGCCGTTTTTCCTTGCTTGCGGATTCTCAAAACCGCATCTCCCTTTCTATGCACCAAAGAAGTATTGGGATCTGTATGACCCTGCAGAAATCATTGTTGCCGATAATCAGTACAAACCAATTAACGCACCAGTAGCACTCAGAGGATCAGGTGAAATAAACATGTACCATAATCGAAATATTGAATATAACAGTGATGAATGGCACCGAAAATTACGCCATGGCTATTATGCTTGTGTTAGTTATGTTGATGCACAGATTGGCAGGGTAATTGAAACTCTGGATGAACTTGGACTCAGTGAAAATACTATTGTTATTCTTTGGGGAGACCATGGCTGGCATCTCGGCGAACATAATTTTTGGGGTAAGCATAATCTTATGAGTCTTGCAACTAATTCCCCCATGATAGTTACAGGGCCAGGAATTGAAGCTGGTCAAAAATGTAATCGTTTGGTAGAGTTTGTTGATATCTATTCAAGCCTTTGTGATCTGGTGGGGATCAATTATCAGAATAAAGAACTTCAGGGTACAAGTTTCAAACCATTGTTGTCTGATCCCCATCTTCAGTGGAAAGAAGCAGTATTTTTCAGATTTGGACCGGGAGATGGTGTGATTACCGATCGATATAACTATGCCGAATTTAATAATGGAGAAAATATGCTATACGATCTGCAAAATGATCTAGCCGAAAATATAAACATTTCAGGATCAGCTGAGCATAGAGAGATTGTTGAACAATTGAGCCAGATGTTGACAGACGGATGGCAAGGAGTGTTGCCTAAAGATTCAAAATGAGTTCGGATTTTACAAATTGAGATTTGCATTGGCAAATTTTATATACTGTTCCCAATCGAAGTCAGTTACATCATGCTTGCCTGAACGGATATGATAGCCTATCGTGTTTTGCACAGGGTGGTTAACGGCTGGCATTTCAGTAGATGATAGGCCCTTTTTTCCAAATAATTCATAAACCGGGCTTGCATAATATCCAGAAAGATATTCTCCTTTCGGATCAGCCCATTTGTCTTTTTCTGCACTGGCAATATATACTGGTCTTGGTGCAATAAGTGCAATTAGCATGTGCTGATCTATCGGCAGGGCATTCTCATTACTGTTATAAAAGTCATAGTTGGTGCAACACCAATGGGGAAATCTAACATTCATCACTTCTACTGTTTCACCAATTTTTCGTCTTGAAAGGGCTGCACCTCCGCAACCAGAGTTGTTTGAAATAACCATGGCAAATCTTTCATCAAGGGCACCTGCCCATAGTGAGGTTTTCCCAAGTCGTGAATGTCCCATTACAATAACCCTGGAGTCGTCAATGTCTTTGTCTTTTTCAAAATAATCCATGGCTTTTGTCAATCCCCACGCCCAGGCAGAAATAGAGCCCCACTCATTGTCCTTGGGTTTGGTTTGATTCTTGGAATATAATAGTGGGTGAACTCCATCTGAAAAATCATTGTTGTCTGGATCTACTTCACCATAATAAATTGTTGCCAATCCAAATCCGGAGGAAATAATTTTTTCAATGGCCCATCTGTTGGTTCGGGTACCTCTTGATTGCTCAGTGGCTTTATTGTCATTAATGCCAAATTGTTCATTATTACGTACCCAGGCTTTTGTTATTAATACATCCTTGTCGTTGACGATAGAGTGATTTCCATAAAAATTATAGGCGAGAAAAACAGGAGCGTTTTTTACATCTTTTGGTAGGTAGATAAGGATATGAAACTCCAATTCCTTGTTGTTATTATTGAATTTCAGTTTTACCTGTTTTCTGATTGCCTGATTGTCGAGAGCACTGCTATTTTCTTCCACAACCTGAAAAGATGAAATGTCCAATTTGCCTGGAATTCTGCCGTAAACCTGTTCTTCGAAAAGATGAAGAATTTCAGGTCTGCGGTTTTTCATCCACATATTGGCATCTGTCACCTTCCCCCCATCTAGCATAAGCAGAGGATCTGGCAACTTATATTCAGGAATTTTTGACTCATCGTAATTAGTATTGTTTTGAGCATTAATCACCATTGAGACGAAAAAAAGAAGTACTAATACTGAATATTTCATTCGTTTATATTTATTTCATTTGCCGGATGGAGCTCGCATAACAAAAAATATTGATCGTCCAGTGTCACAATGCTTTTGCTTTTTGTCATGCTCGGTTCATCTTGATTATTTTACAAATCTATTGTGAATCTACTATATATTCATTTAAAAGATCACCATCAGGACTGTCATGTCTGAAAATCAACCTGGGCTTTCCATCTAATTGAAAAACGGATCCTTCTAAAAATCCACCCACAACGTTAAGGTAAATATGTTCAGGATAAAAATTTTGCTGACTCCATTCACCTGCATCTTTTGACACATACTGGCAGTGCCTGTCGCCGCTGACTCTAACCATTTTCTGTTCGCTCATAAACTTGCGCACCAGATCTCCCTCATATTGAGATTGTCTCATTATTACTCAATTTACAAACGTATCTTGGGAAGCAAACGTTTGCGTAATTTTGTACATTTGTACTGAAAAGGTTTCCTAACATGAAAATTACAATAAAGGACATAGCTCGTGAGATGAATACTGCCTATTCTACAGTGTCACGAGCCTTGAATAATAAGCCTGGTATCAGTGAAGCAAAGAGACAAGAGATTTTGCTTAAGGCGAAAGAGATGGGATATGAGCCAAATCTGGTTGCAAGACAATTACGAAGTGGTGGAAGCAAAACTATTGGCTTGATTGTCCCAAGAATAAATCGGGTGTTTTTCTCCAATGTTATTCATGGAGTTGAGACCGAAGCGAAAGCAAAGGGGTATAGTGTAATTATTTGTCAATCGAATGAAACGGAGGAAGAAGAAACAGATTGCATTCGGACATTATTGACAAACAACGTGGCCGGGATACTGATGTCACATTCAAAAAAAACTGAAAAACCTGGAATTCATGATGAGATACTTGAACGGAAAATGCCCTTTGTTATGTTTGACAGGATCTTTCCTGAAATGTTAATAAACAAGGTTTTTAATGACAATTTTAACGGGGCTTATGCCTTAACGAAACATCTGATTGATCAGGGTTATAGCAAGATTGTGCATTTTGCCGGGCCCTTGACTACCAATATTTACAGGGAAAGAAAAGAGGGTTACAAAAAAGCTATGCTGGATAATAATTTACCAATCTTTCCTGGAAGCATTGCTGAGCATGTCATAACAAAGGAAAGTGGGTATACTGCAACAGAAAAACTTTTAGAATCAAAACAAAGCTTTGATGCCATTTTTGCTGCGAGTGATTTTTCAGCATTGGGAGCAATGCTGAAATTACAGGAAAGTGGTGTTGATATCCCGGGTCAGGTTGGAGTAGCGGGGTATGCAAACGAACCGTTTACAGAGCTTTTGCATCTCACAAGCGTAGATCAGCATAGCACAGAAATTGGAAGATCAGCCGCCCGACTCTTATTTGAAGAAATCAATGAGAACGGTGCAAAACACATGAAGAAAGAAGTAGTTATCAAAACTGAATTAATAATTAGAGAATCCACCAATAAAAAAATGAGTCATGAAATATAATGAAAGATATGCTGTACATCCAGAGGATTTTAAAAAATATGGCACAGAACAAATCCGTAATGAATTCCTGGTGAAGGAAATTTTTATGAAAGATGAAATCATTATGGAGTATTCACTTTACGACCGTTACATAGTAGGTGGAGCCCATCCAGTAAGTGGCCCTGTTGTGCTTGAATCGTTCTATTCGCTAAAGGCAGATTATTTCTTAGCCAGACGTGAAATGGGTATTATCAATGTTGGCGGAAATGGAATCGTGTATGCTGATGGTGAGAAATTTGAAATGGCTTATAAAGAAGCTTTGTATCTGGGCATGGGAACAAAAGATGTGAAGTTTGAGTCGTCAGATAAAAATCAAGCTGCCAAATTCTATATTAATTCAGCACCTGCTCATCAAAAATTTCCTTCAAAGCTAATTACACAGTCTGAAGCAGAGATTGTTGAGTTGGGATCTTTGCAGGCTTCAAACTCACGTAAGATTAATAAGTTAATTGTCAATAGCATTGTGGAAACCTGTCAGCTACAAATGGGTATGACTGAACTTAAGGAAGGCTCAGTATGGAACACAATGCCTGTGCATACACACAATCGGAGAATGGAGGCTTACTTCTATTTCGAAGTTCCGGAGGATCAGGCAATTTGTCACTTTATGGGACAAACAGATGAAACACGACAT
>JABHCC010000161.1 GCA_018669475.1 Bacteroidota bacterium | reverse complement strand
TAGATATTCCGAACAAAATGAGCCACCCAAAATTGACTAAACTGAGCCACTAAAAACGAAGCAAAGTGAGCCACCAGTTTTAGTGACTTTTCTCAACAAAGAACGCGATCCATTTCTTCTATAAATTTAGTTATTATTTTGATTCACTCTTTTTCTGGTTTTTCTCATTGATTCTCCCTTGATATTTACGCGATATGCCCCATGAACTAATCGGTCCAAAATCGCATCAGCAATCGTTTTTTCATCGATCACTTCATACCAACTACTAACCGGTAGTTGAGAAGTCAATATGGTTGCTTTTCTATCATACCGATCCTCTATGATTTCCAGAAAGATAAGCTGGCTTTGATTATCAATGGGTTGTAGTCCATAGTCATCAAGGATCAGCAGATCTTGCCTTTCTAAACGACTAATTTCTTTTAAGTAGCTGCCATCAGCCTTCATCATTTTTAATCGAGCGAGCAACTTGGCCAGATTAAAAAACGATACTCGATATCCTTTCAGGCAGGCTTGGTGCCCTAGCGCACAAGCTAGGTAGCTTTTCCCTACCCCGGTACTTCCGGTTATCAAGATATTCTGACGCTTAGTAATGTATTCACATTCAGCAAAACGCATCATTTGATTCTTATCAAGCTCTCGCTGCTCATCGTAGATTAGTTCTTCCACCGATGCCATATAGCGGAACTTGGCCGAGGTGATCAGGCGCTGTATTTTGCGTGCTTGACGATCATCCCATTCATTTTCCAAAAGCATCCCTAAAAGCTCATCAGGGGTATAACGATCGGTCTCTGATTGATACAGATCACCCTGGAAGCTACGGTACATGCCCCATAGCTTAAGCAGCTTCATCTTTTCTAATAGTTGTTTTCTTTCCATTGCATTGGGTTATTTATAGTATTTGTTTCCACGTATATTGTTATGTCCAGGTAAGCGTATCACTTTGGTTTCTTCTCCCGGTTGTTCCAGCCCTTTTTCCAATATGCTTAGAACCATCTTGTAGTTGTAAACTCCATAATCCAGTGCTCTTCTGCAGGCCAGATCTAATCGCTCAGAGCCAACCTTCTTCCTTAGTTGAAGTATGCCTTGACAACTTTGGTAGTTATGCTCGAGATACTTTGTTCGATCAAGAACTTTCTCAATAAGCCTAAAAGTGTATTCTCCGATCTCCTGTGCTCTGACAAGATATTCTTCAGCCCCTCGGAGTACATAACCCTGATGGGCTTTAGTTAGATGCTCGGTGATGGTAGTTTTTCCATATTTACTTCTATCTCTTTTGTGATAGGCAATTTGCTCATAGTGGTGGTAGATCCAGACTTCATCTTGAGTATACTTGAGCTTAACCTTCTCTCCAACTTTTTCGTGCGGAACACTATAGTAATGCTGATCCCCTGGCAGTAAGACATGACAGTTCTTATGAACGGTACCCACATAATAACGGCGGATCTCATGTCTTTCTAGGGGTAATGGAGCCAGGTATTGCTTCTCGACCTCACCAAATACATCAAAGCGAGAGTAATCTCTCCCTGCAAAGTGTTTGCGGTTATAGATTTCTAGCAAGACCCAGATTGCTGTATTAAGCTCATCCAAAGAGTTAAATACTTGATCATGAAGTTGGCTGTAGATACGCTGATACACTAGCTTTACAGCGATCTCTACCAAGGCCTTGTCCTGAGGCTTGCGTACGCGGGCTGGCAGAACATGCATTCCATAATGTAAGGCAAGGTCTTGGAAAGTCTCATTAATCTCAGGTTCATAGCGTCGCGCTTTCTTAACGGCAGACTTTAAATTATCCGGAACAACAGCCTGTGGTACACCCCCGAAAAATAACAGGGCATTCTCAAGACATCGCACCAGCTCTTCCTTTTTCTGACTCAAGCTGGCCTCAACATAAGTCATCTGACTAAAGCCCAGGGTAGCTAGGAAAACCTCAGCATAAACAACTTCGCCGGTTTGAGGATCAACATATGAAAGTTTTTTTCCAGCATAGTCTATAAATAGCTTGTCTCCAGCTTTATGGTCTATTGACAGTGTGGGTTTGGTTTGTTTGCGCCAGCGGCGAAACAGATCACAGAACTGAGACAAAGAGTAGCCATCTGGTTTTCTGGTGATGTAGTCCAACCAATAGGCTTGTCTAGTCTGTCCTGGTCTTCCTAGTGCTTTTTCCAGAACTTTAAACTCTTCATCCAGCCCAATTTGCCTGGGAACAGGCTCTGGAGCTGGCCCTTCAATAAGCTTGATTAGCTCATGATCGCTCATTTTCTCGACATCTTGCCAGGTAAGATCGTGACCCAGGAAGCCTGCTATATATGTTTCTACTGTATTTCGTGATATGCCAAGTTGCCTGCTTATGAAGCGTTTTCCATTCCCTTGACTATACAATCTGATTATTTGTCTGATATCCATTATTCCTATCCTTTTATTTGCCATGACTTGCTGTTTATTAGTGATTTATAACACTAATGTACAGCTCCGCCAGTCATCAGAAAGGATCAGACGTTTTGTTGAGGAACTAGTGGCTCAGTTTGCTCCGGAATACCTGGCTCAGCTTGCTCCATTTTTGGTGGCTCAGTATGGGCCGGAAAAGGTGGCCTTATTTAATTAGGTTTGGGTGGCTCAATTACATCAGATTGTCTAGTAATACATAGTATCAGTATTTAATTCTATATTTAAAGTTAACGTATTAGATTTAGAGTCCCTAAAATTATGATACGATTCTTTTGTTTTAGTGGTGTTTTCTTTATGCTTTTCGTCGTACCGAATGACTATACTCTAAAAGTAATACGCCAAAAGCACTGGGCTTTATTTTGATGCTTGTTAGAGTGTGGCCTAAATGGGTGAGATTTCTGATTTTTGAATTATTGTTAGAATTGCAAATTTTGGAAAATTAATGGGGCAACATTATGTTGTGTTCAGATCCAAAGTTTCCTCGTATTCGATTCAACGGAACCATATGTAAATACACACTGATATCAATGAACAATACACAGGTCATTGAATCAGAAGGGAAATTCAATAAGAATAAAAAAAGTGAGCGCTCCAAGACTATTCTCCAAGAAGAAGCCACGCACTTCTCAGATGTTGTGGACAAAAGAATATGGACAAAATATGGTGACCTGCTAAAGCAGGACTCGACATTCATTCCAGCAAGAATCTAAAAGCTGAATGCTCTTCAGGCTTCAACTCCTACCGTTTTAAGCATTATCTTTTCATCTGCACGAATTCCTTGTGGGTGCGAATTCATATTTCCTACGATTTCGCGTGTTATATTGCGTTTCAGCATAGGGCTCGGCATTACTGACGTAATCGAGCTACGTCCCATGGCCGCGCGGTTTTCAATCTTCTTGGCGCATGGTAACTAGTGCAGAATGAGTTAGAAACCGCGCGGGGTGAAAGATTTCTTTTTTTCTAGACAGGAAAAAGGAAGCAAAAAAGAGGTTTTCAAAAGGCAGGAGGTGTGGTTCATCAAATTATCTTATACCTAGATTTATTGTTGGGCAGTTTGTGGATTGTTTTTGTTGTTTTATCCGGAGTTTGTGTAAATTCGGGATGCAAATTGAACCAGTTAATTTGCAGAACCTTAAAACAAACCACAATGCGTAAAACTCACAAGATTTTTATACTCAAGTAGATATTGCCAGAAATGAACATAGCCCAGATAGAAATTAACCTGCAAAAATTAATCGCCACGTTTGATCAGCGAACCTTCATCTATGAATTGCTGTTAGCGTATGGCCTTCCAAAGGCATCGATAACCCGACTGCAAAAAGGGAATATGAACATGTCTAAAATAGAAGGTGAGATTTCTTGGAAGAAAAAACTGTTTTTCAAAGAAGAGACTCAGACTGACCTGCATGTTTCAATATCTGAACTTGCTAAAAATCTAACTCACAAAGAACGGTTTGTAATTGTTACTGACTATAAAACTGTTTTGGCAATAGATACTAAGACAAACGATAAACTCGATTGTGAATTAATTGATCTCCCGAAACACTATGATTTCTTTTTGCCTTGGGCCGGGATGGAAAAAGCACAGCATGCAAATGAGAATCCAGCGGATGTAAAAGCTGCCGAGAAAATGGCAAAGCTTTTCGATGTGATCAAGAAGGATAACCCAGATGATTCACTGGAATTTAGTCATGGATTAAATGTATTTCTCTCTCGATTGTTATTCTGCTTTTTTGCTGAGGATACTCATATCTTTGAGGATTGTCAATTTTCCAATGTCCTGGACTCGCATACACAAGCGGATGGGAGCGATTTAGATTTCTTCTTTGACCGGTTCTTTTCTGTTTTGAACACACCTGGTGAACAAAGAGGAAACCTGCCAGATTATTTACTGGCCTTTCCTTATGTCAATGGAGGATTATTTCGAGCCAACATATCATCTCCAAAATTCTCTCGAAGTTCTCGGGCTGCAGTATTAGCAAGCGGAGACCAGGATTGGAGTGCAATCAATCCTGATATTTTTGGATCAATGTTTCAGGCTGTGATTAGCGCAGATCAGAGGGGCAGTCTTGGCCAGCATTATACTTCTGTGCCCAACATCATGAAGGTGATTGAACCTTTGTTTTTAAATGAACTCTACAAAGAACTGGAGAAAGCAGGAGATAATAAAAAGAAATTAGATGCTCTTTTGAACCGAATGCATAAGCTTAAAATTTTTGACCCAGCTTGTGGTAGTGGTAACTTTTTAATTATTGCCTACAAAGAACTCCGTTTGCTTGAAATGAAGGTTTTTAAAGCCGGAGGTATGATTGCTCTTTCTGGTCTTCAACTTTCACAGTTTTACGGAATTGAGATAGACGACTTCGCAGGAGAAATCGCCAAGCTTGCACTTTGGCTAGCAGAACACCAAATGAATGTTGAATTTCGCAAAGAGTTTGGACGTACCAACCCTACCTTACCGTTAAGCGAAGCTGGACACATTATTCAAGGAAATGCAACGCGCCTTGATTGGGAAACGGTTTGTAAAAATACAGAAGAGAGCGAGATTTATATTTTGGGGAATCCACCTTATTTGGGTTTTAATCTTCAGACACCAGAACAAAAAGCTGACATTCAGTTTGTATTGCCAAACACTAAGAATCATAAATATTTAGATTATATAGTATGCTGGTTTGTCAAAGGTGCAAGGTATATAATGGGCAATTCGTCATTAGCTTTTGTTACAACAAATTCAATTTCACAAGGCGCTCAAGCACCAAAATTATGGCCAGATATTCTACTTGAAGATAATGAAATATTTTTTGCCTATCCAGAATTCGTTTGGTCTAATAATGCTAAAAATAAGGCAGGTGTAATTTGTTCAATTATTGGTATCAGAAAAACAAATGACAACCCTAAATACCTTTACACAACCACAAACTCTCAAACAGTTAAGAATATTAATATTTATTTGGCGAATGCGAATAATACAATAGTAGAAAAAAGACAACAACCGCTATCTGATTTATCACCAATGTCGACAGGCAATGTCCCTTATGATGGTGGTAATCTAATTATAAGTTCTGAGGAACGAGACAAAATAATTTCTGAATTTCCTAAAGCTGACAAATTGATTCTACAACTTTCAGGTTCAAAGGAATTTATTAATAATCTTATTAGATATTGCATTTGGATTGAGGACGATATAATACCATTTGGAAGATCAATTCCTCCAATTTTGGATAGAATTAATGCTGTTCAAGAATCAAGACTACATGGTGGTAAAATAGCTAAAAACTATGCTCACGTACCTCATAGGTTTTATATGACAAATCGAGCGATTAATTCTCAGATAATAATTCCAAGACACTCATCAATCCGTCGAGAGTATATTCCGATGGGATTTTTAGATAAAAATATTGTGATTTCAGATTCTGCGCAAGCTATTTATGACCCTGTCCCTTACATGTTTTCTATACTCAACTCTAAAATGCATATGATTTGGGTAAGAACCGTTGGAGGTCGAATAAAAAGTGACTACAGGTATTCTGCTATACTATGTTACAACACATTTCCTTTTCCGACTATATCTACACAACGAAAAAACGAAATCACCCAAGCCGTATTTCGTATTTTGGAAGAAAGAGAAAAAAATAGCGATAAAACATTAGCCCAACTGTATGACCCTGATAAAATGCCAGATGGTTTACGTCAAGCTCATAACCAAAATGATCTTATTGTTGAGAAATGCTACCGTAGCACACCTTTTAGTAATGATGAAGAGCGTTTGGAGTATTTGTTTAAATTGTACGAGAAAATGATTGAGGAAGAGAAGAATAAAAATACATTGTTTGAGGTGGAGAAGAAGAAAAGAAAAAAGAAAAAGTGATGATCGAAGATAAAAACAGGGACTATAAGAGTTTACGTAAAGTAGTAGGATCAAAAGCGAATCTCAGAGATCTAGCAGAGACTTGTGTGTGTTTTGCAAATGCTCAAGGTGGCAAAATTATAATAGGAATAGAAGAT
>JABHCC010000018.1 GCA_018669475.1 Bacteroidota bacterium | reverse complement strand
TACGATGCTGCATCATGGAGTGTCGTAGGACCATTATCAGAGATCTCAGTCGAAATGGGTTCAGTACCGGTTAAATTCCCCGATTTCACAAGAGGAAAGTGGCAGGAAGAGAGAACGCTTGGGATACTTGAATATTAAAAAAAAGCGTCTGCATAGTACTAAAAGCGATCTTGATTGGTCGCTTTTTTTTGTCCGGGGTCCGGGGTCCGGGGTCCGGGGTTCGGGTCGTTAGTCCATGGTCGTTGGTCTGAGAACGTCCCTCCCGTCCCTCCCGTCCCTCCCGTCCCTCCCGTCCCTTCCGTTCCTTCCGTTCCTCCCGTTCCTCCTTATTTCTGTTTTTTGTAATTTTGCACTTGCAATGACACGTACAATTGAAAAAAACAGAAAAATGAAACAGGCTAATTCTGATTGGCAGAAAATCATTTCTCAATATAATTTTCCTGATTCCTGGCAGAGTATCTGGCAATTAGTTAATTCAATAATACCCTTACTGGCCATCTGGGTACTTATGTATTATAGCCTGAGCTGGTCGTATTGGATTACTCTGGCATTGGCTGTTCCCGCTTCTGGGTTTATGGTTAGAGTCTTTATCATTTTTCATGATTGCGGACATAAATCATTTTTCAAAAAAGCTAAATGGAATGAATGGGTAGGTTTTATTACTGGCCTTTTTACATTTACTCCCTACCAGAAATGGTCTCGTAGTCACAATAAACATCATGAAACCGTTGGCAACCTTGACAAACGGGGAACTGGTGATATTCTTACATTGACACTGGAGGAGTACAAAGATTCTTCAAAAGGTAGAAAGCTATTTTATCGCCTTTATCGCCACCCGGTTATTATGCTCGGAATTGGAGCACCTTATATTTTTATTCTGCAGAATCGATTTTTTGCTAAGCAAGTCAAACCCGGAGAAAAGAGAAATGTTGTAATTACCAATCTTGCTTTGGCCGCTATTATTACCGGACTAAGCCTAATAATCGGATTTAAATCATTTGTTCTTATTCAGCTTCCAATTCTTTATTTTTCAGCTATAGCGGGAACATGGTTGTTTTATGTTCAACATCAGTATAGCGATGTTCACTGGTATAGAACTGGGAATTGGAATTATCTGGATGTTGCCCTAAAAGGGAGCTCATTCTATAAACTTCCCAGAATTCTTCAGTGGTTTACAGGAAATATTGGATTCCATCACATTCACCACCTGGGTTCAAAAATTCCTAATTATAAGCTTGCAAAGTGTCACAATGCCAGTACAATTTTCACATCAATTGAACCAATAAGTTTAAAAAGTAGTTTGAAGACATTGAAGTTGAGGTTATGGGATGAAGCTCAGAACAGAATAGTGAGTTTCAAGCAGGCAGGGGAGTAGTAGCCTAATTTAGGTCTTAAGTCTTCGGTCCCCGGCTCAAGACCGGGGCAGGCTTCAGTCTTATTTCCCCAAATAAGTTTGCATTATTCCCATCATTCTATACCTTTGTCAGCTGATAATTGAAAAAATGAATGCATCATACCACATAGTTCCTGTGTTTTTCATCTCCCGGATGAATAGTATGATAATGCCATTGGGGTAGGTTGAACCTTACCCCCCGTCACAGATTTTCCCAAAGTATTTTCAATAATTAATTTTCAATATTTAAGGAGGCGATTCCCGCTTGCCCCGATTTTAATCGGGAATTCCCGCCTGCCCCGATTTTTATCGGGGAATCCCGATTCCCGATCACATGCCCATCGTATTAAAAATAGGAGGTTCAAACCTTCATAATGCAGAAAGCCTCAGACGAATAGTCAGGGTGGTCAGGCAATATAATAAGCCGGTAATACTTGTTGTTTCTGCTTTTAACGGACTCACCGATCGACTTTATGAAGTCATCCGGGAGGAAAAGAAGAATGAAGAAGTGATTGTCTCTTTTCTGGATGAAATTAGCCAGAGGTTTGAAGAAATTATTGTGTCAGAATTAATTGATGAGCAAATTAGAGAAAGCACTTCACTAGCTTTTCAAAAGAGACTGTCACGTCTGGCTGACCTCTTGCGTGGCATTTCACTTATTGGTGGTGTGCCTGATTTTATTGAAGATGAAATTGTCAGTTTTGGTGAGAGATTCAGCTCTCTTCTGGTTAATGCGTATTTGCAGCAGAATGGCATCATATCGGAAGAACTTTTGCCTGAAGATATCGGATTTATTACAGATGGTCAGTTTCATAATGCTTCAGTTGATTATGAACTTTCAACACCCGGATTGACGAAAGCTATTAAGGATAAACATTATGTTATTCCTGGTTTTTATGGAATATCACGGGATAAGAAAGTTACTGTCTTTGGTAGGGGAGGGAGTGATTATTCTGCTGCTGCGATAGCTGCGTGCATCAATGCTGAGTATGTTGATGTTTGGAAAGATGTGAATGGCTACATGAGTGGTGATCCGTCATTAATTGAGAATCCGGTACAGATCGAATCTCTGAGCTACACTGAGGCAGCTGAATTATCATATTTTGGTGCTAAAATATTGCACCCCAGAACAGTTGAACCACTTAAGGCTAAGCTTATTCCGGTGAGGATATTTAATTTTAAACATTCAGGAAATAGTCCTCATGCATTTACCGTAATAGGCGGAGATATAAACGATCCACAACGTGGAATTAAGTCAGTAACCTATTCTGATGAGATCAGAACTCTCACTCTGCGGGGTCCGGGCGTTGGTATTACACCTGGTATTCTTTCAAAAGTGACTCATCAGCTTGAGTTGAATAGATTAAATATCAAATCAGTTATTACAACTCAGGTGGCTATCAGTCTCTTGCTACACGAATCTGATGTTCCACTTGCTCACAGGCTGATTGATGAGATGGCTATTGCCGGAATTGACCTGATAGATGAGTCGCAGCAGCTTAGTCTTATTGCCGCTGTTGGTGAAGGAATATTGACACAAACAGGTGTTGCTGCCGGAATTTTTGGTGCCGTGGCCCGTGAAAATATCAATGTGGATTTTATTTCTTTTGGCGCCTCCAGAGTAGCTATTTATTTTTTAGTTAAACGAAAAGACCGGGATGCTGCTTTGTCTGCTATCCATGAACAATTATTTTCAGGTGATACATTTTAGAACATTCATAAACAATATTGAAATATGTCATGAAAAAACATTTTGATACTTTACAAATTCATGCCGGGCATGTGCCCGATCAGGATACATTGAGCGCCGCAGTACCTTTATATCAAACGGCCTCCTATCAATTCAAAGACACTCAACATGCGGCCGACTTGTTCGAGCTTCGGGCTGAAGGTTATATCTATTCAAGGATATCAAACCCCACAGTGGCTGTTCTTGAGGAAAGACTGGCTGCTATAGAGAACGGAGTGGGGGCTCTGGCGCTTTCATCAGGCCATGCCGCTCAGTTTATTGCGATTAATAACCTGCTCAATCCGGGCCAGAATCTTATAACATCACCATTTTTATACGGAGGAACGGTTTCGCAATTTAAGCACAGCTTTAAGAAACTTGGTATCGAGGTACGCTTCGCCAAAAGCTCAAAGCCTGAAGATTTTGAAGTCTTGATAGATGAGAATACGAGAGGCCTGTACATGGAGACCATAAGTAATCCGGGTTTTGAAGTGCCCGATTTTGACGCCTTCTCTGCCTTAAGTAAGAAGTATGATTTACCTCTGATTGTTGATAATACATTCTCAGGTGGGGGATATCTGTGTAAGGCATTTGATCTCGGGGTGAATATTGTTATTGAGTCTGCTACTAAATGGATTTCAGGAAATGGAACCAGCATAGCAGGAGCAATAATTGACGGGGGAAATTATAATTGGGCCAACGGAAAATTTCCGCAGTTTACCGAACCGGCTGAGGAATACCACGGTATAAATTTCTCAGAGAATTTCAAAGAACTGGCCTTTATTGTCAGAGCCCGGGTTATCGGCCTTCGTGATTTTGGCTCCTCTCTTAGTCCATTCAATGCCTTTATGATTATACATGGCCTCGAAACTCTTTCATTAAGAATGGAAAGACACTGTTCAAACGCCCTGGCCCTGGCTAAGTACCTTAAAAGTCATCCCAAAGTTGATGAGGTTTTTTATCCGGGACTGCCGGATGATCCCAATCACGAGGTGGCTGCAAAATACTTAAGCAATGGTTTTGGCGGAGTGTTAAGTTTTACTGTGAAGGGAGGAAAACAAGGAGGCCATGAAATGGTCGATGAGCTCAAACTGGTGAGTCATCTGGCTAATGTGGGAGATGCAAAAACACTTATTATCCAGCCATCAACAACAACACATCAGCAATTGACAGATGAAGAGCAAATTGCAGCAGGTGTGCTTCCTGGTTTATTGAGAGTCTCAGTAGGACTGGAACATATTAGCGATATAATTCAGGACTTTGAACAAGCCTTCACACAAAGCAGTAAAGGCACACCGGATAATTCTAAATAAAAAGAGATGATAGAAAATAAAATAGCCTTCGAACAGGATTTTCAATTGGAATCAGGTGATGTTTTGCCTGGCCTTGAGATACAATATCATTCCACGGGAAAGCTCAACGATACATGTGATAACTTAGTTTGGATTTGCCATGCTCTCACGGCAAATTCTGATGTTATTGCCTGGTGGCCGGGAATGATTGGGCCCGGGTTGCTTTATGATCCTGATAAATATTTTATTATTTGTGCTAATATTCTGGGATCCTGTTATGGTACTACTGGTCCTGAAAGTATTAATCCGGCAAGTGGAAATCCTTATGGAAAAGAATTTCCGGCGATTACAGTAAAGGATATGGTCAAAGCTCATCAGATGTTGCGAAAGCATTTGAAGATAAGAGAGATAGATATATTAACTGGAGGATCACTTGGTGGGCAGCAAGCTCTCGAGTGGGCTGTTTCAGAACCCGATTTGATCCAACATTTAATTCCGATAGCAACAAATGCAATTGCTTCACCTTGGGGAATTGCTTTTAATGAGTCGCAACGTATGGCTCTGGAAGCTGATCAGGATTTTCAGAAAGGTGTTTATACAGGTAGCTCTGCTGGTATGCGGGCAGCAAGGAGCATTGCTCTGCTTAGCTACCGAAATGGGAATACTTATAATAAAACCCAGGCAGATCCTGATCCGGACAAGCTGGGAGACTATAAGGCTGTTTCATACCAACAATATCAGGGTGAGAAACTTGAAAAGAGATTTAACCCTTTTGCTTACTATCTCTTATCTAAAGCTCTGGATTCGCAAAACCTGGGCAGAGGAAGACAAGGACTGGATTCTGCATTGGCTAGTGTAACTGCAAAGACTCTGGCAATTGGCATAACATCTGATTTATTGTTTCCGGTTGAGGAACAAAAACTTATTGCCGGCAAGATTGGAGGCGCTTTATATCGTGAAGTAGAGTCGTTTTACGGACACGATGGCTTTTTAATTGAGTCAGATGCCATTTCTAAAGAAATAAAACAATTTATATCCCATTAATTATGGCTTCAAAGAAAAGTGAAAAATTAAGAATTGGATTATTTGGTTTTGGAGTCGTTGGACAGGGTTTGTTCGAGGTTCTGCAAAACGTTCAAACTGCAGAAGCAGTAATAAAAACCATTTGTATCAAAGATCCTGATAAAAAACGGAAGGCAGATCCAAATTTATTTACTCTCGATCCTGAACAAATATTAAACGATCCTGATATCAACCTGGTAGTTGAATTAATCGATGATGCAGATAGAGCCTATGAGATTGTCAGGTCGGCTCTGACCCGGGGTAAAAGTGTTGTATCGGGGAATAAGAAAATGCTTGCCCACCATCTGAATGAGTTAATAGAGTTGCAGGAAACCTTTGGTGCTGCCTTACTATATGATGCTTCAGCTTGTGGATCTATTCCGGTAATCAGAAATCTTGAGGAGTATTACGATAATGACCTTCTGCAATCTATAACAGGTATTTTGAATGGCTCATCAAACTATATCCTTTCGCGGATCTTTAGTGATAACATGGGATACGATGAAGCCCTTGCTGAAGCACAAGCACTGGGTTTTGCTGAAAGTGATCCGGTTTTTGATGTGGAAGGTTTTGATTCTTTGTACAAATCGGTTATTCTGGCATTGCATGGAATTGGAACATTAGTTGACCCTGATGAAGTAGTGAATTTTGGTATCAGTAATCTGAGCTCACATGATGTACTATTCGCTAAAGAAAAGGGTTGTCGTATCAAGCTTGTTGCTGAAATCAGGAAACTGCCAGATGAAAAATTTACTTTCTTTGTAATGCCTAAGTTAGTTTGGCCTGATGCCTACATCTTTAATGTTGAAGATGAATACAATGGCGTTGTAATTGAAGGGCAGTTTTATGACAAGCAATTTATGTTTGGGAAAGGTGCTGGAGGGCACCCTACCGGATCAGCTGTGTTGTCAGATATTACTGCACGCAAGCATAACTACAGGTATGAGTATAAAAAGAGGAATTTCTTTAATCCGCCCTACTATTCCAGAGATTGGGTAATAGAAGTATACCTCAGATACCATGATGTGCTTGACTTAAGCCACTTTGATTTTGAGACAATAACAGAGAAGTACTCCGGACCAAAATTCAATTATGTAATCGGACGTATAAAACTCGAAGATATTTACCGTATTAAAAAACTTTTACCCCGGCTAAACGTATTTTTAGCAAGCACAGGAAAATAATCAAAATGAAAAGAAGCTCATCATATAATCTTATCTCTCATGCCCTGGATACCAGGGTGTTGGTTCTGGATGGGGCCATGGGAACCCAAATCCAGAATGCTAACTTAGTTGAGGATGATTACAGGATAGGCAGATTTACTGAATCTGAAACGTTGTTGAAGGGGAATCATGAAGTTTTAAACCTTACTAAACCCGAATTAATAAAAAGCATCCATTCAAATTATATTAAAGCGGGTGCTGATATCATAACAACTAATACATTTAATGCCAATGCGATTAGTCAGGCAGATTATGGCTTGCAAAAGGCAGCTTATGATTTGAATCTGGAGGGAGCGCGTTTAGCCAGAGAGGCTGCTGATACTTTTACTGATAAGAAATATTTCGTTGCTGGAACACTTGGCCCAACTAACCGTACTGCATCTTTGTCTCCTGATGTTGAGAACCCGGGATACCGGAATGTGAATTTTGACCAGCTTGTCGGCGCTTATAAGGAGCAGGCAAGAGGACTGATTAAAGGTGGCGTCGATTTACTATTGCTTGAAACAGTTTTCGATACACTGAATGCAAAAGCTGCTATATGTGCTTTTTCAGAGTTATTTGAAGAATTAGGTATTCTATACCCTTTGATGATCTCCGGTACAATCACTGATGCCAGCGGAAGAACATTGTCAGGACAGACTCTTGAGGCTTTCTATACATCTGTTATGCACGCCAAACCGCTATTAATTGGGCTGAATTGCTCTTTAGGAGCAGAACAACTGGCTCCTTATGTGTCAGAATTAGCTGGCATGGCCAGTACTTTTGTTAGTATACACCCAAATGCAGGATTGCCAAATGAGTTTGGGGCTTATGATCAATCTGCTGTTGAGATGGCCAATTTTGTAAAGCCCTTCCTTGAAGAGGGCCACCTGAATATGATTGGCGCATGCTGTGGATCTACACCTTTGCATATACAGGAAATAGCCAAAATTGCTAAATTATATAAACCCAGAAATATTCCGAATATCAAGCCCGTCACAAGCTTCTCGGGTCTTGAAACTCTCAAACTGCATGCCGAATCTAATTTTATGAACATTGGTGAACGGACAAATGTGGCTGGTTCACGAAAGTTCGCGCGACTCATCCGGGAGGAGAAATTTGAAGAAGCTATTAGTGTAGCCCGGCACCAGGTAGAGGGGGGTGCTCAGATGATTGATGTATGCATGGATGATGCTATGCTGGATGCAGAGCAAGCCATGGTGCAATTTCTGAATATGCTGGCTTCAGAGCCGGATATTTCGAGAGTACCAGTGATGGTGGATTCATCGAAATGGTCGGTAATTGAGGCGGGACTTCGCTGCTTGCAGGGAAAATCTGTGGTGAATTCCATTAGTTTGAAAGAAGGAGATAAAGAATTTCTTCAAATGGCCCGGGGAATTCGAAAATATGGTGCCGCTGTTGTTGTCATGCTCTTTGATGAAAACGGTCAGGCTGATACCTATGAAAGGAAGGTTGAAATCGCACAAAGAAGCTATGATCTGTTGATTGACAAGGCTGATTTTCTTCCTGAGGATATAATTATTGATCCGAATATTCTGGCTATTGGAACAGGGATTGAAGAGCATAACTCCTACGCAGTGCAATATATGAAAGCCAGCCAATGGATTAGAGATAATTTAGCCGGAGTAAAAATATCAGGAGGTGTGTCAAACTTATCATTCTCTTTCAGAGGTAATAATCGGGTGAGGGAGGCAATTCACGCTGTATTTCTTTTTCATGCTATTCAGAATGGAATGAATATGGGTATCGTAAATCCGGCTTTATTGGAAGTGTATAATGAGGTTGATCCGGGTTTATTGAGGCTGGCGGAAGATTTGGTTCTAAACAAACGAAAAGATGCCACAGATCGAATGCTGGCTTATGCTGATCAGCATGAATCAGATAATGTGGATCCGGTTAAAGAAGCAGCTTGGAGAAACTTGCCGGTTGGAGAGCGTTTAAGTCATGCTTTGATTAAGGGGATTACCGAATATATTGAAGAGGATGTTGAGGAGGCCAGAAAAGAGGCACAACGGGCACTTGATGTAATTGAAATCCATCTTATGAATGGAATGAATACTGTTGGTGATCTTTTTGGTACGGGTCGTATGTTTTTACCCCAGGTAGTGAAGAGTGCCAGGGTAATGAAAAAGGCTGTTGGATATTTAACTCCCTTTATTGAGCTGGAAAAACTTGAGGGCAAAGGATCAGGTTCGGCTGGTAAAATACTTATGGCTACCGTTAAAGGCGATGTGCATGATATAGGTAAGAATATTGTTGGAGTTATTCTGGGATGCAACAATTATGAAATAAAAGATCTGGGAGTAATGGTACAGGCCTCCCGGATTGTTGAGGAAGCAAAAAAGTGGGGAGCTGATATTATAGGCCTAAGCGGTTTAATTACCCCCTCACTTGAGGAAATGGCAATGGTTGCCGGTGAATTGGAAAAAGCAGGCCTCAAAATACCTATCCTGATTGGAGGGGCCACAACATCAAAACAACATACTGCCATTAAAATAGCTCCGGTATATTCAGGTCTTGTAGTACACGTGAAGGATGCATCGAAATCAACTGGTGTGGTGAGATCATTGCTGTCAGATACAAAATCAACAGTTTTTGCCGAGAGTGTTGCGACCGAATATGAGCTAATCCGCGACAGCTATCAGAAAAAGTCGGGGAACAAATATATTTCGATAGAGGCAGCCAGAAAAAATAAATTACAAATTGATTGGTCAGGCTATCAGATATTAAAGCCCAAAAAGCTTGGCTTGCAGTTTATGGAAGACATTAGTGTAGCTGAATTGATACCTTTTATCGACTGGACTTTTTACTTATTCTCATGGGGAATAAAAGGCAGGTATCCTGCTTTGTTAGACGACCCTGTGAAAGGCAGAGAGGCTAAAAAACTTATCAAAGAAGCCCGGGAAATGCTTGATTGGTTGAGTGAAGATGGCAGGTTGAAAGCCAGTGGAATGGCCGGACTGTTTCCTGCTCAGGCATCCGGGGATGACATATTGGTCTTTGACCATGATACTAAAGAACTGAAACACCGTTTATATCATTTGAGAAACCAGGAGCAAAAAGCTGATGGGGAGGCTAACCTTTGTTTGGCTGATTTTATTCATCCGGCAGGTAGTGAAGAATTTGATTATATCGGATTATTTGCTGTAACTGCCGGATTAGGAATGGAAGAAATAGTAAAGGAGATGGAGTTGCAGGACGATGATTATAAGGCTATTCAAATCAAAATACTCAGCGACAGACTGGCAGAAGCATTTGCCGAAATGCTGCATCTTAAGGTAAGGAAAGACCTTTGGGGATATGCGCCGGATGAAGATTTGCCTGTAGAAACTATCATCAGAGAAGAGTATCAGGGTACACGTCCGGCAAGTGGTTATCCGGCTTGTCCTGATCATCAGGAAAAGGTGTCAATCTTCTCAATTCTTAATGCTGAGAAGGCTGGTATAAAGCTAACTGAGAACCTGGCAATGTATCCTGCATCATCTGTGTCGGGCCTGTATTTCAGTCATCCGCAAAGCAAGTACTTTAACGTAGGGAAAATATCTCAGGATCAATTCACAGATTATTGCAAGCGTAGAGATTGTACAGATGAAACAGCAAGAAAATTCCTTGCAAATAATCTAAATTTCTAGTAAGTAGTTAGCGACTCATGCCTCAGAAAGAATGAAAACCTTGTCCCTGCGAAAGCAGGGGTCTGAAAACTGAAAACTGAAAACTGAAAACTTTGTAGCTGATTTACAAGGATCTGAAGGATGTAAACTGAAGAACAATGAAAGTAACTGACCATATAGCCGCCTCCGATAAAACCCTTGTCTCATTTGAGGTGCTTCCTCCAACCAAGGGATCGAGTATTCAGAGAATCTTTGATACCCTTGATCCTTTAATGGAATTCAAACCACCGTATATCAATATTACTTATCACCAGCCTGAGATGGTTCTGAAAGAGCGTCCTGACGGATTACTTGAACCCAGAATTACACGGAAAAGACCGGGAACAGTTGCAATTTCGGGGGCTGTACAGAACCGCTACCAGATTGATGTGGTTCCTCATCTTATTTGTGGTGGATTTACAAAGGAGGAAACTGAGGATGCATTAATTGATTTGAATTATCTGGGTATTCATAATGTACTGGTAGTCAGAGGCGATGGAGATGCAGTTCGTGGCAGGTTTACACCTGAACCAAATGGACATGAATACGCTTTGGATCTGCTTAAACAGGTTGTTGATATGAATAATGGTTCATATTGTGATGATGATCTCGAAAGTCCAGTACCAACAAGCTTCTCTCCGGGAGTAGCCGGTTATCCTGAAAAGCATGCAGAGTCTCCTAATCTGGAATCAGATGTAAAATACCTGAAAGCCAAAGTTGATGCAGGTGCTGAGTATATTGTAACCCAAATGTTTTTCGATAATCAAAAGTATTTCAGTTTTGTCAAAAGGTGCCGGGATGAGGGAATCACAGTACCAATTATTCCCGGATTGAAGCCGATTTCAATAAAAAAGCACCTCAATTTACTTCCTCAGACTTTCCACGTCGACATACCTCCTGAATTAGCCAGAGAGATTGAAAAATGTTCAAATAACTCTGCCGTACGGGAATTGGGAGTGGAATGGGCAATTCACCAATCAAAGGAGCTTGTGCAGCAGGGAGTTTCGGTGATTCATTTTTTTACCATGGGACGTTCTGATAATATTCATAAAATTGTCGGTGCAGTTCTGTGAGTTTTATCTCATAAAATAATCACAAGGATTTTTCACAGATTCTGAGCTAAATTAAAATGGTAAATAGATTATCTTTAATGCTATTATGGCGAAAAAAGAAATAGATCTGTTTATTCCCTGTTTTATTGATCAGCTTTATCCTGATACCGGTGAAAATGTAATTCGTATACTGGAGAAACTTGGAATAACAGTTCATTATAATCCGGAGCAAACATGTTGCGGTCAACCAGCTTTCAATGGTGGGCATTGGGATCCGGCCAGGGACCTGGCAAAGAAATTCCTGAATGATTTTCCTGGAAACCGAATGGTTGTAAGTCCATCAGCATCTTGTACAGGTTTTGTGAAGAACTATTATCCTGATTTATTGGAGAATACAATTTACATGAATAATTACAGGAAACTGAAACCTCAATTGATTGAGCTGACTGATTTTCTTGTAAACCATATGGGGGTTACAGATCTTGGAGCAAGATTTGATGCAAAAGTGACTTATCATGATGCATGTTCAGCTCTAAGGGAGTATGGTCTTAAGGATGAGCCCAGAATATTGCTTAGCAAAGTGAAGGGACTTGAATTAATTGAAATGGAGGGTAGTGATGTGTGCTGTGGATTTGGAGGAACTTTCTCTGTAAAACATGAGGCTATCTCCACTGCTATGGCACAACAAAAAGTTAATCATGCACATGAAACAGGTGCTGAATACATTGTAACAACCGAAGCCTCTTGTATGATGCATATGGATGCATACATCAAACAACATGATATTCCGATTAAATGCATTCACATCGCCGACATACTGGTGAATTTTGATCAGGGACGGCTAATTTTTTAAGTCGCAAACCCTGATGGTTAAGATTAATAAAATAGGATAAATTAAATAAACACAGACTGATGAAACGAAAAGGCTTATTTATCACACTGGCAGTTATATTGGTTTTAGTTCTGGCCTATTTAGTGGGTCCCACGATGCCAAAACCAGAATTTAATATGAATTTGCCGGCAGTAGTCCACAATCCTCAACAAGCTGAACAAATGATTCTGGCTCATGAGGCGGGATTCCCAAATATCAGACCAGGCAATGGTTCTCAGCTTATTTGGGCGAACGACAGTTTAAAGAACAAAACTGAATATTGTCTTCTTTATCTTCATGGTTTTTCGGCCTCCCCTGTTGAGGGCAGTCCGCTTCATGAGAATTTTGCAAAATACTTTGGGATGAATGCATACATTCCAAGACTGAAAGGGCACGGTTTAATCACGGATGACGCCTTGCTGGAAATGACTCCTGATAATTTGTGGGAATCGGCGAAGGACGCCTTTGTTAAGGCTCAGGCTCTGGGTGAAAAAGTTATCATTATGGGTACTTCAACTGGCGGAACTTTGGCTTTAATGCTTGCCGGGCACTTCCCTGATGATATTGCCGGACTATACCTGTTTTCACCAAATGTAAGGATCTATGATAAATCTGCAACTCTGCTTGATCGCCCATGGGGATTACAAATCGGAAGGATGGTGATGGGAGGAGATTATCGTGTTTTAGAGGAAGATCCGGAAACAGATGATTATTGGTATAACAAATACCGTGTAGAGGCACTTGTATACCTGCAGCAACTTGTCAGACAAAGTATGAAGGCAAAATTATTCAACACGGTAACTTGTCCGGTTTTTACAGGATATTATTATAAAGATGAAGATAATCAG
>JABHCC010000160.1 GCA_018669475.1 Bacteroidota bacterium | reverse complement strand
GTAATGCATCTGAGAGATGGCCTGATTCCAAAATTCGCTGAGCTCATGTATAATGGTCTATGGTTCTCTCCTGAAATGGATTTCCTTATGAGCGCCTTTAATAAAAGTCAGGAGGCAATTACCGGGGAAGTAAGCATGATATTGTATAAGGGTAATGTTATTCCTGTGGCCAGGTATTCACCTTATTCTTTATATGATCAGAATCTGTCATCAATGGAAATTGAAGGAGGATTTAATGCTCAGGACTCTAAAGGTTTCATTAATATAAATGCAATCAGACTTAAAGCTCACTATCTGATATTGAAAAAACAACAACCCTATAACTGGCGTCAGACTGTTGTACCAGATTAATCAATAATACAATTAAAAATAAACGGATGAAACTTTGGGAAAAAGGTTATGCACCAAATCCACTGGTTGAGCAATTCACAGTTGGAAAGGATCCGGAATTGGATATGGAGTTGGTTCCTTATGATATTTTAGCCAGCAAAGCACATTCTCGAGTTTTGCATTCTGCAGGCGTATTGCAAGATGATGAGCTTACAAAACTTGTAAACAGTCTTGAGGATATATATACTGAGTATCAGCAGGGTAAATTCAGTATTAGTGTTTCAGAAGAAGATTGTCATACTGCAATCGAAAATCAGTTAACACAGAAACTAGGCGATCTGGGAAAAAAAATTCATACAGCCAGGAGCAGAAATGATCAGGTTCTGACAGCAATGCGCTTATTTGAGATGGATGCTATAGGGAGTATTCTTTCTGCAATTGACTCATTAATAGGTTTTATGAAAACATTTGCAGACTTAAATTCTGAAGTGCCCATGCCGGGTTATACACATACAAGAAAGGCTATGCCCTTTTCAGTAAAAGACTGGATGGAAGCATTTATTGATTCCTTATACGATGATAAAAAGATGCTAAATGCAGTTCTAGAGCTAATAGACCAAAATCCCCTGGGGACAGGAGCTGGATTTGGTGTTCCATTTCCTCTTGACAGAAGCATATCACAAAAAGAATTGGGCTTCAACAGAAGTCTTGACAATCCATTGTATGCTCAAAACAGTCGTGGGAAGTTTGAATCTCAAATACTTAGTTCTTGTCAGAATGTACTCATGACACTGAATAGATTGTCAACTGATCTCATACTTTTCACTATGCCTGAGTTTGGATTTTTTACAATTGAGGATAGTCTGACAACCGGGTCCTCAATAATGCCACATAAAAAGAACCCGGATGTTCTTGAATTGGTCAGAGCATCTGTACATCAGTTGACAGGATATCAGGTTCAGGTGCAAAACACTTATACAAATCTGATCTCCGGATACCACAGGGATGTTCAGTTTACGAAAGAACCGCTTATGAATGGTCTTAAGCTTTGCAGAGATTCTGTTGAAGTGTTTGCGTTGGTTATGCAGGCCTGTAAACCCAATACTGCAAATTTGTCAGCTGCAATGTCTGATGAGTTGTACACTGTACAAAAGGTATACGATCTGGTAAAGAAGGGTATTCCATTCAGAGAAGCGTACAAAATTATTGCCAGTCAGTTCTTTAACAAAAAGAGTTAAACTAAGATATCATTCAAAGATCTGTCCGTCATGCCCAACTACGACTTTGCCTTTATACTTTTGTGAAATCTCATTGAGAATATCTTCATCATTTGAGCCCCAATAGAGGGTATGATATAAAACAATTAAACCAGGCTTTATCGATTCAGCTATTTCTGCCAGTTCAAAAGTCGATGTATGATTTGCCTGATGGTATTTTTGCCAGAAGTCTGTTTTAGTGCTCCAGCCTTCATGCGAATAAACTTCATGAACCAGGATATCCGCATCTTTGGCATATTTTATAAGGTTGTCAGAAGGCTTCGTATCACCTGATATTACAATAACCTTATCCTTAGTTGTAAATCTATAGCCGAAACATTGAGGCCAGGTTCCATGACTGACATTGAATGCCACAACTTCTACCAACTCATCCTTATAAACAAGTCCTTCATGATGAATTTCATGGCTTTCAACTTTCCATCCCTGATTATTTGCGGGCTGGATACCATACAAACGATACCTGATATCCTCCTGATAGGCTTCCAAAATATGCCGGGCCATATGATCAATCCCTTCCGGGCCCCATAATTGCAATGGTACATTACGTCCCATTATCCAGGGAGTGAAAATCAGATCTGGCAATCCAATGCTATGGTCTGAGTGCAGATGGGTAAGAAAGGCTATATTCAGTCTTTTTGCGCTCAAAGCTTCAAG
>JABHCC010000159.1 GCA_018669475.1 Bacteroidota bacterium | reverse complement strand
CAGCCGTGTAAAGCAGGATTGGATTGATAATAAGAAAGGCCAGAATGGTCATTTTATACCACATAGCCGAGTGACCCAGCATATTCAGTTTAAATGCCTTTAATAATGATGTGTCCATGAGACTTTATTTTAGATCATAAGTTTAAAATGATGGGCAAAAGTAACGATTCCTGTGTAAATATATAGTTATATGGATCTATTAATTATTACTGATATAAGTCATGAAAAAATGTGTTCTCAAACAATTCTCTGAGAATAAAGAAAGCCACTTGAGAAGTGGCTTTCTTTATTCAGGATATGTGATTTAATTACTTCTTTCTCACCTTATTTCCAATGATCATCCATCACGAAGAATTCTTGTTTCTGGGCTTTGCCATTTACAAGAAGTTTGGCAGTGTAAAAACCAGGTCCTGCTTTGCCAGTTATATAATCCGGATCACCAGTATTTCTACCAGATCCGAATCCGGCATACTGCCTGTAACGGTTTCTTTGTTCTTCCATCTTTTTCTTTTCCTCGTCGGTAAGTTTACGAATTCTCTTTGTAAAATTCCAAACTATTTGTCCGACACCAGCTTTCTGATCCAGATCAGCTTCATAGATTACCTTGCCTCCTTCCAGGATCTGGAGTTTTGCCTCAGTATCTGCTTCACCCAGATAATAATGTACAGGGACACCTGAAGCTTCACTTCTTCCCTGGAAGTTGCTTGATGCGCTGCTGTATGAGGTTCTGCTTCTGTTCCACTGGACTTTCGTCTCAGGTTTGAAAAGGTAAGCTGGCTTGTTAAGTACTTTTTCTGACAAACCTGCCAAATATGAAATATCTGCTATCCAGATACTTCGTCCATGGGTTCCTACAATAAGATCATTTTCACGTGGATGAATTTGCAGATCTTCAATCGCAACATAAGGCATGTTATTTCTAAGCGATGACCAATTTTTCCCGCCATCTATAGATACATGAATCTCTTTGGTTGACCCAACAAATAAGAGATCAGGATTCTGATGATGTTCACGAATAACACACAGTGGGTCATTTGGTAAATTACTTGCAATGGATGTCCATGTTTCACCAAAGTCAGTGGTTTTCCATACAAATGGGCGGAAATCATCATTCCTTTGTCCAATTATGGTAACATAAGCAGTTGCTGCATCGAAGTTTGATGGTTCAACCCTGCTCACCCAGTAACCAGGATGATCAGTAATGTTGTCAGTTAAATCAATCCATTCTTCACCATCGTTTTTCGATACCCATACTTTTCCATCATCAGTTCCAACCCATAGAACTCCTTGCTGAACAGGGGATTCATCCGCAGTTACGATTGTGCAATACTGAATATTTCCTGTTCCGGCAATTTTTACCTCATCCTGTGTGGTTAGATCACCACTAAGCTCTACCCATGACTCTCCACGATTAGTGGATTTTACAAGCTTATTACCTCCGTGGTAAATAGTTTTATTATTGTGAGGCGAAATAAAAATGGGAGCATTCCAGGCCCATCTGTCCATGTCTCTGTACCGGATACTCTGGCTTTCTCCTGTTTCCTGGTTTCGGCGGCTGATCGGACCATTTTGAGATTCATTATACAACCATCTCCAATCAACAGGATCAACAACATTATACATGCCATCACCACCCCCGGTACGGTACCAGTCTTCAAGTGTAATGCTCGAACCATTTGCTTTAGAACTCGGACCAGCTGATGATCCATTGTCCTGGAGGCCACCATATACATAATACGGATATCTGTTATCGAACCCAATTGCCACAAATTGACCAACATCTTTGAAATCAGGGTGATACCAATTTTCTCCGGCATCATATGTAATTCCCATTCCATGATCGTAACCCAATACCAGGTGCTTAGGATTATTAATGTCTATCCACAGAGCATGATTATCTCCTCCGAATCTGAATGCAGTTCCCCAATTCTCACCAGCATCTTTAGTTTCCCATACCCGAATTCCAACGATATAAACATGATCAGAATCGGTAGGATCAATTCTTACTTGTTGATAATAATAGGCAGGACTACCACCAATTTTGTCGCCAACTTTTTTCCAGGTTTCACCAAAATCCTCAGATCTGTAAACTTCCACCCCAACCTCACGTTGTCCTCTCTCCAATGGCTGACCGGCTTTCATGATCTCCCATCTTTCTTCGGTCGACATTCCTTCAACATTACAATTCTCTATATTGGCATAAACTACGTTTGGTTCACTTTGTGAAACGTCAACACCAATTCTGCCAATAACTCCCTCAGGAAGTCCGCCACCTAATTTTGTCCAGGATTTTCCTCCATTAGTTGACTTATAAATAGCACTTGATAGTCCTCCTGCATTGAATGTCCAGGGACGTCTTTCTTTATCATAGGCCGCAGCGTAAAGTACATCTGGTTTTCCAGGCTCCATAACCAGGTCTACAACTCCAATATGTTTACCATCACGGGTAACAGATAGAACTTTCTTCCAGCTTTTTCCGCCATTTGTTGTTTTATAAACACCGCAGGTCTCATTGTTCGAGTATAATGGTCCTTCAGCAGCTACATAAAGCACCTTTGAGTTTTTAGGATGGATAAGAATACGACCAATGTGTTGAGAGCCTTCGAGACCCATGTTTTTCCAGGTCTCCCCTCCATCTGTTGTTTTGTATATCCCATCTCCATAATAAGCTGTACGGCTGTTATTCGCTTCACCTGTTCCTACCCAAAGAATTTCAGGGTTATGTTGATCAACTGCGATATCACCAACACTAATGGGGCCGGCATTGTCGAAGATTGATTCAAAGCTTATTCCATTATTATCAGTTCTCCATACACCACCTGATGCAAGAGCTGCATAGAATAGCGATGGTTCTTTCTCATAAACAGCAAAATCAATATAGCGTCCACCTTGCCGGGTTGGGCCAATTGACCTGTAGTTAATTTTTCCTAGAATTTCTTCATCGAGCTTCTGTGCAAAGCCATCTGGTATTAATAGTACCATAGCAGCCATTGCTACTGTTAAAGTGCGAAGAGTACTTCGCCAACTGAGTTGTTTTTTCATTCTTACGGGTTTAGATTATATCCGAATTAGCAAAGCAATTTAAACTATTTTAAATAGTTCTGAAATGCTATGTAAAGCCTGATACAAGCCTTTTAACATGTTTTAACTTTAAAGCCCCTAAGAATTGACCAGATTCAGGTCAGATATGCCGTGATTAGTCCAGCTCCTGAAGCAAGCGCTTTTTTACTTCACGATATTTTCCTATGTCCTTCTCGTAATCATCAAATGCTCTGAATAGCTCTAATACCAGTGTATTGGCCATGTCGGGTTTTTTCCCTTCCAACATTTTGATAAGATCATAATCTTCCATCCCAATTCTATGAGCTTCAAATCGCTGACTTGACCAGGGCTCTTTTCCTCCCGGATAAACAATATGGGAATCTCCGGCAGGTAAGTAGTTTTTTGGTCCGCCATGAAGAACTACCAACTCTGTGAATGGTTTACCACGATGATGATTAAATCCCCAATGTAGAAAACCATCCAGATCAAATCGTGCTACTGACCAGGCGACCAGTACGGGTCTGAGTCTTTCCTGATCTACAAGCCGGTTAATCCAGGGCCCCCCCGGTACCAGACAAGTATATACCCAAACATCATCACCAGCAGCCTTTCGTTCATTGAAAAAATCTATGTTAGCCTGATATTCATGTACTTGTGGACACCAACAATTTACAATTCCACTTAAAGAAGTTGTCATTGTTGCTTCCAGGATTCTGAGATCTGGTTTTATTGAGTACAGTAGATCAGCAACTTGCTTATATCTGTCAACATATTGATCAGTGGGTTCATCAAAAATTCCCTGATACCACATCTCAGTCCAGGCGTTTTTTTCAATTGTGCCAAGTACAGATCTGAACATAGTTGCAATAATAGTTTCCCCGGATTCTGAGCTGGTATGTATTTGGAGATCATCTAATGCAGGGAGGGAAACCAACATGCCATCAGTTGACCAGTTAATTCGCCTGGTAAATGGCGCTCCCTGAATAGTACTTAAACCAGCATCGAGGAAAGTCTGTATATATTTTTCCAAACGGGCCTCATCATAGTTTGATACCATCCCATCACTGTCAAAATCAAAAAAATCAGCCCAGTGAAACCAAAAAGTATTCTGACGACCTTTGGCCATCATTTCAGCATAGGTGCTGAGTACAGTCCAAAACTCATCTGACCATTTTTCAAGCTGATGATCACTTGAAATGCGGTTGATACTATGCCAGTTGACGTATTTCATTGAAGAATCTCCAAAAGCCGGAAGTTTTACATCATAAACATTGAGGAGGATGGAGATTGTCTTATGTTGAAAACCTGATGTAATCACAAGTTCCAGTTCATGAGAACCTGCAGGAAAGGATGAATCGATTGCTAATTCAAAACGCATAGCAAAAGACAGGGAATCCATCGTTATTTTTTGCTCAACAGGCTTTAGTACTTCATAAATGAAGAAAGGAGCTTTTCTGATAACATAGGGATTTGTCTGTCCGGAGAATTTCTCAGTCCGGCTGTCAAGTCCGGTATTTTCGCTTACCGGAACTTCGAGTAATCGATACCAGGAAGGACTCTGCTCATATCCGGCAGGGATTCCCTTAACTTTAAATCGAATGATCTTTCCTGTATCTGATGTTGATAATAGAAGATGTGCTGCTGCAAATGAACCCTTTGGGATGTCTATAATCAGCAGTGTATCAGATGCGTTTATATTACTGTCGGGGTAGATTGCTTCAAGTTCATCGACTATAGCAACAGAATAATCTGGTGAATCGTAAACCCAATAGACTATTCCTCCGGCAACAAATATCAGGGTAAATCCGATGATTAATCCAATTTTCAGACGTCGTTTTCCCTCAGGTAATTCTTTCCAGGTGACTTGCTTTGCCCATTTCTTGCGATTTAAACCACCATAGATTGCCAGAGCCACGCCAACAATAGTTAATGGCCAGATTTCGGTTGCCAATCCAATTGGAATCCAACCGCATCCAATGATAAACAGGGTTCTGTAATCTGCTTTGCTTTTAAACTTCTCACTTTTGATCACAAATAAAAATATTATAATTACAATTACTGATATAATGATAGAGAGTGATATCCAGCTAAAGGGGTCAAAATTTAATTCCATTTCAGTTTAATAAATTTAGTTTCAAGTGGGCTAATTTGCCCGGGATTACCTTTTCTTAATGGCATTCCCAAGGCATCAGTCTCTTGAATTTGTAAATTATTACATTCAGGGAGATAAATCGAAAGCTGAGAGGACTTATTTCCCAGCTCACGTAAGTGTAGAAGTATTTCATTATCAGCTTCGAGTATTCTGGCAGACACTACAAGTACATTCTCAGGAATGCCTTGTATCAGAGTGTTTTGTGCCGGCCATACTTTTTTTGCTTGCTGAGCTGTTCCTGAAGGGAGAGTTCTCCCCAAGAGAGGGATTCTTCTTTCCCATCCAAAATGATTTGCCTTCTCAATACTACTGTCCTTACCAGATGTTAAACTATAGGAGAAAGTAAATTCACCTCTTTGGTCGGCATTAAAATTAGTAGTCCAATAATTGTTCATGGGCCAGCCATAAACATGCATGTTTTCAGGTGTAGATCCTGCTTGGAAGCGTCCGGTATTGATTCCTCCGAGTTGCATT
>JABHCC010000158.1 GCA_018669475.1 Bacteroidota bacterium | reverse complement strand
TCATGTGATATATTTGCCAGGAACGAAGATTTTAAATTGTCACTTTCTTCTGCTCTTTTTTTTGCTGCTTCCAGCTCGTTAAGGACATTCTGTTGATCAGTAATATTTCGTGTGATTCCTAAAAATCCGATTGGTTTTTTGTTTGAATCACGAATGAAACTCATGGATTGTTCTGTCCATATTAGTGAACCATCCTTGCAATATTCCTGCATTTGAAACCTACGGCTTCTGTTAGGATCAAGCCCGGGCTCGTTATCACGTTTAAGTTCCTGCTGAAGCATTGATAAGGCTTTTTTAATGCTTTTAGGGGGTGCTACTTCAGTTGGTTTCATAGCCATTGCCTCATCAACTGTCCATCCTTTAACCCTCTCGACTGAGGGAGATAAATATGTGTACCTGAGCCTTAAATCACGCATCCAGATAATATTATCAGTAATGGAGGCTATCATCCGAAGCTTGTCTTCAGCATCATTCAATGCCTGCTGAGATACCTGCCAGTTTGAAATATCTCGAATTACAGCGTATATTAATTGCTTACCGTCGTTTGTGAAAGGAGTTAATACTACTTCCGCCATAAAGTTATTTCCATCAAACCTGCAATGCATCCAATCAAATTGAGCAAGGCCATTCTTATGAGCCAATTCAATCATCTCGTGTGATTTTTCCTTCGATGATTTGCCATCGGGTTGAAGAATGGGTGAGAAATCACTTGGACTACATTGAAGAATTCTATCTATGTTTTCGGCTTTAAACATTTTTACACAGGCGGGATTGCAATGGACTACCCTATCATTTTCCAACAATAAAATAGCATCATCAGCGAGCATGAATAAAGAATGATACAAGCTATCCTTGTGCTCTCTCATTTAAATTCCCTTAAGATGGAAAGTGAAAGTACATTGACAAATATTGTATAACAACAGAAGACAACAATAATTGACTAACGCTCGTCAAAAAGTTTTTAAAAGGTGCAATTAGCATTGATTATTAAAATTATACTATATTTGTTTCGTATTTCTACGAAATAAGAAACAAAATGAGTAAAGATTCATTTTTCAGTAAGGACCAGGAGCAAATGGCGAGGTATGCCAAAGCACTTTCTCATCCGGTTCGAGTTTACATACTGGAGTATTTGTCAAGGCAGTCTTGTTGTTTTAGTGGAGATCTGGCTGAGGAATTGCCCATTGCCAGGAGTACCTTATCTCAACATCTTAAGGAGTTAAAGGAAGCCGGACTGATACATGGTAATATAGAATATCCTAAAATCAGATATTGCATACAGCAAGAACGTTGGAAAGAAGCCGGTGAATTGTTAAAAAGCTTCTTTTGCTGTTAAATCTTAAGTATAAATCAAGTATAAAATTTCTATCATGAATAATAGTGAGCAAATAAAGAGTAAAGTCAGAGAGAAGTATTCTCAGATTGTTGAAGATGAAGGTGTAGGGTGCGGTTGCGCATGTGGTTGTGGCCCGGATATAACAAGTGATTCCGAATCTGATTATTCGATTTTTTCTGAGAATTATGAGAATCTGGATGGATATAATCCAGATGCGGATCTCAGTTTAGGTTGTGGAATTCCTACTGAATTTGCAGGCATTAAGGCTGCAAATACTGTTGTTGATTTAGGATCAGGGGCTGGAAATGATTGTTTTGTGGCCCGCTCGATAGTTGGTGAGAAAGGTGAGGTTATAGGAGTCGATATGACCAGAGAAATGATTAAGAAGGCCAGAGATAATGCCAAAAAAACAGGATATAAAAATGTGAAATTTAGGTTAGGTGAGATTGAGAACCTGCCTGTTACATCGAACAAAGCGGATGTGGTAATTAGTAATTGTGTGCTGAATCTTGTTCCTGACAAGCATGCTGCTTTTAATGAAATTATCCGGGTTTTGAAACCAGGGGGGCATTTCACCATTAGTGATGTAGTTACCAGGGGGCAGATACCAGAAAAACTAAGGGAACAAGCTGAGTTATATGCCGGATGTGTGGCCGGTGCAATCGAAAAGGAGGACTATCTCTCGATTATAAGGGATACAGGTTTCCTTGATATTCAGGTACACAAGGAGAAACCTGTTGAGATGCCTGATTCTCTGGTGAAAAGCTTCTTGTCTGATGAAGAATTTAAAATATATCAGAGTGCTGATCTGGGTATATTCAGTATGACTGTTTCAGCTATGAAACCAAAGAGCTGTTGTTAATCTAATATTTCGAATTATTAGCGAAGAACCATGAATATGCGGATATTAATTTTATGTACAGGGAATAGTTGCCGCAGTCAGATGGCTCATGGTTTCTTACAAGCTGTAAGTTCTGATTTTGAAGTATTCTCAGCTGGAACGGAAGCATCGGGGAAGCTTAATCAGAAGGCTGTTGCAGTCATGATGGATGTTGGAATTGATATCAGTCATCACACTTCTGATTCAGTTGATGAATATTTAAATGATGAGTGGGATTATGTGATAACTGTATGTGGGGGAGCTAATGAGAATTGTCCGCACTTTATCGGGAAGGTGAAACACCGACTGCACAAGGGTTTCGATGATCCATCAGATGCTATAGGTTCGGATGAGTATATTTGGGGGGAATTCTACCGGGTAAGAGATATGATCAGAGCTCAATTTCAGGCCTTTGGTGATTCAATAATCAAATGATATAATCAGATGCGAAAACTAAAATTTCTCGACAGGTACCTGACACTTTGGATTTTCCTGGCTATGACTGTAGGGGTCTTATCCGGATATTTATTCCCTGA
>JABHCC010000157.1 GCA_018669475.1 Bacteroidota bacterium | reverse complement strand
TTATCAATACCAAAACAATGAAAAATTTCAGGGAAGTATTTTGGTGAATTTGGAAGGAGGTACAGATCATCGCTGGAATTCTTTACCAGACACATCCAGTACATTTCATAGTGGGACGATATACCCAAATGTCTATTATTATAACAGGTGGTATATTAATAAAAACTGGTTTATTGAAGCCAATGCTATTTTGGCGACACGATATCGAAAAACGAATGATTTCAAAGAGTATTATGGAGGTCTAACTGTTCCCTTACTAGTTGGAAAAGGGAGAATAGAACCGGTTCAGGATGCCAGGCAAGCAGTTTATATTCTTCAGGATCTTAAGTCTAGTGATCTGTTGGCAAGAGAGCCATCTGAAAAGGAGATTTTAGAAATTGCCAGTGAGATTTCATCTCTCAAGAACAAACGTTTTTTAGACCATCGCCTCAGAAGAATTTATGAGCTTAAAGCTTTGGACAGTTTGTTTGTAAACATGGGACTTTTAAGTGAGAATAATGTTGTTTTCTATACTCATCTTACTGATAATTGGGGTTTCACAAACGGACCTGTTCGTTGGAGCGGAGAAAGATTCAGTGCAGGAATAAGGACTCAAATTCTTGCTTCTGAAGCATGGAAAGATCCAGTTGATTTCAAAGATTTTCTTGATCAAATATATCCTGTAGCAAATGAACAGATATTACTAAACTATGAATTACAGAGGCCGGTAAGCCTGTATTGGCAAAACCAATTATTGCTTGGAACTTCCTATCGAATTTTTGATCAATGGATTAATTTGAGGAACATCAAAGGTCATCATGCCTTTGAGAGCTATAAAGCTTCGATTTCAATTCTTTACGGATGGGCTTACTATCCAAATTCAAGAACTAGCCTCAGTCTAAGATCGACACTATTAATGAATTTTGGGGGAATTCCAGAGAATCCAGAACAAAGTGCCAAGGAGTTCAATTACGATCTTAAGCCTGGTTTGTACTTTTCAGGAGAGTATTACTTTTCACCTCAGTTGACAGTAGAAGTCAATTATAATGCCTTCTATTCATTTGCACGGGAACTAGAACAGCAAAATGGATCCATTCTTAAAGATATTAACAAGCACAGTCAGGTTAATCAATACCTGACAGCAAAATTTCTTTATAGCATATTCTAGTGGCTTAAGCTCTAAGCGGTGTTTGGTTCTGTCGCGTCTAGATTCCAATGGTTTAGCTTAGCGGCCTAAAATGTTTGGAAGCCATGTTTTAAGGTCATTTATAATTGTTTACATTTGATATTCCGTTTTATAAAATCTGTTAATTTTTTCATTTTAGCTTTTAACTATGTTCAAAACAACAACTTATATCGAGAGGAGAAAAGGCCTGAAAGAATCATTAAAATCAGGCCTGGTTTTATTATTGGGGCACGAAGAAGCACCAATGAATTACAAGGATAACCCATACCATTTCAGGCAGGATAGCACATTCCTTTACTATTTTGGAATATCCAATGCTTCATTGGCTGGTGTGATTGATATTGATAATGATAAAGACATAATTTTCGGCGATGAAAACAGTATCGATGATATTGTATTTATGGGCCCCCTGCCAACGATTAAAGAACGAGCAGAGCTATGTGGAGTTTTTGATAATCGTCCATATGCCGAATTGGATACCTATGTAAAAAATGCAATCAACAAAAAACAGCATATTCACTTTATTCCACTTTATCGTGGAGAAAGCAAGATTGAATTAATGGAGCTCACTGGAATAATGCCCAGAGATGTTGATGCAAAAGCTTCAATTGAGTTGCTTAATGCAATTATTAAACAACGTGAATATAAAACTGACGAAGAAATTGAACAAATTGAGCAAGCTGTTGATGTTACTGTGGATATGCATGTTGCTGCAATGAGAGTTGCAAGACCAGGTATGACAGAAGCCGAAGTAGCTGCCGAAGTGCATCGGGTTGCCCTGGCAGCAAATGGTAATCTTTCATTTCCAATTATTGCCACAATTAATGGCCAAGTACTTCATAACCATTATCATGGAAACACCATCAAAGAAGGTGATTTATTCCTGATTGATGCTGGTTATGAAAATGAAATGGGCTATGCAGGTGATTTATCAAGTACTTTCCCGGTGAGCAAAACCTTTACCAGTCAGCAAAAAGACATTTACAATATGACTTTGGATGCTCATAATGCTTCAATTAATGCTTTGGGAGTAGGTATTCCTTTTCGGAATGCACATATAGCCGCGGCAAAAGTTGTTGCAGAGGGCATGAAGAGCCTTGGTTTGTTCAAGGGAATTATTGATGATATAGTTGAGACCGGAGCTTATGCAATGTTCTTTCAATGTGGAACAGGGCATATGATGGGACTTGATATTCATGACATGGAAAATTATGGTGAAGTGTATGTTGGATATGATGGCAAGCCGAAAAGCACCATGTTCGGATATAAGTCTTTACGATTGGCAAAACCACTTCAACCGGGTCACGTATTCACCATCGAGCCAGGAATTTATTTTATTCCTGAATTGATGGATTTATGGAAGGGCGAAAACAGGTTTAAAGAATTCATTAATTATGATAAGTTGCAATCATACCGCACATTTGGTGGTATTAGAAATGAAGAAGACCTGGTGATGACAAAAGATGGTGCCAAGATTCTTGGTAAGAAGAAGCCAATGACTACTGAAGAAGTTGAGGCAATAAGATAGGAATCATGATATCAGGTTTACTGTAAAAGGTGACACCCTTTATGCAATTATACTTGACTGGTCTGAAAATAACGAAGTCCTCATTAAAAGCCTTGTCCCGCAATTTGGATAAAATGAACCACATAGGATAAAACGTGGTCTCGATGGCTACTATATTTCCCCTGAAGAGATTGAATCTCTATCTTATGACTCATGAGGGTTGCTTTTTTATGATTCAAAGGTTCCTCAAATTATTGTCCATTTACTGTCCCAATTGTTTGAAGACCTATGTTTTTTGTTCTCAGCAAAACTTGGCCAGCTATTAGCTTAAAATTAATATGATTGGCCCTCATTGGAGCAAGGGATGGATTATTGAAGACAATGAAATCTGCTATTCCGTTTGCGCAGGAGTAAGCATTGGAAAGTATGGTGATGAGTCGGATTATACAAGTGGCAGTACATCCAGGGGATATGTGGGCACTATTGACCGGGCCCGTGAATATGGCTGGTCGAAGGAGAACATTGGAAGCCATATTGTACGCAATAACCATATCCACCATTGTGAACAGGCTGGCATTGTTGGATCACTGGGAGCCATTTTCTGTACTATTTCAGGGAATGAAATTAATGATATTCATGTAAAGCGTCTTTTCTCAGGCATGGAGATTGGAGGCATCAAAATTCATGGAGGCATCGACATGCTGATCAGCAATAATTACATTCACCATTGCTGGCGGGGACTATGGCTCGACTGGATGGCACAAGGTACACGGGTAAGCCGCAATCTATTGCATGATAACATTGTTACCCAGGATCTTTTTGTGGTGGTGAACCACGGGCCTGTTTTGATTGACAATAATATCCTGCTTTCACCCATGGCCATCTTCGACCTTTCGCAAGGAGGTGCTTTTGTGCACAACCTTTTTCTGGGGAAATTTATCCCCCAGAAGGATGACAGGGTAACACCTTATCACCAGGAACATTCAACAGTACTTGTGGGATCAAAAATTATTCATGGTGGAGATGACCGGTATTACAACAACATTTTTATGAGTTATAACAGGGAAGCTCCATGGCCCGACCGGATGGGATCTCCCAGAGAAGTGAATTTCTTTGGTTTGGGAGCTTACGATCCAGAGGAATTCCCCATGGTCACAGAAGGTAATGTTTATATAGACAAGGCAAGGGCATTTGCGGCTGAAGATAATCCTGTTGTTAACCAAGGTTTTTTAACGCATGCTGAACTTATCAATAAAGGAGACGGGATATACCTCGAAATAAAGATGGATAAGGAATGGAACGAAAGACAACGTCAGTTTGTTACAAGTGAGTTGTTGGGCAAGGCTGAGAATCCCAACCTTCCATTTGTTCAGCCAGGCGGGAAGCCATATGGTCTGGATACCGATTATTTGGGCAAGGAACGAAACACGCAAAATCCTTCACCTGGGCCTTTTGAAGAAAAAAAGGATGGCATTTTGATCGTGAAGGTTTGGGAGAGATAAAATATCCTTTATTCAAATGCATGGCATCATTTCAGCCGCTCGTTTAACTCTGCAGCTTGTATCATCCGGGCCCTCTTTTCCAAATCACTTCCACGCGAATAATCCTCATTCTCAGATCTAGCTATTGCTCTTGCCTTTTCCAAGGCCTTGATATTTAATTTATTTGCTATGCGTGTCAAAGCACGTACAACATGCTTTTCATATTTCACCTCGGTTTACTTTATTTAGTATATAAAGGTTGAATTAGCTTGTTCAGATTTAGTCCAAAATTGCACGCTAAATGGCTAATAAAATGAATAGCTTTAATGATAAATATGAAAGAGTACATGTTATCAAGCCACGAAGCTATTATAGAACTCATAAACGGCAGGTTTGTGGATGTCTTAAATGAATGCTTCTTTGAGAAGGAAGTCAGTGTTCTGATAAAAGATGGGAGTATTATTTCCATGTCTGGATCTAATGGTTCCAATGCCAGGATAAAGCCAGATATTTCTATTGATCTGAAGGGTAGAACTGTGTTGCCGGGTCTTTTCAATACCCATTGCCACATTCAGATGATTAACCCCACTTTTTTAGTGAATTGCAAAACCCAAAAGGCGAGAAAACAATATCATTCCATGCAGGTTGATAATAACATGGAAGAATGTGTGGCAAGGGGAATCACCAATATCAGGGATGCTTATTCACCGGATTTGAGGCCTAATCGGCAATTAGCCCAAAGGATCAATTCAGGGAAGCTCTCAGGTCCCAGGATTCAACAGGCGGTTGTTGTTGGTGCTTTAGGCGGTTACCTAAGTCCGGATCTTAAAGGTCTTAACAAAAAGGTTGTCGGACTCCTGGGCCAGGGTAATATCGATTTTGAAGATAAGAACTCTGGCGTTGTAGCTTTTCCGGCAAATGCAAAGGAGCAGGAGATCAGGAGAACAGTTGACAGGGCTATAGATGAGCGAGGAGCTGACCTGATTAAAGTTGGTGAATCTCTTGAGAAAAGCATGATCAACTCCGATCCAACTATTATGGATTTGGAGCAGCTTTCAACTATTACGGACCAATCCAGAAAACGAGGGCTACAAGCTACTATTCATTCTGTTTCTGTTGATACATTTCGAAGGGCAGTTTCAGCTGGTTTCTCATCTCTTGCCCATGTCCCCAGGAACGGAAAATTGAGTCAAAAAGATATTAAGGAATGCCTGGAGGCCGGGTGTATTATTGATCCTACCTTATCCGTTGCTTACGATATGAGTTGGAGGATCAAAGGTGATCCATTTTATAATAATCCAGTAACTGCAAAGCTGACAAGGTATCGCAATGAGGTATATGCAGGACTTGCAGATGAATTCTGGATTCCAGAACTAAGGGATTATGTTAAGGCAGGTTTTGAAAAGGCCAATGACAGCAGGTACAATATGTTTGGGATTGTTGATCTTTCCAAACTATTTGCTCACTTCAGCGCTTTACCGGCTTATGGCTTTGAAAACACCAAAATTCTGTTTGAGAGCGGGGTGAGCCTCTCTTGCTGTAATGATGGCGGTATTCAATCCTGCACCCCGGCCATGATTGGTCATGAACTGGCATTAATGGCCCTGGCAATAAATCAGGAAGATTCAGAAAAAAAGCTCGACTCTGCAGCAACAATAAAGGCAGCAACAATAAGCAGCGCCAGGTCTATGGGAATAGAAGATAAATTTGGATCCATTGAAGTAGGTAAAATTGCAGATCTGACGATTATTGATGGTGATCCTTTTGAAGATATCAGCCTTGTGGGTAAACCTGTTGATGCCTTGTTTATGGATGGTAAATTGATAATTGATAAGATAGGGCTTGTTGGTTGATAGATCACATAAACTTTTTAATGTTCTTTTTTATCAAATCATTTCAAATTCTCAGGAATATGCAGCTAATACTCATTTATAACAGTTGTTTACTAAGCTGCTGCATAGTAGTGTGTTGAAAAGTTTACCTTTAAGTAATATTTGATCTGACTTTGTTCTAACAATATTATAAGATCTTGAATTATGCAAAACTCCATGGTTAAAATTCCAGTTCTGGTAAGCTTTTTCATATTCATTTTTGTCCTCCTTTTTTCATCTTGCTCTTCATCCAAAAAATTACTTGACCATAGAGATGGTCAAAAATATCGTACAGTGAAACTAGGGGATCAAACTTGGATGGCGGAAAATCTGAACTTTTTAGCCGGACCAGGTTCCCGATGCTTCGACAACAAGGATAAAAACTGCAGGATTTATGGTAAGCTATATAACTGGGAAGCAGCCAAGACAGCCTGTCCTGATGGCTGGAATCTTCCTGATTCAACCGATTGGTTGCTTGTGAAGAATAAATTTGAAGGCCAGGGAAGAAAAATGAAAATTCGAAGTATTTATGGCAGACGACCGTACATCAGACGTATAAATGGATTTAATGCCCTTCCGGCTGGGTATTATGATGACAAAAATGAATTTAGTCCCAGAATTAATGGTGGATATTTTTGGTCCTCTTCTTCGACTGATTCTGGAAAAGTCAAAGTAAGTCATATAGTATTTTACTTTTGGGGAGGTCATAACCTTAGTCTTTTTGAAGGAGATATTTCAGGGGGTAAAAGTTTTTCGATTCGGTGCATAAAGGATTACTAAGCTTGATTCGTTTCTCAAATAAGAACCTGAAGAAAAACCTGATGGTAGATACTATTCCCATTTTATTGTTAGTCTGAGTTGAAACAAAACCCAGAAGACAACTTTCTGTAACATCTTCAATCGTAGATATTTGATTGCTGTCCAGATAGAAAAGGAATCTGGATAGATATAATCGGTGGTCTGAGATTGTAATCTTACTCCGGCGCAATGAGTTTAAATGCTGGAGGAATTTCTCCATCAGACGACCTATCTGGCCAGACAGCTCCCTTTTAATGGACCTCGGACGAGTTTTGCTGATGGTGCCGTTTTCCTGGAACTCATTTAATACAGTGATACTTCTGATTATGTCTCGTTTATATGGTGTAACAAGGGTTCCTTCTATATTCGTACGGATGTATTCTTCTCCCACAGAAGGTGAATAATGAAAAATGGATTTTTCAACCATAAGTGGAATCAGCTTGATTTTCCACAACCGTTTGTATCGATCAATCCTGAGCGGCGAATAGGATTGCTGTTCAAAATATTGAACGCAGCCATCCATCAGTTCTTTTACTTTTTGTTAATACTTAGAAGTTTCGCTCCGTTGGTAAGAGGGAAATTAGGTTCTAAGCAAAAGTAACCTATCTGAAGGTCTTATTATGTGGGTATTTAGTATTCAACAAGAATGGATGAGTATTGGGAAAGTATGCTTGAGGATTTGGATAAATGAAATACATAGGGAATCTTTAATCGATTGCGATGGCATAAATATACCAGGCCGTATGCGGAATCCATTGTTCTCCCCATCGCCAATCATGATCCTTCCCCGTTTTTTCAAAAGGAACCTGAAAGTCAATATCCCGTTCATTTTCCAATCCTCCTGTTATTCCATTACAAATACCACCAGGAGTTGCAGTATATTCCCATGATCCAAAGAAAAGGTATTCAGGATTGTTCCTCCCACTACCAGCTAACATACACACATCAAATGGATTAAGTCCAAGAATCCAGTTGATTTGATTCGTAGCGTACTCCCTAAGATTATCTTGGAAATCTTTGTCGTCGTCTTCCCATCTTGCCATTAGTTTTGCTGCAGATACCAAAGAGGCCAAACGGGCATCTTCACCTTGCCACCACCACCTGGTTTCGGTTTGGTGCGGGAAAAAGAAGCTGGAATACCGCTCTCCTTCGATATTCTGAACATATTGTCGCGCATATCCGAAAGGGTTTGTGACTTCATTGGTAATTGACATCTCAAAAGCCATGGATTTCCTGGCTACTTTAATGATTTCCTGCCTTAGATTTGAGTCGGCAATCTCAGCATATTTTAATAGACTCACTAAAACTATTCCTGCATCAGCGGCATGAAAAAATGGACGATCGCCATCATCCGCGATCCAATATCCTGAATACTGATCATCCTCTCCAATTCTATTTATGAGTTGCTTGGCCCGTTTATCGGCAGCTTTTTTATATACTCCTTTTTGCGTACTTCTGTAAAGTTCGGTGGCTGCAATCAGCGCACAATAGTCATCAAGAATGTTTTCCTTACCATCGTTGGTGTAGTAGGGATTGAATTTACTAAGGTGCTCAAACGCTTCTTCAGCAGTTCTCAAATAGACATCGGAACCAAATTCACCGGAGAGCTTGTATCTGGCGGCCTGAGCCAGAACTGCAATCGAGACCCCGGCTCCACTTCGAAAACTGGCACAATAGTGGGCTTGCCATGGAAAATTGAAAGAGGCTGAATCAAGTTTGTTATTGGTTTTGTCAATGTATCTGTCGGCTGCTGCCTTCTCTTTTCCCGGAGCATTAATATTTTGGTAGAAGGAGCTCCCTTTGGGGTGTATACGAACCAGGTAGTCCGCACCATATAAGGCTTCATCAAGAATCCGTTCTTTGTATTGTATATACATGGTGGATTCTTTCCTTTCCAATTCCTCGTAAGTATTGAACAGATTATAAGCTACAAGAGGTAATTGTTGTGGATTGAAATAAGTAGAACTTGACAGATGAGATAAGGCCTTAGAATAATCTCCGGTAGCATCCATCCAGCCTCCATGAGCGTCGATCCTTACATCCGGGAGGTCATTAAACGGTACGTTTTTATCAGCCTTTTCAAACTCTCCGACTGTTCTTTTACATTTGAAGTAATAGATAATGTCTGAAAGAGTATTGCGCTCCAGAATATCCTCCTGAATGCTAAAAGGGAAGGATATTGCTTTCTTTTTGCCTGTGATGCATTCGATCAAATATGTTCCTTCCTTTTTGAGGGAGGTAAAATCCAGTTCCCAAAAAATCCAGTTCTTCCATTCATCTACTTTACCAGCTTTCTTGACTTCTCCTTCATAAATAACTTCATAGGTATTAGCCTCCCGGATAAAAAATTTGTTGAAGGAATATTCCTGCTGAGCTGAAATAATAGCTTTTTTATGCCCTTCAGGATAGTATCCCAAATGGTTGATATGGACTTTAATTTCAGGATCAATCTGAATCTGGGTGCAGGCCCCTATAAGAATGGTAGCCAAAAGGGAGAGTACAATTTTTGAGCGCATAGCTTATAACTTTAGCTTTAATTTAAATTTTTCAAACAGTCCGGTAAGCAGTACAATTGCAAGAGCAAACAGGAGAGATTTTATGATGCCAATGGTACCGGTACGCAAAGATTCAGGGAGCACTAATCCAAACATCTCCCGAAGGGGATAAATGAAATAGGGGAGTAAATAGCAAGTAAGCGTAGCTGTTCCTGCAGGTTGGATAAGCTTGTACCAGTTTTTCTTCCCTTTTTGATCAGCC
>JABHCC010000017.1 GCA_018669475.1 Bacteroidota bacterium | reverse complement strand
GTGTACTGGCAATCGGGTAAGGTGTGGTTACTTGAAGATCCCTTATCAGATTCGACTTTATTTAAATCGGGTGCATCGATAGATTCTACCAATAACTTAAAGCTTTCAGTGGCTGTTCCGCTCACAGCTCTGCATCCGGCAGGATTGGATGGATTAGATCGCATATCTGTTGGTATCTCCTTGCTCGGCGGATCGGGCATACCGGGAATGTCGGGACAGAGAGGTGGTCAGCAGTCGATGTCTACCGGAGGAGGCGGACGAAGCGGCGGCAGCGGTGGTGGTCGTGGAGGCCGGGGTGGCGGCGGCGGTGGTCGCTCAGGTGGAGGTCAGATGGGTGGTGGAATGCCCGGACAAAGTATGGCTTCGAGCGGACCAATATCATTCTGGTATCTGACAACACTATCAAAAAATTCTTCTGATCAGACCCTGATACAGGAACGACAGTAACAAGTTTTTACTTCTTCTGGCTATATTTGTCCTTCAGGCTGATAAAACTATGAATACTATTGTGGCTATTGCTTCGGCGCCGGGTATGGGTGCTATTGCTTTGATTCGGGTTTCAGGTGAAGACGCAGTTCGGATAGTAGGAAGAATTGTTCTACGAACAAGTCCGGGGTCCGGGGTCCGGGGTCCGGGGTCAGAAGAAAGAAGTCCTGGGTCCCGGGAAAAAGGTCCGGGGTCCGAGGTCCAGGGTCCGGAGTCAGGGGAAAGAGGTCCCCAATCCCCAGTCCCCAGTCCCCTGTCCCCTCTTCCCCCCTGGCGGGTTCAATTCTCTTATATTGTTGATGGTGATCGGGTTTTGGATGAAGTTTTGCTTACTTATTTTAAGGCTCCGCGGTCTTATACTGGTGAGGATTTGATTGAGATATCATGTCATGGTTCTGAATATATTCAGCAGGAGATTTTACACTTATTGATTCGAAATGGTGCCCGGATGGCTTCGCCTGGCGAGTTTACACAGAGGGCTTTTTTGAATGGGAAGCTGGATTTGAGTCAGGCCGAGGCGGTTTCTGATTTGATTGCTTCATCGAGTAAGGCTTCTCATCAGCTGGCGATGGATCAGATGCGTGGAGGTTTTTCGGGTGAGATCAATGATTTACGCTCCCGATTGCTCGACCTTGTTAGTCTGGTTGAGTTGGAGCTTGATTTTGCAGAAGAGGATGTAGAGTTTGCTGATCGCTCACAACTGAGCGGCATTGTTGAGGAAATATCTGAGAAGGTTGATTCTCTCACCCGCTCATTTCATCTAGGTAATGTCTTAAAAAACGGCGTTCCGGTTGCCATTGTTGGAGAAACCAATGTTGGTAAATCCACTTTGCTCAATGCATTATTGAAAGAAGATAGAGCTATTGTTTCAGAAATACCAGGCACCACCCGCGATACAATTGAAGACACCATACAGATTGAGGGTATATTATTCAGATTTATCGACACTGCCGGATTACGCCATACCGAAGATAGCATCGAGACAATCGGCATTGAGCGTTCATACCAGCAGATGGAGAAGGCAAGAGTTATTATTCTGGTCACGGATCCGACGGCGCCGGAAGAGGAAAGCTTGGAATGGGTCAAGGCTGTTACAAAACGTATTCGCGACGACCAAAGCTTGATTGTTGTCGTTAATAAGGGGGACTTGGTCGAAGGTCCGGGGTCCGGGGTCCGGGGTCCGCAGTCCAGGGTCCAAAGTCCGCAGTCCGATGTCCGGGGTCCGGGATCCGACTCCCGACTGATCCTAAGTGCTAAGGACGGGGTTGGGTTGGTTGAGTTGGAGGAAGTTCTGTTGAATTTTGTTACGCTTCGTTCTTTTGAGGATCATGATGTGATTGTTACTAATGCTCGTCATTACGATGCTTTGGTTCGTGTTCAGGAGTCGGTTGTTCGTGTTCGGGGCGGTCTTGAGACCGGTTTATCCGGTGATTTTCTATCGCAGGATATCCGCGAGATCTTACACTTTTTAGGCGAGATTACCGGCGAGATATCTACTGATGAGATTCTTGGGAATATCTTTGGTAAGTTTTGTATTGGAAAGTAGGTGTTAATTCGATTTAATTATATTTAATTTCAGTTGGAAGAGGGGATACAGCATTAAGGTGAAACCTATCAGAATGAAACGAAAGAAGTGCATTACAGCGAAATGGATTTGGCAATATTTTGTTGAGATTTATGCATCTATTAAGACAATTATCGCTATAAAAAGCTTGTATATTTAAAAGGAAAATTTAAATTTACATAAAAAAGTGATGTTTATTCCAAGGGATATTGAATGGAGGGTAGTTGAAAGTCTGTTGGAAAACCCTGTTACAGCTATAATTGGTTCTCGACAATGCGGGAAAACAACATTGGCCAAACAAGTAGTTAAGGATTTTCCCAATTCGATATTTCTTGACCTTGAGAGGCCCTCAGATTTGGCTCGCCTTGAGAATCCTGAACTTTTCTTTCAATCACACAAGGAAAAGCTTATTTGCTTGGATGAAATACAGAGAAAACCTGAGATCTTCCCATTGATCCGCAGCATGGTTGATGAGTGGGGTGGGTATGGGCATTTTATGATTCTCGGCTCGGCCTCTGTGCAATTATTACGACAAAGTTCAGAAAGCCTAGCCGGTAGAATCGCTTATCATACATTAAATCCATTTATTTATAGTGAAATAGACCAGTTAGTAGATCTTAACTCATATATGGTCAAGGGAGGGTATCCACGCAGCGCATTAGCGAAATCATCAAAATCTTCTGAAAATTGGAAGCACAATTTTGTTCAAAGCTACGTGGAAAGAGATTTGTTTCAGTGGGGTGGCGTGTCATCAACAACAATGTACAGGTTATGGAAAATGCTGGCTCATTTAAACGGACAAGTTGTAAATCATTCCAGGCTTGGCAACTCTCTTGGTGTTTCGTCGGTGACAATAAGAAACTATATCGATCTGTTAAGCAATACTTTTATGGTAAAACAGGTGCCACCCTATTTGCCAAATATTGGAAAGAGATTGATAAAAAGTGCAAAATTATATTTATACGATCCTGGTATAATTTGTACTCTGCTTGAAATTGCATCTGTTGAACAGTTACTTGGAAACCCTGTTTTTGGCAGCTTGTGGGAAACTGTTGTTTTGAATCAATTATATGGCAGTTTTCCCGGGATTTCTGTTTACCATTATAGGACCAGTCAGGCAAACGAGTTAGATTTTATAATTGAAATGAGGGGCAGGAGGATTGCAATTGAGTGCAAAGCGTCTTTATCACCCAATCTGACAAAAGGCAACTACTCCAGCATAAATGACATAAAACCTGATATAACATACGTAGTTGCTCCTGTCAATGACAGCTGGCCTCTAAGTGAAAAGATAATGGTGATAGGCATTTTGGAGTTGATAAAGGAATTAGCGGCCCAAGCTTGAGAAAATGAAGCAAGCACTTTAAGCGGTAGATATATTGAGATTAATGTGTATAGCTTATCATATCCGGAGTTTATGAAATTACATTCCCTGGACGATTCGGATGAGAGTTTAGCGATGTTTATGAAGTAAGGGGGTAGAAAATTATAAATTGTACACAAATAGCCCGTACAAATTTTGCCAAGTACGGAATAATTACGTACGTTTCTAAAAAAAGGAATTGAATTATGGACACAGCAAAAAAAAATAATGCAAGATTTGATGCGAGGCTATCAAAAGATCAAAAGCAATTCTTTGAGAGGGCTTCGGTTTTAGGCGGCTATAGAAGTTTAACAGATTTTGTGTTGGAAACAGTTCAGGATAAAGCTAAAGAGATCATTGAAGAAAATGAACAAATACTGGCATCTGAGGAGGATAAAATAATATTCTTTGACATCCTAATGAATCCTCCAGAGCCTAATGAGGTGTTGATATCTGCTAAAGAAGCTTATGATCAATTGTTGTCAGAATGAAATACTTAACAGTACCCTTATCGACTAAACATAACCGTGAATCGTTTGATAGTGGTACTGATCTTCTGAATCGCTATTTCAAGCAACAGGCGAATCAAGATGTAAAACGAAAACTATCAGCCTGTTTTGTTTATGAAAGCAAAGAAACCAAAGAAGTCATTGCTTATTACACCCTGTCTAGTGCTAGTATCTCCCAGAAAATAATTCCACAGAAATACAGTAAGCGTTTTCCAAAATCCTACACATCAATCCCAATGATTCTGTTAGGACGAATTGCTATTGACAAGCATTTTCAAGGTAAGGGAGTTGGAAAAATGTTACTGATAGATGCCTTGAAACGATGTTACCACTCATCACATTATGTTGGTAGTTTTGCAGTTGTAGTAGATCCAATTGACGAGCATGCGGTTAAATTTTACGAAAGATTTGGCTTTGCTGAATTACCCAGTAGCGGAAAGATGTTTCTACCTATGAAAACAATACAGGATCTTTTCAAATAGAAAGCCACTGGATACAATAAAACGTGAATATTCTTGACCAAAACGGACACAAATTCCTGACAATTTAAGCAGGACATGAGGTTCGGAATCGCAAGAATACGCAGATAGCTGTGTTGAAGCCGGGGGAAATTGGCTAATTAAATATGGAATTGCTACATTTAGGATAAATCGAATAGTTACTTCCATGAGATCATTATTGTTTGTTTCCATTTTCGCGTTTCTGCTTAGTTCTTGTAACGATCCTGAAAAATCTTTACCGAATATTGTTTTGATGAATATCGATGATTTGGGATGGAGGGATGTTGGTTTCAATGGTTCAGAATACTATGAAACGCCCCATCTTGATGCTCTTGCGGGGGGAGGAATGATCTTTACAAATGCTTATGCCTCTGCTTCTAACTGTGCACCAAGCAGAGCCTGCATGATAAGTGGGATGTGGACGCCCAGACATGGAGTTTATACAGTTGGTTCATCTGCAAGGGGGAAGAGTAAGAATAGAAAACTAATTCCAGTTGAAAATACCACTATTCTTAACGATTCCTTCTTTACTTTGGCTGAGGCTATGCAAGAAGCAGGATATGTGACTTGTCATGCAGGTAAATGGCACCTCAATGATGATCCTACTACTCAGGGGTTTGATAGAAATATTGGAGGCACCCATGCAGGGCATCCCAGCAGCTATTATCCTCCCTACAAGAATGTACCACTAGAGCCTAATTTCGATGGTCAGTATCTGACTAACCGGGTAATGGATGGAGTGCTTGATTTTCTTGAGGAAGTTAATGGGAGTCCATTCTTTTTATACTACTCTCCATATGCAGTTCATACTCCAATTCATCCATATAAGGATCTGGTGTCAAAATATCAGGATAAAGAAGATTGGAATGGACAAAAGAATGCAAATTATGCCAGTATGGTTGAGAATATGGACAATCAAGTTGGGAGATTGATTTCTTACCTTGAAGAAAGTGATATTATTGACAATACATTGATCATTTTTATCTCTGATAATGGAGGAGTTTACAGGATCACCAAACAATGGCCTTTGAGGGCAGGTAAAGGCTCATATTATGAGGGCGGAATAAGAGAACCTATGTTCATTTATTGGAAAAATCATGTTGAGGCCGGTGGTTTCTCTGACATCCCTGTCTCAAACCTTGATTTTTATCCTACCTTGCTAGATATAACCGGATCTCAAATAGGCTCAAGTCTACAACTGGATGGTATCAGTATTGCTCCACTTCTTAAAGGAGGCGAGATTGCGGAACGTCCTTTGTTCTGGCACTTCCCTTTCTATCTGGAAAATGGGAACAATGAAACTCAAGACCCAAAATTCAGAACCAGACCAGGATCTGCTGTTCGAATGGGTGATTGGAAACTCATTGAATACTTTGAAAATGGAGAATTCGAACTTTTCAATTTAGCTCAAGATATTGGTGAAAAGAAGAACCTGGCAGCTGAAGAAGGAAAAAAATTAGCAGAAATGAAAAAGATATTATCAGATTGGAGAATGAATACTTCTGCACCTGTACCATCAATAGTAAATCCAGAATGGGTAGAGAATTAATCGTATTCTGAACCAATAGATGAATCAGATTGTTATGAAGAAAATTTTTTCCACAGCTCACCAAAATAAAGTCTGATAGAATATGGCTCAGCCTGGTTTATCTTTTTGTTGATGAGGCTGGCCAGATGCATAAATATCCTAGTATCCAGCCCCAAACTATTTGAAGTTGAATGCCCTCGTTTTTGGCACCACATTTGCGTATAATCCCTATAATTGAAGCCTCATGAAAAAGTTTACTTTCACTCCAATTGCGGTAGTTGCTATCTTATTGCTTTCGGGATGTGCTACCCTGGATGATCTGGATTCCAATTGCAATTTTACCGGATCCAAAAAAATAGTTCCATTTTGTTCAAGCATAAGCCTAACGGTAGAAGGGCAACAGATCGATGGTGAAATCAAAGAGGCACCATTTGTGTATTACCTGGACTTCTTTATCGGTTCTAAGAACTTCTTTGGCGACATTAAATATGTCCCTTTCAGACACAAAATCGAAGCAGAGTTTGATGGCATGCCTATCAAAGGCATTTGGAAACATTACCTTATGAAGGATTCAGTAAACTTCCTTATGGGGGATCAGGAATTATCTGGTGTGATCAAATATGGTGTGTTGAAAAGAACCTATGAATTGCGATACGGTGATGAATATATTACCGGAACAATGATAGAGGATCTTGGGAAAGAGGTCTATGATCTTACACTCGGTGATCAGATAATCACAGGTGCAGTATTAAAGGGGATTTGGAAGGAGATATACAATTTAAATACTGCAAATTTATCCGAAGAACATACTCTACTATTTTTACTTTTGGATATACTGCGGCACATCGAGAATGATATAGAGAAGCGGCAACAATTAAATGGTTAGACTTGAGTAAGTTTTGTTTTCCAGCCCATCTACCCAGCCTCCATTGTTTTGAGTCGGAATGCAAATGATCTAACGGAATGAAAATTAAAGACTTACAGGCTAACAAAGAAAAAACACAAGATCGAACTGTCAATCTGCAAGACAGTTAGGTACTTGTCCCTTGGACAACCGCCATTGCCCTAAATGATGTTCGTGTGTGCTTTCTTGATGGCAATGTATTCATTCCTGTTCTTAAAGGGTCTCCTATATTATCAGAAGCATACCTGAAGCAAATTGCTGAAGAAACATTTTTACTTCAAAATCTGATTAGCAATCTTTCTTCAAAGTCAATAAAACAAAGGATTGGAGAGTGCCTGTTGCAAATTGAGTCTATCCAAAGTCCGATAAACACAGAAAAACAAGCACTTAAGTAAGTTGCGTGTTGATATCGTATAAATTACGTTAATCATCGTAATTTTCACGATGAAGTATATATATTAGCAAGCCAAATAACTCAACTCATCCATCGATTAATGGATATATTTTGTCCAAATAAGCCTACTTGCAAGCTGATCCAAGATGATTGTACTTTCTCAACTTCAGCACTAAGGAATTTCTTTATGGAACAATTTTGTATCTCCCAAGATCATAAATGGGAAACATGTAAGAGATTCCAAACAAAATCTATCCTTGGCTTTTGCCCTGATTTTGTCTTGCCAGACGCTTGTCTCACTGTAGATGAAATAATTGATGAGTTTGACTCTCACTAAACCAAAAAAGGAAACTTTATGGCCACAATTGAAATTGACGGAAGAACATTTGACATGGATGGTGATGGATTTTTAATCAATCCAAGAGAATGGGATGAAGAAGTTGCTCGCCTGATAGCCAAATACGATGGCATTGAAGAAATGAACAAAAAGCATTGGGCAATAGTAAATGTTATTCGCAAAAACTGGGAAGAGAAAGATATGGCTCCCATGGTTAGGGTCATCTGCAAGGAAACCGGTGTCAAACTCCGTGAAATATACCAGTTATTCCCACTCGGACCAGCCAGAGGTGCTTGTCGTGTTGCCGGACTTCCAAAACCAGACGGTTGCGTCTAAGCAAAATCGATGATTATGATCTGGTACAAAATTCTTTTGCTTGCTACCCTGGGAATTTGTGCCTTGGGCTGCATTAATATCCTGTTCTCCCTAATCAAAAAAGGCAATGCCAAAGATTATGCAAAGCCTGCGGGAAATCCCCTGAAGGGGGTAGCCTATTCAATGACACGGGCCATGAGTCCAAAGAGAAAGGAATCAGCCTATCTCCACCTGCCAACCTATTCTGCCGGATTGCTATATCATTTCGGCACATTCCTCTGCCTATTCTTACTGATTCTAAGTTTTTTCTCAATAAGCTATTCCAACTTCCTCAAAGTAGCATTCCTGGGTTTTATCGCACTAACAAGTCTAAGCGGATTTGGAATACTAATTAAACGGATGGTAAAGTCAGGATTGAGAAGCCTGTCTAACCCAGATGATTATATATCGAATTTTTTGGTTACAATTTTTCAGATTGCCACAGCATTAGTAGTCATGAACTGGATTCCGGACATGGCTTATTGCTTGATAGTAAGCCTTCTGCTATTATATATACCAGTAGGGAAATTGAGGCATATTGTATATTTCTTCGCAGCCAGATACCATCTGGGATGGTTTTACGGATATCGTGGGGTCTGGAAATAAAAAAGATAGGTAGAGACTTGAAATTTGATAAACAATATGGGTAATACGATCACAGACCAACAAATAACCAAAGGCCTAACCGTATTTGACAACATCGACGGTAAATTATTAACTGCCCTTAACAGTTGCGTACATTGTGGTTTATGTGCAACCAGTTGTCCGGTCTTTCTGGCAACAAAAGACGAAAAACTCACACCTGCACATAAGGTGGATCTTGTAGCTTCTATATACAAGAAGTACTGTACTTTCTCTGGCAAATTATTTCCTGGGTTAGTTAGTGCAAAAGCTATTGATGATGAACTTGTTGAAGAGATGGTCGATCAATTATTTGGGGCATGTACAATGTGCGGACGATGCAATATCCATTGTTCAATCGGAGTAGATATTGAATATCTGGTTAGAACCGGTAGAACAATGCTTGCCAATATGGACAAGGTTCCTTCAACTCTTCAATCAACGGTAGACTCTGCCCTCAATACTGGGAACAATATGGCTATTCCAACTGAAGAATTTGTTGATACACTGGAATGGTTGGAAGAGGACCTTCAGGACGATTTAGAGGATGAAACAGCCAAAATTCCACTAAATGAAATTGAAAAAAAATACTTGTATACACTGAATCCCAGAGAACCAAAATTCTTTCCCCTGTCAATATCTGCCATGGCTAAGGTATTTCACGTGGCCAAAGAAAGCTGGACTCTGTCAACCAAAATGTACGATGTAACCAACTATGCATACTTTTCTGGTAATCCTGAGCATGCCAAAATTATAGCAAAGCGATTGGATGATGAAATGGAGGAACTGAAGGCAGAAGAATGTGTATTGGCTGAATGTGGTCATGGATCGCGATCTTTCCGTTGGGAGGCGCCTAATTATCTGGACAAGAAGCTGGACTATAATGTATTGACCTCCGTTGAACTTTTAGCTGAATATTTACGGGATGGTCGGATAAAAACTGATCCAAATCTGATCGAAGAAGTGGTGACATTACATGATCCATGTAACTTAGTCAGAGGGGGCGGTGTGATAGATGAACAAAGATATATCCTGAGCAAAACAGTCAAAAATTTTGTAGAAATGACCCCCCACGGTACCGAAAGTTTCTGTTGCGGTGGCGGTGGCGGACATTTAGCCATGAGTGAATACAATGAACGGCGTATGAAAATGGGCGAGCTCAAAGCCGAACAAATAAGAAAAACGGGAGCCACAATAGTAGCAACACCGTGTCATAACTGTGTCGATCAACTCATTCAGATTAATCATGCTTTCAAGCTAAACGTACAAATCAAGACACTAGCCGAGATCGTTGCTGATTCCATTGTTATAAATAGTGAAGACAAAAACCGAATACAAGACTAATAACTTAAGACTAACAACTTTTACCATGATTTACTTAGATAACTCCGCCACATCTTTTCCAAAGCCTGAAGCTGTTTACACATACATGGACCAGTTTTACCGAGAAAATGGTGTTAGCCCGGGACGTTCAGGGTTTGATGCTGCGCTTGAAGCAGAAGAAATCATTCAAAACACCAGGAAATTATTAACTAAGTTCTTTAATGGTGATGATTCTGAAAGATTGACTTTCAGTTACAATGCATCAGACTCTCTCAACATGTTGATTCAAGGTATCGTTGAAAAGGGAGATCATATAATTACAACAAAAGTAGAGCATAATTCTGTATTAAGACCGGTATATCACTTGGAAATGGACGGTATTGCAGAGGTTGATCGAGTAGGTTTTGATTCACATGGTTATGTTGATCCTGAAGATATAAAAAAGGCGATCAAGAAGAATACGAAGGTTGTTATTGTGAATCACTGTTCTAATGTTATCGGTACCATCCAGCCAATCTCTGAAATTGGCAAAATATGTAAGGAAGCCGGCGTACTGTTCTTTGTTGATGCCAGTCAGAGTGCCGGAGCAATTCCAATCGATATGAAGGCAATGAACATTGATGCCCTGGCTTTCACCGGACATAAGTGTTTGATGGGTCCAACGGGTATTGGTGGTTCTTATGTTATGGAAGGTGTTCCAATTAAGGGGACCAGATTTGGCGGGACCGGTGTTCGCTCTGCTGTAAAAACACATCTGTACGAGTTTCCTTACATTCTTGAATGTGGAACAATGAATACAGTTGGAGTTGCAGGATTGTATGCTGGAACTAAATGGGTTCTGGAACAGGGAGTCATGAAACTTCATGATCAGGAGATGGCACTATGGGATAAGCTACGTATCGGACTGCAAAATATCGATAAAGTCACTACCTATTGTGCAGAAAATGTCGAAAATCAAAATCCCTTATTAAGCTTTAACCTCGAAGGATGGGAATCAGGAGATGTTGGAACCATGCTTGATGTTGATTATGATATTGCATGCCGAACCGGATTGCAATGTGCTCCTCTGGTACATGAAGTTCTTGGAACAACGGAAATTCATGGCACTGTGCGTCTTAGCGCTGGGCCGTTTACAACTGAAGATCATATCGATAAGGCCATTGAGGCTGTTGCAGATATCGCTACTATTCCTCGTTAAGATCTTCATCCACAGGAGAGTAAAGATTATCTTGGCTACGTGATGAAAGCTATCATTCTTCAAGCAGTCTATTTCAAGTTATGGTAAAAGTCATTACAAAATCTTGTCCAAAGGCAGTAAATCCAATGAACAGGGTAATGAAAAAAAGTTTAGTTTTCATAATATGAACCCTATTGAAGTATAATAATCGGGATTCGCTAAGCAGACTGGACCACTCTCTCTGATAAACTTGCCGTTTTAATGTCAATGTTTGACGATTTTCGAATGTATTAATCCATTTTTGGTAGTTAGCCTGATAAAATACACCCCTCCAGGCAAGCTTTGGGCATTCCAATGGATTTCGTTATCACCCGGTGGTTTTTCATCTGAGAAAATGCTATTGACCAATTGTCCCGTTAAACTGTAAACTCCAATCTGAATCTTATCCCTATCCTGTAAAAAACATTTAATAACCATTTCATTTGATACAGGGTTTGGATAGACTGACAACTCCGTTTCGGGGGATTGGTCAATTTCCCATTCCTCTATTCCGGTATACAGTAATCCTGCCAGTTCCCTTCCGGGAGGCCTCATGTTACCCATTGAATCAGCAAGATAAACATTCACCCAGTCGGGACGTTCGGGAAGTGTATTAGTGATGACCATCTGACCCCATGTTTCATCATTCAGCCTTTGAAAATTAGTGGTGGTTTTTTCATAATATGACAAAACGGGTCCAACAAAGGCCATAGGTTGGAATCCAGCCGAAGGGGATTCAGCCAGAAAAATTCCCAGGTTTACTTTACCTGTGCCTACATGTAGCACATTCCCTACAGTAATGCCGAAACGATCGGTAGGCTGGGTATGGACATCAGCGACGAGGTAATCATCATCGCCAGTATATCGAGTATCCTTGCCGTTCGATCCGAATAGTAGTTTTATATACCAGCCATCATAGCTTGCATAAACCTGATGTATCATAGCTTGAAGAAAGGCTGTCTCAGTTTTATTCAGGTTTTCCCCAGCAAGCTCTTTCTGAGCTATAGTAGCCAGCATATCCATAGTAGTTCCCAGAAATTGAAAATATTCCTGTGCATTTTGATCCGAAAAGCGACTGTGAACCTGGCTAAAGATTTCTATTTCTGAAGTTCTTCTTGCTAAATTGCCTATTTGTCGGTAAAAGTCAGGGTAAGGTTCAACATAGGAGTGGGGAAATGAGCAGCCAGTGCCTCCCGTATAGGATTGCTTGGCATATAAGATGTTATCATGTCTTAATTGGGCCCAGCTAGATAATTGTGTATTAAGCTTTTCCTGCTGCCAGGCCACTGTTTTCATAAACAATGGCATGTTATCCTGATCTTTGTACGGATTCAAAAGCCTTAACGACTGCAGCCAGCCGTTGTAGAATGAAATATGCCAAAAGGAGTGCTCATGGGCCTCAACCAGATATCTCATTGCCGCCAGTTGCGAAGAGTAATGCCATTGCTCCAGTTCCTCTGACAGCAAGGGCAAAGCATTATCATTTCCCAGGACGAACATGGCATCCAGGGGATCAGGCATCATTCTGAAGACTTTTTCCTCATGGTAGACAATATTATCATAAACAAGCTTTGAAAACACGTGGGAATCAATGACATATCTCTGTCCAAGGAGATAATAGGATACTGGAATGGTCGATAATTCTGATCCTTCAGTACCCATAACAAAGCTCGATAAAATCTGTTGATTGAATTCAGGGGAATTAAGAAGTACTTTCTGGTAGGTGTTAAACAGGTCGTCTGACAATAAATCACTGGCATTTTCTATCCCTAAGTCTTTTAAAATGCCAGATAGGTCCTCCGGACGAAGGTTATCGCTCTTTCCCACCAATGCTTCAATAACACCGTCTATCTCATTCAATGTGGCTTTAACATTTGACAATTCGAGCGATTCATTAAGCATCATGGCCAACATATTCAGCCTTTTAAGTCCATCCTCGTTAAATCCGCGTGCATACCATTCCTTAGGAGCATTGGCTAGCACAATTTCCGTACGTCCAAGCCACATCATGCATTTGAAATAGGTAGTCAGTTCCTCACTTTTTGAATAATGGCCCCGCACAGTAAACTGGCTGAAATCTATAGCCCTTGGAAAATCAGTAAAGAGGAGGATGGAAACAAATTTTTCATCCTGTATAGCTGTTAAAATCTCCTTTACCTTATCTTCTGACACAAGTTTTGGCGGATAATAATCAGGACTTGATAAATTTTTAAATACAGTAACAAACAGATCAAGGTCTTCAAGAGATTTCTCCATACCTGATATCGAGCCATATTTAGTTATTTGCTGAGGGAGAGAATCATACAATGTGTTAATTATACGTATCAACCTAGGGTATAATAATTCTGCCTCAGTTGCCATTAGAATTGATGAATAAGCATTATGCAAGGCATCAAGAATTGCATCGGTCGACACGAAAAAAGGTAAATCCTTATTGTAAACATCGATCATTGCAGTAGGCGTTTTGCCGTAACTGATTCTTTCTGTAACCAGAAACTGATTTTCAGAAAGCATCATCAGCTCATCTTGCGTTAATTCATACTTTTCAATGATAGAATCGAGGTACAAATAGTTTTTAAGAGGTGTACCATTATTGACTGCAGAGTAATATTCATTCATTGGAGCATGCCTTGAAAGGAGTTGGTGTGCTTCCAGGTGCTTGTTATTGTTTACAAAAGCCAGGTAATCTTCAAGATGGAAACCATACTGGCAATTCACCTGTGATACAGTAAAAAATGCCAGGAATGTTATTATGCCAAATGTTAGGAATGGTTTTGATTTCATGGTGGCTTTGTTTTGATTGACAATAATTTACAGTAATCTCTTTTCAAGACATGTCTGATATCATGTATGGCTATTTTTAGTTAAAAATGGAGGGACACCCAAAGTTAAGAAAAATTTGACGAATTCACTTCATTCTCTCGGTTCACACTTGTAATCCTCCCGATGGAATCGGGATGCATTAACCGGATGAAATAAACATTTCACTATGAATCTTGCTCTTGAGTTTCTTAAGTTCTCTCATCATGTTCATGTCCATGCATATATACATCGACGTAAGTATGACGCTTGTCGATATTATTTCTTTAATCTGTTCGATGACGTAAATTTGATTAGAGAGTTAACCAGCCATAAAAAGGTAGCATATGAAAAAGCTAATTGTTTTTGTTTTTATCTTACTTTTTCTTTCGTCAACAAAATCCAATTCCTGTACCATAGTTATGGTGTCAGATTCTTCAGCTGCCCTTGCGGGTAGTAATGAGGATGCTACATTCCCTTTAACCTTAATCTGGTATGTGCCAGCAAGCAAGAGTGATTATGCACGCGTGTGCCTCGGTTTTAAAATGATTGTGAATTCAGTGCAGGGTGGGATGAATGAGAAAGGACTTTTTGTTGATGGCAACAGGCTTAGTAGCCAGGGCTGGAAAGCCACAGCGGGCAAAGCTAATCTGTTGGGTTCTTTGCTTGATAGGATTCTTGCTAGCTGTGCAAATATTGAAGATGTAAAAGAGTTTTTTAATACCTATAATATTGGAGCTCTTGATGTAGCCCGAATTCCGGTTATGGATAAAACTGGTGCCTCAATGATTGTTGAATGGTACAATGGGGAAGTTGCCTTTGTTGAAACCAGTAAAAAATATCAGGTTTCTACGAATTTTGTGGAATCAAAATATCGGGGTAAAGAGAAACCCTGCTGGAGATACAACAAAGCTATGGAGATGCTTGACAGGCAAAATGCCCTGACTATTACCGACATGAGTAATGTTCTTGATGCTACTCATATTGAAGGCAGTTCTTCAACTACCCTTTATAGTTTTGTTTGTGACCTGAAAAATGGGGATATATATGTGTATAATTATCATAACTACTCAGTGTCAATAAAAATTAATTTGGAAGAGGAGTTAATGAAAGGAAAACATGAACACTATCTGCAGCAACTTTTTGATGATAGAAGTGCGGATTACCTCAGGTTTATTGAAACGGGGCCAGTGCGAATGTTAAATACTGGTTACAGACGAAATATGGCTGTCACATTGCTTTTCTTTCATATAATAAAGACAAATTACCCGATAGCCTTTGGTACGGATATTTCTGTTAACACCTTGAGCCAGTTCGGAAAATCACTCATTGGGAAAGGAAAACTAGAAGATGCAATTACAATTATGGAGCGAAATGTTAAGGAGTTTCCTGAAGTAGCCAGATCGCATTTTGAACTGGGAAGTCTTTATCTTGATACCAACAACAAAGAAAAGGCAATAGTGGAATTACGGAAAACCATGGATATAGATCCAGATCACAAGCAAGCCGGCAAAATTCTGAAAACTCTGCTCTAAGGCAAGTTGGGTTAAGAATAGACACACCGATCTTAGGTTACCTTATTATCCTTCCCATGTTTGCCTACATGTCAGCCATAGAAAATCCTCTATACTCGACTTTGTAATTGCTAAGTTTTCTGATTAGGATTTAGATTTTTCTTGTAACTCTGGAATGCTGATGTTTTTATACTGACGTTTATCCTCAGCTATGACTATTTTGCTTTCATTAGTACTATAATCTTTTGACTAGAGCTTTCTGGATTCTTGGTAAATTCAAGAAGTTGATCCCGTAGTTCAGGATATTTAACTTGCTTCCCGGGGATCACCCAACTCGCCAGGCCCTTTCATATCAAAAAGAACCATTTGTGCTCGCTCTGCATCAGTCACCTTTATATATTTCCCCCCCAACATACTAGTCTTCGTATTGGTGTATTCAACCCAATGGAATTTCTTGTGATGAACCCACCATCTTTGAACTGCATTCCTCATCACATCCTGATGGAATTATAACAAAATTTGAAGATATTTCGTACATTTAATAAATACAGAAATCTGATCTGTAATTAATTAGGATATTTACATAGATTCATTGTACGATGGCATATACGAATCTCACTAAAGAAGAATTACTTAGACAAGTAAATGACCTTGAGCAGGAAATTCTAGAAATTCAGGAAAGCAAGGATGCTACTTTCAAACAGGCTGCCATTGGTATTGCACATGTTTCACAAAAAGGTGAATTCATTCGAGTAAATAAGATATTTGCTCAGATGTTTGGCTACGATGCTGAATCAATGCTAAGATTGACTGTTAAGGATATCAGTCATCCAGGAGGAGTCATTGACTCATCACCAGAGGTGCAAAAAGTTTGGAGTGGTGAAATTGAACAATTCTCTATTGAGAAAAGATATGTACGAAAAGACAAATCTGTTTTTTGGGGTAATCTAACCATCTCACACTACAAATCACCAAAGGAGGATGCAGAATACAATATCGCTGTGTTGCAGGATGCATCTGATAAGAAACAGGCTATTGATGATATAATAAAAGAACGGGAATTCACAGACTATCTAATAAAAAATATCCCTGCTCAATTTTTTATTTGTTCTATTAAAGGTGATGAATTCAGGTTAGTTAGATGGAATAATATTCTTGAAGAGCTTACTGAATATTCACCTGAGGAATTATTGAATAAGAATATCTTCGATTTCTATTCTGAACAGGACTATCCGGTATTAATTGAGGCTATTAACGAACTTATTAAAACGGGTAGTAATAGTATAGACCTGTTTGCCACAATGAAGAGTGGAAAGCGTATTCCTTTTCATTATGAAGGTTTCCTTTTCTCAGAAGATGATAAGAATTATTACATGGGTATCGGCTTTGATATTTCAGAGCAACTCGAAGCAAAGGAATTACTTCGGAAAAACGAGGAAAAATATTCAGCTGTTGTCGAAAACAGTAATGATGCAATTGCAATTCATAATAAAGGAAGGATTGTTTATATCAACAGGGCGGCCGAAAAAGAATTGGGTTTTAGCAATAAAGAACTTATTGGGAAAGACATTCTCGAAATTATTGCACCTGAATACAGGGATGCAGTGATCCAAAGAAACAGGGCCAGAATTACCGGTCAGGAAGCACCCGCAATCACTGAAATTGAATTTCTGAGAAAAGATGGAACACGTGTTCCGGTCGAAACAAACTCTTCTGTAATAGAGTATGAGGGTGAAAAGAGCATGGTGGTGTTTATTCGAAATATTTCGAAGCGAAAAATTGCTGAAAATAAACTAAAAGAAAGTGAAGAAAGATTCAGGTTACTATCTAATCTGACAAAAGAAGGTGTTGTGATACATCAAGACGGGTATGTTTTAGAGGTCAATAAGGCATTCTGTGACATTTTTGGATACAAAATCGATGAAATAATTGGAACCAACCCAATGACAAAAATATTTTCGCCAGAAAATGTTCAAAAGCTCAGTGAATCCTTCAAATCTGAAATAACTCCACCTCGCGAATTAGAAGGGATAAAGAAAGATGGTTTGATCATTACAATCTTAGTTGATGGAAAAAAGATGATCTATAAAAATGAATCTGTACGTGTTGGAACCATTAGAGATATTACACAACAAAAAGAGATTGAGGAAGAACTAAGAATCAAGGAAAAAGCGATAGAATCCTCCATCAATGCCATTGCTATGGCTGATCTGGATGGAGACTTGCTCTATATAAACAAGGCTGGAGTTGATTTCTGGGGTTATTCAACGAAAGAAGAAGTTTTAGGGAGATCAATATCAGAATTCTGGCAAAGAGACCATATTAACTCTCAACTAAGGGATTTAAAAGAAAAGGGATTTTCAATTAATGAGGGTATTGGAATAAAAAAAGACGGTTCCCTGATCCATATTCAATATTCAGTACATCTGGTCAAAGACGAATACAGTAAACCACAGTATATTTTTGGCTCCTTTATTGACATCACAGAAAAAAGAAAAGCTGAAATTGCATTAAGGGAAGCGGAAGAAAGGTTTTCCAAAGCTTTTTTCAATATCCCTGATCCAATATTCTTTACAACAATTCCAGAAGGTAAGTTCATAGATATAAATCCAATGTTTGAAAAACTTTCAGGATACAATCGAAGTGAACTGATTGGAAAGGAAGTAACGGACTTTGAATTTTACACTAACAAAACCGATAGAAAAAAGCTATCAGAAGAAATTAAAAATAAAGGAAGGTTAGCTGGGTATGAGTTGTCTTTTAAAAATATAAAGGGCGAAATTAGAAGCTGTCTGATTTATACGGAACGAATAGATCTTCAAGGAGAACAATGCCTTATATCAATTCTAAGAGACGTTACCGAACAAAAACAGTCAGAGGAAGAACTTCAAAAGTACCGCGAGCACCTGGAAGAACTCGTAAAAAACAGAACGGCTGAATTGGAGGAAAGCCATAAGGAAAATATAAAGCTCTCAAAGGCCATTGAGCAAAGTTATGCTACGGTTGTTATCACCAATAAGGAAGGAAATATTGAATATGTAAATGAAAACTTCACACGTACTACAGGATATTCATTTGAAGAGGTGAAAAATCAGAATCCCAGAATACTAAAATCAGATGAGATGCAAGACTCACATTATAAAGAAATGAGGGAAACAATAGTTGCGGGTAAAATTTGGAAGGGTGAGTTTATTAACAAGAAGAAAAATGGAGAAATATATTGGGAAAGCGCAATTATTTCACCCTTGTTAAATCAAAAGGAGGAAATCACACACTTTGTTGCTGTTAAGGAGGATATTACTGAACGAAAACAGGTTGAGGAAGAACTCCGGCAATTTAAATTATTCGCCGACACCTCTATCGAAGGATTTGGTATGGCCGAATTAGATACACAAATTTTGTATCAAAACAAAAGATTATGTGATTTATGCGGAATAGACAAGGCAAAAATGAATGAGTCTTTTTTGCAGTTTTATCCAAAAAAAGCAAAAAAGAAGCTAAGAGAAATAGTCATTCCTTCAGCAATAAAAGAAGGCCACTGGAGAGGGGAGTTAGATCATCTCAAAGCTGGAGGGGGAACATTCCCAACGATTCATAACTTCTTTGTCATTAAAGATGAAAAGGGCAATTCGGTTAGACTAGCTACCACAATCACAGATATTACAGAAAGAAAGCAGATCGAATCAGAGCTAAAAAAATCAATAAAAATGGCTGAAGATGCCAATAGAGCTAAAAGTACATTTTTGTCCAATATGAGTCACGAGATCCGTACCCCAATGAATGCTATCTTGGGGTTTTCCGAGCTACTGTCAAGACGCATTAAAGACCAATCTCAATTAAATTATCTTTCATCCATACAGAATAGTGGTAAAACATTACTTCAATTAATAAATGACATCCTGGATTTTAGCAAAATTGAATCAGGGAAGCTTGATTTTAGCAATGAACCCACTAACATACAGGACCTTGTGCAGGATACGATAAACATGTTAAAGGTGAGATCAGATGAAAAAGATCTGCATTTACACACAGTGATCTCAAAAGATTTACCAAGTTCAATAAATATTGATGAGTTAAGAATAAAACAAATTCTTATCAACTTGATAAATAACGCTATAAAATTCACTGAGAAAGGGATAATAGAAGTCGAAACAAGATGCCAGAATAAGACAAACAAATATCTTGATTTGATTATCAGAGTAAAAGATACTGGTATTGGCATTTCAGTGGAGAATCATCAGAAGATTTTTCGGGCATTCGATCAAATTGAAGGATTAGATAGTAAGAGATTTGAAGGGACAGGATTAGGTCTTGCCATTACAAAACACCTCGTCACTATAATGGATGGTACAATTGAATTGGAAAGTGAAGTTGGCAAAGGCAGTATTTTCACTGTAATATTAAACAATGTCAAGTATAGTGAAGGTGATGTTGAATCTGAAGAAAATATTGATTTTGATCTTGATTCTATCCTCTTCGAAGAATCAACCGTTTTGGTTGTTGATGATATTAAGACAAACAGAGATGTATTGAAGGGATACATGAGTGGTTATAAAATCAATGTAATTGAAGCTGAAAATGGAGAAGAAGCTTTAATAGCTATAGAAAAGTATAAACCTGATATGGTTTTTCTTGATCTTCGGATGCCGGTTATGGATGGTTATGAGACAAATGAGATTATCCTTAAGAATCCTGAATGGTCTAAAATTCCGATAATCGCAATTACAGCCTCTGCGTTTGACAAAGATGAGGAGAAAATTATTGGTTTAGGATTCAATGGGTACATTCGAAAACCTGCAAGTTTATCCGAAATCCTGAGCTGTTTAATGAAACACTTGAATTATTCTGCAGAAGTTAAGAAAGAAGATCTAACTGAGAGAGTTAGCATTGAGTCAATTGACAAGCTGGAGGAAGTTCTATTGGAAATTGACAAACAGATTATACCTGTATTAGAAGAAATTAAAGTTGTCTGGAATAAGAAAAACATACTAGAATTGGCTGGATTGATGATAGAAATAGGAGACCGTTATAACGCAACAAACCTGATCAATTATGGTAAGGAAATTCAAGTTGCCAGAGAATCGTTTAACATAAACAGAGAGAGAAAACTAATTAAAGGATTATCAGTTTTCTTAAATAATCTTAAATCAACGACACATGGAAAGTAAAAAGTATAAAATTCTTGTGGTTGACGACAATACTAATAATATTGAGTTTTTAGCCAATCTCCTTTCGGAAAATGGATACGATGTCGACTTTTCATTAAATGGATCTGATGCTTTGAAATTGGTTGAATTTGAAGATTTTGACCTTATTCTTTTAGATATCATGATGCCAGAGATGGATGGGTTTGAGGTATGCCAAAGGATTAAAGATGATCCGGACAAAAATGAAATTCCCATCATTTTTCTAACAGCCAAAACCGACATTGAAAGTATTGAAAAGGCTTTCGATCTCGGAGGCTTGGATTATGTAAGTAAGCCATTCAGTACCAATGAACTATTAGCAAGGGTGAAAACTCATGTGGAATTAAAAGAAGGTAAGGATAAATTAAAACAAGTAAATAATTGGCTGGAAGAAAAGGTTGATGAGCGAACTGCAGAACTAAATATTGCCAATAAAAAGTTATTGCAGTTGGATAGTGCAAAAGCCCAGTTTCTTCAAATAATTAGCCATGAGATACGGACTCCTTTAAATGCGATTATTGGAATGGCCACTCTGATAACTGACACTGGATTAACCGAGGAATCTGAAACATATATTGAATTGTTGAATAAATCGACGACAAGACTTGAGGAATTCTCAATTAAGGCTTTGGACATAAGTCAGTTAAATACTTATGATAAAGAACTAATTAAGCCAACTAAGGTAAGTGTTAAGCAAATTATTTTAAATGCCATTGCTGATATAGATGCTTTTATCGAGAGTAAAAAGGTTAAAATCTTACAAACCATCGACACAGATAATGAAATTATAAATGTCGACAAAAACTACTTCCATAAGTGTATTGTCAGTATTTTGCATAACGCAATAAAATACTCCCCAAATAATGGTTTGGTATCTGTTATTGTCAGCAATCAAGATAAGGATCTGATCATTGAAATTAGGGATGCGGGAGTTGGTTTTAGTAATGAATTTATAATTAATGAGATAGGGCCCTTTGAAAGTGAAGATCATATGGATAAAAACCCAGGATTGGATCTGTTTTTATCAAACCTCATTGTAAAAGCTCATGGTGGAAGCATTGAAAATGGGAATAATAAAGACAAGGGAGCTTTTGTGAGAATTATCATGCCTATTGACTGAGAATTTACTTCATTCTCAAAGTAATTTGATCAGTCTAACGACATGAAAACGTCCCCATCAGCTATTCCATTTTGCTCAAGTATGAGTGAATCAGGTTCATTCAAAAGAGAAACACACCTAAGGTTAATAATGAAGTGAAAATCTGTATTTTTCCTGAAGGCCTTCGTGTGGAGGATAGTATAGCCACTTGTAATAATTTTTAGTTTGTTGAGTCTTGTTAGTAAGATCTTTTTATATTTTTATACGAAACTTATTTATCTGAAACAAAGCACAAAGCCATGAGTAATTTGGGATTATCATTTTTAAAGAAAATATCAGTTTATGCCATTCTTGCCTTAGTATTAATTGCTTGTACACATGTATATCCTCCTGGGATATCGCAATTTCGTGGGCCGAACAGAGATGGGCAGTACATTGAAAGCAATCTTTCAGACCAGTGGCCGGATGCTGGTCCCGAGTTGCAATGGTCAGCTGAGGGAATTGGCCGTGGTTATGCAGCTCCTGTGATAACAAAAGATAAAGTATTTATTAACGGTGAGATTGATAGTATTAGTCACCTGTTTGCCTTTGATCTGGAAGGGACGCTATTATGGAAAACTCCAATGGGAAGAGAGTTTTTAGGTTCGGGCTTTTCAGCAACTTACCCCGGGTCAAGATCAACTCCTACTGTATTAGATGATTTGGTTTATACCGTATCAGGTAAAGGACGAATTATTTGCTGTGATGTTTCATCAGGGGATGTTCAATGGGAGCTTGACATGGTAAAAGACCTGGGTGGTTATCAGCCGTATTTTGGTATTTCTGAATCTCTGGCTATTGATGAAGACAATCTGTATTGTTATCCCAGTGGTCAGGTCAATAATATTGTGGCACTTAACCGCTATACGGGAGAAGAGGTTTGGGCATCAGTTGCTATGAAGGATACTTCCTCATTTTGCTCGCCGATTTTCATTGATCTCCCTGATCGTAAAGTCCTGGTTACTATGTCACATTACTACCTGCTTGGACTTGATCAGGCCACAGGTGAATTATTATGGAGTTACAATATCGATGGCTATGAGGCTGAAGGTGATCATTGCAATACTCCTATTTATAATGAGGGCTTTATTTATCAGGTATTTGGTGACCGTTACAGCCAGGGCGCAGTTAAGCTGAAATTGGCTGCTGATGGATCAAGCGTAAACGAAGTATGGCGTAATGACAAGGTGAAAAATAATTTTGATGGATTAATCATTCATGATGACCTTATGTTTACCACTGTAAGAGGGAATTATCTCAAATCTTTGGAATTGGAGCAAGGCAAAGTGGTTGATTCAGTTAAAGTTGCAAGTGGAGCCCTGATTTTCAGTGACAACAAGTTTATTTGCTACGGACATAATGGGGAACTTAACCTGATTAATTATACTGAGGGGGAATTCGAAATCGGAGGTAGCTTTAGAATTGATCAGGGAAAAGGTCAGCATTTTTCACAGCCGGTTCTGTCTGATGGTGTGATGTACATCAGGCATGGGGATGTGTTGATGGCATATAAGATTGATTAAATTCTTATAAAGATCTTCTTTCGATAGAGCCAATAGCAAATGCCCCAAATCAGGGCAAGTGTTACCAGTCCGGTGAAGAGGCCGGCAAACCATTCTGAAATCCATCCCGTTAATCCGGAGGTAAAAGGAAATACTATACCAAATTGCTTCGTATGAACTTCCTCGGGCTTATTGAGCAACTCTATTTGATCCACAAAACGAACCCAAGATCTCTGAGCTAAGCAATGATTGTATCCACATCATCGGACCGGAGTTGATTTTTGGAGCTCGCATAGAAAATGAATCTAATCAGATTAGATCCTTGTTTAAGATATGGCCGGAATAAGTGGAATAATCATCCTTGTTATATTGGTATATAGGTAATACGTATATTCAATCCGCCTTCAGTTTCCGAAAAGAATCCATAGGGAAGCCATCTGAATGGCTCATCTTGCACATGATAGGTGCTAATTAAAACAGCTCTACAAGTCAAAAACAAATAATTGTACCCTTTGAATTTTACATTTACTCGATGAATACTACATTTTCATCATACTCATTGTTTTCATGCCCTTACCAGCTCTAATTCGGAAAAATACATCCCAGACTCAACGGACTGTCCATGTTCATCGTTTCCATTCCATTGTAATGAATAATCTCCTGCAGTGTAATGCTTATTACTTGCCAGAGTTTTGATGTGTTGACCATTGAGGTTATAAACCTCTATTGTAACATTTTCTGGCTTCGGCAGAGTGAATTCAATAGTAGTATTTGAATTAAAAGGATTTGGGAAGTTCTGCTTTACCTTAAAAGTATGGTTTAAGGCACCGGGATCTCCAAAACTTGATGAATGAGGCTCAGCACCGTGGCAGGGGATACAAGTTTGCTTCATAGCAACATTTGCTACCATTCCGGCTCCACCATGGCAAGCAAGGCAATCGCCAACAGAATCAGGAGCTACATAATAAGAAACGAATGATCCATCAAAATGGGCATTTAGTAATTCCACAGCCTTAGCAGCAATATCGCCAGTCAGTCGGGCACATCTTTCTTTCCTCTCATTTGATCCTACAGCCTTGTCGGCTACTTCACACCAATGGGTGACGGAGACATGGCATAAAGGTGACCCACAAATACCTTGTGGTAGCTCCATGTCATGGTTATTATTGGTGAAGGTGTGAGCTGTGGCATAGGTATTACTCGTGTCAGATGGGAACTTTTCCAGAGTATACCATCCAATCAATTCGTTAACAAGAAGGTCTGATGTGGCCTTGTCTGTTACCAGCGAAATAGCTGCCGCAGCTCCGTTTAAGGACCCACAAAGAGTACCCCAACCAGCTCCACCACCATGTCCAAAAACCATCAACTTTGTTGGGAAATTTGTATAAGGATCTCCTACAGATTCCTGCAGAGCCGAGATAATTGCATCAAAGGCACCTGCAGAACAGGCATACCCAGCCCAAAATGTGTCATGACCCTTTATACGAACCACCTCTGGATCAAGCGCAACATAGGGCCATGGCCAGGCAGTGCTGGTTTCCGTTGCCGATGCTTTAGTTGTTTTCACAAGACCTGCACCAAGAAATGTCAAGGCAGCAACACCTGAGGAAGCAACTGCTCCCTTTTTTAAGAAATCAGTTCTTGAAATTTTTTCTTTCATCGTTTTATAGTTATTGTTGGTTAATTAGGCACTTTGCCAAATAGCCAATAAATATAGCATGAAAAGCTTTTAGAACAAAGAAATGATTCTACTTTGCTAAATTATTATTTACACATTCAAAAAAGTTTAGAAGACAGGTAAATTCCAATTTGTAAAAAACCTGGTTTCCTTCCTTCACTCTTGAGATAATTTTTCGACTTCTAAGAATTTCCAGGTGTTTTGACATTGTTGAAATATCAACACCAACTTTTGTGGCTAGTTCAGTGACGGATCGCTTGTTTTCAGCAATCTCATATACGATAAATAGTCTGGTCGGATGTGCTAATGCCTTGTATATCTCAGCATGTTCGGTATAATCTAATTGACGAGCTGGGTTCATATTCACAAATATACAATTCTCGTTAAGTGAGGACAAATATATGTCAATAAGATTACTCTAATAATGAAAGCATGACAGGCACTTACAACAGTACCCCAACTACAGTAACAAGAGCAGTTTGAGATTGAATCCGAATAGGGCAATAGCCACCGCCACTGCAAGTTCAAAGAAGTTACTAGCTCCAATCAAAGCCGCCGGGGAACAAAACGCATGTGGAAGTTTTAATTTCCTGCCACCAAACCATGTGTCATTTGGCTCCGGCAGGTATTTCCGGCACATAGAATTAGTCTTTTCGTATCGTATTTAACATTTATGACACCAGTTTTCCCAGCAGCGATGGGATCTTTTGGCAATTAAATGCATAATTGCCATCACCACCCTATGTTTTAACACCATAGTCGTGTGTTGTTTTCTCAAAAATAATAGAATCATGAGAAAAGCTAGATTTTTAATGAGCTTGTATGTAAGCTTAAAGAGGCAATCATTAATGTAAACAATACAATAAAATGTGTCTTCATAACAACTTACTATTTTATGAATATTTGTTATTTGACTGTTTAGGGTATTATGATTCGCAATATTTTTAAACTGCTTTTATCTTCTCAATTAAAGCATTAAATTTCTCGGATTTATTCATAATTCAATATCATATGTCGCAAGCTTACGACATGAAATAATAACAATCAAATAAACTTATCACTTTTTGACAATCACTTTTTCTTCCTTGGTTTCAACTGGCACACGCAGGATCCTGTAAGCCTATGATTCTTATCCTCAACAATTGGAAATCCATCACGTTCCCATTCTAAAAATCCCCCGGCCAGAATGTATATATTTTCATACCCAATGGCTAGCATCTCTTTTATTATAATCTTGCTTTTTTCGCTAGAGGAAGTTTCTGCACAAATAATCACTGCTTTCTTTGAATAAGTACTCAATAATTCCACGATTTTCTCCAAAGGAGCATGATAGACATTGTTGATTTTGAATGCTTTATAGGCTCTTAGATATTCACCACGTAGATCAACCATCATTGCTCCATGGCTGCATAGCTCATAGGCCTCTTTTGGAGTCACAAAAGGTAAGCCGGATATAACAAATCCCATATATTCAGTATTTAATCCCATTAAAAGGCTCCCTCCAGTTCCTCTGATGATGAATATCCTGTATGCGGAAATACTCCACACCTCCTATATTATGTAAAACTTGTATTGAATAATCCATATGATTATTTTAAGGAGTGATTTTCCTGAACAGACCCAACAACTTTGTTTGATAAAGTTCAAGAATCTGAGCTTCACTATCCCCAATTGGTTTAACAGGAATAAGGTCTTTCACTTGCTCGGGTTCAAGTTCTGAGTCATACATTAAATTTATTGCTGCTGCCATTGTATCCCTAATACTACGGCGACTTTCCATATCTGTAAGTCCCATTTGAGTTCCAAGCTTCTCCAATTCATTCCACTGAAACCAAAAATAAGTTGGGAGCATGGCTGATATCATGGCATAAGCTTCGAGTTTTGACTCTACTGTTTCAAAGTTATGTCCCAGAACATCAAGTACGTCCAATAGATTTGCCCTTTCGCTTTCCAAGAAATTGCTGGCAAATGTGATTGGATTATACCCTTCGTTAATAAACGAAGTGGCATTGGGAATCATTCGAGCAATATTAGCCGTCTTTAATTTAGTTGCAATCTTTTCAATTGTAATTTTTGGTGCCAAAGAAACTACCACAGAATCAGTAGTAATTGAATCGACTATTTTGTTTAAGCACTCCATAATTACAGGTGGATGGAGAGCAATTATAACTATTGATTGCCAGGCAGCCTGAGCCGGGGTTTCAGCTAATTCTATATCAGGGAATTGCTTGCAAAGAGCAGCCAGAACATCAGGATTGATATCGTATACAATTATTGAATGAAACTTTGTGGTTTTATTTGCGAAAGCCTGCAGAAGAATTCTGGTGACACGTCCTCCTCCGATAAAACCTAATGATTTTGTTTTCATGACTTTAGTTATTACAGTTAATAAATGATCTCTGCCTTATCATAAACTTTTTGCATATTTTCTTTTGTTGGTGGTGTTTCTCCTTTTACAAAGTAAAGTCTGTGATTCGTAAACATTTACAATCTGAAATATTATTCTGTTCCATCATTAGTTCTCCGAATTCAACCTGACAACCATCAATGATTCGGAGTTCTTCTGTTCTGAAATTTTAGATTGATTTCTCAATTCCTGCACCAACCACAGCTAAGTAATGCATCTTACAGTTATTCTTACTGCCAAGTTCACGTGCAACAATATCTGATATTTGTCCCAAATCAGATGCCCCCGGAACATGACATTACGACATAACTGTCAAATCCACAGGCACAAGCAACGTTTTTATCTGCCATAATTCCTCCTTCTTTATAGATTATATTCCATGCTTAATAAAATTCTATTTTGATTTTCTTTATCTGACATCTCTTGTAACCAAACCTGATAATTAAGAGACATGTGTACTCCTTTAACTGGGGCATACGAGAATCCCACAATTATAGAACTCCCGTTATCCAGATTTAGTAGAGAACTATCATTAGTTTCCTTAAATTTGAGTTGGTCATATCGACAAAACAATTCAGTATTACTGATAAAGCACCAAGCTCCATATAAAGAATAGCCATAATTGTTTTGTCCATTTATACTGTGGAGATTGTTTATGTAATTAAATTCACCGCCTATGCGGATTTTATCATTTGGCTTTATCCCTGCAAACAAAGACAGCAATTGCTCAGTAGCAGCTTCGGGATCGCCTGTTTGCTGATTATGATAATAAATTCGGGTTTGTATCTTGTTACCGGGATTAAAATCTATACCGGCAGAATATTTCAACTTTCCGAATTTATCTTGATTTATTCTCGGGCCTTCGCCATTAGTTACAGTTGCATCGACTGAAAAATATCTGTTAATTTTTAATCGGGCTATAAAACCTAAATCACTACTTGGAATTTTCCAATACAAATCCTGAAAAGTCTGGGCAACATAACGTAATCCCCAGAAGCGCTCCTGGGTGATGTAATGATTCTGTAGAATAGCACCACCCTCAATGCTAAGCTTCTGATTAATATCCCAATGAAGATTTGCAAACTTCAAAAACATAGTATAGTAAGCCCCCTCCATGGATGAATTTTCAACAGATAAAAGATTCCCTGTCGAATCGGCCACTAAGATCTGCCCTACTATGCTTGGTCTTCCACGATCAATGATGATCTTAGAAGACCATTTATCATTGAAACTATATTGAAAACCCAAATGAGCTCTGCCAAAGCCATAGGCGTAATGATCTTCATCCACATTGTAGACGGCAGTGCCAAATACCTGTACAATAGGCTTCAGCTTGTGATAATCAAAATGTACGATTGAATCTTTGTCCTGAGCCAAGGCCAATTTTGGTGAGGCTCCCAGGATTAATAATCCAAAAATTATTGACATATAATATTTAATCATCATGATCTTCTTGTCTATCTGCTATATAGCGCCAAATATCAAACCCGATATAGTTGCCATAACAATCACAAGTAAAACATATACCAATGTTTTCTGGGTTCCAATCACTCCCCTAATAACAAGCATATTGGGTAATGAAAGTGAGGGGCCGGCTAACAACAAAGCCAGGGCCGGGCCTTTACCCATACCTGCTGAGATTAAACCCTGAAGAATCGGCACTTCAGTGAGCGTTGCGAAATACATAAACGCACCCACAATTGATGCAAAGAAGTTTGAAAATATTGAATTACCTCCCACTAATTTTACTACCCAATCATTAGGTATTATACCAGCCATTGCCGTGGTATCATGAGTGGAACCAAGTAGGAAACCGGCTACTAGAACACCTATAGCTAATAAAGGTAGAATCTGTTTGGCAAAATCCCATGTTGAAATAGTCCACTCCCGGTTATCTGAATCATTTTTATCTATTAGAGTAATTATGCTGATTCCAATTATTCCAATAACCACAGGAATAAGAGGAGAATTACTGACGAATGCTGAAATGGCAGTAATTGCGGTAAGGAGCAAAACATGCTGCCACTTAATCTTCAGAATATAGATCAGAGAGAAGTTAAGGAGAAGAGCAAAGGCTGCAGTTATATACCATTTATTAGCCCAAAGCCAATACCATCCTCCACTTGTGACATCCTCAGCCGGTTTTCCCCAGTTGGCAAAAACAAGAATTATCACCAAAACGAAAAAATGAAAGGCAGTTTGCCACATTGGTCTTTTCTCAGGTACATCCGGGAAATTGATTTGCTCTTCCCGCTTGGCTTTTTCTTCTTTTCTATATATTAGTGACATTGCAGACCCTATTACGACAGCAAAAACCACAGCTCCGATAATTCGAGCCACTCCCATTTCAAAACCTAGAATCCTGGCTGTTAAAATTATGGCCAGTATATTTATCGCTGGTCCGGAATACAAAAATGCAATCGCCGGTCCAAGACCAGCGCCTCGTTTATGTATGCTTGAGAAGAGAGGCAAAATGGTACAACTACATACTGCTAAAATGGTGCCGGAAACAGATGCTACGGTATAGGCCACCCATTTTTTAGCCTTGGCACCAAAGTATTTCATTACTGCACCCTTGCTGACAAAAACAGAGATCACTCCTGCAATAAAAAAGGCAGGCAATAAACATAAAATTACATGCTCCCGGGCATACCATTTTGCTAAGTCAAGCATTGCATCAACAGCCTCATTAAAGCGGCTATTTTCAAGAGGTAGAAAAAATACAAATACAAATACAGCAACAATCCAAAACAGGATTTTTAATTCCTTCTTTAAACTCATTATTATTGATATAATGTTCGCAATAAGGCGAACAGGACAAGTAAATTTTTTATAAAAACAGGCGAACAATATAATATACACCAATACCGATGAACAGAATCGCAACAACTCGCCTGAACCATTGCTCAAAGGTCTGTATTCTGTTATATAGGTTACCAATTTTGCCTACACTAAAAGCGATTAGCCATGAAAAAATAATTACAGGGATTCCAGTCCCGAGAGCAAAAACTATTGGTAAAAGCAAACCACTTGGGCTGCTGACTGTCATGGGAATTAACATCCCAAAATATAGAACGCCACTGTATGGACAAAAAGCCAGAGCAAAAACAATTCCCAGCAAGAGAACCCCCCAAAATCCAGTTCTCGATTTGTCTTCCATTTTTTCTGTCAGGGATCCCATCCCGGGAATCCTCAGTTTTAATACTCCCAGCATAAAAAGGCCAATAATTAATAATAATGGACCAAGAATCTTTTCACCCCAATTTTGGATAAATCCTGAAAACTCTAATTGGCCTATACTGAAATAGAATATTAGTCCAATGGCTGTGTAGGAGATACCTCGCCCCAGTGTGTATACCAGTCCATTAAGAAAAACTTTACGCCTACTCTCGATGTCCTTACTAATAAACCCAATAGCGGTTATGTTTGTAGCCAAAGGGCAGGGGCTTATGGCGGTCATAAGCCCCAGCAAAAATGCAGTAAGGATTGGAAATTGAGAGTTTTCTAATAAATTTTGCAGAAACTCCATTCCTATTTAAGTAATTTATCGATGGTAGATTTGATTTTAGATGTGAGCTTTTCTGGCTTGGTTCGAGCATTTAAAAAAGCATCGTTAGTCAAATTTACAACTTTGTCTCCTTTTACAACAAGAAGTGTTTGTCCGGATACCTTATATTTCTTAATCAGAGGATTATCCTTTTCTTTTTCACGATTAATGGATGTAAATGAGACTTTATCCCCATAAGAATCTTTAAGTGTTTTCTGTGTTACGGCCTCAACAGCTTTGCAGGTAGCACATCTGGCAGTTGCATGAAAGTAATAGACTTTTACATCTTTAGAATTCAAGTTTTCTTTATAATCCCCAGCAGATACATTAAAAACTGCCAGAAATAAAAAGAGTCCGATTAATTGAATTGATCTTTTCATGTTTTTTTTCTATTTGGTTAATAGTTCTTTGATTTCATTGGATGAAGGAACTCTCCCCTTGATAATTATCTTTCCGTCAACAACAAGAGCTGGCGTGGTCATAATGCCATAACCCATGATTTCAACAATGTCTTCAACTTTTGTCACAACAGCATCGATGCCATTCTCATTCACGGTTTCCCTCACTGCCTTCTCGAGTGCAATGCATTTAGCACATCCGGTTCCTAATACTTTTATTTCCATTTAGATTTGATATTTATATCATAATTCGTTGTTCGCAAAACCACGAAGGATTGGATAAATTTTTTTATTTACAAAACCTATTATTGAACAAACTTTGAGCTTCTTCCCAGTTTTTCTTATTAATGCAATATTTAATTCTGGGCAATTCGATTTCACCTTGAATCAATCCGGCATTTTTCAATTCCTTTAAATGCTGAGAAAGTGTGGATTTGGCAATTGATAGCTCATCGGTAAGGTCACCACTATAACAACAAGACTGTTTTGAAAGCAGCTCTATCACATATTCTCGAATCGGATGCCCAAGAGCCTTGGCATACCTGGCTAACCTTTCCTGTTGTTGAGTTGTTGCACTAACTTTATACATAACCGTTCGTTAAATTACGAACAAAGGTAGACAAAGATTACAATTCTGCAAAATGATTACAATTTGGAAATAGATCAGCACAGTGAAATGGACAGATATATCGTTTTAATAAAATCTTCTTTAATTTTACACCAAACAACTTCCCCCTCTACGATATTTATGTTAACACCGTGAGCCAGTTTGAAAATGCACTCATTGCGAAAGGTAAATTGGAAGATGCAATTACGACTCTGGAGCGAAATGTTAAGGAGTTTCCTGAAGTAGCCAGATCGCATTTTGAACTAGGGAGTCTTTTTCTTGAAACCAACAACAAAGAAAAGGCAATAGTGGAATTACGGAAAACCATGGATGTAGATCCAGATCACAAGTCGGTAGGCAAAATCCTCAAAACTTTGCTTTAAAGCAACTTGGGCTAACTATATATTCACTGTACTGAAAACCCTCTATGGACAATACTGGAAAAAATGAGGATGGTGAATAAGTTGCAAAGGGAATCTATTATTACGGATTAAGGATTGATTAAATTCTTATGAAGATCTTCTTTCGATAGAGCCAATAGCAAATGCCCCAAAGCAGGGCAAGTGTTACAAGTCCGGTGAACAGTCCGGCAAACCATTCTGAAATCCATCCCGTTAATCCGGAGGTAAAAGGAAATACTATTTGTCTTACTAATTTTGCTCCACCAACATGGGAAAATAAATATATGAATAGTGGATTCATTCCTATTATTGAAAAGAGCCAGACTCCTTTGCGAAGTTTAAGTATGTCAATAATCCAGTAGCAGAGTGTCATGACCAAAAGGGTGTAGCCCCCGCTTACCAGAACAAAAGAACTGGTTGATATCCTTTTTATTATGGGAGTGGCAAGAGATGTTGCGTATCCAACTACCAGTAACACGACTGCAGCTATAAGTAAGGTTTTGATTTTGTCATAGGCCGGTTTGCTATTTAAAAGCAATTTTCCAACCAAAACACCCCAGATAGTATGAGCTGCCGTTGGTATGGCATTAAACATTGCCCAATGACCTGGATCTTCACGTCCGTCAATCAGGATATTAAACCAGGCTCCAAAATTCTTTCCTGGTACAAAAGCTTCGTTAAAGCCCTCCAGCGGGAAGAATCGGTAAAATCCTTCGGTGATGAGTAACAAAAGTAGAGTGAACAGTATCTGAAACCAGGCTTTCTTATTTATAATCAACCAGGCCATAAAATAGGTAATCCCCAGCTGAGCCAATACGTTCTGGAATCTGAATACTATTTTACCAGGACCAATACAATACAAAGCCCAACCGATGAATAAAAGGAGTATTGAGCGGATGATGACATGTTTAAAAATATCTTTTTCCGAGCTTCCCCGGGCTCTTCTGTTTTTAAAAGAGTAGGGCATGGCAACTCCAACAATAAACATGAAGAAGGGCTGTATAAGATCCCAGAAATGGAGACCCGCCCATTCACAGTGGTGCAGCTGTTGACCGAGTTTCCAAAGCAAAGTACCCTCAACTTCGGGGGCAAGGAGATAAGGAAAGATATGTGCAAACTCGGCGATGAGCAGGAACATAGTGAGTCCCCTGAAGAAGTCAAGTGATAAGAGTCGGTCTCCGGTCTTCATAGCTGATGTTTTTATGCTGACGTTTTGGTAATTAATAAATTGTAAATGGCATCATAGGCTTTGATACTGCTGATCGGGTGCTGATGACCATTCTAGTATTTCAGGATGTCGTTAAGACCTTGTTTAAGAATTTCGAGTTGGGTGTTTGTTATTGTACCTAAGTTCTTTACGAGTCTTTGTTTTGATATTGATCTAATTTGGAAAGTGATTATTTCACTTGTTTCACTCAGACCATTGGAGGTGTTTGGGTGTAAAACCAAATTCCCTTTATAATTCTTGATTATTGTGGTGAGGGGACATGCGATGATTATATTTATGTACTTGTTCAAGACATTACCACTGATAATAACTACCGGTCGAAGCCCCTTTTGCTTATTACCTTTTGTTGGGTTTAAGTCAGCGAGCCATATTTCTCTTTGTAACATTAATCTAATTGCTTAAAATAGTCTTCCATTCCTTCTTCAGCCATATCAAGAACATCAATGTCATCAGCGGCATTCTTAAATGACTGAACATATTCTGCCCGGTTGATCTGATCAATATAAATCCGAAGTGCCTTCTCAATTATTTTGTTTTTGGGAATTGAAAGTTTACCGGCCAGGGTATTCAAGCTCTGCAGCAGATCATCTGGAAGCGAACTCGTAAATGTTGTCATAATGTGTAGATCATATTTATGAAATACAAATATACAAAATAAATATCGGTGTCAAGGTATTTGCTCCTGGAAACATTGATGACAGGTTTGGCGAATGAAATCAATGCTGGTCGGTTCAACGATCTTTAGTTACCTTTTTATCCTTTCTCATGTTTGCTTATAGTAGAAGATCATAATTCTCATTTTAAAATAATGCAATACATGTTACTGTAACGACGGTTGCGATAATGCAAGTGGAGAAATTTTCAGATCTATTCCCAAATAATTCACTTTAGCTCTACCATGACAGGATAATGATCCGACAGGTAATAATTCTCCTGTCCATTATAGATCCATGCTCCTGTGCATTTTTGAGCCAATTTCGGACTAAGCAGAATAAAATCAATGCGATGTTTGGTCTTTTTCATTTCCTCTGTTGAAAGCCAGCGTGGAACATTGAGTGGAGTAGGACAGGTGGTGCGATCATTCATTGGAACAAATCTATTGGATACATCAATTAATGAAAGGGATAGGAAGGTAGATAAAACACTATAGTCGTATTCTCGGTTATGCAGGTTTTGGTATTTGTCGTTTGATGCATCTCCTTTTCGGTATCTTTCTAGCTGGTATGGGTATTTTCGGCTAAATTCAACGTCAAATGGTGTATGGGCATTGAAATCTCCCAGAACGATATAATCATTGGTTTCCTTTGCAACTACTTTTATTTTTTCACTAATTAACAAAGCTTCGCGTTTTCTGAATTGCCAGTCGGCCGGACTGAGATGTACTACAAAGAAATCAATCCCTTGGGTTTCACAATGAAGCATTCCATGCCACATTCCCTCAAGTAATCTCTCCTTAACAATAATGGGCTTGTTTGATGTCAGGGCAACTGGATACCCAGAAGATTTTACTATTGCTGAATGATCATGCCCCCATTTCTTTGCAAAAACTGCCAATCGCTCAGGATTGAAACCATTCATCTCCTGAAGAGCAAGAACATCAGGTTTGTGAGTGTTTACCCATTTTATCAATTCTGTGCCTCTGGTGCTGTCCTGATTCCAGTCGAAGCCTGTGAGGATGTTATAAGTCATGACTTTTAACTGCGCCTGAAGAGGTCCGATATGGAGAAGTAGGAGTATTGCTATTAGAAGTGTTCTTGCTTTCATGTTTTTGGATTGTGTGTTAAAAGATACGAGTTACGAGTTACATCCTTATCTATTCAAATCTTCGTTACAAAAATACCAATTAAGAATTTACAGGTAATCACTGATTAATAATTCGTGGATTATTACGGCTGATTTGCACAGCTCATAATTATTCTCGATCTGATCCGCACACAACTTTCATTCTCCACCGGATACTTCTCTCCATTCTTATGCCTCTTGTTTGTGCTTGTGTTTTTCTCACTTAGTTGTGATAGAATGCTGGAATATATTCCGGAGCAACTATTGAATGAAACAACGATTGGGATTGATGGTGGGGAGCTTGTCGCTGAGGGCGTTTCAATAGTCATTCCCGCCGGGGCTTTTCAGCAAGATTATAAAATTGCAATCTATAAGGCAAATGGTAAAGGGCCTTACAGGGGAGACGCCGCCACCGGACGTTTTAGTATCTCAGGATTGCCCCGAAACACAAATGAACCTGTATCACTCAAACTGGAGCACAATGGTATAGCTGATAGCGAGGTTTTCATGTCAATTGGCGAAGAAGTGCTTGTGCCGAGCCTCTCTGAATGATAATTATGATATACTGTTGTTAGTCACCCATGCCATGGCCAAAGACCCGTATACTGAAATAACACCTTTAACCATAGAAGCCAAACTCATAGAGCAGGAGGTAAATCAACTGGTATTTAGCATAAGTTTTCTTTCCTATGATTATACCTCTTATGACGACGATGGCGAGGTCCAAATGGAGGGTTCGGCAGGTGATTTAGGAATTGGAACACCTGACTTTAAAATTCCAGAAGAGATAGATAATCAGCCCGATCTGGAAATAGATGGTCTTCAATTTACGCAGACCTGGGATTATACAAACTCTGCTAACAGGCATTTCAACGGCAGTCTTACAGTTTCTGTTGATGAGGAATACGAGCATGTTGTCAGTTATCATTTTAAAGAAACATGTCAACATATAACATTCCTCAAATCAGAATCCAGAGACAAGCAAGGTCGTTTAAAGGCAAAAGTGACTGATTATAGTTGTTGGAGTGTGAGCAAGATATTTTTTTCACTGTCAAAATAAACTGGCCAATATATAGTCGCTTTGACTTGTCTAGTTCTATGCCTCTCACTATGAGTGTTCAAATCCTTCTTTCTCAGACCGAATTAATGTTAGTGCCCGTTGGCTATATTTAGTAGTAATAGTCAATTTCCAGCCGCATCTCATATACGTTTTCAAGAAATTCTTCTATACTTATTCCAGTTGGGCCTCGAATGCTCAAATCACATATAACCTCACAATAAAATTCTGGATCTTTGTTATTTGCCGGAACAGTAAAAGAAATTGTCTTTATTAAATACATATAGAGGCTATCATAAGTTTTCTCCAGATCTCCAATTCTATAACTCTCCAAACTTCCAGGATATCTTATTTCGTGTAAGGCATTAATGCTATTCTCATATCCTCCCTTTTCAATCCATTCCCGGTCTACCTGAATCTTGCAATAAATGGTCATCTCTGTACCCACACAAGCATGGTAAGTATTATCAGATATTTTGAGGATAGGCTCACTCAGAGTATTGTGAAAAGCGTCGATATATGCTCTGTCAACATTATCATAGGGATATTTGACAACCATCTGATCTTCCCCTTTTTCATTGGCACATTCAGTAGCATCTTCATATTCCAGCATATTTTTGATCATCTGTTCACAAGCAGATAACCCAATTACTAGTCCTGAAATAATAAGTAAATTAATATATCCAGCTTTCATGTTTACAAAGTATTAGCTTCATCAAATTACAACAAATCTGAGTATTGACAAAAAATGAGACAATATTTTCTCTTTACCGATTATCAATTCGAAAGACTAAGTTCTTTCAAGCTTTTCACCAACGAAGCTGCCTCTATTCAGTTTTTATATTCAATTTATACCAGTTTATTTTTCTTGTGAAGTACATTGTTGTGCCGAGGATGAGAGATAATCCTATGCTGCCCATGAGCAGTGCGTAATCGGCTAGTTGGAGTGTTATGAAAAGGAATCCATATATGCCGCTTAGTGTTG
>JABHCC010000016.1 GCA_018669475.1 Bacteroidota bacterium | reverse complement strand
ACCAAAGCTTGAACGCGCTGTCAGGCTTATCGGCCTGGCAGGAAAAGAGTAAAGTCAGAATGCTGAAGAGGAGAATTAGTTTTTTCATTTGTTTCTTTTTCAGGCAGAAATGTATCTCATACTTTTCTGCGGTTTATTTTTGAGAAATTCACCTGCTAATCCGAAACCAATTCCACGACTGCTGCCGGTAATTACAATATGCTTCATGTGAAATTTCATTAATTGATTGCTCAGCCGTAAATTTAATGGAATTTTATGAGCCAGAAACCCAAAGATACTTAAACTATTAACAGGAATTTTTATTTAATTTGCCATAAGTTTTCTAAGAATTTTCACGATCAGTCAAAAGATAAATACAATGGCATTAACCCAATCAAATCCATTCCCTTTGGGCGCAAAGGCTCCTGATTTTAACCTGCCGGATGTTATATCGGGCAATTCTGTTTCCTTGAAAGATATTAAAGGAGATAAGGGGACTGTGATTATGTTTATTTGTAATCATTGTCCCTATGTAGTACATGTCAATGAGGCTTTAGTCAGGATTGCAGATCATTACCAGAAGAAAGGTATTGCTTTTGTTGGAATCAATTCAAATGATGTGTCACGATATCCCGATGATTCTCCTCAAAAAATGAAAAAAATTGCTGATCAGGAATCCTATTGTTTCCCCTACCTGTATGATGAGTCTCAGGATGTGGCCAGGGCATACGATGCGGCTTGCACTCCTGAATTTTATGTAGTTGATGAGGAATCTAAACTTGTCTATCACGGTCAGATGGATGATTCCCGTCCAGGCAATAGTGTGCCGGTTGATGGAAAAGATTTGTGTATGACTCTGGATCTTTTAATGGATGGAAAGTCAATAAGCAAAAACCAGAAGCCAGGAATTGGCTGTGGTATTAAATGGAAAATCTGAAAACCAGCTTTTATTTTTCAGGCATTTTTAAAACGTGGCTTCAGGTTTAAATGCTTTTTATTCTCTGATACGATATGCCATCTTCCATTGTTTTTCACTTTGTCAATGGTCTTTGAACGTTTCTGATGCCCATCTTCCAATATAACAGTGCCCTCAGTTTTGACTAATCTGTGTAATTCATTCAAAAATTCGTCTGGTTGGCTTACCATATGAAAAACATCGAGGACATAAATCAGGTCTGCCTTGTTTTCCTGTATTGGAACAAAATATCTGTTTGCTTTGGTAGGATAAACGTTGTGTAATTTATTCCGTTTTGCCATTTTGCAAATGCATGCATATGCCATTTCGTGAATGTCAACTGCATAAACTCGCCCTTCAGGCCCGACCAGACGACTGGCTTTCTGAATGTATCTGCCGGGTCCGCATCCGTAATCAATGATTGTTTGTCCGGCCAGGATATTGAAATCATTAAGGGCTTTATTTGGAGAATAGAATAGATCTTTAATTTTCCAGAACCATTTCATCAGTAAAAATGCCAATCCTGGCATCAGTTCTCTTTTTGGTAATTCGGCAGTTGTTGACATGAGGACAAGGGTTTAGGGTCAAAAAAGATACAAATTATTACCCAGAATAGAAAACCCGGCTCAAGCCGGGTTTTCTTCAAAGTTTTAAATGATGATCTGTATCTATTCATATCTAAGACATTCGACAGGATTCCGCGTAGCTGCACGCCAGGTAATTGTACTTATTGTAAGCAAGGCAATTATCAAAGCCAGAGCACCTGAGGCTACAAAAATCCAGATGGCTAAATCCATGCGGTATTCAAAATTTTGCAACCATTTATTCATTATGAACCAGGCAGATGGGGCTGCAATGACAAAAGCCACTCCCACCCATCTTGAAAAATTTGAAGTAAGGAGGAGAATGATTCGATCAATCGGAGCACCCATAACCTTTCTGATACCGACTTCTTTTCTTCTTTGTTCAGTAATAAATGATGCCAGTCCAAATAAACCAAGCGAGGCAACAAGAATTGCTAAGAGGCATAATAAAGAAAATACTCTTCGAGTCAAATTTTCATTGGCATACAATGAGTTGTAGTTGTCCTCAAGAAATGTATATGAAAAAGGAAGGTTGGGAACCATCGAAACCCAAGTCTGATTTATCTTTTGTATGGCTTGATTCATGTTTCCCGGTTTAAGCTTTATTGCAAAGTATTGAGCTGGCCTGAATTGCCTTCCACCCTGGAGAAATAGAGCCATCGGTCGTACTTGCGAATGCATTGACTCATAATTGAAGTCCTTAATAACCCCGACCACCTCAAATCCTGAGTTTTGGGAGGCATTATTATTTATCATTACACCAATTGGATCATCAAGTCCTAAAACTCTTACAGCTGTCTCGTTGAGCACAATGGCAGTTGAATCAGTTATAAATGATTTTGAGAGAAACCGCCCCTCAATCATGCTCATATTGAGTGTATTAAGGTAGTCTTCGTCACAAGTGTAAAGATTCAGAGTAAAAGAATTCTCAAGCGCTGGTGAATTGAAACCAATATTAGGAAAAGGACTGCCCGGTAATCCCGAAGCAAAACATCCTGACTGAACCTCAGGCTGATTTAAAACCTCCTGCTTAAATGGCTCCTTAAAATCTTCAAATCCGGGAGGTATCTGAACAACCATGATATTATCTTTCTCAAATCCAATATCAGTATTTTGTAAAAAAGAAATCTGTCTTTGAACGACAATCGTCCCAATAATAAGAAAGATGGAAGCCGCAAATTGAGTTACAACCAGAATATTCCTGAATATTATGCCTTTTTTGCCAGATACAAATTTGCCTTTCAGTACAGTTACTGGTTTGTAAGCAGAAAGAAAAAAGGCGGGATATATTCCACTAAGAATTCCAATTAGAATGCCTCCAATAATTAGCAATGGGATTAAATGATAAGTGCTGAATAAGGGTAGAGAAATTGGTTTGCCAATTATATTTCTGAAACCAGGAAGAACTAATTCAGTTAACAGTACCCCCAGAAGCAGTGCAATGGTACTTATTATTATTGCTTCAGATAAAAATTGGCGGATCAACATTCCTCGTGTCGACCCGCATAGCTTTCTCATACCAACCTCCCGGGCACGAAGAGCTGACTTCGCTGTTGACAGATTCATGAAATTGATACATGCAATGATTAAAACAAAAAGTGCAATTGCTGAGAAAATATAGACATATTTTTTATTCCCATTTGCCTCAAATTCACCGTTTAAGTCAGAGGATAAATGAATACTTGTAAGCGGCTGGAGGAAGAAGTCCCAAAAATTTCCACTTTCAATAAATGAATCGTATCTGTCACCCATATTTTCCTTCACATATTCCACAAACTTTGCTTCCAATTCATCAGCATCGCCTCCGGGTTTTAATTTTAAATATGCTACGAAATTGTTAGTAGACCAGCCATTATTACTGATCATGCCCGGAAAACTCATCATAGAGGCAATATATCCAAAATGCAGGTGCGAATTTGAAGGAATATCTTCGATAAGGCCGGAGATCTCAAATGATATGGTTCCAAAAGTCCAGGGTAAGTCAAATTCCAGATACTTACCAAGAACATCCTCAGTTCCAAAAAACCTCTCAGCTTCTGATTTGGTGATTACAATTGTATTTGGTCGATTTAAAGCTGATTTAGCATCTCCCAATATGAAATCGTATGTCATCACATCAAATAAAGTACTGTCGGCCACAAATAATTTCGGTTCAGACAATTGCTGATCTCCGATTTTAAGCAAAACATTGTCTAAAGTGAAAATTTTGGCTCCACCTTCTATTTCAGGATATCTTTCTGTTAGCTCACGAAAAACTCTGGCTGAAGAAAATGTTTGATTGATTGGTGTATCACCGATCAGTGCTTTTACAGCTAGTCTGTATACGCGGTCAGCATCTTTATGGTACTTGTCATAGCTTAATTCATAGAAAACAAAAAGCAATATTAAAAGACTTGATGCGATCCCTAATGTAAGTCCGAGAATGTTTATGAATGAAAAACCTTTGTTTTTGAGAAGGTTGCGAAAAGCAATCCTTACATAATTGCTGAACATGCTGATTTGAGTTGGTTTCTGATAATAAGACGTTACTCAAATGTGATTGTTACACTTATTACAATGAAATTTGTTTAGATATTTCATAGAGTGAAACCGCCAGAGCATTGGCAACATTCATGCTTGTGTTTTGACCAAAAATAGGGATGTGAAATGTCTTGTCACATAAAGACAAAACCTCCTCACTGATTCCTTTGTGTTCAGATCCAATGATAAGGGCGGTTTTTTGATTAGAACTAAGATCAACCTCCTGTATCACTTGGCTGTTGTCGGTTATCTCTAAAGCTATAATAAAATAGCCCCGATTTTTTAATTCTGAAATTTCAGGAGGGAGGAGGGTTATATTTGAATAAGGAATCCATAAATGTGTTGAACGGGAAACCTGTTTTACTTTTCTGTTTCTGACATCAATTTTCTGTCCGGCAAATACAATTCGTTCAACTCCAAAAGCATCTGCAAGCCGGAAGATATTGCCGATATTGACTGGCAGACTGATCCCATCGCAAAGTATAGTAATGGGTAAGCTGCTTTCGGCCTTCGGTATTTCCTTGTGCTGGAGTTGTTTCATTGTTATTCCAAATTGATGGAGTCTATTTTTATTTTTTAATTATCAATTATAATCTTTCGCCCAGGTCCAGAGGGCCTCAATGGCCGTTGCTAAAACTCCGGCTGATCCCCTGAATTTGCCGGCCCCGGTAGGTTTACCATCCAGAGTGTACCATTCAAAAAAGCCATCATTTATTAATACCCGGTCAATCATGGGCTGTATTTCTTCATATGCCTCTTTCCCAAAACCATAGTTTGCCAGTTGTCTAATCATTCTGGCGCCAAACCATGTCCAGTCTCCTCCGTTTTGATAACCATAAGGATACATGCTCTTGTTTTTAAAAAACCCTTCCGGATAGGGTGGGTAAACAGTTAGTCCGATTGATGGAGCTCCTGATGCTGATAAATTAGCCAGCATCTGCTTGTTAACAACAGCAATCTCACTTTTATTTAATAATCCTGCTTCAATTGCAATAGCTGTTCCTCCATGGAAATGAATTATGTTCTCATCAAAATCAAGAGGGAAGGGTGATTCAGCAATGTATTTATGTGGTATAAATTTGCTTGCTACTGAATCCCATAAATGAATCCGAACATTGTTGTGAATCTCATCTTTGATTAAAGACCAGTGCTCTTTTCTTTTCTGGTCTGTCAACATCTCAATAAGCTGATCCAGTGCGATTATGAACATTGCATTATCGTAAATGTCAATGCAAATATGAGAGTTTTCATCCAGTTCTACTCCCCAGTTATGCTCGGGCTGAACATCTCCCCAATCAGCTGTGGTTGCACCCCATATCAATCCGAACTTTTCATCCAATCGGTGGTCTGTAAGATATGTCATAGCGAAATCCAGTCGGTTAACTATCGTCAAACCATTAATCTTTTCATCCAGAATACTATCATCCTTTGTTTTCTGAATGTATTTCCAAACAGCTTGAACAAGACTGCTTTCCTGATCTGTTTCCACTGTGTTTTTATGACCGGCAAACTCCGGAGCTAATTCTGTATATCTGTATTTGTATCCTACACCAGCTTGCTCAACAGGGACATAACCATCGATGATATTGCCATCGTCAGCCTGAAATTTGAAGAAAGTCAAGAGTTTTTCCTTTACCAGATCATGAGGCAGAACATCACAAGATACTTCAATGAAGGTGTTGAAATCTCTGATCCAAACTTCCTGATAAACTGTCCCGGCGTTAAATCCACTGGCGACCAAATGGCGAGCTCTTTTATGCACCTCAACAAGTGAAGAATCCTGTTTTATGAGCTTTGCAATTGATGAATAATCCTGATCTGGTGATTTATTAACACAAGAGGAAGTAACTGCGATTATCAGCAGGAAATGAAGGAGACGAATAATATTTGTCATCTGATTGTTTTTAGCAAATATAGGAAAGGAAAAAACAATGATAAGTTTTAAATTAATTTTGGTGTCAGAGATTATCTTTCTCCCATTTTGTAATAATCAATCACTGAAAGCGTCAAATACTTGAAAAATTACACATGAAAGGCCTGAACGAAAAAGAGTTTCTTGATTTAGTTACCAAACATCAGAACATTATTCATAAGGTCTGTAATATGTTTGCCAGTGATGAGCAGGATCGTCACGATCTGTTCCAGGAAATTACTATTAAATTGTGGATGGGATACCGAACCTACAAAGGTCAGGCAGCCATAAGCACATGGATGTACCGGGTAGCCCTGAATACTGCGATTACCCTGCAACGTAAAGAAAAGCGGAAAGCAGAAACCCAGGCACTTCATTCAAACATTCAACCAGCTGATGAAAATGCTGAAGGGTACTCGAAAACAGATATTGAAATGTTATATCTGGCTATCAATAAACTGGATTCAGTGGATAAGGCCATTATTCTTTTGTATCTGGAAGAGAAAAAGTATGATGAAATTGCTGAGATAATTGGGATTTCGCGAACTCACGTCGGAGTCAAGATTACAAGAATCAAGAGAAAACTTGAGGGTATTTTGAACGAAACAATGGAGAAAGTATGATGGAATTGGATGATATACAAAAGGTGTGGAAACAGGCAAATCAAGAGCAAAATCTACACGAATACTCAAGCGATGAGATCAGATCCTTCAGAAAATCCCGATCCAGGGATTTTACAAAGTGGATCAGGAACTCATTGCGAATGGATTTTATGATTAAAGCTCTTATTGCAGTTTCGTACTTTGTTTTGATTATTTTATTCCGATCAGAGGTAGTCACACAAATTATCTGTGCTTTCCTGGCCGTATTAACTTTCGGTTTAATTTGGATTGAAAGACCACACTATACAAAAGCAGTTCTCCTGGATCAGTCAACAGAGAGTTTGCAAGCTGTTCTGCATGAGCGTTTGGCTTTTCTCAAAACATTTTACTTCAGAATACAGTTTTTAGTAGGATTAACAAATCCATTATTGGTCACTGTAGGTTCATTTTTCTATTATTATACTAAGTACGGACGAGTTAGCTTTCCTGAAATTGATGATATTTTAGTTTTTATTTCAATACTAATCATTTCATTCTTATTCACTATACCTACAACTGCCAGTATGTATGGCTTCCATGCACGAACTTTACAAAACTCTTTAGCAAGTTTGGAAGATTCTGACCATTGGGAGAAAGCAATCCGTTCTTATAACAGAAGCAAGAAGATATTGACCTGGATTTTTGTTTCCCTCATGGTGATCGGAATAGCGATATTAGCATTTATTCTTCTAAAATAGTCTTTGCTCACCTAGAAAGTGTTCAATAAACTCCCATTTCCATAAACATAGCTGCTGCATTCAGGAAATGAGCAGTAATCCAGAAAACCGTCCAGGTTTCATGATAATTGCCACGCCTTTCATGGATAGGCTTATCTTTCCAACTGTTTTGTATATAATTAGTTTGGTAAGGTTGCTCTCCCTGACTACCATATGGATCAATCAGTTGGCCACAGCTTCTGAACATTAGCTTTGCTGTTTTCATATATGAAGCATTCTCAAGATGATAACCAAGTTTATATATGAATGGAGCAATCAATACACCAAATACATCAATATGCATATTTTGAACCGACACAGCTGTCCAGCCCCGGGTTTTGAAATTGTGATCAGTCAGCCTGCCTGGTGGAAGCGGGATATCCCAAACGACAGTGTAGGTCAGGCATATATCTCCTGCATGTTTAGCCCAGATAAGATATTCCGGATTTTTTTCTGTTTCATATAACTCAATGAATCCCTGTAAAGCTGCAAAAGCGCCTTCTTTGTCTTCACAACTGGCATCCAGAGTTCCTCCCCAGTATACCTGATCCATTCCGAGGTATAGATCGGCATAATATTTCGCAGCTTTTTTAGCTGCATTCAGATAAGCAGGTTTGCCGATAAGATCATATGCCTTACTCAATGGAGCAATAAAAAATCCTTCATTAGTTGATTCAGGCTGCCATTCTTTTTTTAAGATACGATCAGCATGGAAATCAGCAGCTTTCTCAAGGAAAATCAGCCATTTTTCTGCTTGATAGTCATTTTTATCAGCCTGCCGGATGGCATTCGCCATGTTAAGCATTGCCTGTCCCTGACTTAACCATTCAGGGCGGTTATTCATAAACCATTCAGACTTATCTATATTATACCAGGTGTAAAATCCTGATTCATAGAAGTCGGTAGTTGATAAGAAATCAAGGGAACTTTGCACCATGTTCTGTTCATCAGGAATGTTGAATTCCTTTCCTAAAACCTGGAAGGCATAGCCTGGTGCCATTGATTGGCCGCACCAGCCTAAAACATAGTAATTGCGGTCGGGGTATTTCCAGAAGCCTGCCACATCACCGGTTTGTTTATAGCGACTCAGGGAGAAATTAATTTTACTCCGGATAATTTCATCGAATTCAGGCAAACTTGCCATATCCCATGGAGTAAACAGGTCTAACGAGGTTTCAACTGCTTGTTGAAAACCTGATCCAGGCTTGTCACTTCGGCCGGTTTCAAGATAGAATGTTTTTTCAATTATAGTTCCCGGAGGCAGATCTAACCATGCATTATCATAATCCTCCATCATTTCTTCCCCCCATCCCTGAAAAGATTTAATTACACTCTTTTTGCCATTAAAACCACAAGGACCAGAAAGTAAAACGAGATCGGTGTTTTTATTGCCGTTTATGACGCCTAATGACCACCACTGATCAGGTCGGTGTCCGAATGGAACAGGAGAGGGCTGGCTGTGCAAGGCCACCATAATGGTCTTTTCTGCCTGAAGCCATTCACGTGAAACAAATGGCATCGGAAAACGGTGCTCCTCAAAAATTGCAATCTCATTTGTTTCGCCATTATAATATGGTGTTCTCCCACTTCTCTCTCCTGCCGGATTTCCGTGATACAAAATACCGGGCATGACAACTCCTTTGCTGAATCCAGGAGTTTCATATTTAACCATCAGAGTGGTTTTTTTTAGGGTGTCTGATCCTGTCCAGTGCCAGCGGCGTGTACAGCTGATTCGTTCACCTTCCATCCGGTAGGCATCTCTGAAAACCATTGTACCCTCCTTGAGGTCCAGGCTTCCATGGATAATGCTGTAAGAATTAAATTGTTCAACAGAATCCCCCTGGCTATAAGTCAAAGATGATGGCCAGCTATCTGACCACTCAGTACCAATGCACCATAGACCTTCAGGAGGCGACTTCATAACAAGCTCATTTGCATCGCTTATTTCAATTCCATATCCGGCAGGTGATTCTGAAATTCGGATTGAGGTTTGTGCTGTAATTTGCTTGGAGAAAAAATACAGCACAAAGATTGTTAGTAGGCTTATGTTTTTTGTCATACCCGGTTCAATTGAGTTTGTTTTGGAAAGCTAAAGATAAACCGAATTGAGAAATAATTCTCTTATTCCGGCGAAACAAGCGGAAGTGTAAACCAGAACTCAGATCCCGACCCAGGGCTTGAATGAACACCGATATCTCCATCCATTAATTCAACAAGTTCTTTGCAAATTGCAAGCCCTAAACCTGTTCCACCGAATTGTCTTTTCAAACTCTCTTCCCCTTGTCTGAACTGTTTAAAAATAATTCCCTGCTTTTCAGGTGGAATTCCTGTGCCTGTATCTTTTACGAAAAACCGGGCTTTGGATTCTTTGATAAGTGATACCCCGAAACTGATGGATCCTTCTTTGGTATATTTGAATGCGTTTTCAAGCATTTTTTTGAGAATCTGCACCAATCGTTCTTCATCAAAAAGATAAACCTGATTGAGCTTCCCGGAGATCGGTTTTATAAAGAATTTTATTTGAGCAGATGTCTCATCTGGAACATGATAGATGAAGTCATTAAATACTTTGTCCAGGATTTTTTGCAGAATAACAGGATGGGGCTTCAAGTTCAGTTGGTTTGACCTGAGCTTTGAAATATCAAAAATATCTGTGATCATTGACAATAATGAATTCGTGCTTGTCTTAATTATGCCTGAAAACTGTTTCCTTTCTTCCAGATCAGATTGTTCATCTGCCATTAGTTCACTAAAACCAAGGATAGCATTCAAAGGAGTTCTGATCTCATGTGACATATTTGCCAGGAACGAAGATTTTAAATTGTCACTTTCTTCTGCTCTTTTTTTTGCTGCTTCCAGCTCGTTAAGGACATTCTGTTGATCAGTAATATTTCGTGTGATTCCTAAAAATCCGATTGGTTTTTTGT
>JABHCC010000015.1 GCA_018669475.1 Bacteroidota bacterium | reverse complement strand
CCTAACCATCCACATTATATGGTTGGCTTAATACTTATTGGGCTTGCCCGCTGTATCGCAATGGTTATTGTTTGGAACGATTTGGCAAAGGGGGATTCTGAATATGCAGCAGGATTGGTTGCCTTTAACAGCATCTTTCAGGTTCTTTTCTTTTCGGTTTATGCTTTTGTTTTTATTACCGTGATACCGGGATGGTTCGGACTTGATACTTCGGTGGTTGCAATTACAATGAAGGAAATTGCCACGTCAGTTTTCATTTATTTGGGAATTCCTTTTCTGGCCGGGTTCCTAACCCGTTTTATCTTAATAAGGCTTAAAAGTAAGGAATGGTATCACGATAAATTTGTCCCACTTATCAGTCCTTTAACACTTATAGCATTACTGTTTACCATTCTGGTAATGTTTTCACTTAAGGGAGAGTATATTGTCCGACTACCACTCGATGTAGTACGAATTGCCATACCGCTTATTATATATTTTCTGATCATGTTCTTTATTTCTTTTTACATGGGCAAAAAGTCAGGAGCTGATTATCCGAAGACAGCCAGTATTTCATTTACAGCTGCCAGTAATAACTTTGAGTTGGCCATTGCAGTTGCTATTGCCGTATTTGGAATAAATTCAGGTGAAGCTTTTGCTGCGGTAATAGGGCCTCTGGTTGAGGTTCCTGTTTTAATTGCCTTGGTAAATGTAGCTTTGTGGTTAAAGCGTAAATATTTTTAGCAGGCGAGAAAAAGTTGGACTACAGATAAGAGCTGATTAGAATAAATAGTCTGTTCGAATAGCTGTCTCAGGCAAAAGGATATTATCTTATTAAGGTAGTTGACAGATAGTGTCCGATAAAAATTGCAAGTACACCCAGCAGGATTGTTGAGCTTATGTAAAGAAAATTTTGGGCGAATGCTCCTTCCTGAAATAGTTTAACATTGTCAAGAGCAAAGGCCGAGAAAGTAGTGAATCCTCCGCAAAAGCCAACGAGAAGAAAGAGCGACAAAGTTTCAGGAATCAGATTTGTTTTTTCAGATAAACCGAAAAGAAACCCGGCTAACAAACTACCCAATATGTTAACAGCCATGGTGCCCCAAGGCCATCCACTCGTCTGTGGGTTTTCAAAGTACCTATAAACAAGATATCTTAAAACACTTCCAAGAAATCCGCCAGATCCAACAGCCAATATAATTTTTGCCATAATGAAATTTACTCAGGAAAGGCGCAAAGGTAATATAATAATCCAATTCAACTACTTGACAGGTAGGCTAAACCAAAACTCTGAACCTTCGTTCTCCACAGACTGAACACCAACAAAGATTAGATCTTATTCTGCTGTTAAACACCCTGCAACATACGTTTTCGTCAAAAAAAACAGCTAATTTGATCCTGATTATTAATTTAACCTCTAATTATCATGAATTCACCTGCTTGTCTTTTTAAGAGGTTCCTTTTTGTGCTATTGGTAATTTTATTGATTGGTTTACCCAATTCGATGAAGGCACAGAAAGTACCTGTCAGTTTTGATGAATTCCATGGCTTTAGTGGTACTGAGCAGTATCTGAAGAAGGTTGCAAAAGCATATCCTGATATTACAGAGCTACGTACCATTGGAGAATCAACTATGGGACGTCCATTGTATGTGCTTATTGTTACTAACCGGCAAACCGGAGTGACAATTGATCGATTTGTTCCTTTACAAAATGAACGTAAAGAGAACGTGGAGAATGTTTTACCTATGCCTAATCATCTGGGCAAATCAGGTCAATGGATCTGTGCTTCAACTCATGGAAATGAGTATACCGGAACAGAAGTTTGTCTCTATATTATCGATAAACTGATTACTGCTTATGGTTCAGATGAGAGTATTACAGATCTGATTGATAATCAGAGCTTTTATATCTGCCCGATGGTTAATCCCGATGGAGTCTATAGTAGTGTTGAGAAGGGTATACCCCAAAGACAGAATTCAATGCTAAAAGATAATGACGAGGATGGCAAAGTCAACGAAGATGGGCCTGAAGATATTAATAAGGACGGTGTGATTACCTGGTTTCGGTACAAAGACGAAAAGGGGAGGTATGTTCTCGATGATGAAGATCCCAGAGTGATGGTCAGAATTGGTAGAAGTGAAAAAACCAAAAAGGAGCGGTGGTCAATGATTCTTGAAGGAATTGACAATGATAAAGACGGCAAGACGAACGAAGACGGTGAAGCCGGATTTGATTTGAATAGAAATTTTCCTGAGGGGTGGTTTACTGCAGATGGTTATCAGGGTGGAACAGGTGATTATCCTACATCGGCTCCTGAAACCAGAGCTCTTGCTGAATTCTTCACAAATCATAAAAATATTCATCAAGCTCAGTTTTTCCATACATCAGGTGGTTTTACTTATCGTCCGATGGGTTCATCAGGTGACGACAGTATGCATCCGGCAGATATAGCAGTTTATGATTATATCCTTGGCAAGAAATTTTTGGAAATATTAGATATTGAAGTGCCAAAGGCATGGCAGTATCCTGATTCATTAGCTACATACAAGAAGGAACTTGCAAAAGAATCAAAGAATAAGTACGCTTTGAAACGTGGCTATGAAATGCCGAGAACCTGGAAAGTGTCGTACAATGAGCAACAAAATAAAGGATATGGTTATGGTCTGCAAGCCGATTGGGCATATATGCAGCAGGGTGTGTTCTCTGTAACAACTGAATTGTTTAATTATCGCACTGACTTACCCGGCCATAAGTTCGAAGGAAAAGATGCATACAGAGATTATCAGCGGGCTGCACTGAAGTACCAGGAGGATAATTTCGATGGCAAACTTTTCAAAGAGTGGGAAAACTTTAAGCATCCTACTCTAGGTGACGGAGAGATTGGTGGCTGGTTACCCCAATATGGAAGCAATAATCCTTTTCCCGGGGAGCCATTATTGGATATTTGTGAAAAACATTGGCAATTTGAAATATTCAGAGCTGGTCTGATGCCACGGGTGGAAGTCGTATCCGCAACAGGGAAGGTGTTAGAAAAAGTTGGTAAGTATCAGATTGTTGAAGTTACTGCAAAAGTGAAAAATTCAGGAGAATTAGCCACTCATCTGGGCAATGGAGCAAAGATCTCTATGAACAGACAGGACGTGATATGGTTGATAGGTCCTCGTGACAGACTAACCTTCCTTCAAGGTGCTGCATGGCAAAAAGTTGGTGTATTAGGTGGGAATGCCAAAATACCAACCCAATCAAAAGGAAAGAATTCAGCCGAAGTAAAATGGATTGTCAAAATCCGTGGTAACACACCAATAAAAGTGGTGCTGACTTCGCAAAAAGGAGGTACTGTGGTTGAAGAAGTGGACATTAAATAAGGGGAGGACTAATCATGAAAACAATAAATAAAATACTGATAAGCTTATCAGCAATGATTATTTGTCTGGTAATGGGTAGTATCTCAGATGTTCAGGCACAGAAGAAACTCCAGAATAGCCCGGGCGGATATCACGGTGAACTCGATTTCCCCATTAGCTGGAATCGATACTATAGTTATGTGGAATGGACTCAGTTAATGAAGGATATTGCTAAAAAATACCCTCAGTTAGCTTCTGTCGAAAGTATTGGGAAAAGCCGAATGGGTAGAGACCAATACCTGATCACAATAACTAATAAGAAAACCGGAACCCACGATACCAAAACTGCTATGTGGGTGGATGGAGCTGTTCATGGAAATGAAGTAAATGGAATAACTTGTTCGCTATACCTGATGTGGTATCTTCTTACACGATTCGATTATGATCCTTATGTATACGAACTCGTAAATAACTCAACTTTCTATATCCTGCCCGGATTAAATGTTGATGCTAATGCATCCTTTGTTGAGTATCCTAATACTGGGAATAATCCAAGAGAGCCATATCGTCCTGAAGATAATGATGGAGATGGCCTTTACGATGAAGACCAGACTGAGGATGTTGATGGAGATGGTGAGTTATCATCAATGTACATAGAAGATCCAAAAGGAAGTTTGATGTTGTCAGAGGATGGGAGGCGTTTTGTTTCTGTAAGTGAAGAAAATTATCCAGGGATGCGTTTCAAGCGAATCGGATCAGAAGGATTTGATAATGATGGTGATGGAAGAATAAATGAAGATGATATTGGTGGTCCTGATCCAAACAGGAATTATCCTTACGGATGGAATATGGCATCTGGAAATCCTTACCCAATGTCAGAGGATTGTACAAGGAATGCGTATGAGTTCCATCTGGCTCATCCTAATATTTTTGCCACATTCCATTATCATAATACTGGAAGATTAATAATGTTTCAGGTTCCACAGCCCGTTAAAAGCACAAGACCTCAGCAAACTCAGGCAGCAGGTCAGTATGCTTTCCGTCAGGGCAGAGGAATGACTGCTGCGGAAAGATTGGAGCAAATGCGTAAGACAAATAAATATGCTCAGTATTTTGATCGGCAGGTTCCCAGAGAATTCAGTCACGATATGGCTGTTCAAACCAATATAGTCACAATGGGTGCCAGAATATTGAAAAATTACAGGCCCACAATGGGTGGATTATCAGGGCAAACTGCAGCTTCAACCTACAATATGCTCGGAGCATATTCTTACCTGATCGAATTATGGGGTTCACCAACTTATGATATTGATGTTGATAATGATGGACGAGGCTCACAGGATGAATATATGGACTGGATTGATATTGAGATGACAGGAGAGGGTTGGATTAATCCGCATAAATTCGATCATCCGGATCTTGGTGAAATATGGATTGGCGGTTCGGCTAAAAAGCATATGTCACGAACACCTCCTGATAGATATATTCAATCTGAAGCTGACAGAAATGCAAAGTTTGTTATGTATTGTGCCAGTCAGTTTCCAAAAGTTGAGGTAAGTGATATTGATGTTACCAGTTTAGGGGATGACCTTTATTGGGTGGATGTTACGGTAAAAAATGACCAAACATATCCTACTGCATCCGATCGGTCTAAGAAGCTGAAATTATATGATCAGGATGTTCTTCGATTCAAAGCTTCGAAAAATATCAGCCTTATTAAACTTGATGCAAAATTGCCAATTCAGGATCCATTTACAAGTTCAGGTGGATTTGGTGGATTCGGCGGAGGATTTGGCAGAGGAGGCAGCTCAGCAATGAAAGCGGGAACAGGAGATGAAATAAAATTATGGGTTAACGGAAAGGACAAACAAGTTTATCGTTACCTGGTGAAAAAATCCGGAGGGAAAGGCTGGATTGAAATGGACCTTTCATCAGTGAGAGGAGGAAAAACCAGTAAAAAAATAGAGCTCTAAGATTAAGGCTTTTATAGATTACTTTTCAAGGTATAGAGGACAAGAACTGAATTGTCCTCTATACCTTTTTTTGGAATTCAAGATGAGTCCCGATATGGCATTACCAGATATCAATATTTACATAAAGAATTGTCTTCCTTAATGTAATAGGATTTGTAATTTTTTGCCTTTGGGTCCATACAGCCTTTTAAATTTAGCAATTTGACCGATCTGAATTCTACCGGTGAAGATTCTCCCTGAAGAGCAATGTGTCCCTCAAAAATATCTTTTGTGCCATAATAATTCAACATATCTGCATATAAAGGATCTCTCTCATCTAATTGTGGGTGAGTGTATGTGATCACCGTATCACCCTCAATGATATGCCATATCTGCTCATGGCCATGGGCGATTGTTTCAACAGTAACCCACTGATCTCCATCATAGGTCTTGGAATCAGAATTGGTGCAGTGCTGAGTGAATAATGCTTCATACATCTCCACATTTGTGCCAGGTGTACATAGATTTCCGGTAGGACGATCACCATTCCCTAATCCACCAAGGTATTGAACTTCTATTGAGGTCGGAAAAGGCTGATCAACGCTCATGCTAGCAGCTGATTGGGCATGAATCATAGCTCCTGAATTCCGTATAGCCCAACCTGGACCACCCGTCACTTGTTCACCAACAAATCTATACTCAACAACTAATTTATAGTAGGAATACTTTTCTTCAGTAAAAAGATGAGTAAACTCTCCATCAAAATCAGTGTATTCATCATATGCCATCTGAAGAGTTCCATTTTCAACCCGAACTGTATTATTATAATTCTCTCCTGCCGGATGTTTACTTGTCTTAATAATCCATCCTGATAAATCCTTTCCGTTGAATAAATTCGTCCATTCCTCTTGTGATGGGTCATTCGTGGAGCAAGACGAGAATAGAATAAATCCTGTGATAATGGTAATAAGGCTTTTCATGATTATAGGTTTTAATTTTTGTAAATTTAAGGGATATTTTGAAAAAACTATTTATTGAAGAAGGCTATCTATGAAAGTTCAGAAAAGTATATTAATTGCAGTGTTCCTGATTCTTGTAATAGTTGAATTATTAAGTCGATGGCTTGAAAATCATACATTAGAGTATGTAGCCAAACCTTTTCTCATGATATGGATTGCAGTTTTCTTTGTATTATACTCGAAAAAGAAAAGCTTTCGAGCCTTTGTTCTGATGGCCTTCTTCTTTTCCTGGTTGGGTGATATGTTTCTAATGTTGTCACACCAGAATGAGATTCTGTTTTATGCCGGAGTGGGAGGATTCTTTTTTGCTCAGATAATGTACATTCTTGTCTTTATACGATTCCTGGAAATCGAAAATAAAGGATTTTTAAGAAGAAAGCCATGGTGGCTGGTGATTTTCCTGGTGTACCTGGCTGGTGTGCTGATCATGTTGTTCCCGGATATGGATGGATTTATGCGGCCTGTGATATTAATATACAGTATATCCCTTATTGGTATGTCGATATTTGCCCTGAACCGTAAACACCGTGTGAGACAAGTTGTCTTTCTAAGAGTTTTTATTGGATCAGTATTTTTTGTGATTTCTGATACCTTGATAGCCCTGGATAAGTTTACACTCGATATACCCAAAGCCTCATTTCTGATTATCCTAACCTACATCATAGCACAAACATTGATCATGTCTGGCCTGGTTGAGGAAAATGAAAAAAATTAAATGAGAGAATTTTTCAGGTCACACATTCTCAGGCTCATATTCCATAGGGCTGTGGCGGCATCAGGATCATAAGAAGACTTTGAAGAGGGAATAGACCTCTTGTTAACATAGTATCTTCCTGATTTATTCTCCATTTCGGCTGAACTTGCCAGATATATTACTGTTTTAGCTCCTGCAATTGGTTTCTTAGCAATCCTTTGATAAATTTTAAATGGCCAGGGAGTAGATTGACTATCTCTTAAAAAGCCAATTTTCGTTCCTACAAATCCTGGATGTACAGAGTTTGCTGTAATTCCCTCCTCGTGAAGTCTGCTGCACAAAGCATAGGTGAAAATCACATTGGCTAACTTCGATTGGGCATAAGCTTTAAATCCGTTGTGCTTGCCTTCAAGATGAATGTCATCAAAGTGAATTTTTCCAAATCTGTGAGCGCCGGATGTAAGATTGATAATCCGGCCATGATTACTATTCCTGATTAAATCGATAAGAAGCTGTGTTAAAAGAAAGTGGGATAAGTAATTTACTCCAAAAAGATATTCAAAACTATCTTGGGTTATTTTTCTATAACGTTCCAGCACTCCTGCATTGTTGATCAGAACATCAAGTTTGTTGAATCGATTATGAATCTCTTCTGATACTCGACGAATCTGATCCATCGAAGACAAGTCACATTGAAAAAAGTGAATAAGCTCTGAACCTGTTAACTTTTTTATTTCGGAAATGGTTTGTGCTCCATTTCCAGCATTTCTTGATATGATAATAATTTCCGCACCAAACCTGGCGAGTGCAATTGCTGTTGCTTTGCCAATTCCGGAGTTCGCTCCTGTAATTAGTACGGTTTTTCCCTTCATCAGTGAATTATATGAAAATTAAACAACAAAGGTATCAATTGGTTCATTGTTCGAATAAAATTTTTAAAAAAAGTCTTGCCAATTGGATGTTTTATTCTAATCATACTGTCTAGCTTTTCGTATGTTTGCAGGCAAATAATATTCTGAAATAGTGAATTATCTACAGGCTGAGAATATTTCAAAATCATTTGGTGACCTTCTGCTGTTTGAATCGCTATCTCTTTCTGTGAATGAAGGTCAAAAGATTGCCCTAATCGCAAAAAATGGGACAGGGAAATCTACACTACTGAGTATTCTTGCTTTGCATGAGACGTGCGATACAGGTGCGGTAAATCATAAAAGGGATCTTTCTATCGCTTATTTGCCCCAGAATCCTGTATTGAATGAAGATTTGCAAATAATTGATCAGGTATTGTATGCTAGTCCTGGAATTGCCCAGGCTATTCAATCTTATGAGAAGGCAGTGGAGATGCAGGATTCGGCAAGATTGGAAACGGCAATGGCTGAAATGGATCGCCTTAATGCCTGGGATTACGAGAATCGAATTAAAGAAGTTTTATCACGCCTGAAAATCATAAATTTCCATCAGATTGTTCGTGAATTATCGGGTGGGCAGCGAAAACGTGTAGCACTTGCTCAGGTGTTGCTTCTTCAACCTGACCTGCTGATTCTTGATGAGCCTACTAACCATCTCGATCTTGATATGATAGAGTGGCTCGAAGAATACCTGAGTGCAAGCCAGCTTACACTCCTCATGGTTACCCATGATAGATATTTCCTCGACAGGGTATGCACTGATATAATTGAAATGATGGATAAGAAAATCTATCGTTATCAAGGTAATTATCAGGTATACCTTGCTAAGCGTCAGCAGAGACTTGAGCTGGCTCAGAGAAAAGTAGATAAGGCGAATTCCTTAATGAAGAAGGAATTAGATTGGGTTAATCGCATGCCTAAAGCCCGGGGTACCAAAGCAAAATATCGTATGGAGTCTTTTGCCGAGTTAAAGAAGGCAGCAAAGAAAGAGTATATACCTGAGCAGGAAGACATACAAATTGAGTCTCTCCGGCTTGGAAAAAAAGTTCTCGAAATTGATGGCTTGACAAAAAGCTACGATGACTTGCTCTTATTCAAGAATTTTGAATACAAATTCCAGCGATTAGAACGCATTGGTCTGGTTGGGCCAAATGGAGTAGGAAAATCAACTTTCTTGTCGGTTATTTCAGGACAAATTCCGCCTGATTCTGGTCAGGCTGTGCCAGGCAGTACAGTCAGATTCGGTTTTTATGAACAGGTCGGAATACAATTTAATCCCTCTGATAAAGTAATTGATGTTGTAAAGGATATTGCTGAAGTAGTGCACATGGGAGGAGGAAGAGTTATGACTGCCTCACAATTTCTTGATTATTTTCTATTTCCTCCGGATGTGCAATATAATTTTGTCTCAAAACTTAGCGGAGGTGAGAAAAGACGACTGTATCTATGTACTGTTCTCATGCAGAATCCGAACTTCATCATTTTAGATGAGCCGACAAATGATCTGGATATTATGACCCTTAATGTGCTTGAGGATTATCTTTTGCGTTTCCAGGGCTGTGTAATGATTGTTTCTCATGATCGTTACTTCCTGGATAAAGTTGTTGATCATTTATTTGTTTTTGATGGTGGCGGGGTAGTCCGTGATTTCCCCGGGAACTATTCAATCTATCGTGATTCACGCGAGCTGGAATTAGAGAAATCTGCTGCCAAAGCTTCAGCAAAGACAAAAAAAGTAAAATCTAAAACCGACAGTCCTAAAACCAGACTTAGTTATAAAGAGAAGATAGAATTCGAAGCTTTGGAAACAGAAATTGCTGAATTGGAAAATGAAAAAAGTTTGCTTGAAGAACAAATTAATTCGGGGGAGTGTAGCTCGGATGAGCTTCTGGAGAAAAGCTCTCGCATAGGAGAAGTATTGAGACTTATAGAAGACAAGGAGCTTAGATGGCTTGAATTAAGTGAATATGAAATGAAATAAATATAAACGGATGATAACTAAGGTGACAAGAACTGCTATTGTGCTTGGTGCTACAGGACTCGTTGGGTCTGAATTGCTTTCTAAATTACTTGAAGATCCCTATTTTTCAAGCATTAAAGTTTTAGGTAGGCGTTCAACCGGAATAATTCACAGTAAGCTTACCGAAATATTGATAGATTTTAACCAAGCTGAATTGTGGTCTGATCATCTTATCGGAGATGTTCTGTTTCTGGCCTTCGGATCAACCCTCAAAAAAGCAGGTAGTAAAAGTGCCCAGTATAAAATTGATTATGGTTATCAATTCTTATTTGCCCGTTTGGCAGCTGAAAATTTTGTCCCTGATTGTGTATTAGTGTCAGCACCTGGTGCAAGTCCGGATTCATGTTTCTTTTATCAGCAAATTAAAGGAGAACTTGACAGGGATGTTGCAAAACTGGGATTTGACCGACTCGTGTTGATCAAACCATCCGTTTTAAGCGGAAAGCGAGCCGAAAAAAGAACTGGAGAGCAAATAGGAATAATACTTGGCAATGTTATATCCTGGATACCTGGGATTAGGAAGTATCGCCCTATCAGGGCCAAAGTAGTTGCCGAAGCTATGATCTGGGCTGTGAAAAACCCGGGAGATCATGCGATTATGCAGTATTCTTTAGATGAGCTATTCAAGATGAAGAGCTCAACAAACCCTGCTAGTTAAACTATTTACATATTCTATGTCAGATCAAAAAATTACATTTATCTTGCTATATGAATGTGTTGCTTATCGGAGGAACTGGTTTTATTGGCTTTCAGGTGCTTCTCGATCTATTGAAAAAGGGCTATAAAGTTAGAGTACTGGCAAAACCAGGAAGTGGGAAGCCTGACCATTTTCCCGAATATGTTAACCTTGTTCATAAAGATATTTATAAGCTCTCAGATAAGAGGTATTTATCCCTCTTAGAAAATACAGATGCAGTAATATTTGCTGCGGGTGTGGACGATCGTTTCCTGCCGGATAAGCCCGCATGGGATTTTTTTCATAAAGGAAATGTTGAGTCTACGGTACGACTTGTTCATTTTGCTAAAAAGAAGGGAATAAGCAGGATCGTAGTAACAGGCTCATATTTTGCACACTTTGCAAGGGAGTGGCCTGAAATGAATCTTATCAATCGTCATCCTTATATCCGGAGTAGAATCGATCAGATAACAAAAGCATGTGAGGAAGCAGAGGGTAAAATTAATTTGAGTTTCATTGAATTGCCATTTATTTTTGGAGCTACAACAATCGGAAAACCTATTTGGACCCCATTACTAAAGTATTTGAAATCGTTCTGGCCTATATTTGCACCTGCAGGAGGCACTGCCCTTGTTTCCATTAAAACAGCCAGCAGTGCAATAATTGGAGCACTTGAGTCGGGTAGAGGAGTTAATAAGTTTGTAATTGGCCAGCAAAATATGTCATGGAAAGAGTTGTTTACAGTATTGGCCAAAGAGCAAGGGAGAAATAGAAGAATTATTCATTTGCCTAAAGCCTTGCTTCATATCGCATTAGCTTTTACCAGATTTTTTCATTCATGGCGTGGTAAAGAAGGGGGATTAAACTTTGCTAAACTAGCCGATCTGCTGACCAAAGAATTATACCTCGATTATAGAACTGTTGATGATCGACTAAATGAACTCAAATATGAGAAATTTGACTTGACAGCTGCCTTTCAATCTACGATCCGTGCTGCTTTTCAAATTATTGATAATAAATAAAATAATATGAGGATTCCCACTTCTTCTTTTGTGTTGTTACTGATTACTCTGACTATTCTTTCAGCATGTAAGCAATCATATGAATCAGATAAGTCGCTAATTAAAGTTGAACTTGAACCAGCTGCACCGGATGAAAATGGTGGATTGCGTTGGAGCCCGAAAGGTGAGAAGCTTCAGCTCAGAGAAACTACAGATGGCCTGGTGACAGAACTTGCTCTTGGGCCTGAATCGGCAAAGCCAATAAACCTTATGCTATTTGCGAGTGATCCCGGTGGGAAATATGACCGTCTGGCTCTGGATATGGATAGGGATGGTGATTTCAATGGAGATAAGGATACTGTATATTCATGTGTGCCCACAGAGCGAAGAGGGAAAACATGGTCAAGTTTTTCTGGTGTGATAAGTGTACCATTCCCGAAAATGAAGAGAGTTAAAGCATGTTCTAATCCTTACCCCATAGCCTTTTGGTATGTGTTTGATCCTTTAGCAGAGGACAGCGAAATGGCGCTGCGTTATTCAAGAAGAGGATGGATGGAGGGACTGGCAGATTCAGAATTTGGACCAATCAGAGTTTTGCTTACAGAAATGACAATGGATGGTGTGTTCAATAGTGAAGATCGCTGGGCAATCGCACCTGATTCAATCCGTAAATCATTATTCCAGAGTAAATCAGCTAAAGGTATTGATACTCATAACTGGTTTGGGGAGCAGGCTTTTGGTATTGATAGTCTGTTGCCATCGGGCAGAATAGTATGGATTAAGGCTGTGAACCCTCAAATTACAAGAGCTGAAGAAGAATTACAGAATGACTGGCTGGCAGTTGATCGCTCAGCAAAAAGAACTGGAAAAAAGCTTGAGTTTCTGCATGACTACAATAAAGCAGTTGATCTGGCAAAGAAAAATGGTGTTAACTGCCTGCTGGATTTTGAGACCACATGGTGTGGCCCGTGTAAAACTATGGATCAGTTGGTATACACAGCTGATACAGTTGTTGTTGCTGCAAAGAATATCGTAAGTGTCAAGATCGATGGAGATGAGCATCGTGACCTGGTGAAAAAGTATTCGGTGACCGGATATCCAAGCCTTATATTAATTTCCCCTGATGGGAAAGTCTTAAAAAGGGCGAGTGGATATCAATCAGTTTCAGATGTAGTGAAATTCTTACAAAGCCAATAAAATTGGTTCTAACATTTCTTCAATTTCCTCTGATGTGGAAACCATCAGCTCTTTCATGGCGCCATGAAAATCATCTGCCATCATTCCGGTGTTTATTCTTGAGATATAAGTTTTGCCATCGGATTTTGTGTATACTGAAATCCGGCAGGGCATCATTGCTGAGACGATTCTATCATCATCTTTTCCAAGTACCTTGATTGCATGATGAGGTTGACAAACTGCAAAAACTTTAACCGGCAAAACCTCATAACCGTTGTTTTCCATTGAGTTTTGTAAATCATGGATATCTAAAATTTTCCAATCATTATCCGTCATAGTTTTTTCTATCCAATTTATACTATCAAAAAAGGACTCTTTGCTTTCGTTCTCCAGCATCAATTGATTGTGTACCATCTTGTCTGAATGTTTTTCAAATTACTGCCATTTTCGTAATCATGATATTCGGACCACCTGAGCAAATGATTTTAACACTTACTTCGCCATCCTGAGTATCCTCTCGCATGAAATCCAAAGAAATCCATTTGCCTTTACCCGCATGAGGCCCTATTTCATATTTGCGTTTTTCTATTTCAACCTGACCTCTGCGGTTCTGATTACTCCAATCGTGCAAGTATAGATATAATTTGCCATCTGAGCCCTGAGGTACACTAAACTTAATATCCATTTTTTTACCAAACCAGGCTGTGCCAGATTCATCCTTCCATGTGCCATCACACTTTACAGAGTAATCCACTTCGCTTTGCTGAATAATATTGTCCTGACTTTTTTCCCAAACAGAATTTCCAGGGCCAGCCTGTTTTTTGGCTGATTCAACATACAAAAGTGCGTTTTTAAATCCGGCAGGAGCTCTGGATGATGCTAGCTCAATATGAGGTAAAAGTTCTGCTAACAAACCACTGTCAAGTTCCATCTTCGGATCAAAAGCTTCTGAAGCCATGTATTGAAGAAGGCTGTGGCGCAATTGACGAACTTCAGGCAGAGAGTCGCGCTCTTGTGAGATATTGTATCCGCATATCAGTAATTTTCCTTCGCCAAGTTTTGTTTCAAACAAACTTCCCAATCGGTGATTGTAATGAAAGTCGCTAACTGGCTGAATAATAGCTTGGTATTCAGGTGGTGCATTGTCAAGGATAAAGCCATGACTATTCTGGCAAATTGTCCACCAGTTCCATGAACCAAAGTTTTCGGTCGGGAAAGAAGCAAAAGCCGGATGATCAGGATTGAGTGTCAGGCCCAGAGTCTCAATTGATTGCCCGGGGAAAAAAGAAGCCGACCAGTAAAGAGGGCGCCATGCTGACAGTTTATGATTATCTGTCTGACCCATATTATGAGCAAGTAACAAAACATTATTGCCCTCCTGAATGTGATTAATAAGATCCTTGTCCAGCCTGGAGCTGATAATTATATCACTTTCTGGTTCAGCTAAGACTTTAGGATAAATCCAAATTGGCCAGGAATTCTGGTATTCTGTTCCGTTCACTTTCAGTTGTATAGAAAAACTTTTGGCTTGTACTACATCCGGCAGGAGAATAATTAGATTACCAACTTCATATAAATTTCCTTTCTGATAATCTGCCGGATGGAATTGTCCGTTTTGCATAATATTATTATCATCATCGAGGAGCTCCCACAAGATTACCTGGTTATTCAGATTTTTATGTGCAAACTGATGGAGCTGTACCTTAGTCTGCAGTGTGTCACCAGATTTAAAAGAATAGGACGGAAGCCGGATTAAAGGCACTACAGCACTTATAAACTGACGGGCATCGGCAGGACTTAATGCACCTTTACTTTCATAAAATGAATCAAGCCAACCGATCAGAGCTTCACCCTGACCAATGTAATCTTGCATGCTAAGCAATTGATATCCAGCGCATGATGCTGTTCTCATAAAAGATTCAATCTCATCTTTGTAAAGTAGTGCTGAGAGTTTTCCTGATGATTCTCTAAAATCTTTATCCAGAGAATGGATCCCATTTTTCCGGGCAACACTAGCAAGTTGCTGTAGACTTCTTGCTTTTAGAACACCTTTATATTTTTTTATTTCAGACCATTCAGGGTAAACAGGCCATTGCCCTATTTCATGTGCAATTATCGGAACTTTGGCCTGTCTGTATTGATCTTCATAATCCCAGTCATTGTGATTGTACATTCTCTGTCTCACTCCCCCAATACCGGGCACATTATGAGTAGCTGAATAATCGCAATATGGACTTATTGTTCTGGCGGTGGAGGCTGCATAGAGTCTCCGGGGATCATATTCCTTCAACTGCCTGATCCATTCGCCCATCAATTCAAAATCACTGCTACCCAGTTCATTACCAATGCAAAATAAAATAAAAGATGGATGATTGCCATAGCAGTCGATCACCCGCTGCATCTCGGCACGTATAAAGGCATCGGCATCTGAATCACCCCTGCCAATACCCTGCGGATAACCTTTCGTATCCATTTCAGGCCTCCCACGAGCCACCATGTCGGTGCCCATCCACCAGTCAATCCAAACTGAAGCTTCGGCCTGAATGTAAATTCCTAATTCATCTGCAGCGGTAAAAGCTGCATCAGGCGGACACCAGGAGTGAAAACGAACATGATTCAGGCCGTAATCCTTATAAACTTCAAAGATCTTTTTCCATTCTTTTACCTCCATGGCAGGATATCCGGTAAGTGGAAAATGAATGCAATCAAGATTACCACGCAGAAAGACCGGATCATTATTGATCAATACATGATGTTGATTTTTTCCTATGCTGATAAAACCAAAACTGCTTACAGATTCATCTGATTGTTTATCAGAAATTATTTTCACAACCAGTTCGTACATAAAGGGATTGAACTCAGACCAGGCTTTAACTTCATTCTCAGGTGCCATTGAGATCTCAAATACTTCAAGGTTTGTTTGATGTTCGAGCGAATGAATAATTCTTCCGCTTTCTTTTTCCCTTATTTTAACCAGGTAATTTAATTCTTCTCCTCCCGGATTTTTTGTGTGGATTTCCACTCTCAATCTGTTATACGCAGGCTCAGGAAAAGTTCTGATCTGTTTAATATGAATTGGATTTCTTACCTGCAGCTCAATTTTTCCAACAACACCGTTCCAGATAGATTGCATGTATTCACCATAAGCATGTCCTTTATCACCAATGTTATGAATCATGTCGTTGTTAATACGAAGACTTAGCTTATGATCCCCTACGGATAATTGGCCCAGATTGTGTCTGTGCGGGGTTCCAAGTCCATCCTGTTTGCCAATGAATACTCCATCTACAAATACCTGTGATTCCCAAAGAACCCTCTCGAGTAGTAAGATTACTTCCTTATTCTCCCACTTATCAGGAATTGAGATGGTTCGGCTATACCAAGCCGCACCAACATATTCATGAGACCTGGATAAGATACCAAAGGCGGTATCTGTAGTTTGAAATCCATATTCAGCCTCATCTGTTGTACCTGGCAGATCAATCCTGTCTTCAAAATCCATTGTTTTCCAATCAGATTCAAGGCCTATATTTTTGGGATCAAGCCTGAACTGCCAGCTACCCTCAAGTGAGGTAATCGAATCGGGTTGCAAAGAACAGGATGCTAAAACGATCAGAACAATGAGAGCTGAAACGTAGTATTTAATTTTCGATTTGTTCATAATCAGTCGAGTTTACCCATCCAGTGTTTAGTTTTTCTCCTGCCATGTACTTATTATAAAAATCCTGGCGATGTTTATCAGCATAGGGGTAGTTATCGAAAACTTCTCCTAAGCCTTGGATTCTGGGATCCTTCTGCTTTTTTAGCTCAGATTCCATTTGAAGAGCAAGGGCTCTTTTAATCTCCTGGTATTTCGAATGCAGAGCTAAATTATTAATACAATCAGGGTCCAGTACTATGTCATACAGTTCCTCAGCTTTACGTTTTCCAAACGACAATTTCCACCAGTAGTGATCTGTTTTATTTCGGTTATGATTGATAATCTGACTCTTGGTAGGGCTTCCATCACAATTCAAGTATCCGGTTTCCGGATTTCCCGATGGCCAGCGATCAGTTTTGAAATTCCTGATGTAAAGCATTCCATCTTTAACTAAACCTCTGATTGGGTACCCCTGATCATCCGGCCGGCCAATATCATGCCTCTCTTTGCCTATTAAAACATAGTCACGATATTCAGTAATCTGGTTATTCTGTTTAGAATAGAATAGATCCGTCAGGCTTTGTCCTGTGATTGCTTGCATTTCGGTCATTTCCAGCTCAATCTCAGCCAGTTCTAACACAGTGGGTGCAAAATCAATGAAGGAGACCATGTCAGTGACTCTTCTGCCTGGGTTTTTAATGCCTTCAGGCCAGCTGATTGCGAGAGGCAAATGATTTGAGGACTCGTAAGCTTGTCCCTTTACTCTCGGAAAAGGCATTCCATTGTCAGCAGTTACAAGCACCAGAGTGTTGTCTAATTGACCAATTTCTTCTAGTAATTCAAGCATCTTTACAAGATGACTGTCAAAATACTCTAATTCAAAGGCATAGTCCAGGATGTCATGACGAACGGTGTCAGAGTCAGGCCAGAACCCAGGTACTGAGTTTACTAAGTCTGGATTTTTACCACTTAATCGACTGCCAGATTTAAATTCATATCCACGGTGTGGCTCAACTGAACCGTACCAGAAGAAAAAGGGTTTTCCATCAGATTTCTCTGCTAGAAATTTTTCAAAATTTGAGAAGTAATTCGTTTTAGATATTCCTGTTGTTGGAGGATCAAGCTTTTCTGAGTTGTAGGCTTTAACAAGCAGATTTCTTCGACTGCCATCTTCATTTAGAGCTATTCCAGGCGCATAACCTTTTTGTGTATAACCAACATGGTAACCATGTTGGTTTAAAACCTCAGCAAATGTTTTATACTTTGGAGGGAAATAAGGCCAGTGGTTTGCCGCCGCTTCAAGCTGCCAGGAATTCCGTCCTGTTAATATGCACGCTCTTGATGGTGCACACTTTGCATTTGGGGTATATGCATTTGCAAACAGAATCCCATCGGTAGACACACGATCAAAACCTGGTGTGCTAACCCATTCACATCCATACGCACTCATATGAGGATAGGAGGCATCATCTGCAATAGCAAAAAGAAAATTTGGCAGAGGAGCTTTTGAACATGAAAGAAGTGTGCTAATAACCAGAAATAGTAAAATTGGTAGTTTTCGCATTATGTTGTCAGGTTTAATTCACCCTATAAATTTAGCAAATTGTGATCTAAATCTGCTTGCCACGTATTTATCTTAAAAAACCCTACCTTGGTCATCTTAGAATATACCCTTGCTTAATGTTTGTTGATTTCCTTATAAGTTTTGTTCTGGCTTTGGTCATGTTTACGATCGGATCCTCGCTAAAACCAGGTCAGTTTATGGCAGTGGCGAAAAGGCCTAAAGCTGTGGCCCTGGGTTTAGCTTTACAAATGCTATTCCTTCCTCTGATGACATTTTCGCTTGTTAATCTTTTTCCCTTAGCAGTTGAGTTTAAAATTGGCTTAATGATTGTTTCTTTCTGTCCTGGAGGTACAACTGCAAACTTGGTAAATTATTTATTAGATACGGACGTTCCCTTATCTATCTATTTGACAAGTATTAACAGCTTTCTTATTTTAGCAACAGTCCCCTTTTTCACATATTTGGCTATTTATCACTTTACCGGATCATCTGACCATATTCATTTGCCTGTTGGGGCCACTATTGTCAAGGTGGTTTTAGTGATTTTGGCTCCAGTAATGTTAGGAATGTGGATCAGGAGGATATGGCCGAAGCTGGTAATTATATTACAGCGTCCATTGAAGTATTCCAGTATAATTCTTCTGGCAGCCATTTTTATTATTAAATTCCTTGCCCCAAGTGCTCAGGGTGGGAGTGGTATAGTTATGGCAGAGATTTTTGAGATTCTTCCCATGGCCCTGACAATGCATTTTACGGCTATGGTACTAAGTTACTATCTGGCAAAAGGAGTATTATCAAATCATAAATCTTGTGTTACTATTGCTGTGGAGGTCGGATTACAAAATACTACTCTGGCCTTGTTGATTACCAGTACCTTAATTGGTAATGAAGAAATGGCCAAACCGGCTTTGGTTTATGCCCTGTTTTCTTTCTTCACAACCTTTGCCTACGGATTCCTGACAAAAAGATTTGGAAAAATCCACAGATTAACCCAAACCTCCGAATAATTTAAACGTCCTTTTCCCTGCCTTCCTCCGGTTTGACTCACTTTTAGAACCACCAATTTTTTCAAAATCGAGATGTTCCAAAAGTGAATCAAACCTCCGTCTTATTTTTTTGTCCCCACGTCCCCACGTCCCTTTTTTTCCTCCCGATTCCCGACTTCCGACTCCCGACTCCCGCTTTCATGAACATCCTTCACTGCTCGTCCTGATGGATCGGCATTTTCCTTAAGTTGCCTGTCCCATTCCAATGCTTCTGGCGTACTGCATGCAATTGATGGAACTGATGGGACACATGACGCGGCGGAATCAGATGGAAAGTGGTCATTATATATACTTCGGAAGAAATATTCTTCTTTAGTTCGTGGGGTATGTATTGGAAATCTGAAATGAGCCTGATCCATTTGCCTATCTGATATTTGCTCGGCGGTCAATTTCTTTAATGTGTCAATCCAGTTGTAGCCAACTCCATCTGAGAATTGTTCTTTTTGTCGCCACACTACACTATCCGGGAGGTAATCTTCAAAGGCCTTTCTAATGATCCACTTTTCGATGCGCCCATTATTAGCCATTTTATCCACTGGATTCAAGCGCATGGCAATATCAAGGAATTCTTTATCGAGAAAGGGTACTCTTCCTTCAACTCCCCAGGCCGACAGTGATTTATTAGCACGCAGACAATCGAAGAGATGAAGTCGATTGAGTTTGCGATTGGTTTCCAAATGGAAAGCTTGTGGTGTAGGGGCCTTATGAAAATACAAGTATCCTCCGAATACCTCATCGGCTCCTTCACCCGATAATACCATTTTTATACCCATCGATTTAATTACTCTGGCCATAAGGTACATGGGAGTTGAGGCCCTGATTGTTGTCACATCGTAAGTTTCGAGATAATAGATTACATCTTTTATTGCATCAAGCCCTTCCTCAATTGTGAAGTGTATTTCATGATGAACTGTATCAAGGTAATCAGCTACTTTCCTGGCTGCTATTAAGTCGGGCGAGTTCTCTAAGCCGACTGCAAATGAGTGCAACCTTGGCCACCAGGCCTCCTGGGTGTCTCCTGATTCTACCCGTTTACGTGCATACCTGGCAGCGATTGCTGAAATAACAGAAGAGTCTAATCCGCCTGATAATAAAACCCCGTAAGGTACATCTGACATCAATTGACGATGAACAGCATCCTCAAGAGCTCCTCTGAGAATGTCAATGTCTGATTCATTATTTTCTACTGCTGGATATTCCATCCAGTCTCGTTGATACCAAGACTTTATTACACCTTCAGGACTGTAGTAATAATGTCCGGGTAGAAATTCCTCAATTTTATTGCAAACACCTTCAAGAGCTTTTAGTTCAGATGCAACATAAAACTGACCCTGAGTATCCCATCCAATATATAAGGGATTGATACCTATATGATCACGAGCTATCAAATAGCAATCTTTCTCCTCGTCATACAGGGCGAAAGCAAATTGTCCGTTGAGGTCTTCGATGAAGTCTTTACCCTTTTTTCTGTAAAGCGCGAGAATAACTTCGCAATCAGACTGAGTCTGAAATTGATAGGAGCCGTTAATATTATTACGTATATCCTGATGGTTAAAAATTTCTCCATTGACGGCCAGAATAACTTTCCGGTCGCTTGTGTAAAGAGGTTGTCCTCCTGATTCCGGGTCGACAATTGATAATCTCTCATGAGCTAAAATCGCTTTCTCACCAGAGTAAATGCCGGACCAATCAGGGCCTCTGTGGCGTAATTTCTTAGACATTTCCAATACCTGTGATCTGAGAGTCTGTGTTTCTTGCTTTATTTCAAATACTGCTACTATGCCGCACATGTCGTTTGTATTATTTTCTATTTGTTTTAATTTGGGTGGAAAAGTAGTCGCTTACTTTGAAATTATGCTAGAAATACACGAATTACTTATGAATAGTAAGTATATTTCTGTAATCTATTACGAATTATAGCTATTATGCCGTCGTGAAGTTGAGATTATGATAGATTGGAAGTTGAAAGGTTCTGGCTTTTGGTGCTCAAGAACTAATGTGCTTTCCGAATTTCGTTCAGAAGTATCACATTAGCTACTTTGCGCTCTCCTTTATTGTCAAAATTCTTATTGTCAGATGGGCAATTGGCAACTCCTTTGTAAGTTTCTGTGTTAAGCCATAAAGTTGTGGATCCTCCGCCATCAAGATTTATCGCATCCCTACAGTCTAATCCTGATAAAAAATCCTGCAATTCATGCAAATTCATTCCTTTTGCTTCAAGATGGCGGCCATCGACTATGATAAGCAAAATATCTTCTTGAGTGATACCAATGCAGGTACGTGGATGCCGCTTATTGACAAAATTGCCATCTAATAATTCATTTTGAATACCCTTCCGGATTAAAACCGGACCAGTGATCAAGACTGCTTTTTCTTTTGGTGAATTCAGGTAAATATCGCTGGAACGAGCATCTTCGATAATGATCTTTCCGGTCTTAAGAATTATTAAGGCACCATCCAGATTGGTTTTTTTATCAGGAGTATCACCACGCCAACTTCTGTTAGAAACCATCTGATCATCATATTCAAGAAAACTTACCGAGCCACCCTCAGCTATATTAAAGAATCCACCATTTATGGCCACCATGGCATCTGACTGTTCTCCAAATTTGCTGGTTGGATAAAGCAAAGAATCAGACCAGGCCATGTCAATTTTATATTCAATTCCCAGGCTGCTCCTGGGAACGGCCAGAATATGGATGTTTTGTGAAGCAGTAAAATATTCATCCCCAGCAATATGATAATGCCTGATCTTATGGTTTACAGATTCTTTCTTATGCAGTTGCAAGTCTATATCCTGTTGACAGTAAACCTGAGACAGATTACCTGCAATCAGTATAAACAGGCTAAATGTTATTCTAATGTGACGCATAGTAGAACTAAATAAAATTGCCTTCATCATAGAACTGAGTAGATTTTGTTTTTGAAAAGATTTATCATGTAAACCCGATCAAAGCCATGGGAAAATAGCCATTTGTTTATCTGATTTACCAGATTATTACCACCTTACCTTTTGATTTTCTTGATTCAAGGTAGTCATGAGCTTCGGCAATTTTATCTGCACTAAATGTTTTATCGAGTCGTGGATCAATGATGCCTTTGTCAACTAATTCTATGACTCGATTCAAAGTTTTTTTAAGAACGAGCGGTTTGTAATCAGCAATTCGCAGCATATTTACTCCAATCATGGCCTGCGATTTCATGACCAATTTGATAGGGGAATGGAAGCCAAAACCCAAACCAAGTTTTATGGTATTCCACTTGCCTGATTTGCTACCTTTATTGTTATCCGCTGCACCATAACTGACAATTCTACCTGCTGGTCCGAGTAAATTAAGTCCTTGCTTATACCTCTTACCACCCAGGTTGTCAAAGACCACATCCAGTTTTTCTCCATTAAGAATTTCTGGTATCCGCTGAGAGAAGTCTTCTTTTATGTAATCAATCGGGTGATCTACTCCCATTTCTTTAAGATAGTCTTGCTTTCCGCCTGAGGCTGTTGCAAAAACCTCACAGCCATAATGTTTTGCCAACTGAATAAGAGTTCGACCAACACCACCTGAAGCCGCCTGAATGAGAACTCTCTCCCCGGGGTACAGGTTGATAACTTCTTCAGCACAATATACTGCAGTGCAGGCTTGTGTAGTTAGCGAAGTAGCCCTGCCAGGATCCCATCCGGCAGGAATAGCTGCTACACCTTCAGCCTGAGTGCTTACATATTCGGCATACCCACCAAAACGAGTCATCGCTGTAACAGTTTGTCCTTTTGTTAAGTCTTCTACCCCTTCACCTACTTCTTCAATCACTCCGCAAACATCATAGCCCAGGATGGCAGGTAGGGGTGGGGCGTCATTGTACAGACCTCTTCTGGCCATTACGTCAGCAAAATTGAGTCCGGAAGCTTGTACTTTGATTACAACCTGACCAGGTTTGGCACTTGGACGATCTGTTTCACGAATTTCAAAACTGTCTTTGCTTTCCCCAAATTGGGTTAAAAAAATTGCTTTCATATTTCAGGTTGATAAGTACAGATATCTGTGATGAATTGT
>JABHCC010000156.1 GCA_018669475.1 Bacteroidota bacterium | reverse complement strand
TAAGTGACTTCAAGGTGTCGGGTATTGAGAAATAAAAGTGTGAACCTTTTCCAAGAGTTGAGAAATAGGCAATATTGCCTCCCAGAAGCTGAACCAGAGACTGGCTGATTGAGAGACCCAGGCCTGTTCCTCCATATGGCCTGGTATCACCTTCGTCAACCTGTCTGAATCGCTCAAAGATTCTGTGTCCAGCTTCCTTCTTTATGCCAATGCCAGTATCTTTTACATAAAATTCAATGTAATCCATTGTAATACGTTGGCAGCCGATCTCAATATGACCTTTGGAAGTAAACTTCACTGCATTAGATATCAGATTGAACAGTATTTGTTGCAACCTGTTCTTGTCTGTCTCAATAGTTGCCTCATTAGGCAAATCATAATGCAACCTAACATCAATTTTTCTATGTTGAACAAGAATACGGGTTGTATCAGTGAGGTTCCTCATCAATAAAAAGGGATCAAACCGGCTGGGAAAGATACCCAATCGGCCGGCTTCAATTCTTGAAACATCCAGAATATCGTTTATTATATTCAGTAGTTGCTCAGAATTAGCATGGATAATGTCGATAAAACGTTGTTTATCAGACTCGGTAAGGTCAGGATCTCGCAATAATTCAGAGAACCCGACAATTCCATTCATTGGAGTTCGGATTTCATGAGACATATTGGCCAGAAAAGTTGATTTGAGCCGATCACTTTCTTCCGCCTTTATCTTGGCATTAATAATTTGATCTTCAAAATTCTTGTCAGCTGTTATGTCAGTGAAGAAGCCTGTGATTCTGTTGTCAGAGCTAATTTTTGTCGATATTTCCAATATGCGCTTGTTGATATGGACATTAAATGGGGATATTTTTTGCCCTGCCAGCAGACTAAGAACTAAAGGGAAAACCTGAGCTAATTCAGCTCCTTTGAGATATTTCCTTACCAGCTTGGTGGCTTTTTGACCTATAATGTCATCACGTGGAATTCCGGTCAGGCTGGAAAATTTCTTATTTACCTCCAGCACTTCACCATGTTTGTCAGCGTAAAGAATCCCAATATCAACAGATTCAAGAACCTCCCTCAGCCTACTTTCCCGATCAGCCAATTTTTGTTTATCCAACATTTGCTGAGTAATATCAGTAATGAATCCCTCAAGAATATCAATTTCACCCGTTTCCGGATTCAGAACACCATTACCCTTTTCCCAAACCCATTTGATGCATCCTGTACGGGTTTTGATTCTGTAAGTAATTTCAAAGTGATGATTTTGGTTTACAGCTTCAGTAACTTCTTCCCAAATAGCTTGTCGATCTTCCTCAACAATAAGATCCTCATATGAAGTGTCCTGGTTAAAAAGTAATGAACTACTCTTCCAACCGGTAAGCTCTTCACATCCATCACTAACGTAAATCATTGTGTAATGCACATCCAGATTACACTTATAAACCATTCCTGGTAAATTACTCAGGAGATTGTGAAACATCCCTGTAATATCAACCTTCTCGTTTGTCATATTCATTATAAACGCAAGTTGGAAAACCAAAAGCAATAATCCAACAAAGTGGCTTCATGTTGACTCAAGTATTTGACGAACGAATGGAATTTTAATGTCCGAAAAACTTAGCCCCAATTTCTTCGAGAGGGATATCTTTTGATTCCCAACTAACAGTTAAACCTAAGCCGCCCAAATGCTGAAAATACAAGAATTCAATAGGATGAAAGCCTCGTTCAAGCGCAACAGGCGCTTTTTTTACTCCCATGCCATGTATGCCATCGTAGTTCACCAATTCCCGACCATCAATAATTAATCGACCCCCGTCATCTGACGAAACATGAAAAATATAAACATCCGTCGATGGAACGTTCAGATAAGCTTTGAATTGCAAAGCAAAATCCTGAGTTAAACCACGAGCCGGCGACAAATCTAATTTGGTGCTTATTCCGCTTCGGTCGGTATTGAGTTGTGCAAATTCAGGTATTTTCTCCCAGGCTCCGGTAAAGAAGTCGTACTTCAGGCCAGTACTTGGATTTGCCGAAACAGCAGGTATGGCTTTTGTTTTTTCGAGCTGAAATTCACTCACCCGGGAAGATTCCCCATTTTTCCAATAGGCAATGGCCTTAACCATAGTGCTTTCAGTGATAGCAATCTCAACTGAGAATAGAGGAGAATTACGATCAGGAGTACTTCCGTCAAGGCTATAATGGATAATAGCACCTTCTTTCGAGCTGACAAATTCAAGATTATATCTCGAAATAAATATGGTGATCGGATTCTTTAGTCTGGGGCCGAGATAACCAGCATGGGCCTTCCTTATGTTATCTGTACCCATCTTCACCATATGACGGTCGTAGGTCATTAAACCGTTTGTTTCTATTTCAACATCAGTTGTTTGTGTGTAAACAACGGCACTTAATCCCGGATCATCAACCAGACGATAAACCTCTTCATAAAACTGCTCATATTTTGCAAGCAGACTACTTGGGCCTTCCATATTCTCGTATCCCCAGTTTTTGTCTTGTTGCCATGTATGGTCCTTAATGGGCAAGCCCAAACCGCCAAATTCCCCCAAAACTATTGCCCGCTTCTCTTCTGCTTTCGGAGCGCGTGGATCAGGATAATTATGAATGTCAAGAATGTGACCAACCCCCCTGTCAGTCCAGCCAGATGCACTATTAATCAACCTCGTTGGATCCAGCTCATGAACAAAGTCAACTATTCGGGCTGTATTATATTGACCCCAACCTTCATTAAATGGCACCCAAACAACTATTGAAGGGTGAGGATCAAGTGTTAACACCAGTTCTTTCAGCTCAGCTTCAAATTGGATGGTAGATTCGCCCGGAGATTCAATATCATTCGTTGACATCCTAAAATGAGCATTCGGCATATCCTGCCAAACTAGTAAACCTAACTTGTCAGTCCAGTAATAAAAACGCCTGTTCTCAACCTTAACATGTTTCCTTAGCATGTTAAATCCCATCTTTTTCAATTCTTTCAGATCATAAACCATTGCTTCCTCAGTTGGCGGAGTGTATAAGCCATCTGGCCAGAATCCCTGATCAAGCGGGCCATTCTGAAAAACGAATTCATTATTTAGCATTATACGGGTAATCCCTTTTTCATCCTTCCCCAGAGAGATTTTTCGCATTCCAAAATATCCCTTTACTTCATCTATTTTCTTGGAATCGCGAAGCAGGTTGATCTCAATTTTATATAAATGAGGATCATCAGGTGTCCATAATCTGGGCTCAGGAATTTTCAATACTATTTCGCTGCCGGATGGAGCCATTTCAGAACTTACCAGAGATCCCTGCTGTCTGACCACAACCTCAAGCTGATCACTTTCTTTAGCACCAATTAAATCAACATTAACTCTAAGCTCTTTCTTATCAATGTCAGGTGTGGCCAGATAGTCAGCGATATATGATTCAGGAACTTTCTCAAGCCATACCGTTTGCCAGATACCTGAACTGGGTGTATACCATATTCCTGACGGATTTGTATTCTGTTTGCCGACAGCCTGTGTCCCTTCAGTGCTGGGATCCCAAACCGATATCCAAAGTTCATGCTCTTTGCCTGGGTTTACATAATCTGATATGTCGAAACTGAAAGGAGAATATCCTCCTTTGTGTTCGCCAATCTCTTTGTTATCAATCCAGACTTTTGCATGCCAGTCAACAGCCTCAAAATGGATTAGCAGCCTCTGTGATTTTAGCCGGCCCGATATCTGCAAATCACGCTTGTACCATAGCAAATTATTTTTGTCAATACGTTTCATCACGCCTGATAAGGCCGATTCAACAGGATAGGGAACCAGAATTGCCCCATCCATAATCTCAGGTCTTGGATCATCAATACCCGTAATCGCATATTCCCACAATCCATTCAGATTTGTCCAGTTCTTACGTTCCATAATCGGACGAGGATACAGATCCCAGGGCTGATCAGTTTCTACATCCTGAGCCCACTGACTCATAATCGGTGCCTGCTTGCTTTCCCATTGCAGATCAGCACTGTCGGTCTGGCAAGAGAAAAATAGCGCTGTCAGAAGAAAAACTGAGGAGACTAGACTAAATCGCTTCATGATGGCTTTTGTTTTGTTGCTTGGTTTATGCAATAAATTTACAGCATTTTTTTTGTTTTTACGGGATTGATAGTTGTATCTGGCCTACTTTTTTTATGTAATACATATTCGTATCTTTCGAGGAATATGGAAAAAGAAATCAGGAAGAGCACAGGTTTGGCTGATCAGGCAACAAAAAGACTCAGAGACTTCATTGTCAATGAAAAGTATCAGCCAGGGGATTTGCTGCCGGGAGAGATCGAATTATCTCAAAAACTGGGCGTTTCGAGAACTATTATCCGGGAGGCACTTTCACGTTTCAGAATGATGGGGATAGTAGAGTCCAGGAGAAGACGAGGAATGATTCTGACATCACCTGATATTCTGAGTGGATTTGAGCTGGCTATTGACGGTACCTGGTTAGAGGCCGATACTCAGCGAGAATTATTTGAACTAAGGCTTATGATGGAGATTGGCTTGAGTGATCTTTTGTTTAAGAAAAAGACTGCTCGCCTGATAGCTAAGCTTAGTAGTATTATTGATCGTGAACAGGATGCCAAAACAGAAGCTGAGCGAATGAAGGCAGATGCTGACTTCCATGCTGCTCTGTATGCTGCCACGGGCAATCAGACGCTGATGCGGTTTCAGAAACTAATTTATCCTTTGCTCAGAGAGTATGCAGCTGATAAAGTTGAGGGAATCTCCGAAACAAAGATGAACCACACAGGGCTTTTGGAGGAGCTGAGAAGCGGTACTCCTGATTCCTTCAGAATGGCGATGCGTCAACATCTCGAACCCCATTTTCATGTTCAAACAAACAGAGACTAACATGTTGTTCATAGCCAGAGCATGACATCATCTGAAAGGATAAAAGCCAGTATCTGTCATCAGGAACCAGACAGAGTTCCAATGCATATAAATGCTTCAGCCAGAGTTGTTGAGCGATTGCTGCAACACCTGGGTCTGTCAACAGTTCGTGAGCTAATGGAGTATTTGCATATTGATGTGTATGATACCCGGGGAATGGACCTCCATTCTGGCACGGCTCCGATATACATAGGATCAGGAAAAGGAGACAAGAAGAGCCCTGACCATCCCTTGCTAAAACCGGGCAAATCATGGGGAGGAAATATCATGTCTTTGTGGAACATCCGGGAGTATGAAAAAGATAGCATTCACGGTCCGGTATTGGAGATTGAGAATCCATTACTGACTGATCCAAGTGATTGGGAGCAGTGGGAAAACTATCTCTGGCCTTCAGTATCATGGTTCGATTATTCTGAGATCAATGCTGATTTGCTGAAATGGTCGGAGTTTTCAATAATGGCTTCAGGAGCTTCAGTTTTTCAGCATGGCAGCTACATCAGAGGCCTGGATGCCCAGCTTATGGATCTTTTAATGGCTCCTGATAAGGCCGAATATCTTCTTGACAAACTTTTTGATTTCTATTTCGATTATTACAGTAAACTCTTTGCTTCATGTGGAGAACAAATTGATGTTTTTGCTCTTGCGGATGATTTTGGCACCCAAAACTCATTAATGATAAGTGAGGCCCTGTTTGATCAGTATTTCGCCTCCCGGATAAAAAAATTGGCCGATCTGGCCCATAAGCATGATATCTTTTTATTGTTGCATACTTGTGGTAATATAGAACCCTTGATTCCGAGCTTCATTGATTTGGGTGTTGATGTGCTGGACCCGGTACAGCCAGAGAGTATGGATGTTGTTCAAATAAAGAAGAAGTACGGTAAAGACATATGCCTGAGGGGAGGAATCAGCTCTCAGAAGGTGTTGGCTCATGGGAGCAAGGAAGATGTTCAACAAGAAGTAAAAGAGAAACTCGATATTCTGATGCCTGGAGGGGGGTATATATTCTCACCCGGACATCCGGTTTTTCAGGTGGATATTCCGACCGAGAATATTGTGACTATGTACGAGACGGCCTGGGGAGTGAATGGTGAAAAGTGAATGGTGAAAAGTGAATGATGAATTGTTAATTGAATTTTTTATGAGAAAGTTAATTGTTTTAGTTTTTGGTTTTATTGCTTTTTCCGGGGTGGCTCAGGATAAATATGGCAAGATTGGTCCTGATTACCAGCTTTTTGTGAAGAACAAGCTATCTGTTGCTGTGCATTATTCTGACTTGTCGGTGCCTGATACTGAGACGAGTGGGGTAGTGGTAGATGCTGAGACTGGCGATTTATTCGCCAATTCGATTATTGGGGAAGGAGCATTTTATCTTTATGCCCGCTTGAAAATTAAAGAGCTTCACGGTACAGCAGCCTCATTTCAATTAGGGGAGAATTATTTCGGATTTGATGGAAGGCAAAATGATATTTATTTGAATGGTAAGATTTTTGGAGATGAAGTGATTTCTCATAAACCAAACAAAGAGTTTATTCAATCTGATGAATGGTTTGAATTTGAGATTATCCGGAAGGATTCTACGCTTAGATTCCTGATTGACAATAAGGAAGTTCACCGTGTTATTACTGCAAATGCTTTTAAGGGCAAAATGGGTTTTCATCCCCTACGCGCCAAAATGGAAGTGTCAGATTTCTGGGCAAGGGGAACATTAGTGCCTGTTTCATTGGAGGCTCCCGGATTTACTATTCCGATCATTGATATTGCACATGAAAGTGAACGACAGGTGGTGATCGACAAAGAAGATAATAAGTACCTCGGGCATCCTACTACTGTTCTTCTTGAGGACGGAAAAACCATGTATGCAGTGTATCCAAAGGGACATGGAAGCGGCTCTATCATCATGAAGAAAAGTACTGATCAGGGGCTCACCTGGGGCAAGCGTCTTGAGGTGCCTGAATCATGGGCAAGTAGCAAAGAGGTTCCGACCCTTTATCCGGTAGTGGATAAAAAAGGAAAAAAGCGAATTATCATGTTCAGTGGATTAAATCCTATCCGCATGGCTTATTCTGAGAATAATGGGAAGTCATGGTCAGAATTAGAGCCCATTTTTGATTATGGTGGTATAGTGGCAATGGGAGATTTGATCAGGCTGAAGAACGGTGATTATATGGCCTTCTTTCATGACGACGGAAGGTTTATTGCGGGTGATATGAAGCGACAGGCACGTTTATATGTTTATTCATCTGTTAGTAAAGATGGCGGATTGAGCTGGGGTAATCCACAGATAGTAACAACAGATAAATACTTGAAGCTTTGTGAGCCCGGACTTGTGCGTTCCCCTGGTGGGAATCAAATTGCCATGCTGCTGAGGGAAAATGGTCGTAAGTATAATTCAGCAATAGTTTTTTCTAATGACGAAGGACATACCTGGACAAGGCCCACAGAGTTGCCTGCCAGCCTTACTGGTGACCGCCATCAGTGTTTGTATGCCAAAGATGGTCGATTGGTAATCACTTTCAGAGATCATACGCATGAATCTCCTATGCAAGGTGATTTTGTGGCCTGGGTGGGTACTTATGATGATCTGGTAAGCGGAGGTGAGGGACAATACAGAATTCGCTTACTTGATAATAAAAGCCGTTGGGATTGTGGCTATCCGGCCTTTGAGATATTTCCGGATGGTAGTTTTTTTGCTGCCACCTATGGTAAGTGGGAGGCTGAAAAGAGTAATTACGTCATGGCTACCCGTTTTACGCTTGAAGAGATTGATCAGAAAGCCACCGAAATACCTGATCTTATTGATGTGTTTTCTGCCGGAGAAGAGGGCTACCACACTTATAGGATTCCGGCTCTGTGGATGAGCTCAAAAGGTAGTATTCTTGCTTTCGCTGAAGGCAGAGAATCGAAAAGTGATCACGCCGCCAATGATATTGTTTTGAAAAGAAGCCAGGATAATGGGGCAAGCTGGAACAAAATGCAAGTTGTGGCTGAGATGGGTGATGATTGTCTGAATAACCCCTTGATTGTTGAGGATGAAAGCAATGAAAGGCTTCATTTGATGTGGCAAATGTACCCCGAAGGCTATCATGAAAGACAGGTTGGAGTGGGTTATGATTCTGATACAGTGTGCCGGGGATTCCATCAATATAGTGATGATGACGGAGCCAGCTGGTCAGCGCCAAGGGATATTACACCAATGGTGAAGCGGCCCACATGGGTGACCAGTATAGCTGGCGGACCAGGAAATGGCATTCAAATTACTAAGGGACCTCACAAGGGGCGGCTAATTATGCCTTTTAATCAGGGTCCGGCAAATAAATGGAAAGTATATGCTGTTTTTTCAGATGATGGAGGAGAAAACTGGGAGTATGGAGAAGTGGCTTTTGAAATGGATTCTGGCATGGGAAATGAAGTTCAGATGGTAGAATTATCTGATGGCAGTGTAATGCTGAATTCACGTTCAGCCATTGGTGCCAAAGTGAGGAAAACTGCTATCAGCAAAGATGGTGGAGATAATTGGAGTGGAATGCGTGATGATGATAATTTAATTGAGCCTCAGTGTATGGGCTCGGTAATTTCTGTGCCCTCAGCTGATCTTGCGAAGGCAGCACTGGTGTTCAGCAACCCATATACCAAAACAGACCGACGATTTGGCACTTTGCAGCTTTCCCTGAATGATGGAAAAACCTGGATTATCAATAAATGCATTTACAACGGGAGCTATGCCTATTCGTCACTGGCAAATTTGGGAAACGAAGAAATCGGATTACTATTCGAAAGAGATAACTACAACAAGATCACCTACCTAAAAACAAACATAAACTGGCTAAAAAGAAAACAATAAGCCCCAAACCCACACCACACTCACCCCCACACCACACTCACACCCACACCCAAACCCAAACCCATTACTCCCAATTTTTAAAATTGAGGTGCTTGGTATATCGGCCGAAAGCCAGTGAATCGAGTTCACGATATCCTAAGTGAAGGTCATAAACTCCGCTGGTATTAAATGCAGTAAAAATCCCGTGTCCGTTTGTGACATTACTATAGCTTGAACCCCTGTAGTCATCGGCAATCTCACCAATACTGATATAATTATTAACTGTTTGATCCGAAGTTAAAATCACAAAATCCACATTCCTCACCACTCGCCCTTTCACCTCCGGATCTACTTTAATAGCAGCACGAAGCTGGGAGTAAAAATGCTCAGCTCTGAAATAATAGATATAGAAATTGTTTCTTCCTCCGGGTATGCTTTCCTCGTTATACTCAATTCCCTTCAGAACCCAGTCAACTACTGCCTCCCTTTCTCCATCCTCGAGAATTTCACGATATTCAAGAATGACCTGTATCTCAAAGTAATTATCCTGAAGAGTATGTGTCCATTCCATCTGAAAGGGCACCTCACTATAAAAATACACCTTCTGGAAATTAGCTCTCGGATTAATGATTTTTGGCGCTTGCTTCAGGCGGGTTTCAGCAAAAAGAGTGTCTCTGAAACCCGGAATTATAGCTCGTAAATGCAGATAAGCATTGTAGGGGATGCCTTTGTCAATGAAATGTTCAGGACGCAGGCTTATCTGACTCACATCTGTTTGGTAAACATAATTGGGTAGACTGGCAAATATGCCTGCCTCACGTTGTTCTATTTCAACCAGCTCTAACTCAACAGATTCAAGCAAGGTATTGTTGTGAAGGTAAGTTTCGAGATAAACTCTGGCTTCAGGGTAATAAATACTATCCTGAATCTGGGCATAGTCATAAGCACTACCCGGACCGACAAAACTTTTTGTCAGCCTGATTTGGTACAGACTGTCATCAGGATTAATAATACCATACACAACGGGGGTTGGATTACTGGGGATATAGGGGTCAAAATCAGTTTCACATGCCTGAAATATGCAGACACCTGAAAGCAGTAAAAGGCTGATTAATGTTCTTTTGTTCATCATTATTGCATTAATCTGAGCGCGAATTTACAATTATTGTACTCAAGATTATAAATTTCAGGCCTTAAAAGACTCTAAAAGTTTAACACATTCATCTGCACAAATCATTTGCATCCTTGGTATATGAAAGGGACCTTTCCATAGATTTCCTTTTGACGGAACAGATATTCTTCCATCTCTGTGCAAATAACCATACCATTCACCAAATTCAGGATCAGGAAAATGCTTGTAGGTCCAGTCATGAATCAGCTTATGCATATCGGCATATTTTTTCTCTCCGGATAAGCGGTAAGCCATTAAGGTGGCAATTATAGTTTCATTTTGTGGCCACCAGAATTTCATGTCGTGCCAGTACTCCTGGGGAGGATAGTTTTTTAGATCTTTAAAATAGCTAATTCCACCAAATTCCTCATCCCATCCCCATTTCCACATCCAGTCAAGAATTGTTAGCCCCAGTTGAATAATTTTTGGATCATTATTCCGGTATTCCCCCTCCCGGAGGATAAACCAAGCCAGTTCAATAGCATGGCCGGGATTCATAATACGTCCGTCGAAATGATCAATGAATTCCCCATTCATACCAACATTTTCCAGAATAGCAGAATACTCAGGTTTCATCCAATGCAATTGAATCCGTTCAAGTAGTGTATCAATTGTATCACTGAAACCATGATCACCCAGGTTATGGCGCAATTCCTGCGCCGTTACCAAAAGAGTCATTGGTAAAGCCAATCCTTTTGAGGGGCGCTCGGCCGTGAATTTTGGTGGCAGAGCGCCTGGTGTATGCAGGATGTGCATGATATTCTTCCAGATATCAATAGCCTTCTCTCCGGCCCACGACTCACCCGATGCTTTGGCATAAGCTGCATAAGCTGTAATCGCAAAAGTTTCAGAAAATATATACCTTCTTTTCCTTATAGGATTCCCGGCCTGATCGATATGGAAAAACATCCTGCCATCGGTATCAAAGCAATGTTTTTCTAAAAAATCAATACCATGCTTAGCCAGATTCAGCCACTCAGGCTTTTGTTCCCACCGATTGTAAAGAGTAGCCATAAGCCATGTAAACCGTCCCTGCTGCCATACTCCCTTGTCAGTATCCATCAAAGATCCATCCCGATCCAGCATAAAAGTAAATCCCCCAAACTCCCGATCAACTGCATTGTCAATCCAAAAGGGAAGGGTATCGTTCAGGAGGCCCTGGCGGTAGATGCTCTCAAGGCGAGTAATTTCAGTTTTAGTCATATAATGGTCGTTGGTCAATGGTCGTTGGTCGTTGGTCCAAAGTCCGGGGTCCGGGGTCCGGGGTCCAAAGTCCGGGGTCCAGTGTCCGTTCGTCCCAACGGTCCCTGGTTTGGCACGATGGTCTTTCAACCTTGCGTCACCCCGCGTCACCCCGCGTCACCCCGCCTTGTGCGTCACCCTGCCAAACCGTTAATAG
>JABHCC010000155.1 GCA_018669475.1 Bacteroidota bacterium | reverse complement strand
ATTGTAAATAAATATCTCAATAAAGGTCTTGACTGGTCAGCAATAAGCGAAATCTCTGATCAGGAGTTTAAAACCTTCATCCATTCATTTAATCTCCTGCCAGCAAATAATTTTATTGTCTCATTCTGCTATGCTCTCGTGATGTTCACTGTAACATCGGTGGTAGTTTACCTTCAGGAATATTTGCTTTACGATGCCCTTTTATTATTTGTCTCCGGAGTTTTCTCAATTGTCGTATACTCCTATTTCGCCTTCCTGATAACTGACTTTTCTGTTAGCCTGTTACGTCCTAATCTAAGAGAAGAAGCCAGCCGTAGAGGCATTGAAATAAATAATCCAAAAAATTTCTCTTTTAAGGTCGCCTTTGCCTTTCTGGTAGTTCTAATCTTTGTTAGTTTACTGATTTGCGCACTGTACGTTAGTAATAATGTGCATAATACCAATGCAATAATTCTTTTCATTGGGCTAACATGCCTCCTGATCGGAATAATTGTATTTATTCACTTTAATGCTTTAGATATTTATCTGATTGAAATTTATCAGGCTACTCATCGCATGGTAAAAGGTGATTCAGGTACCCTTTTTCCTTCATTTGACTATAAAGAAATCAGAGATTCGTCAGAAAATTTCAATGATGTGGCGAACGAATTCTCCGATCTGCGCAAAGACCTTGAACAAAGAATTAAGGAAAGAACCATGGACATTATGCAGGCTAAGGAACAAGCTGTAGCCGCAAATAAAGCAAAGTCCAATTTCCTTGCTAATATGTCTCATGAAATCAGAACCCCAATGAATGGGATCATTGGAATGTCTGAAATACTTCTTAAAACAGAACTCTCTGAAGACCAGAAAGAATATCTCAACATTATTGATAATTCAGCTGGCACACTCCTGTCTATTATTAATGATATTCTTGACTTTTCAAAAATTGAAGCTGATAAACTAGAACTCGAATCTCTTAAGTTTTCTATAAGCAAAGTAGTAGAAGATGTGGCTGATAATGTAGCTATTAAGGCAGCACAAAAGAAACTTAACCTTGTTACTTTTATTGACACTGACACCCCAAAGGTCGTTTATGGTGATCCTCTGCGACTTAAGCAAATTCTTCTGAATCTGGCAAATAACGCCCTGAAATTCACAGAAGAAGGAGAGATATTCATATCAGCTGAATTATCAGAAGTACAAGGGCTCCAGTATAAAATGATCTTTAAAGTAAGTGACACTGGTATTGGAATTGCCCCGGATCAGAAAAAGAAACTCTTTAAATCATTTAGCCAGGTCGATACATCCATAACCAGAAAATTCGGGGGAACAGGACTGGGATTAATCATATCCAGGCGCCTGGTCAACATGATGCATGGCACTATTGATGTTGAAAGTCAAGAGGGTAAAGGTTCCACTTTCTGGTTCTCTGCCTATTTCAATATCGACCCCCAGGAAGAATCCATTGAACCTCCATTACCACAAAATTTAAAAGGACTGAGAGTTCTGCTGGTGGATGACAATGCCACTAATCTTCAGATTTTCAGAAAATACCTGGAATATTGGTATTGTGAAGTAGAAGAGGTTATTGATCCAAGATTGGGAATAGACCGTATCCTCGAATCTGTCTCCTCAGGCAATCCATTCGATATAATTCTTGTTGACTGTCAGATGCCAGAAATCGACGGACTAACATTTGCCAAGGAGGTGACTGAAAAGCTGAAAGACAACCCTGTGAAGATGATCATGTTATCTTCCATAGCTGATATTATTCCTCCAAACAAACTTAAAGAAAGCGGATTTGTAGGCTATCTCAATAAGCCGGTTAAAACTAAGGACCTGAGAGATATTATTGAAAAAGTACTCTCCCTGGTTCCACCCGAAATTAGTGATGAAATTGAATCACCCGAAAACCCAAGCCAAGAGGTGACTTTGCTTGAATCTACTGTGCTCGAATCCCAAAACAGTCAAATCGAACAAGGAGATTATCTTATTGATGATTCTGAAACCAATATACTATTCGACGAAATCCCTATTTCTCCGGATGGAGCCGAAATTGAATTAAAAGAGCCCGAACCTGAGCTGGCACCTGAATCAGAATCAGAGCCTGAACAAGAACAAGAATCAGAGCCAGAAGTTGAGCCTGAAGCGGAGCCTGAACCTGAACCTGAGCCAGAGCCAGAACCTGAACCAGAACCTGAACCTGAGCCAGAACCTGAACCCGAACCTGAACCCGAGCCAGAACCTGAACCCGAACCTGAACCCGAGCCAGAACCTGAACCCGAACCTGAACCCGAACCTGAACCTGAGCCTGAACCTGAGCCTGAGAAAGAACCTGATTTGTTAATAATCGAAGATCCAGAAATAGAAACTAGCCCAAAAAATAGTCCGGATTCTGAAACAGCCACAGAGTCATCTGACGAGAAAGCCGCCAGCCTTGTGTCTAAGTGGCTAATCCCTAGGATTTTATTAGTCGAAGACAACAAAATCAACCAGCGCATAGCAATATTGCACCTTGAAAAAATGGGCTATGAAATTAGCCTCGCCGAGAATGGTCAGGAGGCATTTGATCAGTATAAAAAAGGTGGATTTGACCTCATTTTCATGGATATCCAGATGCCAATAATGGATGGATATGAAACAACTCGTCAGATCAGGAAATATGAACAAGACGAAAACAGGGAATCCGGGATTTATATAATTGCCATGACGGCTAACGCCATGAAAGGAGACCGGGAGGCCTGTCTCGATGTAGGCATGAATGACTATATATCAAAACCATTTAAAGCTGAAGAACTAAAGCACAAGCTGGAACAACTTTTCAGAGCAGGGGAATAAATGCATCTTTGTAATGCCTGATATTATAGCTTCCATCCTTTTTAACACTCACCCAAATAATGTCGAATCGTACTGCGAAAGATAATTTCTTATATCGCACATAAGCATGAGCAGCAGAGATAAGATTTCTTTGTTTATTTCGATCAACAGACCTTTCAGGGGAATCAAGAATTGGTTCAGTTCGTGATTTAACTTCTACCGCCACCAATTCCTTAGAGTCAAGTGCAATAATGTCAAGCTCTTTGTGACCCATTCTCCAGTTTCTATCAAGAATTTGATAACCAAGATCTCTGAGGTAGACTAAAGCCAAATCTTCTCCCCATTGTCCTAAACATAAATGTTTTGTTTTTTGTGGTGTATTCATTTTATCCAGTACTTTTGTGCTTTGCGATTAATTGATAATTTGCTCAGAAGATGAACCGAGCATGACAAAAGGAAAAATATTTTAACCCACACGTGGATGAATGACTATAAACGACACCTGATTACCGCTGCCCTTCCTTATGCAAACGGACCCGTTCATATCGGTCACCTGGCCGGAGTATATGTCCCTGCAGATATATATACGAGATATCTACGTCAGAATGGAAAAGATGTGCTCTATATTTGTGGCTCAGATGAACATGGCGTTCCTATCACCCTGAAAGCCAAGCAGGAAAAAGTTACTCCTCAGGATATCGTTGACAAGTTTCATACAATGAACAAAAAGGCATTTGAAGATTTCGGTATTGCCTTCGATATTTATCATAGAACATCGGCCCCTATTCATTACGAAACAGCCTCTGATTTCTTTAAAAAATTGAACGACAAGGGAGATTTTATTGAAAAAACTTCAGAGCAATACTATGATGAGGAAAATCAACAGTTTCTGGCTGACAGATATATCACAGGCACATGTCCGCATTGTTCCAATGAGAAAGCATATGGTGATCAGTGTGAAGCATGTGGCACATCCTTAAGTGCTACCGACCTGATCAATCCAAAATCTTCTCTAAGTGGAAACAAACCCATATTGAAAGAGACCAAACACTGGTACCTTCCTCTTGATCAATATGAAAATGACCTGAAAAAATGGATACTTGAAGACCACAAGGAGTGGAGAGCTAATGTTTATGGTCAGTGCAAATCATGGCTGGATCAGGGTTTGCAGCCAAGGGCTGTGAGTCGTGATTTGAATTGGGGAGTTCCGGTGCCGGTTGAAGGAGCGGATGGAAAAGTTCTCTATGTCTGGTTCGATGCACCCATTGGCTACATCTCTGCTACTAAAGAGCATACAGCAGATTGGGAGAAATATTGGAAATCAGACGACAGCCGCCTGATTCACTTTATAGGAAAAGACAATATAGTTTTTCATTGCATCATTTTCCCTTCGATGCTCAAAGCTCATGGCGATTATATCCTACCGGATAATGTTCCCGCCAACGAGTTTCTGAATCTTGAAAATGATAAAATATCAACCTCCCGTAACTGGGCAGTTTGGCTTCATGAATATCTTGAAGATTTCGAGGGAAAACAGGATGTTCTGCGTTATGTGCTCACAGCTAATGCGCCTGAAGCAAAAGACAACGATTTTACATGGAAAGATTTTCAAATCCGTAATAATAATGAACTGGTTGCGGTATTAGGGAATTTTATTAACCGCACATTGGTCTTAACTCAAAAATACTTCGATGGAGTATGCCCTGAAGCCACTGACCTAAGTGAATATGATCAGGATATTCTTGGCCAGATAGAAGAGATTCGTGCTAGAGTAGAAAAAAGCCTTGATGCATTCAGAATTAGAGAAGCACTCTTCGAAGCAATGGGCCTCGCCCGTCTGGGTAACAAATATCTGGCCGATACTGAACCCTGGAAGCTCATCAAACAAGACGAAAACCGGGTGAAACAAATCCTGAACGTATGTATTCAAATTTCAGCCAATCTTACCTTACTTCTTAATCCATTCCTGCCTTTCAGCATGAATAAACTAAGAGGATTTCTAAATCTGGAAGAATATCCATGGGATGCAATCGGCAACATCAGTCTGATACCAGCCCATCATAAGCTAAATAAACCAGAGTTGCTATTTGATAAAATTGAAGATAAACAGGTAGAAGAACAGGTTCAAAAATTACTCTCAACAAAGAAAGCTAATGAGAGTAAGGAAAAGGAACTCCCACCCGCCAAGCAAATAGTTAATTATGAAGATTTCACTAAGCTTGATATCCGCACTGCTACCATTCTTGAGGCAGAGAAAGTTCCAAAAACCAAGAAACTAATTAAGTTGAAAGTGGACACCGGTCTTGATATACGAACCGTGGTTTCAGGCATCGCTGAATATTTTGATCCGGAGCAGCTCCCTGGCAAACAAGTTACCCTTTTAGCAAATCTTGCACCCCGCAAAATACGGGGTATTGAATCACAAGGAATGATTCTACTAGCTGAAGATCCATCAGGTAAATTGATTTTTATTAGCCCGGAGGACAAGCTGATAAACGGAGCAGAAATAAAATGATTACTTAAGAATCCAAAGACTTAGATCAGGATTCTTGCTTTTCAGATCGGTTAAAGCTTGTTGAGCTTTAACAAGTGATGGGTATCGACCCAGAATAACCCGGATATACCCATTAGCAGACTTCATCGTCTCAGCCTGATAGCCTTTCGCTTTCAGCTTCCTGAGTAATAAATTTGCATTGTGCTGAGACTGAAAACTTCCGGCAATCACAGGAAAGGGCAATACCTTAAGCTCTTTTTCAGAAGCAACAAAGGTCTCTTTAGGTACTTCTTCCTTAGGCTTGAGCACTTGCTTCTGCTCCTCAATATCAATAAAATATGTATTGCTGGAATATCTGCCAACATCTTGTCCCACAGGAGGATCCAATTCAATTAAAGATGGCAGGGGACCCAATGATGCGGGATGTCGAAAAAGTGAATCTGTTATCCGACCATTAAAAGGAATCAGAGAAACTACAACTAAAACAGGTATTGCAATCGCAGCCCATCGGTATGAACGCTTCGAATCATCCTTTTCTTTGATTACAGTACCAGGTAAGGAATCTCTACTTACAGTTTCAGATGAACGAAAAATAGCTGATCGCTTAAGAAAACTTTCTTTCTCAGGCTCGAGTTGCGGAAAATGAAATGCAGAAAAACCAAATGAGTCGATATAAAAATTAGTCCCTAACAGAGCCTTAAAAGATAATCTGCCATCAGTTGATAAAGTGAAATTTCCAATACCATCAAGACTCACTTGCTCACCAGATTTAAGTCTGCTATTTATATCATCTATTTCCCTTACAATCAGCTCTCTGGCCTCTTCAACCTCAAGATCTTCTCTCCCGGCAATGAAATTAGCCAACAATGAGTCATCAGTTGAAAGCTCAGTGTTAAACCTGATCTCCTTTGTTGGAGGATAGAAAGTGTGAGTCTCATGACGAATGTCAGCAGACTTGAAATTTGACACAAAGGCACCAAGATCTGGCAGAATCACACAATCCTCCAGAAACAATAAATCTCTTAAATGCTTGTCAAAATCCATAGTTGTCAATAACAATTAACAAAAATACTGCGAAATAAACAATATTCCAAATTCTGGAATCATATGGTGGGAGTTTCATTTCCAGACTGCTGAAAATCATGTGTAATAATGTTTTATCTTTGGCAATTAATCATCTCTAACCACAGCCTTATATGAATATTAAAATGGTCGACCTTCGCTCTCAGTATGAGAATATTAAGAGCGAAGTTGATAAAGCCATTCAGGAAACCATACTTGACACAGCATTTATTAATGGCCCAGCTGTTAAGAAGCTCCAAAATGAATTAGCCACTTATCTTGATGTAAGGAAAGTAATCACATGTGCAAATGGCACCGATGCCTTGCAGGTCGCTATGATGGCTCTGGGTTTACAGCCTGGTGACGAGGTGATTACCTCAAATTTCACCTTTATTGCTACTGTTGAAGTTATTGCTTTGCTTAAACTCAAACCTGTTCTTGTCGATGTGGACCCTGACAGTTTTAACCTTGATCCTGATAAAATCCGGGAGGCAATAAACCCAAAAACGAAAGCTATAGTTCCGGTTCACCTTTTCGGACAATCAGCAAACATGGATGAAATTTTGTCAATTGCAGAAGAGCACAATCTTTTTGTAATTGAAGATACGGCACAAGCTATTGGAGCTGATTATTTCCTGCCGGATGGGAACACCCAGAAAGTTGGTACTTTGGGAACGATAGGAACCACTTCGTTTTTCCCTTCAAAGAACCTGGGCTGTTTTGGTGATGGAGGAGCATTGATGACTAATGATCCGGATCTGGGTGAGAAAATCAGTGTGATTGTTAACCATGGATCCAAGGTCAAATATTACCACCAGGAAATTGGAGTAAATTCTCGTCTCGACACTATTCAGGCAGCTATTCTCCTGGTTAAATTGAAGCATCTGGATACCTACAATATGGCACGGAAAGCAGCTGCTGATTATTATGATGAACTCCTGGGAGTTAATCCAGCATTTCAAACCCCGGTAAGAAGCAAACATAGTTCACATATTTTTCATCAATATACCCTTCGGATAAAAAATGGGAAAAGGGATGAAATCCGGGCCAGTCTGGCAGAAAAGGATATACCCAGCATGATCTATTATCCAGTCCCACTCAGCCTTCAGGAGGCATTTCGAAGTGGTGGCTATCGTGAAGGAGATTTTCCCCATACTGAAATGCTTTGCAGTGAAGTGCTTTCCATGCCAATGCACACAGAACTTAGCCGTGAACAACAAGAATACATAGTTGAAAATCTCTTAAAGCTGGTATAATGAAAGACGATTATTTCGCTCATGAAACAGCCATTAT
>JABHCC010000154.1 GCA_018669475.1 Bacteroidota bacterium | reverse complement strand
GGCAAATGGTGGTAAACAGCAACTTATACCCTACTTTATTTCGTCACATCCGGGATGTAAGATGGAAGATATGGCAGAACTAGCGGTAAAAACCAAAGAAATGAATTACCGGCTGCAACAGGTTCAGGAGTTGACCCCAACGCCAATGACTTTATCTGCTGTGATGTATTATACCGGTATTGATCCCTATACTGTTACCAAGCTGCATACTACTAAGAATTCTGATGACAAAAAGGATCAAAATCGATTTTTCTTTTGGCATAAGCGTGAAGAACAAGCCCAAATCAGAAGATTATTGCATAAACTAAACAGAAAAGACCTTTTAAACCTTCTCCTACCCGGACATTCTGTACAACATAAGAGAAGGTAGAAGCATAGGGAAAAGTTTTTCTACATTTATGTATTGTAATAAACCTCTATCATGAAAAATATCTTAAAATTATCAGTCTCATTTATTACCCTTATTCTCCTTACACTATCGGCTTGCAACAATCCGAAAACAGATGAAGAAATAAAGGAATTAGCACTAAAAATTCATGAATCTGCTTTGGTGATTGACACACATAATGATACACCCATGCGTTTCACAAGGTCTGAATTTAACATGGGAGAGAGGCATGATTATCGTGATGGAGGCGGTAGAGTTGACTTTCCAAGAATGAAAGAAGGTGGCCTTGACGGAGCATTCTTTGCTGTTTTTACAGGACAGGGAGCCCGTGATGATGAGGGCAATCAGAAAGCTTATAATCGGGCTATAGGGATTTTTAATGCTATTGATAAAACCATAGAGAAACATCAGGACATAGCAGGCCTGGCTCTATCTCCAGATGATGCCTATGCGCTTGAGAAAGAAGGGAAAAGAGCTGTATTTATTGGTATGGAAAACGGATATCCGGTTGGAAATGATCTTAAAAAGGTTGAGGAATTCTACAATCGCGGAACCAGATATATAACTCTTGTTCATACTCGTAATAATGATATTTGTGATTCATCAACCGATGACAGAAAACCTAAGTACGGTGGATTGAGTCAGTTTGGTGAACAAGTGGTGGATGAAATGAACCGATTAGGTATCATGGTTGATGTTTCCCATGCCTCAGATGAAAGCTTCTATGACATAATTGAACGCTCAAAGGCTCCCATTATGGCAAGTCACTCAAGCGTAAGAGCTCTTTCAGACAGCCCACGTAATCTTGATGATGAGATGTTAAAAGCTTTGGCAGAAAATGGTGGAGTAATACAAATCTGCATTCTTTCGTCTTATATTAAGCAATTTCCAAATCCTCAACGTGATTCAGCGTCAGCAGTTATAGAAGAAAAACTTAAATTGCTCACAGATAATGATTCTGTAGCAAGAGTTGAACTTTATAGGGAAATGAGGTCACTGAGGCGAAAATACCCTTCAGAAAGAGCAAATGTACAGGATGCTTGTGATCATATTGATTATGTTACGAACCTGATTGGTGTTGATCATGTTGGAATCGGAACTGACTTTGATGGAGGAGGAGCAATTGAAGGTTGTGATGATGTTTCAGAGATGCCCAATATCACTATTGAATTGGTAAAAAGGGGATATTCCAAAAAGGAAATAAGCAAAATATGGGGTGGTAACGTTATGCGTGTTCTGAAAGAAGTGGAAAAGGTAGCTGCATCGATGTAGTACCTAATAATAATTCAAAGATAATCCGTTAATAATCAGAGCCACATACAAATGTGGCTCTATTTGTATAATCGTCCCTGATGGGTTTCCTGTATTATCAGTTCTTTCTCTAATCTGGCAACAAACTCGAAATTTTTCAATCCCCATTTTGGTGCTATTAGTTTATCATGGGGAGACTCACTGATAAATCTCTCCATGATTATATCAGGACGCAGAAGCTCTAAAAATTTGATCAGCATTTGGATATATGATTCAGCAGTAAATTGAATAAATAACTCAGGTGATTCAAAATATTGCTTTGACATTGCAGTATTCCTGATAATCTGCATCTGATGAAGTTTCAGGAAATTAAAGGGTAATTCATTAATCTTTGAAACATGTCCGAATATTATATCCTCATTTTCATTTGGAAGACCTAAGATCATGTGAATACCTGTGTAAAACTTACGTCCCTGACATCTTATTAAGGTATCGACAGTCTCTTGATGTCCATGCCCCCGATTGATTTGCAGAAGTGTTTCATCTGAGGTACTTTCAACACCCAACTCCAGACTTACAAAATAATTATCTGCTAATTCATCCAGGTATTCGATTATCTCAGGACTAATACAATCAGGTCGTGACCCAATAACAAGACCAACTACATCCTGGTGTGACAGGGCTTCTTCATATCGATCTTTCAAAACATCAAGATCAGCATAAGTATTCGTATATGCTTGAAAATATGCCAGATATTTTTGAGCCGGGTAGCGTGACCTGAAAAAATTAATTCCCTGATTCAGCTGATCGGTAATGCTCTTTTCAGGAACACAATATGATGGATTAAAAGTTTTATTGTCACAGAATGTGCAACCACCAATTCCTTTTGTACCATCTCTGTTAGGGCACGTAAAACCAGCATCAATTGAAATTTTCTGAACTCTTTCAGTAAAAATTGACTTAAAGAAACCCGGAAAATCGTTAAAGGGTCTGTTTCCTTGCCATGGATATTTCGATTCCTCCCTGGAATTAAGAATCATGAATAATTAATGTTGCTGTTGCTGCATTCAGAGCTATCGGAATATTATTAATGGTTGCTGTTCTGATCAATGTTTGAATATCATGTTCATGACCATGTGGATTCTGGAGATCAAGAAAAAATACAACTTTCTCAATTTCATGCTTCAATATCATAGCTGCAAGTAATATATCACCACCTTCCGGACCATGGCCAATTGATTCAACCTTTAATTCCAACACTGAGTTTAGTAAACGAGCCGTATTGGCAGTACCAATAAGGCGATGTCTGCTAAGTAATTTGTGATTGTTTTTTGCCCATTCGAGCAAAGTGCTCTTTTTCTCATTGTGCGCCACCAAAGCAATGGCTTTTTCCTTATTCAATTTCTTCAGATTCATTGTTCAAATTCAATAGTTTCATCATCTTTCTAAATAGGTCGGTATTATCCTGAATACCCACAAACTCCTCAGCCCCTGGCCCATAAGCCAATACAGGAACCATCACACCAGTATGACCTCCGGTTGTATAGCCTCCGGCAATCGTATCTGCTTGACTATCATAACCATTTAATCCGAAACCTCCCGTTTCATGGTCGGCTGTAATCAGCACCAGTGTTTCTTTATTTTCTTCAGCAAAATCAAGAGCAACTTCAATTGCCTTATCAAAATCGATCATCTCTTCAACAATGTATTTTGTATCATTAGCGTGCCCACCCCAATCAATCATTGATCCTTCTGCCATCATAAAAAAACCATTTTCATTTTGCGACAATAACTCTATCGCTTTTTTTGTTGCCAGGGGGAACATATTACCTCTACCTTCAGAGAATCGAGAATTGTGAACAGGGGCTGTAAGAGCAAGGAGTTTCCCTGACTCAACTTCAGCAACTTCGTCC
>JABHCC010000153.1 GCA_018669475.1 Bacteroidota bacterium | reverse complement strand
TCTCTAATAAACTACTCAGAATAATATATTCTGTTGTTAATTCTAGAATCCCTTGGGATCCTAATTATATTTGTGCAGATCCAAGAATGGCAACAAAAAACATTGCATAAAACTTGTTTTAATCAGAGTATTCCAACGACCCCGGACCAACGACCTCGGACCCCGGACCCCGGACTTCGGACTTCGGACTTGGGACTTCGGACCCCAGACCTCGGACCTCGGACGCCAGCTACGCTGGCTATTGTAATCAACTGTTAACCTGCGCTAAGGTTTGTTAAATGGCTTTGAAAGTATTTATTCAGATAGTACTTTCATTGGCCTTTAACTAACACAAATCAGACATGAGAAAATTATCATTTAGCCTTTTGACAGTTACAGTACTTCTTGCCGGATCAACACACAAACTGATTGCACAGCAAAAAATTGGTTGTATAAACTCTAATGAACTTATTACTTTAATGCCAGAGAACGATAGTGCAATAAAAGTAATTGAGAAAAGACAGCTTGAATTTGTTAAACAATCTGAAGAATTACAGGTTGAATTCAATAAAAAGTATGCTGTCTTTACAAGCAGTATGGATACCTTGCCTCTACTGATCCGTAATGCAAAACAAGAGGAGTTGGGTAATATGTCAACGAGCATTGACAATTTTAATAAGGCTGCTGATCAGGAATTGAATAATTACCGCCAGGAAACCTATCAGCCCATTCTTGAGAAAGCCCAGAATGCGATAAGCGAAGTAGCCAATGAAGAAGGATTCACCTACATCATTGATATTGCCACCCGTTCACTAATATTCTTCCCCGAAGAAGCTCCACTAAATATCATGGAAGCGGTTAAAACGAAGTTGGGAATAGAATAACATAAGTCCGGGGTCCGGGGTCCGAGGTCCGGGGTCCGAGGTCGTTGGTCAATGGTCCTTGGTCTTTAATTAACCAGCCCTTCATAATCCTCGGTCAATGTTTGTTTACTCTCAAAATCATAAAGGGTTGTCCGTCGTATGTTGTAATAGTAATTCCAATAGGTTCTGAGAGCATTTAAATAATCTATTACTCCGTCGTCTTTTGCCCGCAGAGCATCATTTAGTTGAAGAAGGTTTGCTTTACCGATCAGATATTTTTCCTGGGTGATTTCAAACCTGCTTTTTGCGAGGGAATCAGTTTTTGCTGCCAAATCAAGTTGTACCTCCTGCATATTGAACTCCATCACCTCAAGAAATACCTGATGATCAAAATCAAGACTTTGCTTATCTACGGATAGTTTGGCGACATCACGATATGATTCTGCCATTTTCACTTTCCCCTTGCGCATGCCCCAGTCCAATATTGGGATTCTCACCCCAACACTTGCCTGCTGATATCCCTGCGGATTTTTATATGAGTCGATAAACTCTGTCGAGCTTTGGGTTAGCCCGTAACTGGCAACCAAATCAGCGTTAAAACGTGCATCGGCTTTGGCCTTGGCCAGGTTAGATTCAGCTTGCATCAATTGTGTTTCCATAGATAATATCCCGGGATTATTTTCTCTTGCGAGGGCAACCGCCTGATTGACATCAATTTTAAAAGATGGTATTTCTGTTGAAGTAAGCAATTCAAAATCTACTTTGTCATTAAAGCCCAGAAAAGATCTAAGGCGTGCTTTTTTATCCTCTACATCCAGCAAGCCCTTATTATAGCTATTCTCATATTTGAATCCATCGATTTCAAGTTGCATTATCTCATCCATATCAACGGTTCCCAATTGGTGACGCTCTTTGGATATACCCTGAAGACTCTTGTTATTAACCATATTGAACTCCAGAACCGTCAGGTTTTCAATAGCCAGTGCGAAATCAAAGAAATATTGCACAGCAATAATGCGAACTCCCTCCATCTTCTCAAGATATTCCTTCTCAGCCTGCTTATAGCGCATAGGCTCTATTTTCTTCTCCCATTTAAACTCATTAAAGGAGAAAAGTGGCTGAATTAGTCCCACTGAAATAGGTGTACTTCTATAGGTGGCAGGATCATCGTTTAGAAGATCAAGTCGTCCAAGATCAGAACTGATAAGAAGCCTTCCTCCGGTAAATGGGATATTTTGGTTTATCAATAGATTCAGTGATGAATTCAACCTTCTGCTCTCTCCAAATTTCTCTACCCAGCTGCCATCTTCAAATACAGAATTCTTAACAATTGCCCGCTGCATATCAATTAATTCAGCATCTATCGCCACAGATGGTAAATAGCTGGCTTTGTAACTCCTGTATTGCCAGTAGCTACTACGAAAACGGTGCTTAGCGAGTAAGGCCTCAAGAGAATTTTCTTGTGAAAGTCTGATTACATCATCAAGTGTAAGGCTCTTTGGTTGAGCATTTAAAGAAAATGAGATGGTGCATAAAAGCACACACAAACAAGACAATAAATTGTTTCTTAACATAGGTATTAGCTTAATTAACCGGGGGACAGTAAGGCTGGACTAAAAATACTTAAGATCGAACTCAATTCCTATCGGAGAACAAATAAATATTGATGGAAATTCAGAATACCAATTCTCTTCCTGTACGTCAGCTTACAACATAAATACCATACCCTTATCCTTGCTCTTGTATTTATCCAATTCAGAACTGAAAAACTTCACTTGCTGATCACAAACAAAGTCTCTGAAAATATTAATATCATTTTTTTCTTCAGTTCGATTAAGAGCATCGATATACTGTGAGCGGTCTTCTGTAAAAATCTTGATGAGTGGCTCACCATGATACAATTGAATATAATTCATTAATAATCTTGAGGCTCTGCCATTACCATCACCAAATGGATGAATATTAACAAGATAATAATGAACATCGGCGGCAAGTTTCAATACATCCAGACCTTCAACATGATCCAGACTAGCATTGGTGTTCTCGAAAAGTTTTGTCAGAAGGGAAGTAACTTTACTATAGTCGGGAAAATATTTATGGTCAACATAAACCTGAGCCTTACGTAAATCGCCCTTGGAAGTATCAAAATTTCCCGCTATAGAACTAACCGGTCCACCTGTATTTTTCATCACCAGTGCAGCCACTTCCTTGATCAGGTCGAGTGAAAAATTCCGTTTTTGTACAGCCTGATCTTTTATATATTTAAATGCAACAAAATGATCCTTCACCATCAAATGATCTGACAAAGGCTTACCTTTTGCTGTGATATCCTTTTCTAACAACATTCTGGTATCAAACTCGCTTAATGAACATCCTTCAATTTTGGTAGAATTGTATACAATAGAGATCATTGAGAATTTCTCATAATCAATAACCTGATCCAGGTGCAGATCAAGATATTTACTTCTTAATATTTCCAATTCTGTCCACATATCACAAATGTAGGCTAAAAAGGTAGAAGGCAAAAAATGAAAATCTTATTTCTTTGTTGATAATCCCATATCACTGAACCTACAAGCAATACAAACCATGATAGAATAATTCTGCTTACATGCTTTATCCGGCTGCAATAACTCTAGTTAATCAATTCATACTGCCAGGGCATACAAAAACTAATATAACATCTGGGATATAGATTACTAATTTCTATTTCTTCAGTGTAACAAGCATGATAACAGGATTATCCTCCGGATGGAGTTGAGTTGAAATACCGTCGATACGGCCCACATTTCCTTTTATTTTATTTTATTTGTCCGATCAGTAGGTATGGATTATCGTTTTCGGAAATTGTTTTTAATACTTCCTCTAATTTTGAACGATAAGGCTCAGCGAAATCAAGATCAGCCAGGGCAATTTCAGCCTGTTCAATAAGATCAATAGCCTGATAAGCATAATAGAAAATCCCATTTTGCTGGAATTCGGCATACTGATCCTGGTAATTATTCAAAGAATGATGAGTTGGACAAAGAAAAAGGTCTTTCCGGTGGTAAGCTTTCCCATTCTTTTTGTCGAGCGCATGCAAACTCATATTGGTTGATGTAAAAGAAGAATTTCCATTTACTTCAATCTTTGAGATGATTCTTGAACTAAATGCCAGCCAGGAAGGTGTTTCATATTCTAAACCAATCCATTGGTAACCCTCCTGATCTTTAGAATCTGGCACATCAACACCAAAATCCATTGTAACAAAAGGAATAAGCTCCTGATTATGTACTGTATAAATGGTGTCGTCATCCACCTTTTGATATCTGCCAAGTGATCCAAATCCAGAAAAAAATGCATGTCTTAAAAATAAATCATCGGGAGCTGCTATTCCGGCAAGCAACTTGCCCTCAGTATCCTGCCAATACAGATAATATGACTCACAATAATTAACAAAGCGGCCAACAGGAACCACTATCAATTCTCCCTGATCACTCAATTCAATATAATCGTTCCTAACAGGGATCGCTTTCATTAAGTCGCCCAAATATGTGCCGGAATGCAAATCAAATTGAAGAAAATAATTCTCTTTGCTATAATCGGAGAGATACAATATTTGTTTCTCCTCATCGATTGTCCACGAAGCTCTTGAATATTCAGTGGGACCTTGACCCTGCTGAACCAGAGTACGGATAAATTTACCCTTGCGATCAAATTGCAATATTCCATGCTTATACTTTTGAACCAGAATATATTCCTTGCTTATATAGTACATTCCTCTACTAAGTAAACATTCATCATTCGTTTCAAGAGGAAGAATCTCAAAATCAGAAATTATATCCGAAAGCTTAATTGACACACTATCTTTTATCTCCTTAAGATGAATATGATACTCATTATCCTTTGCATGTTTTACAATACTTACTGAAACATCACCATTCTGAGAACAAGCAATTAGCCCGGCGATCAGACAACATCCCATTAATCTTTTGTGAATCATATCTATTTCTTCAATTTTGCATACTTCATTCTAATCCAGTAAATACCCAAAACCAGTCCGATCACATAAGCAATGATCACACATTTATCGAGTGGAACGTTAAAAATTGCATGTACCAGATAACCAGCAATCGGACCAAAAAGGATCATTATTATAATTGCACCCAGGATGTGTTGCAAGAATTGACGAATTATTTTTAGTTTGCTCATTCGATATTCGGAGTTCGGGATTTGGAGTTCGATATTCAGTTCTTTTCCTTCTTCCTGAATGTCGAATTATTAGTCCTTTATTAAATCGAACTTTCTCTTTTTTTCAAGCATAAACAACACAGGATTTGAGTTCTCGTCAATCTTTTGTCTCAGATTCCGGATTTTGCTAAGCTGTGGCTCCGTTATATTTCCCTCATCAAAGGCAGCATCGATCCATTCAACCAGATCCAGTGCTCCAATGATGATATAGACTTTCCCTGATTCATCCCACTTCAATGAATATTGCAAGGTTTTCCATGGAATAATGCCAAGAAGGTCATCCTCAAAGCTCAGATTCCAGGATTTACCGTTTGATTTGTCAATTACAATAAATGACTCATTGAAGTCCCACATCCCTCCCCACTGCCCTGTACCATAATCATTAACATCACAAACAGTTACTAAACTCTTTTTGAGAATCCAATAATTATCATCTTCTGATAATATTTGAATCATGAAGCGTCCAATAACTTCACTTGGGTCAATTATTTTATTTAGCTGCACATATTGATTTCCAAATTCAAAAATAGCATACTGACTGATTTCCTGGCCCTTAATAGTATAAATAGTATCGTTTCCGGGACTAAAAAGACGCCAGATTGTACCGGATCTGTATAATGATCTCCCTCCACTGATTGGAGTGAATCCATTATTATTCTCTGGTGGATAAATCGTACGACCAATCGATTTTACTACCTCACCTTCCTGAGTATGCCACTCCAGCAAAACTGAATCCCTATAATAGGTAGGTTTCCCATATATTGATCCCAAAGTCAGGTATAATTCGGGATTAATCATGATAGTTTTACCTGCCAGCTCAAATGGACTTTTAATATTGGCAATAAACTCACCTGTTCGGGTAAACAAATGTTTCTCCTCAGGATAGCCATTGAAATCTGCCAATACCTGTTCAGTTTCCAGATAATATCTCACATCACCCAATAAATATCCTGTGTGCTCTCCCGGTCCTTTTCCTCCGGCTCCAAAATCACGAAGATATTTTCCTTCAAAATCAAATTCCATTAGCCTTGTTGGTCCGAGCCTTCCTGTTTGTGTAGCCAGAAACAGGGAGTTTGGAGATAATCCGGTGCGCCAATTTCGAATCAGACATCTCTCACTAGTTTCAAGTGGAATAATATTTACCTCATCAAACAATGCACTCCAGCCTATAGTAGTGGTAGAGTCAGCAACAAGATCCACTCGGATTATTGGGATCTTTTCTCCATTCACCAAAGCGAAATCTTGCTCGTCTGAGCTGGTATTTGGCTGACATGCAAACAAAGCAGTGATTAAAACGAAGTATAGTACTATCTTCCTTTTCATAGGATTTTCTTTCATTCGTTATTCGGTGTTCGGTGTTCGATATTCGATATTCAATTTCTTTCCCCTCTGTCTCCTACTTCCCATACAATTTTATCATTATTGGATTGCTCTCTGGATCGAGATTTTCCATTAGTTTCTTCCATTCGGGATCGCTGCTATCTTGTTCTTCGGTAGTCAGTTTATCCCACTTCTCAAGTGCATCCAAAGCAGTTAAACTGAGTACAAAGCAGTCGCCATTCTGAGTAAGATTGAATGGATTTACCGGAATACCTCTGAAATAGAAGCCATTCTCTGGCATAAGATAATAATTGATCGAATGGTCTTTCTTATTAATTATTGCCAGATGAATTTTCTGATCAAAATGAGGAACCAAAACCCAAAGGTTTTTTTGCGTGTGAACCAGACCAAAAGACAATACTTCTTTCTCATCAGCAGCCATTGGATAATCTTCGGGTCCTGCCGGATTAAGATATCTTTCTCTATCGGCATTAAATTCTCCAAAATCCAGATTCCATGTACTATCCACGCCATCCGGAGAAATAGTAAAAATCGTATACTGTAATGTATTAGTAAAAATATTCTGCCTGACTCCTGGCAAAATTGTTTCCCCAAACCAATACCATCCGACTTCACGAGTAGAATTAGGTAAAAACTTTTCAGTTTCATTTGCCTCATCATCGAGAAAAACAATGTCATATTGCATGACTCCTTCCGGATTCATACGTGAGCTATTAGCTGTATTGCCCACTAATTGACCATTAGCCAATTCCAATATATGCTTGTATTCATTCTCGAGAGCTATAGAACGTAAATGAGCACCCTCAGTACTCAAAAAGTGCATTTTTTTGTTCCACATATCCTGGAAAACAATTTCATCCCGATGAGAAAGATAACTTATGAATCTTATATACTCATATTCCCCTGGCCCTTTACCTTCTTTATTGAAATTCCACAATATTGATCCACTCATATCAATGCATACAATTCCAAGAACATCACCTCCATATCGCCCACCTTTATGCAAAAAAACAATCTGATCATCAAGCATCCGAATATCCCTCACCTTGTCAATCGGAATACTCCCATCAATTTGAAAAAACTCTATCTTCTTGATTTCTGGTGATAAATCATTAGATCTTTCTATCCTGCCGGATAAATCAATAAAGATTTTTTCACTGCTTGGTTTCTGGTTTTGACACGAAGCAATAAAAAACAATATCAGTACAGCTGCTAAAAGGCTTTTCATTTTCCTTTTCATCTTCCTTTTCATCTTCCTTTTTTCTTTAATTCGTTATTCGGCGCTCGGCGTTCGGTGTTGGATATTCAGTTTCTCTGTCCCACTTTTTCTGAATGTCGAATGACGAACACCCAATATCCAATGTCGAAGTTTCTTCTTTCTTTCATTCATTATTCGGAGTTCGGCGTTCGATATTCGATATTCAATTCTTTATTCACCCTAAGCCATAAGCCTTAACCCTTATCCCTTAACCCTTCTCCCTCTGTACACAGCCCAGTAAGCAAGCGGAATAAAGTACAAACTCACCACTGTTCCCAGAGCCATCCCTCCTATAACTGCAAGAGCCAGTGGTCTCTGTAGTTCAGCACCCAGGCCTGTGAAAAGCAAGAAAGGTGATAGAGCCAGAATCGTTGTCAAGCTGGTCATAATAATTGGCTTAAGCCGCCTTTCTCCACCTAGTTTTATAGCAGATAGTGTATCCATACCCGACCAGCGGGCCCGGTTGATGGTATCAATTTTCAGGATTGAGTCATTGATGATAATACCACTCATCACAATTATTCCTATTGCTGACATGAGATTTAGTGATTCTCCAAATATCCATAGCATAAACAATGCTCCAGCCATGTCAATAGGTAATTCAAGGAGAACAATTAGTGGTTGAAGAAAGCTTTCAAACTGAGCAGCCAGAATGAAATACAATAGTAAAACAGATACAAGAAGAACCATTAGCAGTTCTCTCATCATTTCCTTATCCGAGAAAAAGCGTCCACTGAATTTGACTTCAAAATCTGAGTGTGCTTTGATTTTGTCTTTCACCTGATTCATCATTGCTTCCATCTCTTTTTCCTCACCATAAAAATTTAATGGTATATATTCTCCATCACTACCTCCTCTAAGTATTTTATATGATTGCTCCCGACTTATCTGCACAAGAGAGGAAAGAGGCATTTCTTCTCCTTTTTTATTCCTTACCAGGGTTTGATTAATAATATCGGTGACAACTTTGGGATCATCTCCCAGTGTAATAGGAATAAATCTTTGATAGGTCTTTAACAGAGCAATTTGATTTTCGTTAAAAGCAGATCTGAGCACATTCTTCATTGTATTGAAATCGACCTGATATAGTAACATGAGCTCGGGATCGACTTCGATAACAAGCTGATCAGTTAAGGGAACAGGATCCATGAAAACATTTGCAGGAATCTGCAATTTCTCAACGAAATTATTGATCGGTTCAACACCTGGAACCTGTTCATTTTTTACATCCCATAATTGGGCAGTTAAATCCGGATCGTTGTCAGAAAATAGTGCTTCAAAAACATTTTTTGGTGGGGAAAAACTAATTGAAGCACGTGGGTAGTTTCTTGTGAGGTAAGATCGTATATCTACTTCCAATTGTTCAATGGCACTAGAGTTTTCTACAGAAAAATAGATCTCAGATTCAGTTGTAGCTAAGTTTTCGGATGTGTTGAGCATAAACTGTTGCTCTCCAGCCAATACAGAATATTGAAGTATAGTATCTTTCAAACTATTAACCATTTCTTTTACCCGCATCGAGTTTTCTTCAACATGAACCGATTCATTCCAATCGATCAATGCAAGCATTTCAGTTTGCTCTATTCTCGGCAGTCTGCGGACTTCCAGAACCCGTATCAATAGTACAACACATGCAATCAAACTCAGGAATACAATTCCATAAATAATTTTATTCTTGAAAACATGATTAAATCCTTTTTCATACGCCCCTTCATAATTAATCCGATTGATTCGGGCAAGAAATTTATTCTCTCCATATGTTTTACGTTGCCCATTAAAGAGTCGATACAACATGGGGAGCAATGTAACAGATACCATAAAGGAAACCATAAGCCCAATAGTAATTGCCAATGCCTGATCAAAGAATAAGGCTCCGGAAATACCACTTAGGAATATCAACGGTATAAAAACAGCACTTGTCGTTAGGGCAGATGATATCAGAGGTCGGATAACCTCATTAGCTCCTTTGATACAAGCATCTGATAATTCTTCTTTTTTCCTTATATATTGATCGATGTTATCAATAACAATGATCGAATTGTCTATCATCATTCCGACGGCGAGTACCAATCCGGAGAGAGAAATAATATTAATCGAAATTCCAGCCAGGTAGAAGATTAGGAAGCAGACCACAAGAGAAACAGGAATACTAATTCCAATTAACAAAGGAGATCTGAAATCCTTCAGGAACAGAAACATTATCAGTATAGCCATGAAAGCACCAAAAAGTAATGATTGCTTTAAATTACCAATTGAGTACTGCAGAATTTTCGTCTGGTCTTTTTCTATTTCAAAATCCAACTCAGGGTATTTATCTTCAAAATCAGCCAGCTGAATATCTAATTGTTCCCTTAGATCTTCCATTCTGGCATCAGCCTGCTTGATAATTGCCAGGCAAAGAGCCTCTTTATTCCGGTTCATAAATAATCCCGATCTTTTTTCTGGCCTCAATTCTAAACGAGCTAAGTCTTTGAGCTGAAATAAGCGATCTTCCTTCTTCAGGAATATGTCGCCAATATCTTCCATGTCAGTCAGGTAATTCTTGAACTGGACACTGAATTGATAGCTTCCTTCTCTGACCATGATATTACCAATACTGGATACATTATTGGTATTGACAGCTGTAATGAGATCCTGGCTGGTAAGGTTCAAGCTTCTAAGTTTGTCATAATCAGGAAAGATCGCCAATTCCGGATAAGCCATCCCGGTATAATCCACCATTGCCACCTCTGGCAATTGCTCAATACGTTTGATTATAACAGCTCTGACAAACTCACTCATTTCCAGAAACCGTTCCTGGTTTTCCCAGCTGGCTTTGCGACTTACCATAAGGTTAAAAACTGGTATGTCAGTAGCAGAGGCTTTTATAACCCGTGGACGATCAACATCTTTCGGAATCGAATTCATGGCATCATCGATTTTCTCATTTGTTTCGATGTATGCATAATTTATATCGGTACCATACTTAAACCTCATACGTATGAGACCAAAACCATCTCTTGCCTCAGATTCAATATTATCGAGATGTCCAACCTGTAACAAGCGGGTTCGTATATTGCTAATTACCGAGTTTTCTATTTCTCTGGCGGGTACATTCGGATATGATACCTGCACTGTTATTTCGGGTATATCGATATCCGGCATTAATGAGACGGGCAAATTTGTCGCTGTTATCAAGCCCAGAAACAGGATGGCCATGAAGCTCATAATGACAGCAACCGGTCTATTTATTAGGAATTTAACCATAATTCAGGGTTTGAATATTACTTATTGCTCATTCTGAATTTAACTTCAGCTTCATGTGCCAGATTCAAATTACCAATCGTGATTATCGTATCGCCCTCGAGTATTTCCTGACCGGCCTTTACTGGAATAACCGAGTAATGGGTAGAGTTTTCATGCACTGTGCCGACATAATTCCACATTGCCTTGCCTTCAGAATATTTGAATACCACCTGCTGGTTATTTCGTAAGACAACGGCTTCTTTTGGTACAATCACACAATTTGACACTTTATCCTTGATGAAGACCTTGACATTCATACCCTGTAGTAGCTCCCCATCAGAATTTGGAACCAGAGCAGTTACTTTTACCAAACCATGCTCATCAACTGCCGGATTGATCTCAGAAATCTTTCCCCTATAAAAAACTGAATCAGCAATGAATGGACGCATGCTAATGGATTGACCTACCTTCAATCGACCGATCTCTGATTCCAAAATGGGAAAAATGACTTCAAATACACGATCGTTAATCAAACGACAGAAAGGTTCACCAGATGTGGGTAGATTTTGAATCTTAGTATCTAAATCAATAACTCTGCCAGAAAAGGGTGCTGTGAGAATAGTATTTTGGTAATCCAACTGGGCTTTTTTCATATTTAGTTCTGCTTCCCTGAATCCTGAGGATAATGAAAAGTAATTCATCGCCTGATCATTCTCATCAAGTTTTCCCTTTTGGTTTGCAGTATGCCCGATCACCTGATTCTCCCTTTCAATATTTGCAGATTCCAGTCTGATTTCTGCTTGCTCAAGATTTATAAGGTCGAGTTGGTTTTCCATTGTTGCCAGCACCGTACCTCCCTCTACCCAATCTCCGTTCTTAACATTTATATTTTCGATCAATTGATTTTTCTTAAAATACAATTCAGCCTGGCTGCTTGCATTGAGTTTGCCATTACTAACAAATTCGAGAGGAAAGTCACCGAATGTGGCTATTTCCCCTTCTACATGAATAGGATCAGCTTTTGAATCAGTCTTTCCCAATTCATTACCAAATTCAGTTTCAGTTTTTTGTTTGCAACTGCTGCTGGCAATCACAAGTAATAAAGAGAGAAGGATAGTTAGATGATTTTTCATGGATCTAAATGTTATCAGGACCCTGCTTTCGCAGGGACAAGGTTTTTAATTTCATAAATGCCGGGAGGAAGATGATTAGGGCGAAGAAAGAAAATATTAATCCTCCCATGGTTCCTACAGCCAGGGAAAACCAGAAGGCATTATCTTCACCTCCGGTTAGGAAAGGGACCAATCCCAGAACAGTTGACATTACAGTCAAAAAAATTGGCACAATCTTTCCATTAAAAGCTTTCAGGAAGAGTTTGACATGGTCTTTTTTATACCTGCCAGCCTTCTTCAGGTTATTAAAATCATTTAATATATATAGAGCTGCATTTACTACAATCCCGCTGAGCAACAGGAAGGAAGCAAATCCACCCTGGTCAAAACTAAAATCGAAGATGTAGAATGTTAGAAATACTCCAACAAATGATACTGGTATAATTAGTACTACCGCTAATGGTTGTTTAAACGATTCAAGTAATACTGAACAAATCAGGTAAATAATTACTATAACCAGAAGGATTAGCAAGAACTGTTTTTTCTGAGGCGGTCGGTAGTAATTGTAACCGTGTTTTTCTGCCGAGTATCCAATCGGAAGGTGGTCTTTAACTTTTAAAAGCAAGCGATCCTGATGCAACTGAGCCAGTTTATACGCCCCAATAAAATCATATTCGACGATTAGAATATATTGTTGATTTTCACGTTCAATACTACGATTCTTTCCCTCACGATTCACTTCGCCAAGCTTGGAAAGCTTCACCAAAGATTCATCACTCTGTAGAGGTGAATTACTCATCATCCAAACATCAAACTCACGACTTTGCTTTGATTGCAATCTAATTGGTTGCAAATCACCATCAATAAATACACGTCCGTTAGGAGTATGATTAATAGACAGCCCATTGAGCTGACTCATAATCTCACCGGTTCCCATTCCATATGAATGCATCAGTTCAGGATCTATTCGAAGAATATATTCATACAATGGATCTCTTCGATAACCCATGCGGCTGATTATTGATCCTTTTTGAACTCTTTGATGCAGCATGGCTTCTTTGAGGGTCCATTCAGCATATTCCACAAGTTCTTCGAAATTATAGCCATAAAGAGCAACACGTTGAGAGCCCACTGTTTCGCTAACTGAATTATTAAAATACTGCCCTACTCCGGTTATTCTCCAGTCGGCTCCTCCAAGTTTATTGGCCAGGTCGTTTAGTTGATAGTACAACATAAAGGGGAAGGCTCCCAACTCAAATTCAGGTTTGAAATTCACAGTAATGTGTCCGCTTCTTGCACCTCTCACACGGGTTAGATACTGATCAATCTGCTCATACTGTGAAAGATACCGTTCCACTTCAACCATAAGGTCATTCATTTGCTGAAGAACTGCCCCTTCAGGTAGAGAAGCTGAAACATCTATTCGAGTGCGAATATTATATCTATATCTGTATCTATCAGCCACATGAGTCGTAAACAATCTCAGCGTTCCTCCCAGAGTTTTATCTAAAACAGGTTTCAATTTCTGGACATATGTATCAGAGGCCAATGTTTTTTGATACAATTTGTGATACCATTCCTCTCCTTCCATTCGGGTTGGCAGGTCATTAATCGGCAGACCAAAAAGCAAAATAGCAGCAACTATATATGCCCATCTGAAACGCTGGGCAAAACGAATCATTTTTTCATAAAAATGTGTGAAGCGTATAACCGGCTCTTTCCTTTTTCTGGTCTTGCTGCCATTCCTCTTTCTTAGAGGGATTTTTTCATAAAGTGAAGGAACCAGAAACAAAGCAACCATCAGACTGACAAACAGGTTGATGATTAAAACCATGGAGAAATCTTTCAACTCTTCTTTAAGGATATCACCAAAGAAACGAATTACCGTTAATGCACCTATAGTTGTAAGAGTTGCAGCCAGAATCGCAAGAAATACCCGACGGTTCTTTTTAGTTCGCATATGGTCGAGCATGACAATAGTATTGTCGATGATTAAACCAAGGGAGACCGTTATACCAGCCAGAGAGTACATATTTATATGCACCTTAAACAAGTAGTATAAAATAAAAGCCACTAACAGGTTGGCTACCAAACTGATGAAAATAATGGTCAGATATCTTATTTGTCTGCTAATCAACAAAACAAAGAGGAGTAGAATGGTAAAAGAAAAAAGAGTACGATAGTAGATCTTATTTAACTCCTCTTTTATGCTGATAGTTTTATCATCAACCAATATCAATATGTAACCAGGTGGGAAATCTTTCTGTAATTCTTTTATTTCCTTTTTCACTTCTTCAGCTACCTTCAGACTATTTGCTCCTGGTTCAGCTGTACAGGTTATGTTAATTGTATTATTTCCATTAATCCGGTCGTAGCCAGTAGGTTCTTGTTCCTTGTGTAAAATCCGGCATAAATCTTTTATTCGTACAATTCTTCCATTTATTGAACTAACGGGAATCTCAAGCCAGGAATTCTGCTTATCAGTAAATGATCTCAATATAATTGGCTTCGGTGATTTCACCTCATTATCTGCCAATTGATCAAAACCCATACCTAATACATCGTTTTGGAAATAAGATTGCAGAGCCGACAATATATCTTCTCTGTCCATCCCCAGACTCCAAAGTTGCTCCTGATCATAGGTCAATTCCCACTCCATCTGAGTTGCTCCACTCACATCAATACTGTGCATACCTTCAATATGCCCCAGTTTGGTTTCAATATGGTCTTCAGCATATTCCTGTATCAGTCTGGGAGAAGCGGGAGCATTCAAAGTATAGGTTAATAATATCTCTACCGTTTCATCATCGTCTGTATTGTATGGCGATATTCTCGGATAACTGACACCATCCGGCAGGCCTGGAAAAGCTTCTCTGATTTTTGAAGCAATTTCAAAGCGCATATTATCCATATCAGCATGTTCATCAAATTCCAGAGTTATCCAACCTGATCCCCTTTTTGATGATGAAGTAATGCCCTTAATCCCAATTGTGGTATTAAATAATCCTTCTAATGGAGCTGTAACTTCTTGCTCAATGAGTCGTGGAGAAGCATTTGCCCAGCCATAATATATTGTAAGCCTCGGCAGATAGCGTTTAGAATGAAGATGAACCGACAACTCTGGAATCAAAGCCAGACCAATAATCATCAGAACAATGAACGAGACTATTATGGAGAATGCAGGTGTTCTTTTCATGGAAAAAATAAAACTTTAGGCTTCGGGCTTATGGCTTAAATAACAGAATTCACTTTCAAGGTATCAGAAATACGGGCAAGCGAAAGCTTATTCTGTACTTAATATTTTAACGGTTTTAATTTCGATTTAGTGCGCTCATTTCTGTTTGGGGGACAGTAAGGCTGTGTTAAAAATAGTGATGATCGGAACCAAAAACAAGCTGAGACGGAATAATTCATTATTTTTATTTCATTATTCCTTGTTATCCATGTCTCAGAAGTACTCGAAAATAATACAATGGCGATTCCTGGTTCTGTTTATGATTCTGGTTTCCCAAGCTGTCTTCTCTTTCGGCCAGAAAGAAGGAAACATCTGGTATTTTGGTGATCATGCAGGTATTGATTTCAGTGGAGAACACCCCATGCCACTGACAAACAGCCAGATGTATGCACCTGCCGGATCGGCCACCATTTGCGATTCCTTGGGTAATCTTCTTTTTTACACTAACGGATCCACTGTATGGAATCGCAATCATGAGGTCATGCTCCATGGAACCTCGCTTTTTGGAGATTCAACGGCCACACAGTCGGCCAATATTCTCCAGCATCCTGATGATTCATTGAAGTACTACATTTTTACCAACAGACGATATCCTGGTCCGGATAGCACCTATACCGGTGGCCACTTCTATATGGTAGATTTCAAGAATAATTCAGTTGGCAGAATCAG
>JABHCC010000152.1 GCA_018669475.1 Bacteroidota bacterium | reverse complement strand
GCAGCCAATACATGCTTCAGCATGATGTATAATGACCCCGGTTTCTTTGTCACGGGTATAGGCCAGCGAGGGGCAATTTGTCATGCACAGGGCATCGGAACAATGATTGCAGGCAAGTGAAAAATGAAATACCGGTAATTCAGGATGGCGTATGTTATTGAAGGTATTGACAGTACGCCAGTTCATGCCAGCAGATGTGCCGTTTTCAATGGAGCATCCAGCCACACAAGCCATGCAGGCTACACATTTGTTAGTGTTAAAAATGAATGCCTTTTTTACCATGCTTAGATCTTTTTAACCTCCACCCAATTGTCATGGAAGGCAGTACCATGTCCCATATCGGTCTCCTTTCCTCTTGTAAATAAATTGGGACTGGCTCCATCACTGTGCCAGTGTCCGTTAGTCAGTACCACACAGGTTTTTCTGATTCCCATGTCAAAGCAAATCTTCACCCTGGCATCTCCTTTGTCATTTCTCATGTCAACCATTTCATGATTTTTCAATCCCCGGCTAATAGCATCATGTGGATTCATATAGAGAACAGCCTCCTTTTCAAACTGTTTAATTATTTGAAGATTATTGAATTGAGAGTGTATCCTGTTTTTAGAATTAGGTGATAATAGTTGCAGGGGGAATTCTTTGGGAGCACTTTGCAGAGGATCATAGCTGGGTAGTTTGTCAAGCGCCCATCTCATATTTGCCTCTTCGCTTAGTAATTCAATTTTTCCCGACGGGGTAGGGAAGCGCCCGTCAGCAAAAGGAATCTCTTCGTGGCAATCAGCCAGTTGAGGCCCTGTTTTTAACTCTTCCATGCTTAACTCAGGATATGACTCCAGGTATTTTTCAAGGAAGATATTTACACTCTTATCATTGGGTTCAGGTATATTTTTCTTTATTTCCTCCGGATGAAAACCAAGACGATGTGCAAGTTCATAGTAGATTTCTGTTTCAGGTTTTACTTCTCCGGCAGGCTCAATAATTTTCTGCTTTAGTTGAACATAGGGATTCCAGTATGAGCCAATAATATCAGCTTGTTCGAACATGTTTTTTGATGGTAGAATCAGGTCAGCTTCCCTGGCTGTGTCGGTCATGAACTGTTCAATTACCACTTTGAAATCAGCTTTTCTATATGCCTTCAGAATGAGATTTGAATCCGGATTTTGTGTAAGCGGATTCCCTCTTTCTACCCAGATCATCTTTATTTCAGGATCCTTTAGCTTAAGAATATCTTCGCCTAGTTTTGCAACTGAGACTTCCCGTCTGAAACTTCTATCCTCTGTTCCAGGGTAATAAGATTCTGGTTCTTTTATTTCGTCGAAAACATAACTCTGCAAATTGGCATAGTGCCAGCATGCTCCCGGTTTTCCAATATTACCGGTGATAACCTGAAGGGCCAAAAGGCAGCGAATCGTTTGTCCGCCATTGCTATAGCGCTGCATGCCAAAACCAGGCACAAGAGTCATAGGTTTAGTATTCCCAATCATCCTGGCTAAACCCTTTATTCCCGACTCAGGAAGACCGCAAATCTCAGATACTATTTCCGGAGTGTAAGCCTCTACACTTGAGGCAAACTCATCGTATCCTTTAACATAGCTATTGATAAAATCCTTATCAATCCAATCATTACAGATCAATTCCCTTGCTATTCCAAGAGCCAGAGCTGCATCAGTTCCTGGCTTAATCTGCACAAGGATTTCAGCCCTGTCAGAGGATGGTGTTCTGCGGGGATCAACAACAATCAAACGGCCTCCCTGTTCAAGACTCTTGTCAATGGGCATCATCTCCTGGATGTTGGTTTCAGCTGGATTTTTACCCCAAAGGATAATCAATCGGGCGTTTTCCAGATCCCATGGAACGTTATGCTTATTGGCACCCAGGGTAAGTCTTGTGGCCTCCAATCCGGCAGGCCAGCATAGATTTCCATATGTTAAAGTAACTCCTCCAAACAATCTCCAGAAATTAGTGCTCACCGTGTTCAACAGTCCCGACATCCCACTGGCAGCATGGAAGAGAATTGAATGCGGCCCGAATTTATTACGGTAATCTCTTAGCTTCGTACTTATAAGCTCAAAGGCTTCCTCCCAGGATATGCGATTAAGTACCCCATCAGCATTTCGCTTTAATGGATGTAAAATTCTGTCGGGAGATTCGGCTCTTTCAATGTATGACAAACCCTTTATACATGGGCCTTCATTGCCTGATAAGTTAGCAGCGTGAGGATCAATTCCAATAATACGGCCCTCAGCAACTCTTACTTTTAAACTGCATGTACTATAGCAGTTCCTTGGGCATGCAGTAGCGAAAACAGTAACCTCATCAGGAGAATATGACCTTATCATAGATTGCATTCTTCAGATCGAAATTTACAATTTTTTACTATTACTTCACTCTGATGATATGTCAATAATATCACAAAACATTGCGCTATAGTATTATTGCTTTATTTCAGCTTCCTGCCAAGTATACCAGTTGAGAAAGTTGCAAAGGCGACTACTGAGATTGAGCTGATGGGCATTAGGATGGCAGCTACAACAGGAGATAAGTTGCCGGTGATTGCAAAAGATAGTCCAACAATATTATATAGAATAGATATTGCAAAACTGACCTTTACAATGGATAAAGATTTTCGGGCAAATTGGATGTATTTGTCTAATTGATCAAAGCGCCTGGCTTCTAAGATAGCATCTCCGGCAGGTGAAAAATGGTAAATATCATCAGCCAGAGACAAGGCAACATCACTTTCAATAAATGCTCCTGAATCATTCAAACCGTCTCCTGTCATTAACACATTAGCCCCGTTCTTTTGTAAGTCCTGGATAAACTCCATTTTTTCTATGGGTTTTTGATTGAATAGCATTTTTCCTGAATCGAAAAATTTCTCCAATCTCATACGCTCAGTGTCTCTGTCACCCGATAACAAGTAAAGTGTAAAGCTTCGGGCTAAGTTGTTGATCACATGGCTAAAACCATCACGATAACGATTACTTATAACAAAATACCCTTTATATACATTGTCAATTGATACATGAACCATGCTGCCAGACTCCTGAATATCCTGTTCAGGAGATGAGACATATTCACCTGAACCTATTTTAAAATCCACATTATTGACCTTAGCAAATATTCCTCGTCCTGATACTTCTACAAATCCCAGAATCAG
>JABHCC010000014.1 GCA_018669475.1 Bacteroidota bacterium | reverse complement strand
TCAGGAAACTTGTCGATTGGATCAGATTTACACTTTGGAGTTAATTGAACCAATTATTCTGTTTGATTTCCTTGAAGAAACAGTTTATAGTATTGGTGGGGCTTTTGTTAATGGTTTTCAGGCTGAAATTGCACTCAGTGATGGCAGTAGCCGGATGTTCCCACTACCAGACAAGGAAAAGCTTACCCCTACTTACTATGATGTCAATGGTTTCCTGAATAAAGAAGAAATTATTATCCCGGGCTGTCTTAAGGAGCTAAGAATTATAGAGCAGAATGATGGTCATAAAGCTATTGAGGGAATTATATCCCTAAGGGGTGAAAATTACAAAAACACTTTAGGCTATCTTAAGCTGGTATGGGAACTTCAGGAAGGAATATGGGAAATAACTGACACACAAATCATTGACCCACAAGAATATTCGTCGAATTAATTGTTTGATCAAGATTATTCCAGAATCGTTGAACTTCGCGCACCATTGATAAACCTGATAAAGTAGCTCCGGTAATTCCATCAATATCTTTTCCCAGTTTCAATTGCCCACCAGAATAGGATTTGAATTGCTTCAACCAGGATTTTGCTGTTATTTCGGCTCCTTTTATGGTATTCATCTCGATAATAAACACCTCTTTTACTTTCAAATCTGAGTCAAAGGCAAATAATGGAAAATAATTCAAGTACTGATCTGTAATTTTTCTCCCGGCTGCGTACCCTATAATTCCCTCATCATTGGAAATAGAATAGTACAGATCATCTGGCTGTATCTCAAGTGTGGAGTCAATACACAAGGGTGATATTTGGATATCGGAAGCATGCCATGCCTTATTAAGTGATTTCTCCAATCTTTTTTGCTGTCTTGGAGTAAGATGGAAATCAGCCAGAACGCTGAATAGCAGAATAATTGCGATAATTTTGTGTGTCATGAGAATATGGACATAGTATTAAAACCAAACGCCAACTCCAAAATTCATTTGCGGGGTATAGTTATTTGTCAGTCCATTCTTGAAAAACTGTATGTCAGCTTTCAATACAGAGCCTTTTGACAAATACCAGCTTAAGCCAGCAGTTATTTCTGTTCTATCATAGGCAGCATTTTCAGCCAGGTCTCCATCAGTTTCTTTGTGGGTGTTATACTTTTCATAACGCACAAATGGAAATAATTGATAGTCGGTTTCGAAATGATGCAACACATTATAAGCTAGTTCGGTATACCATCCATTCATCTGGCTACCTAAATCAGTGCTTACAAAATCATTATAAGCTGCAGTGTTATCTAGTTTTGCAAAATAATACTGAGCTTTAATTTTAAGGGCTTTACGTGTATAGCGCAGGTCAGCACCCAACATACTTACCTGAACAATTGTTGAATCAGCCTGTGCAAGCGCAAATTCATTTGTCTGATCCAGTCCATCAAATAAATTTGACTGACTATGACCAAATAGGCCAGATACACCTAGCTGTAGACCTGACAGACCAAAATAGCTCAAACGTCCTGTTAGATTTGGAGCACTCATTAATGATTTAGCTCCTTTTTGTCTTCCCTTTCTCAGACCGTCGACACCTCTAAGTGTTCCACCATCGTTATAGCTTAAAACACCATTCATCACATATAACTCATACTTAAGGGAGGCGGTCATAATCTGTCCGGCAACACCAATACCAATTTCCCTCCAGGTAGTTGGTGCAATATATTTATCCAGGTTCGGACGCTCGACACCCATAAAAGATGTGGGTTCATGATAAAGATTTGTTAATCCCATTGGAACCAACATAAGTCCCGCCCGCAAATTCAAGCCTGGCAATAATCTATGATTTACAAAAGCCTGTTCGACAAACACTTCCTTAACGTGTTCTAATTCAATCTCTGTAATAAATTGAGTTTTATCAGTGAATTTATATCCAAATAGCATCACCAAACGATGAACGTCTAATGTTCCATTAGATAAATAACCTGCTTTCAAGGGCTGGTTATAATCTATTTGTCCATAACCTCCTATTGTTAACTTCTGAGATTGCTCCATCATTGATAAAGCAGCATTACTATTCTGAGCCTTTATTGTAAAGCTGACAAGACTTAGCAGAATGATAAATAATATAGCTTTGATCTTCATATGTTCAGATTTATTGAATGCTCAAAATTAAATGTACCTGAAGTAAACTACAAAACGTATTCAGACTAAATTAAAATAGACATTAAGGGCTGTATTTGTGGCATTTACAAAATTACATGTATTTACATTCCAGATAAATCGATAATAAAACCAGTATCATTTTAGTTATTCAGCCTTTTAAAACCAGATTTTACCAAAAAGAAGCAATCACGGCATGAAAATTGTGAACTTGTCTCGTTTATTATTCAAATCAGCCAAAAATGAAAATTCATAGATTAGCTTCTAAATGGGTGTTTATGCTTGTCATTCCACTTATCCTGTTTAGTTGCGAAAGCGATTTCTTACCTGGTATCGCTGGTGAGGGATTTAGTATTGAATCAGATCTGCAACTTGATGATATCACGGGTTTCACAAATAGTATTTCAGCAAATATTTTTATTACTCAGGGAAATCATCAATCCGTAGAAATTGTAGGTCAACAAAATATAATTGATAACATCAGCACTGAAGTTATCGATGGAATATGGATGATCAAATATCACGATCTGGTCAGAAGAGCAGATACAGTAAGCATCTACTTAACACTTCCGGATGTAACAAAAATGGAGATACTGGGATCAGGAAGCATTATAACAACAAATTATTTCAGCAATCTTCGTAACTT
>JABHCC010000151.1 GCA_018669475.1 Bacteroidota bacterium | reverse complement strand
CGGAGGTTTGGAGTTGTTTTGGAACATCTCGATTTCGAAGAAATTGGCGGTTCCAAAACAACTCCAATCCGCAGGCGACCGAAAGAAAACGTGACACCGGGGTTTCGGTAACCAGCCCCCCTTCCATGCATATTTAAAATTGTTTTTTAAATTTACATGGTAGACAAAATAAAATTAGCATGTATATTCAACGATTAATAGAGGCGGACATCATTAAAAGTCTGGATCATTATCCGGTTACCGCGCTTATTGGTCCCAGGCAGAGTGGCAAATCAACATTGGTCAAACAATTACTGCAATCGCACCCCACAGCCATCACTTTGGATCTGGAGCGACCATCTGATTTGAGCAAATTGGATGATGCTGAATGGTTCTTCGAGAACACCAAAGGTACGCTTATCTTCCTGGATGAAATCCAGCGAAAAAGCGAATTATTTCCTTTAATACGCAGTCTGGTTGATGATTGGGGGGGGAATGGTCATTTCATAATAAGCGGATCAGCCACTCCTGAATTATTGCGCCAGAGTTCAGAATCTTTGGCTGGAAGAATAAAGTATCACACCCTAATGCCATTTATCTGGCAAGAAATAAACCAACACTGTAAACTGGAAGATTATCTTGTTAGCGGTGGCTTTCCAAGAAGTATATTGAGCAAACATACCGAGCAATCAATGGATTGGCGACAAAGCTTCATTCAGACCTATCTGGAAAGGGATTTGTCTTTTTGGTCGGGCTTTTCTACTACTACCATGCTTCGTTTGTGGCAGATGCTAGCACATACCAATGGTCAAAGCATCAACTATTCGAGGTTGGCAAGTGCATTAGGAGTTAGCAACGTGACGGTAAAAAACTACATAGATCTATTGGAATCCACCTTCATGGTTAAAACACTGGTGCCAAAACGGGCGAACGTAGGCAAACGTTTAGTCAAGGCACAGAAGGTATACCTAACCGATACAGGGATCATCAATGCCCTGCTCCATTTGCCTGATTTTAACACCTTGACTGGTCATCCGGTCTTTGGCAGTTTATGGGAGAGTTTAGTAATTACACAATTAATGGCTCATTTTCCATTAGCACTGCTTAGCTATTATCGTACCAGCAATGGATCTGAGATTGATGTTGTTGTAGAGGTCGGGGGCAAACAATTCAGCATAGAATGTAAAAATAGCTTATCGCCCACCCTAACTAAGGGGAACCATATCGCTTTTCATGACCTGGACAGCAACAAAAATATGGTGGTTGCACCTGTATCAAAAGGCTGGCCATTAAGCAGCGAAATCACAGTAGTCTCACTTGAAGAAATGCTTGCAGAAATACAACTCGCAACAGGGCAAAACCCCAAAACAACATAGCCCCCAGACAGGCGATCCCCGAAGCTGCTGCAGTGCTGTGCCTGGCGATCCCCGAAGTTCCCTCTGGTGGCTGTGCCAAGCGATCCCCGGGTCCCCGGTAAAAACCGGGGCAGGCATGCCTGAGGATGACAGTGCAGGCCATCATGGTTTAATGATGTTACTACGGGCCGTCATCCCCGAAGGAGGGGATCGCTTGGCGTACTCACGGACCAACTTCGGTCAAGCCATCGCAATACTCAAAAGCAACAACCAGACACTCCCCGGACCAACAGACCAACGACCAACGACCAGGGACCAACGACCAGGGACCAACGACCATCCCATAATTCATTAGATAACATTAACTTAGAAGCCATTTCCAAACTGCTTGAACTTCTATCCCATTGGGAATTGGTTTGCTGGATTCTATGGTATCAAAACAAAGAATTGTTCCTTTACCTAGCCTGTAATATTCCATAGCCTCCAGTAAACCACTAATCTCCCTTTCGAAATTGGAATCATTAAGAGAATAAGTTACCTGAATGGCCTCTACAATCTTTAGTCCTTTCTTAATGACAAAATCACATTCCTTTTTTCCAGTATGATAGAATACCTCTTTTCCCTGACGAAGCAAATCAAGAAAAACAATATTTTCCAGTATCCTACCCTTGTTTTCTGAAAAACTGAATCCAAGACGGTGAACAAATGCACTATCGATACCGTAAACTTTCTTGGGGTTCATTATTTGTTTTTTTAAAGAATAATCGAATTTCTTTAAGTAAAACCATAAGTAGGTTTGCTCATAATAGTACAGATAATCCTTAATTGAACTAGCACTTTTGACCCCCGAAATATCCATTAAGGTTGAATATGAGAATAGTTTACTAATATTTGAGGCAAAATATAATCCGATCTGCTTGATCTCTTTCACCTGAGTCAATCTGTAACGTGAAATGATATCACGATACAGGATATCCTGAAAATATGAATTAATGAGTTCCGTATCATTTTCCTTCACAACAATCGGAAACCCTCCGACTTCTAAATATTTTGTAAAATCTTGTATCAGAAATGATTTTGACTTTGAACTCAGTCGATCCAAATTGTAGCTTTTACCATTGAAGCGCAGGAATTCTGCAAATGAAAAGGGGAATAGTTCAATCTGTTTATTTCGTCCGGTAAGACTAGTTGCGATTTCGGAGCTAAGCAAGCTTGCATTTGAACCCGTAATAAACACCTTAATTCCTCGTTCATAAATCCTGTTAACAAATTTCTCCCAGTTTTCAATATTCTGAATTTCATCAAGAAATAATATTGGTTCCCGTCCATAAATCTCAATATGAAGATTATAAATACTTTCCAGTATAGAAACATCTGTCAATATCCTCTCATCATCGAAATTAAAATAACAATACTGCTCTTCGCTGAGATTCATTTCTTCCTTAATGAGATATAGCAATGATGATTTTCCACACCTTCTTATTCCTGAAATAACCACAACCTGCTTGGTTGAAATATATCTATCTAACTCCAGATCTCTGGTAATAAGCTGCTTGCCTCTATTAAAAACATCTTTTTGGTCAAACATTATCTCCTTTAGTCTATCTCTATCCATACGAAGGTCTTAACAATTGTTTGCTGTCAACGAACAAATATAGCAATAATTGTTCGTTATAAACAAACAATTATTGATTTTCGGGAACCAAACATCATTGAAGACATTGATTTTAAAAAGGGCCGAAAAACGTGACGCCAACGTGACGCCAACGTGACGCCAAACGTGACGCCAACGTGAGGCCGGGTTCTCTGAAATCAGCCGGAGGTTTGTGGTTGTTTTGGAACATCTCGATTTCGAAGAAATTGGCG